>NZ_CP130748.1:2400000-3000000 GCF_030563405.1 Vibrio sp. SNU_ST1
TGCTAGGCGCGCCACCAAACACAACGTACAGTGAAGTTACGGGAGCTGTAATGTTAACTAAAGCATTCAACCCTGTGATCATGACTTGGGCTGCAGTAACAGCCATTGTTCTGGCGTTAGTAGGTAAGCTAGGCGCTCTATTACAAACGATTCCAGTTCCTGTTATGGGCGGCATCATGATTCTACTGTTTGGTTCTATCGCAACCGTAGGCTTGAATACTCTAATTCAGAACAAAGTCGACCTACACAAATCACGTAACCTTGTGATTGTGGGTATAACCCTAGTATTCGGTATTGGCGGCATGGCATTTGGCATCGGCGACTTTAGTCTGCAAGGCGTAAGCTTATGCGGCATCGTGGCAATTCTACTTAACCTAATTCTTCCAGAAGAGTTAGGCGACAACACAGTGGTAGACAAAGCTCAGATCGACTAACTGATTGATTGAGGCTTGTGATACTAAGTAAAAAGCATCACAAGTTAGTAAGATCAAAAAAGGGAGAGCATCGAATGCTCTCCCTTTTTATTAATACGGCTAATTCAGCGAGTTAAGAAACGGTTTAGCGTAACTTAAGCTGAAACCAAATTACTTAGTACCGAAGATCTTATCACCAGCATCGCCAAGACCAGGAACAATGTAGCCCTTGTCGTTTAGCTTCTCATCGATTGCAGCAGTGTAAAGCTCAACATCTGGGTGCGCTTTTTCTAGTGCAGCGATACCTTCAGGGGCAGCAACAAGTACCAGTACTTTAAATACTTTACAGCCTTGCTCTTTTAGAAGGTCAAGAGTTGCAATCATAGAACCGCCAGTTGCTAACATTGGATCAACCACTAGAGCAATACGCTCATCAATGTTAGATGCTAGCTTGTTGAAGTATGGTACAGGCTCTAATGTTTCTTCGTCGCGGTAGATACCCACGACACTGATTCGAGCACTTGGCATATGCTCTAAAACACCATCCATCATGCCTAGACCTGCACGTAGGATTGGCACTACTGTTACCTTTTTACCTTTAATTTGGTCAACTTCTACTGGGCCGTTCCAACCATCAATAGTTACACGTTCAGTTTCAAAGTCTGATGTCGCTTCGTATGTTAGAAGGCTACCCACTTCTGTCGCTAGCTCACGAAAACGCTTAGTACTAATGTCACCTTCACGCATCAGGCCAATTTTATGTTTTACTAGCGGGTGTTTCACTTCAACAACTTTCATTTCCAACTCCGGCAATATTTAAACAAACCTGTAGATTATACACGAACTGTGGGGTTATTTCAGAATCTTTATTCTAATAAAAAAAACCGCGCAAACGTTTGCTCTTGGTAATCAAGCCCTGTTAGAATAGCGCCGTTTTCACATCCAACTTAAGTTCGAGGACTATCCCGTGAGTGGTAATACTTCTTCTCTAAGCTACAAAGACGCTGGTGTTGATATCGATGCAGGTAATGCACTAGTAGACCGTATTAAAGGTGCTGTTAAACGCACTCGTCGCCCTGAAGTAATGGGCGGTATTGGTGGCTTTGGCGCCCTATGTGAACTTCCAACGAAATACAAAGAGCCGGTACTTGTTTCAGGTACTGATGGTGTTGGTACTAAACTTCGCCTTGCTTTGGATCTGAAAAAACACGACACCATTGGTATCGACCTAGTGGCAATGTGTGTGAACGACCTAATCGTTCAAGGTGGTGAGCCGCTATTTTTCCTAGATTACTACGCAACAGGTAAGCTAGATGTAGATACAGCAGCAGACGTTGTTTCTGGTATTGCTGAAGGCTGTGTTCAAGCTGGTTGTGCATTAATCGGTGGTGAAACGGCTGAGATGCCTGGCATGTACGAAGGCGATGACTACGATGTTGCTGGCTTCTGTGTTGGTGTTGTAGAAAAAGCGAATATCATCGATGGCACTAAAGTAGCAGCAGGCGACGCACTTATCGCTGTTGGCTCAAGTGGTCCACACTCAAACGGTTACTCTTTAATTCGTAAAGTTCTAGAAGTTTCTGGTGCTGATAAGAGTGAAGAACTGGAAGGTCGCACTATCGGTGAGCACCTACTAGAACCAACTAAGATTTACATCAAATCGGCACTTAAGATGATTGCAGAGCATGACATTCATGCTATCTCGCACATCACAGGTGGTGGTTTCTGGGAAAACATCCCACGCGTACTTCCTGAAGGTACTAAAGCAGTGATTGATGGCAAGAGCTGGGAATGGCCTGCTATCTTCAACTGGCTACAAGAGAAAGGTAACGTGGAGACATTTGAAATGTACCGCACTTTCAACTGTGGTGTAGGCCTAGTTGTTGCTCTACCTAAAGATCAAGCAGACGCTGCTGTTGAACTACTGAAAGCCGAAGGCGAAAACGCTTGGGTTATCGGTGAGATCGCAAACGCTGAAGCTGGCGAAGAGCAAGTTGAAATCAAATAAGTGATGTAATCGCTTATTTAGTTAATAGATGAGGACCTAATGGTCCTCATTTTGCTATTTAGCCCGCAGAAAACCTTAGTTTATATAGGTACATTGTAAACAGTCCCGTTAATCAATCGCATGACCCACTCTATGAAGAACAGCCATTCTATGAATAACAGTCACTCTAAGAAAAACATCGTCGTTTTAGTCTCAGGAAGCGGAAGTAACTTACAGGCAATTTTGGACGCCTGCGATAGCAATATGATTGATGCTTCAGTTAAAGCTGTCTTCTCAAATAAAGCAGAAGCTTTTGGTTTAGAGCGAGCGAAAACCGCTGGCGTTGACGCGAATTCAGTGAACCCAAAAGACTTTGGATCACGAGAAGAGTTTGATCATGAATTGATGATTCAAATCGATGCCTACCAACCCGATTTGATCGTACTTGCAGGCTATATGCGAATCCTAAGCCCAGAGTTTGTTCGTCACTATGCAGGTAAAATGGTCAACATCCACCCTTCTCTATTGCCTAAGTACCCTGGGCTACACACCCACCAGCGTGCCATTGATGCACAAGACAAAGAGCATGGCACAAGCGTCCACTTTGTTACCGAAGAGCTCGATGGTGGTCCTGTGATCTTACAAGCTAAGGTGCCAGTATTTGAAGATGATGATGCGGACATGTTAGCAAACCGAGTGCTGACTCAAGAGCATTGTATTTACCCGATGGTTTGTAAATGGTTTGCTGAAGATCGTTTATCGATGGTAAACGGGAAGGCTGTCTTAGACGGTGAAACATTAGGTACACACGGTTACGCAGAAGAGTAATTCGTTGGGCTCCTCTAGCTAAGTAAATCGCGGAAGAAAAAAGTAAATCGCGGAAGAAAAAGCCTAAAAAAAGTCCGAATACAAAAAGGCCGCTCACTGACTTATTAGTACAGTAAGCGGCCTTTTTTAATCAGGACAAATAATAGTATCGACTAGATTAGCTCAATGGTTCTGTAGGTGCTTGGCTTGCCACCTTTTTAGGTGCGTAAGCGACATCTTCCAACGCTTGGTGGTTGTTGCCAATTAACTCTCCAAAATGAAACAGCGCGTATTCACCCGGCTTCATTCTAAACCACTCTTCATTGTCTGTTAGAGGCTGAGTTGCAACGACTGTTACCACATCATTGGGCGTAGTTTCTTCTTGGAAGTTAATCTCAACATCTTCATCAATCAGGCTCGCGTTACCAAAAGGAGCACGTCTTGTTATCCAGTACAAATGGTTCGTACAGTAGTTCATCACGTACTCACCATCACTGAGCAGCATATTGAAAACACCTTTCTCTCGTAGCTGGTCACAACACTCAGCAACAAAGCGAAACATACCTTCCATATCTTGAGGAGGTTCAGGAAAACGATCTTCAAGTTGTTTCAACAACCAACAGAAAGAGAGTTCACTGTCCGTCTCACCGACAGGTCTGAATCGACCACTAACCAGATCATCATAATCCGTTAGTTGACCATTGTGAGCAAAGGTCCAGTATCGTCCCCAAAGCTCACGGGTAAAAGGGTGAGTATTTTCTAGATTAACGCCACCACGGTTGGCTTGACGGATATGACTGACAACAGCTTGGCTCTTAATTGGGTAGTTTTGAACCAACTCAGCGATCTTAGATTCACAGCTAGGATTAGGATCTTTAAATGTACGAAAACCCTTTCCTTCATAGAAGGTAATACCCCAACCATCACGATGTGGGCCGGTATTGCCTCCACGCTGCATAAGACCAGTAAAGCTAAAACAAATATCAGTTGGCACATTCGCGCTCATACCGAGCAATTCACACATGGTTTAATCTACTCCCTATAAAAACCAATGGAGCCACAAACCTAGGCTCCAAATGTCTGTAAAACTATTATTCCATTTCTTTTTCAACAAGCTGAATCACAATGTGGATGATCTTAATGTGAATCTCTTGGATACGGTCAGCGTAGCCAAAGTGTGGCACTCGGATTTCGATATCAGCACAACCTGCCATTTTACCGCCATCTTTACCGGTAAGCGCAATGGTTTTCATACCTTTAGCTTGAGCAGCTTCAATTGCTTTTAAGATGTTGGCAGAGTTACCTGAAGTCGACAAACCAAATAACACATCACCTTTACGGCCTACCGCTTCTACATAACGAGAAAATACGTGATCGTAGCCAAAGTCATTACTCACACAAGACAGATGACTAGGATCTGAAATCGCAATACCAGCGTAACCTGGACGATTTTCACGGTATCGGCCTGTTAGCTCTTCCGCGAAGTGCATTGCATCACAGTGTGAACCACCGTTACCACAAGAAAGCACTTTGCCCTCTTGCTTGAATGAATCTGCGATCATTTTTGCAGCAGCTTCAATTTGAGCAATGTTATGGTCATCACTCAAGAACTTGTTCAGAACGTCAGCAGCTTCGTTCAATTCACTTTTGATTAGGTCTTGGTACATTTGGCTTATCTCTTATGTTTTTTGACGCAACTTAAAGTGCGTGAAATGAGAATTGAGGGTTTTCCCCTCTTTATAACTGAGTTTACCCACAAACATGAAATAGTGTCGACACTTAAGCCCAAAGATTGCCACCTTTATTAGGGTCTGTTGACCTTTCGAGCTGATTTTTGCAGATCTTTGTGGGAAATTTATACAAGGCAGAGGCTTTGACGTATAGCTAGCCTACATGAAAAGCCAATAACGCAGTAGAAATGAACCACAAAGGCTGCCCGAAGGGTTCGGCTAAAATCGTTTTATGCTTTGTTGAAGAATATTTTCTTAGAATGACTAGGCTACATACTCTTCGCCGCGCCTAAAACGATTTTATCTCGAACAAAATTGAACCACGAAAAATCAACAGCCCCTAACCTCTCACTGTCGATCCGTCCAAATATTCACCACCAACCTCTCACAATTAGAACTTTAACTCTATTGAGATCACTTTTTATTCACTTTGGAGTTTTACAAATATTTAATATTTTGTTTACACTTGACTGGTTAGACCTCTTACCTAAACTTAATAACAATAAGTGATCTCTGAAAAGGAAATCGATCATGAACATATTGCTCTCCCTACTCGGCATGACAGCCATCTTAGGCGTCTGTCTTTACCATAGAGTTAGTCTGGTCCGTGCGTTAATCGTGTTAACTGGCGCAATGGTAGCATTAACCCTGTTTGGCAGCGTGGCAGTCACTGGTTGGCTTTGTTATCTATTGGCCATTGCGATCTTTGCTATACCAACAATTCGTCAAACCCTCATTAGCCAAAAAGCACTGTCTCTGTTTAAGAAGGTTCTACCAGCAATGTCTCAGACGGAAAAAGAGGCATTGGAAGCAGGCACAGTGTGGTGGGAAGCAGAGCTGTTCAAAGGCAAGCCTGAGTGGAAGAAGCTACAAAACATTGCGGATCCGAAACTTTCTGAGGCGGAACAAGCGTTTTTAGATGGCCCAGTAAATACAGTGTGTAAGATGGTCAACGATTACCAAGTGACACATGAACTTGCCGATTTGCCACCAGAAGTTTGGCAGTACCTGAAAGACCATAAATTCTTCGCTATGATCATCAAGAAAAAGTATGGCGGCTTAGAGTTCTCCGCCTACGCTCAGTCTTTGGTTTTACAGAAACTAACGGGTGTTTCTAGCGTATTGTCATCAACCGTTGGCGTCCCTAATTCGTTAGGTCCCGGTGAGCTATTACAACACTATGGTACAGAAGAACAAAGAAACCACTACCTGCCTCGCCTAGCCGAAGGTAAAGAGATCCCTTGCTTTGCCTTAACTAGCCCAGAAGCCGGCTCAGATGCTGGCTCAATCCCAGATTATGGCGTGGTGTGTAAAGGTCAATGGCAAGGCGAAGAAGTATTGGGGATGCGCCTAACTTGGAACAAACGTTACATCACCTTAGCGCCTGTCGCGACCGTTTTAGGCTTAGCCTTTAAACTGCGAGACCCAGAAGGTCTGCTTGGTGACAAAAAAGATCTTGGCATCACTTGTGCCCTTATTCCTACCGATTTAAAAGGCGTAGAGATTGGCAACCGTCACTCCCCACTCAACGTACCTTTCCAAAATGGTCCGACTCAAGGTGATGACATTTTTGTGCCTATCGATTTCATCATTGGTGGCCAGAAAATGGCAGGACAAGGCTGGCGTATGTTGGTTGAGTGTCTGTCGGTTGGTCGTGGTATCACACTGCCTTCAAACTCAACCGGTGGTATTAAATCTGCAGCATTAGCAACAGGTGCTTATGCTCGTATTCGTCGTCAATTCAAACAACCCATTGGTCGTATGGAAGGGGTTGAAGAGCCACTGGCACGTCTAGCTGGTAATGCTTATGTAATGGATGCAGCAAGTAACCTAACGGTTGCGGGTATCGATCTTGGTGAAAAGCCTTCGGTTATCTCTGCAATCGTGAAGTACCACTGTACTCACCGTGGCCAACGCAGCATCATCGATGCGATGGATATCGTCGGTGGTAAAGGCATCTGTTTAGGTCCATCAAACTTCTTAGCTCGTAGCTACCAAGGCGCGCCAATCGCGATTACCGTGGAAGGTGCCAACATCCTAACTCGTTCGATGATCATCTATGGTCAAGGTGCAATTCGTTGTCATCCTTACGTACTAAATGAAATGGAAGCCGCTTATTCGGAAAGCAGCGATGCACTGGATAAGTTTGATTCAGCGTTAGCAGGACACGTTAGCTTTACGATGAGCAACCTAGTCCGTAGTTTGTGGTTTGGTTTAACTGATGGTCGAGGCTCAGATGCACCAACACCATCTAATAAAGCAAATAAACAGACACAGCGTTACTATCAACAGCTGAACCGCTACAGTGCTAACCTAGCGCTACTGTCTGATATTTCAATGGCTGTATTAGGCGGTTCACTGAAACGCAGAGAGCGCCTCTCAGCAAGACTTGGTGATATCCTGAGTCAGCTCTACTTAGGTTCAGCAACACTTAAGCGCTTTGAAAGCGAAGGTAGCCATGCTGAAGATCTCCCATTAGTCCATTGGGGTATGCAAGATAGCTTGCGTCAAACTGAAGTCGCAATTGATGAGTTCTTGGCGAACTTCCCTAATCCTGTGATTGGTCACCTACTTCGCGTTGTGTTAATGCCATTTGGCCGTATCCGTCGCGCACCAAACGACAAGCTGGATAGCCAAGTCGCGCACATCCTACAAACACCAAGCGAAACACGCTCTCGTATCGGCCGTGGCCAATACCTGGAAGCAACAGAATACAACCCGGTAGGTAAGATTGAAAAAGCGCTAGAAGTGATTCTTCAAGCTGAACCTCTGTTCGATAAAGTCTGCAAAGAAACACATCAAAAGCGCGCTTTCTTACGACTCGACCTTGTCGCTCAGCTGGGACTTGAGAAAGGTATCTTAACGGAGAAAGAAGCCGAGTTATTGGAGAGTGCAGAGGAACATAGACTGTACACAATTAACGTTGATGATTTCTCACCAGAGGAGCTTGCAGCAAAGTCTCAATACCCAGACCAATCGATCGATAACGTCGCTTAAGGTAAGAGAAAGAAACAAAAACGGGACTCCTATGAGTCCCGTTTTTTTTATTCATCACTTCATTGTCACAAATTTTAATGCTTACTCTGTCGAGGCTTGTTCTATCTAAGTTTAGCCTCTCGAGGTTTGTTGTCCCGACGTTTACTCTCTCAAGACAACTCTAGTGATACAGACGAGTTACTTAGGCGCCTTGAGCTGCATCTCAGGTAGCGCTCTCTTCTTCGCTGTGATTTTACGTATTACAAACCAAATCAGTAAGCCCAATAAAATCGCAGCCACATTACCTACCGCTATAATCATTATGCTGCGCTGCCTATCATCTTCTCTTTTTTGAAGAATCATTAATTTCTCAGCAATACGCTTCTGCTCTGCAAGCGCCTCTTCTTGAAGACGTCGAGATTCAGCTAAGTCTATCTCTTGAACAACGCTGTACGACTGCTCGGTAATCGGAAAGATCAGTGGACGCTGGCTTGACGCATCGGTGGCATAAACCATCCCCGACCAAGTGTAAATTCCCAAATCATCATTATAAGGCAACGTTAAAGACACTTTCATCGCATCAGCTTCGGCTTGGCCTTGCTTATACAGCACATACCCATCCGGAGCTTTATACTCAACGTGAGCTGCTAACGAGCTCGGTGCAATCATACCCGGCTCGCCAGATGCTACGACGGTATGAGATAAACCTTCTTTGCGAGACTGAATGAAGGTGGTGGTGATTGGCGTTGGGTAGACCAAGACTTCTTGCTCTTGTGCTCGAAGGAAGACACCATTACCAGAAGTAATTCGAGCTCGATATTTACCAGGCTCAATGTCCATTGGTAACGACACGGTGAACACACCATCTCCAGCTTTTTCGTCAAGATCAACGCCATCATCGGCAAATTCCCCCATGACAACCGGAATTGGCCGCGCTTCTCTCACTAAGGACTCTTCGTTTTCGACGAACTTAGTGAATGTTACTTTAAGCTTCACACGGTCAAGAAAGTCACGTAGCACAAGCGGCTTGCCATCGGATGTCAAACGAGCGGTAAATTTAATGTGTTCGGTTTGGTACAACTTGTCTGGAAATTCATTGGCGTCTAAAACCAGATGAGATAAAAGTTTGATATTATTTTTAGGTGAGACTTTACCTACCGCTTGCCAAGGACCCGGCATCGGATTGTCGATAGAGATAATATCCATTGACGATTCTTGGTACCAACGGACATTATCAGCATGACGCAAAGCGTGGTACTTCTTGCCATCAGGACGAACCAAGACGACGGGTTTAGAATTATCGGCTCGATAGATCACAAAAGTAACTTGCTCGATACTGGGATCAACTCGAAAGCGATTATCCAATAAACTCATTACAGATTCTGTTGCTGCGTGTAAGCCAAAGCTCAACAGCAATAAACAACCGGTAGCCAATACCCTTAACATACTCTCTCCCTACTGACGCCAGAGGCAGCTTCCGCTTTTCTCGACGAGGTCTAAACGACTTTGATGCGCTTCTACTTCATCGGCCGTAGCTCGCAAAACCTTTAGGGATTTTCGACCACTTTCTGCTCTTCGTATACTTTCACCTTCGCCTTCTTGTTGGCCAGCGTTAAATTGCAGCGAAGTTTGCCCACCCGTCATCAACAAGTAGACGTCAGCTAGAATCTCCGCATCGAGCAATGCGCCGTGAAGTGTACGGTGTGAGTTATCAATACCATAACGGTCACATAAGATATCTAGATTGTTTCTTTTCCCTGGGAATATCTTCTTCGCCATCGCCAAGGTATCGGTAACTTTACAGTAGTCATCCGTTTTACCTATCGCAGGGTTAAGTTTCTCAAACTCATAATCCATAAAGCCCGTATCGAAGGGCGCGTTATGAGCCACCAGCTCCGCACCTTTAATAAAGTCGAGAAACTCTTTATGTATGTCTTGGTATTCTGGTTTATCAATCAAGAATTCATCGGTAATACCGTGAACGCCAATTGCCTCTTCTTGAATCGCACGATCGGGCTTGATATAGACGTGAAAGTGACGCCCAGTCAGCCTACGGTTGATGATCTCGACTGCACCAATTTCAACGATGCGATGTCCCATATAGTGGGGGCCACCCTCTGTATTCATACCGGTGGTTTCGGTATCGAGTACAACGATGCGTTTATTTTCATTCGAACTGTTTTTTTCGTTCGTGCTTTGTTCTGGAGTGCTACTGGTATTCATAAGGATAACTGTGTCAGACTATGCAGATAATGTGCTTGAGGTAATAGTATCAAATCATGACGAAACAAGTTGAAATTTTCACTGATGGTTCTTGTTTAGGCAACCCAGGCCCTGGCGGCTACGGCATCGTACTTCGCTACAAAAAAGTCGAGAAGACGTTAGCCGAAGGTTTCACCCTAACCACCAATAACCGCATGGAAATGCTCGCCGCTGTTGTGGCTCTCCAAGCCCTCAAAGAGCCTTGCTCTGTCATTCTGACCACAGATAGCCAATACGTGCGTCAAGGTATCACCCAGTGGATTCACAACTGGAAAAAGCGTGATTGGAAAACAGCCGATAGAAAGCCCGTTAAAAACGCAGACCTGTGGCAAAGACTCGACAAAGAGACGGCGCGCCATAGCGTTGATTGGCGCTGGGTTAAGGGGCACGCGGGGCACCGAGAAAATGAAATGTGTGATGATTTAGCTCGAAGTGCAGCTGAAAACCCGACTCAAGAAGATACGGGCTATCAACCAAGCTAATCACCTTTGTAAATGAGATGTAGATTTCAGAAACAGATTTATTGTTTCTGAAACTGATAGATAGATGAAAAGCCGACTACGAGTCGGCTTTTTCTGTTTTTAACGGATACGAAGTTTTAGCAGAGTCCAAGGTGCGACGCGTATTGGTTCTAAAACTGGCTCCTACAGGGGAGAAGCGTCGCTTAAGGTGCCAATGTGGTTTGATAGGCTTAAGTGGATAAGTACGTTTACGAGCAACAATAAAGTATTGGCTACCAGCGAACGATGCGCAGCTGCCTAAGCTGTTCTCCAACCACGTCCACATCGCTTGGTATTTACTCATAGGGAACAGCGCGTAGGTGTCACAATGAATCACTTCATAATTAAGTACACCTAGCCAATCTTTAATTCGGTTTGGCGTATACATACGTCCACTCCATGGCAAGCTGTTCTTTCGCCAAGGCATCAAACTGGCAAGCCCAGTAACACTAAAAGGATTAAAGCCAGTGATAATGATATAGCCATCATCCATCATTACTCGGTCGACTTCTCTCAATAGCCGGTGTGGGTCGTTGCTATAATCTAACTGATGGCTCAGCACCACAACATCAAAGCTTTTCTCTAAAAAGGGTAAATTATAACCATCTGCTATCACATTATGTAATGGGTTCTGGATATCTAGGTTTACTTGATGTTGAATGTTGCATGTGCAGCTAGAAATTTCACTGCTGAGGCCACCAAGTTTGAGCATATGGTAACCAAATAGCTTTGGGCACCACTCATCGAGTCGAGTTTGAATAGATTCCCTCAACCAGTCCCCATTGTGCAATTGTACCCAAGTATAAGGACGCTCAAACTTCTTTCTGCTACGTGCTGGCTTCATCAATAATCTGTCTCACTTATTCTGTCTCACTAAAAGTGACTGGAGAACCAATAATGTTACATATCAAAAGCATACCTGCATTTAACGACAATTACATCTGGCTGATTCAAAATAGCGATCGCCGTTGTGCTGTCGTCGACCCTGGTGATGCAGCTCCAGTATTAGAGTACTTAGCACACCATGAGCTAACTTTAGATGCAATCTTGATTACGCACCACCACCACGATCACATTGGTGGCGTGCCAGAGTTGGTAAGACAATTCCCTGGCGTGGATGTCGTTGGCCCTAAAAATGAACCTATCCCGACCTTAACGCATCCCGTTGATGACGGTGACCAATTAGAGCTGTTTGGCGAAGTATTCCTCGTGCTAGGGCTCAGTGGGCACACCGCTGGGCACATAGGTTATGTGGGTGATGCCAAACTGTTTTGTGGCGATGTACTGTTTTCAGCCGGTTGTGGGCGAATCATGGAAGGCACACCACAGCAGATGTTTGATGCATTGAATAAGATCACAGCACTCCCACAAGAAACCGAGGTTTACTGTGCTCATGAATACACGGCAGCCAATATCGCTTTTGCACTGGCCGTTGAGCCTGACAACCAACATTTGCAACAATACCGCGACCAAGTGAACCGGCTTCGAGCTCAAAATAAGTCGACCATCCCCACAAATTTAAGACAAGAAAAGTTTGTTAACCCCTTCTTACGCTACACAGAACCAAGTGTAGTGAAATCAGTATCTAATCGTACCGAGCAGACCGATCCTTTATCTGTTTTTACCGCTTTACGTGCGTGGAAGAACGAATTTTAACAAATACAGGCTTGTCACTCATAGGGAGTGGCAAGTATTATCATCGGCCGTTTATTAAAAAGGCTGTAACATGCGAGTTAAGTACAGCTGGGCTTTGGTACTACTACTTTCTGGTTGCCAATTAACTCAGTCAGAGAATCCAGACCAAGCTTCCGAGCAAACCAACACCTCCCCTACTAAAGAAGTTTCTCAAGCGAACGTTTCATCGGGAGCGATCCAAGAACAACCAAAAGTTGAAACACCCGTCGTTACTCCACAAACACAGCAAGATGTTTGGAAACGTATTGCGATGCAACTTGAAATGGAAGTGCCAGACCAAAAGAAAGTCGACTACTACCGCACTTGGTACCTCAAGCACCCTGGTCATCTAAAAACTGTATCAAAACGCGCTGAACCTTTCCTTTACTTGATCACTACTAAGATTGAAGAAAGAGACTTGCCTTTAGAGCTAGCCCTGTTGCCCGTTGTTGAAAGCTCGTTTGATGCATTTGCTTATTCTCATGGTAGCGCTGCCGGACTATGGCAGTTCATTTCGGGTACTGGCAAAGCTTACGGACTAGAACAAAACTTCTGGTACGATGGCCGCCGTGACGTAGCCGCTTCAACCAACGCTGCATTGGACTTCTTAACCGACCTCAACAAACGTTTTGATGGGAACTGGCAACATGCAATCGCAGCCTACAACAGTGGCGGTGGTCGTGTGAACAGCGCAATCCGTAAGAACAAGAAGCAGGGTAAGCCAATCGACTTCTTCTCTCTAGACTTACCAAAAGAGACTAGCAGCTATGTACCTAAGCTACTTGCACTAGCCGACGTGATTGCCAACCAAGAAAAATATGGCATCGATATCCCTGCGATCCCGAACAAGCCAGTACTGACTCTGGTTAACCCAAATGAACAACTTGATTTAGCCATTGCTGCAAGCTATGCAGGCATTCCTGTCAAAGAGCTGCAAGGCTACAACCCGGCTTATAACCAGTGGGCAACGGCACCAGAGAAACACCAACAATTATTGCTTCCTCTAAGCTCTGTTGAGAAGTTCAACAAAGAAGTGGCAGTCAATAAAGGCAAAGGCATGAAGTTGGTGCGCTATAAAGTGCAATCTGGCGATAGCATCAGCGTACTGGCGAGTAAATACAACACCACCAGCAAAGTGATCCGCTCTGCAAACGGTTTAAGCAACAATAATATTCGTGTTGGTCAGCACCTATTTATTCCAACATCAACCAAAGACGACAAGACATACGCACTAAGCGCTTCAAATCGCCTAGCAAGCACACAGTCAAAGAGTCGTGGCCAATATAAGCTTAGCCATACTGTAAAAAGTGGTGATAGCCTATGGACGATTGCGCGCGCAAATAAGGTATCTCACCAATCACTGGCGAAGTGGAATGGCATGGGACCACGTGACACACTTAGAATTGGTCAAGAACTGGTCATTTGGAAGAATGGTTCAGACGGTGCCATTATCCGAACTGTCTTTTATAACGTAAGATCAGGTGACACAGTCAGCGGTATTGCATCAAAGTTCAAAGTAAAAAGCGCAGATGTTGTAAAATGGAACGCTTTGCAGAACAAGAAATACCTACAGCCAGGACAAAAACTAAAGCTGTATGTTGATGTAACTAAGGTAAGTGTATGAACCCGTCAAGTAACCCACTCGTCATGCTGTTGGATATATTCCGTTCACCAACAGCTTGTTTCTTAGCGCTTTATCAAAGAAGTGCTTGGGGATGGCAACCCTACGTCGTATTAATGCTCAGCCCATTCTTATTTTGGGGAGCCTATTTTTCGAATGTAGATTTTGCATGGTTAAGCGCTGAGTTGTCACAGCAACTGGCTCAAACAAACCCTGACCAATTGGCGTTACTTGACAGTAATACTCTACTCGCGAGTGAAATCATCAGTGATGTATTCGGCCGTACGTTAACCATCATTCTGTTGGCATTTTGGTTTAACTTGGCAACAAAGCCAAGCCAACACCAACATAGCTTTTGGCGATGGTTTGCAGCCGCATCGGTAGTGATATTCCCTGCCGTTCTAGGCGATGTAGCAAGCTACGCAAGCTTGATACTCAAGCACGGGCATGTGATGAGCTACGCGGCCGACTTGAACAGCTTAAACGGCTTAATCAAGTTACCACTAACCAATGATTGGTCGCAATTTGCCAGCTCATTACCACTGTTGTTGCCTTGGTACATTGTATTGGGTTATGCAGCAGTATTAACTTGGACTGAGTTTGAGCGTGGTCAGGCACTGGTCATCTCTGGTTTGCCATGGGTTGGCTATTACCTAATCTGGGCTCTCTACATTTTGATTTTTTAAGCTGAATAGATAAAAAGAAGGCTAGTGAAAATTCACTAGCCTATTTATTCCACTGCTTATTACCCAAAGTAACCACAGTCTGAATGGTGAATAGCAAATAGCTTCTTACTATTTAACCTTAAAGGTCACTCGCATAGGGTTATGATCAGAGGCGTCCGTAATGGGCGCTTTTGCTTTGTCTACTTCTAACCCTCGATAGAACACATGATCGAGCACCAACCCTGTCATAAACTGTGTACGGTTATCTGGTTCAAAAGCCACTTCCGTCAAACCTACCTGTTCCAACGCATCTTTCAATACAGCAAAGCGAGCTTCACTCCAACTGTTAAAATCCCCAGCAAAAATAACAGGCCCACGATACTTTTGGAGATTGTCGGTTAAGCTCTTGAGCTGAGCCTCGTAATCTTCCGTACCAAAGGTAAAGTTCACCGCATGGATATTAATCACAGCCAGTTCTTCGCCATTACTTAGCAAATAGCGAGACCAAAGTGCAGATTTAGGCAATTGAAGCCAAGGTTCTTCATGAGTATAAGCACAAGCTTCAATCGGTAGATGCGTCGCTAGGTTGAGTACGCCTGCACTTTGTTCAAAAGCTTCAAATGCATTAACTCGAGTACTTCCCCATTGACCACTCGTTACCCATTGGCGAAGCCCTTCTGTCATACTCGCTTCTTGCAGCAAAACTAAATCGCTACCGGCTGACAGCTGATTTAACTCACTTTGCCAATTATTTCGGTTTTGCTTATAGATATTCCACACGGTAATGCCTAGGCCATCAGACACATCAATCGCTTTCGGGGCAGAATTTTGGTAGCAGCTATAGATATCGTTGCTAGTATTTTGAGAAGAAGTGATCAAGTTGGGTTTATTCGGGATCACGAAGATAAAATGAAAACTAACGACAGTAAGCGTTATCAATAGCGTGATAACAATCATGGTTTTCTTAAACATAAAGCACCCTACCAGAAATGAAAAAGGAGCGATAAACGCTCCTTTTAAGGTAATAGTTTTTTTATACGGCGTCTTCGTCTTCTTCGCCAGTACGAATACGTACCACACGTTCAACTTCAGTAATGAAGATCTTACCGTCACCAATTTTACCTGTTTGAGCCGTTTCGATAATGGTATCAACACATTGGTCAGCCACTTCGTCGGTCACAACAATTTCCAATTTCACTTTAGGTAAAAAATCGACCATGTACTCTGCGCCACGGTATAGCTCAGTATGACCTTTTTGACGTCCAAAGCCTTTAACTTCAGATACTGTCATACCCGTAATGCCCACTTCTGCAAGTGCTTCACGTACATCATCAAGTTTGAATGGCTTGATAATGGCTTCAATCTTTTTCATGTTCATCCCTTAAACTGTGCGAATAGCTCATTATCGGTTAGCTATAGTAAACATTCAATGAAAAAAGCCAGAGCATTAAAGCTCTGGCTCGAAATTTATCATCTTGTTTAATCTGCGCTTTAAGAAGGTTTCATACTAATCACAGTAAGTAAGTGGTCAGAAATAGCGTAGGAAAAAAGCTTGAGAACAAGGCTGAATTTTCGATAAGTAGTTATTCTACAATCAAAAATTCTAACGCAGTTATCGAGCGTTTTAGCAAGCTAGGGGGACCAGTTATTTACTACGATTGGTATTACTTAAGGCTTGCGTAGTAAGCGGCTAGATTCGCGATGTCTTCATCACTCAGCATTGAAGCTTGAGCCTGCATGACAGCGGCCAAACCGCCGGTGCGCTGGCCGTTCTTATAGGCCTTAATTGATGAAGCGATGTATTGCTCGTTTTGGCCTTTAAGGTTTGGATATCCTGGGATCATTGCGATACCGTCTGCGCCATGACAAGCCGCACAGATTGCCGCTTTAGCTTGACCCGCAGTAATATCACCAGCCAGAGCGTTACCACTCAATAGCCCAAGTCCAAGAACTAACCCTAGTGTAATTTTCTTCATTGCATATTCCATTAATTATTTTTATTTAAGTGACGTAGAATTGTGACACAAACTTTTTCTACTTGCTCCAAAGCGCTTCACAATCTTGACCTTCGTAATTTTTATCTACGAATAAGCCTAAAACAGCGATCACTCGATCGCCATCCATTAATATCGGCGTTCTACGTCTTAACCAGCTAGGTACTTGGTATTCCTGAAAAAGCTTCTTGAGTTTTCGACTATGACCACGACCAACTGGGTGAGCCGACACTCCTTCAGGATTAAAGATCACTCGTAGGGTTCCGTTGGCTTTAGTAAGGGAAAACCGTTGTGCATCTCGGTTATTAGATGCACTACCACTCGACACCGCTTTCAAATGGATCTCACCTAAACCATCAGGCAATAATAAATTCTCATCAATCAAAATTTCACTTTCCCAGTACGACAAATCTTTAGTGTCTTGTACCAAGTAGAGCTGATTATTAAAGCGCCTAATCTCAACATCATTCAACACCAGCTTAGGATTGGCGTCTGCCTGAGCACAAGCCACTTCATCCCAAATAAGTTTTAGCTGCTTTTGGCTTGGCATCGGTTGATTACAATGGCTAAGCCACATTCTGATCAAACGTGCTCGTAACAAATCAGAATGCTGAGATAACGAATCAATGCTTAAGCTCTGACTGTTACTGTTACTGTTACTGTTACTGTTACAACCTCCCAAAGCTTGTTGTAAGTGAGACTCAAGCAGTTCGTCGAGTAGCGACTCTTGTTCTGCACATAATTGAGCACTGCGACAGACCGATTCTCGAAAGCTAGGCCAGCGCTCTGTCAACGTCGGAGTGACTTGATGACGAATGAAATTTCGATCAAAGCGCAGATCCTGATTACTCTCATCTTCCACCCAAGCTAAGCCCATGCTACGTGCAGACTCTTCAATATCAACTCGAGACACTGACAGTAGAGGTCTCACAATGAACGCTTCGCCAAACGGCATCACTTTTGCCATAGAAGAGAGTCCTTTCGGCCCACTTCCACGTTTTAACGCCAACAAAAAAGTTTCAAGTTGGTCATCAATATGTTGACCCGTAATTAGAACATCACCAAAACTAAGGTGCTTCTGAAGCGAATCATAACGAGCATCTCGAGCCAGCTTTTCAACACTTTCTCCGCTGTTAATATCTAGAGATACTCGCTCGATAGCTAAAGGAACCGATGACGCATCACACCATGTTTGGCATTGCTCAGCCCAAAGGTCAGCATTCTTACTTAGACCGTGGTGAACGTGCACCGCACAGCACTCAATGTGATGGGACTTAGCGTATTGAGAGGCAAGTTCCAACAACACTCGAGAATCGACACCACCACTGAAAGCAACGACTAACCGACGAGGTTTGAGATCGCTTTGTTGAAATGCAGAGGTAAAAGTTTCGATTAAGTGAGTCATGGGGTTAAGTGAGCCGTGTGTACTAATGAGAAAGGAGAATGTTTTAATAATAAAAAAGGGTTGGCACTGAGTCCAACCCTTTCATCAACTTGTTACGGAAAGCAGGTATTATACCTTGCTAAGGTCGCTTATCAGCAGTAACCGTAGCTCATTAGACGCTGATAACGACGCTCTAAAAGTGCTTCGTTATCAAATTGCTCTAGCTCTTCTAACTGCTTAACTAACATGTCTTTCATGTTCTGAGCTGTCTGTATTGGATCGCGGTGCGCGCCACCTAGAGGCTCAGGAATGATTTCATCGATAAGCTCAAGCTCTTTAAGACGAGGAGCAACTAGGCCCATCGCTTCAGCCGCTTGTGGCGCTTTATCTGAATCACGCCATAAGATTGAAGCACAACCTTCAGGAGAGATTACTGAGTACGTCGAGTACTGAAGCATATTCACGTAGTCACCAACACCAATCGCAAGTGCACCACCAGAACCGCCTTCACCAACAACGTTACAGATAACTGGAACAGAAAGACCAGCCATCACTTTTAAGTTTTTAGCGATAGCTTCAGATTGGCCACGTTCTTCTGCACCAACACCTGGGTATGCACCCGCTGTGTCGATGAAAGTAATGATAGGCATGTTGAAACGCTCAGCCGTTTCCATTAGGCGAAGTGCCTTGCGGTAACCTTCAGGCTTTGGCATACCAAAGTTACGGATCACTTTCTCTTTAGTCTCACGACCTTTCTGGTGACCAATAACCATAACAGGACGGCCATTTAGACGAGCCATACCACCCACAATTGCTTTGTCGTCAGCGTAAGCGCGATCGCCCGCCATCTCTTCAAACTCTGTGAATGCATGCTCCAGATAATCTTTGGTGTAAGGACGTTGAGGGTGACGAGCAAGTTGAGCTACCTGCCATGCACCTAAGTCACTAAAGATTTTCTGTTTAAGCTCTAAGCTTTTTTTCTCTAGCTGTTCGATTTCTTTGTCTAGATCTACCGCTGTGTCACCACCGTGACGCGAAACGTCACGTAGCGCTTCGATTTTTGCTTCAAGTTCAGCGATAGGCTTTTCAAATTCTAGAAAGTTCAGGCTCATCTATGAATCCTTGTTGATTCAGCTCCGCGTTTACAGAGCTAAATTTTAGTTAAATTCGAGTTCTACTTGGCTATTTCCAAGCAGCTGTTTTAATTCGTCTAGTAATGTATCACTTGGCGTCACACGCCATTCTGTGCCCAATGTTAACCGCGCTCTAGCGTCGGCACGTTGGTAGTATACATTGACTGGGACCGTTCCGGCTCTATAAGGTTCTAAGATTTGACTAAAGCGTTCAAAAAATTGACCGTTAATTTGGGATTGCTCGATAGATATCGACACCCCACGAGCATATTTCTCACGGGCGCTTCCTAAGTCCATGACCTCGCGCGCGGACATTTTAAGCCCACCATTGAAATCATCAAAGCTGACCTGTCCAGAAACGACCACAATTTTGTCTTTTTCGAGCAATTCTGCGTAGCGATCGAGCGCATCAGAGAACAACATCACTTCCATCCGACCCGATCGGTCATCAAGAGTCATCAAACCGATTCGAGTTCCGCGCTTCGTGGTCATTACCCTAGCAGCAATGACCAAACCTGCAATTGTTAAAGACTGATCACGACGTGTCGGTGTCGCATCTTTCAAGCGACAGCTGGTGTATTTCGCAAGTTCTTTAATGTAGGCATTCACCGGGTGACCCGTTAAATACAAACCAAGCGTTTCGCGTTCACCTTCAAGCCAAACCTTTTCAGGCCATTTAGGCACTTGAGTATACTTGTGTTCAACCTCTTCCGGAGCGTCGGTCAACACACCAAACATATCAGATTGACCGAACGACTCAGCATGGTGATGTTGGCTTGCTGCCTTAACCGCATCTTTCAAAGATGCCATCATCGCCGCCCGGTGAGGACCTAATCTATCTAAGGCTCCAGATAGAATCAACTTTTCAATAACACGTTTGTTGACCTTCTTCAAATCAAGACGAGCACAGAAGTCGAATAAGTCTTTAAAGTAGCCCCCCTTATCTCGCGCTTCGATGATCGCTTCAATAGGCCCTTCACCTACCCCTTTTATCGCTCCAATGCCATAAACAATCGCACCATCTTCATCGACATTAAAGCGGTATAGGCCCGAGTTGATATCAGGTGGAAGAAGCTTGAGCTTCATACGGAAACACTCATCGACAAGGCCAATAACCTTTTCGGTGTTATCCATATCCGCGGTCATTACTGCTGCCATAAACTCCGCTGGGTAGTGAGTTTTCAGCCATAGTGTTTGATAAGAAACCAATGCGTATGCTGCAGAGTGAGATTTGTTGAAGCCGTAGCCCGCAAATTTCTCTACCAAGTCAAAGATCTTCATGGACAGTTCGCCATCAACACCATTGGCTTCAGCACCTTCTTTAAAGGTACCGCGCTGCTTTGCCATCTCTTCTGGCTTTTTCTTACCCATTGCACGACGCAACATATCCGCTCCGCCAAGGGTATAACCCGCCAGGATCTGAGCGATTTGCATTACCTGTTCTTGATACAGGATGATGCCGTAAGTCGGTTCTAATGTTTCTTTTAACGACTCGTGTTGCCACGTTTCATCAGGGTAAGATACTGCCTCTCGTCCGTGTTTACGGTCGATAAAGTTATCTACCATGCCTGATTGCAGAGGGCCCGGACGGAACAAGGCCACCAATGCGATGATATCTTCAAAACAGTCGGGTTGCAGACGCTTGATCAGATCTTTCATACCGCGTGATTCCAGTTGGAATACCGCAGTCGTTTCTGAATTCTGTAATAGGTTAAATGACGCTTGATCATCCAGAGGAATCGACTCGATACGAACCGGCTCTTTCCCCTCTTTCGCCAAGCGAGGGTTTACTAGACCTAGTGCCCAGTCGATGATGGTCAGTGTACGCAGCCCCAAGAAGTCAAACTTAACCAAGCCGGCGGTTTCAACGTCATTCTTATCGAATTGCGTTACCGGGAAATGACCTTCTGCATCGGCATAGATAGGTGCAAAATCAGTGATCGTGGTTGGTGAGATAACAACACCACCCGCGTGCTTGCCAGCATTTCGCGTACAACCTTCAAGGATGCGACACTTATCAATCAGCTCACGAACTTCTTCATCGCCGTCGTAGAGTTCTGGCAAGGCAGGCTCAGCTAGGAATGCTTTCTCTAGCGTCATACCCGGATCAGGCGGAACCAGCTTAGAAATTCGGTCAACAAAACCAAATGGGTGGCCTAACACACGACCAACGTCACGGATTACCGCTTTTGCCGCCATAGTACCGAAGGTGATGATCTGAGAAACGGCATCACGGCCGTACATTTCAGCTACGTGGTCAATAACTTGGTCACGTTTATCCATACAGAAATCGATATCGAAATCGGGCATGGATACACGTTCTGGGTTCAAGAAACGTTCGAACAGCAAGTCATATTCAAGTGGATCAAGATCGGTGATATCAAGCGCGTAAGCCACCAAAGAACCGGCACCAGAACCACGACCAGGGCCTACTGGTACATCGTTATCTTTTGACCACTGGATGAACTCCATTACGATCAAGAAGTAACCTGGGAAACCCATGTTATTAACTACTTCTAGCTCGATTTTAAGTCGCTCATCGTATTCAGGCCTGCGTTCAGCTCTGACTTTTTCATCAGGAAACAGGAATGCTAAACGTCGCTCAAGACCTTCTTCTGATTTTTTGATCAGGAAGTCTTCAATCGCTAAACCTTCCGTTGGGAAGTTAGGTAGGAAGTACTCCCCTAAACGTACAGTCACGTTACAACGCTTGGCGATCTCAACACTGTTCTCTAATGCTTCAGGAATGTCTGAGAACAGCTCACACATCTCTTCTTCGCTACGTAGATACTGCTGTGGGCTGTAGTTTTTTGGTCGACGTGGATCAACCATGGTAAAGCCGTCGTGAATCGCCACACGGATTTCATGGGCGTCAAACAAGTCTTCAGAAATGAATACCACTTCGTTGGTCGCAACAACTGGCAGGTCTTCTTGCTCAGCCAGTTCCAACGCAAAGTGCAGATAAGACTCTTCGTCCGTACGTCCAGTTCGAATGAGCTCCAGATAAAAACGGTCTGCGAAATGTGTTTTGTAAAACTCAACGCTGCTTGCAACCAACTCTCGATTGCCTTTCAGCAACGCTTTACCAATCTCACCTTCTTTTGCACCCGATAAAAGAATCAGACCTTCCGCATGTTCAATCAGCCACTCTTTATCAATAACAGGCTGATGCTGCACATGGCCACGAAGGTAAGCTTTTGATATTAATAACGTTAGGTTGTTGTAGCCTTTATTACTCGTTGCAATCACTGTGAGTTTTGTCAATTCATCGCCAAAATCAGGAGACTGCATCAAGAAGTCAGCACCAATAATTGGTTTAACCCCACACCCATGGGCAGTACCGTAGAATTTCACCAAACCGCACAGGTTGGTAAAGTCGGTCAATGCTAGAGCTGGCATACCCATTTCAGCGACTTTTTTAACTAATGGTGGCACCTTGGATAGGCCATCCACCATCGAAAAGTCACTGTGTACGCGTAGGTGAACAAATTTTGGATCTGACATTATTTTTCCTGAGTTCTAGGTTTGAGCCTAGGATTACAACTGTGTGTATTCTATTTTTTTCTAGCGTCACTAAGCAACTTTATTCGATGCCAAGCTCCAATCAATAGGAAGCGCTAATCAACGTAAAGCTCTAATCTATATAGAGCATATTCAATTCGCTCTAATCTATGCCAAGAATACGTTTTACTGGCTTAAAGCTTTTGCGGTAATGCTCGGTTACGCCATGTTTTTCAATCGCTTCAAAATGCGCTTTTGTCGGGTAACCTTTATGTTTAGCAAAACCAAACTCTGGATGAAGCTTATCAAGTTCTTCCATCTCTTGGTCACGAACCACTTTAGCGATGATAGACGCTGCGCTGATTTCAGCCACCCGTAAATCCCCTTTCACAATAGCCAGACCGGCCATCGGTAGCTCAGGGACTCTGTTTCCATCTATTAGCGCCATATCAGGTTGAACACTCAGCCCGGCAATAGCACGCTGCATAGCGACCATAGTCGCTTGTAAGATATTCAACTCATCAATTTCTTGTGGGGAACAACGACCCACAGACCATGCCAAGGCTTTCTCTTTAATTTCAGGAAGCAGAGCAAGGCGCTTTTTCTCAGACAGTTTTTTTGAATCGTTCAAGCCTTCGATTGGGTTATTCGGATCGAGGATAACCGCGGCAGTAACTACATCACCAACTAACGGCCCACGCCCCACTTCATCAACACCAGCGAATAACTGGTAGCCTTGAGGATACTCAAAAGGAGGAAATTCTTTTTTCTCTTTTACTGCCATGACAATTCTCTTTGTAACTGTTAAGCAAATGCTTTTGAAAGAAGCACTTTATGATTCAACAAACTCTCGACCGATCAATTTCAGAACTGCGTTAGCCGCCTGTGTGTCAGCATCTTTACGAATCCAGTGATGCATTTCAGTAAAGCGTTCAATAAGTGGCGCGTTGTCCGTTGAAAGCATCTTATCGACCGATGGGAAAAGGTAATCTGGGTGACACTCTTCAAGAATGTGTTCTTTTACGATTTCTTCACCCGCTAGGATATTCGGTAACGAGACAAATTCTGTGATCGACAATTTCTTAACGATATAGCCAGTGAGCTTGTTGACCTTGTAGCCAACGACCATTGGGCGTTTCAGCAACATACACTCAAGGGCAACAGTACCAGAAGCTAACAAAACAGAATCAGCAGCAGTAATCACATTGGTAGCCGTATCTTCTACCAAGGTAAATTCAAGTTCAGGTGCCGTCGATTGCCAAATCTCTGTAAATTGTTTCTTGCGCTGTTCATTAACCAATGCAACAACAAAATTGATATCAGGGTACTTTTGCTTAATGCGCTGACAAGTTTCGATAAATGGTTGAGCAATCAAACTCATTTCACCACCACGGCTACCTGGCAATACCGCTAACCACGGCTTATCTTGATCTAAACCTAAAAGTTCGCGAGCCTCTTTCTTATTCGGCTTCAGTGGAATGGTATCAGCCAACGTGTGGCCAACGAATTCACAAGCAACGTTATATTTATCATAAAACGCTTTTTCGAATGGTAAGAAAGCCAGTACCAGATCGGTTGCTTTGTCGATTTTAAAGATACGCTTTGGACGCCATGCCCATACTGAAGGGCTGACATAATGAACAGTCTTAATGCCCGCATTCTTAAGATCTAATTCAAGTCTTAGGTTAAAGTCTGGCGCATCGATACCGACGAATACATCTGGCGGGTTTTGAGTAAAATACTTAACCAGCTCCGCTTTCACTTTTAGCAAGCGAGGTAAACGACCAAGCACTTCTACAAGCCCCATCACTGCAAGCTCTTCCATTTCGAAAAGAGACTCACAACCAAGCGCCTTCATTTTTGGTCCGCCAATACCCACGAATTCAGCATTCGGATATTGTGATTTGATCGCTTTAATAAAGCCTTCGCCAAGCGTGTCACCAGAGAGTTCTCCGACAACGATACCTACACGCAGAGGTTCATTCGAAACAAAGTCCAAGCTATTGGTTGCTGCTTCTTGCTGTGCCATAGTTTTCTAATTCCCTTCTTGCCTAAAACAAAAAAGATCGCCTAACGAGTAGCGATCTTTTTGTTATACCAATCTAGTGAGGTAACTATTGTCATACTCATATTGATTGGTACATAACCACATCAAGTATTAACGAATAATACCGCGCTCAGAGCTCTCTAACATTTCTAACATAGGAGTTACCGAAGCAAACTCTTTCGCCATTTCAACTAAAGCAGCTTTCGCTTCTTCAAGTGTTTTGCCTGAACGGTATAACTCTTTGTACGCTTTCTGTAATGCTCGAATTTCTGGTTTCTCAAATCCGTTACGCTTCAAGCCCACTAGGTTGAGGCCGAATGGAGCGGCATGATTACCCTGTGCAAGCACGTACGGCAGTACATCTTGAACAACTGCAGAACAGCCGCCAATGTAAGCGTAAGCACCAATAGAACAAAATGGGTGAATAGCAGAAAGCGCCATAACGCCAGCATAATCGCCAACGGTTACGTGGCCACCAAGAATAGCATTATTACCAATGTGAGTATGGTTACCAACAATAACATCGTGCGCTACGTGAGCATTTACACAAAGTAAGTTATCATCGCCAATCACAGTGGTAGCTTTGTCTTGAGTTGTACCTCGGTGGATCTGAACTGCTTCACGAATCACATTACGGTCACCGATCACAACAGTTGTATCTTCACCACCGTATTTCTTATCTTGGTTTTCTTCTCCAATCACTGCGTGTGGGAAGATTCGGTTTTGCTTACCAATTGTCGTGTGACCTTTGATCACAACATGCGACATCACTTCAGTGTCGTCACCAATTGTCACGTTACCAGCAATGTAAGTGAAAGGACCAACCGTCACGTTAGCACCGATAGTTACATCACCTTCGATTACTGCTGCCGGGTGAATTTTCGCTGTTTCATGAATCATATTAAAACTCTCTACGAGCACATTTAAGTTCAGCTGAACATACAACTACGCCGTCAACTTTAGCCACACCGTTGAACGATGCAATGCCACGACGTTCTTTTAAGAACTCAACTTCGATAACCAATTGGTCACCTGGCACTACTGGCTTGCGGAACTTCGCTTTATCTACGCTAGCAAAGTAGTAAAGCTCATTACCAGAAGGTGCACCAAAAGATTTAAATGCTAGAAGACCTGTTGCTTGCGCCATTGCTTCTAAGATCAACACGCCTGGGAATACAGGAAGTTGTGGGAAGTGGCCTGTGAACTGAGGTTCGTTAACAGAAACATTCTTAATCGCAGTCAGTGTTTTTTCTTTTTCAAAGCTAGTCACACGATCAACCATTAAGAATGGGTAGCGATGAGGTAATAGTTCCTGAATTTCAGTAATGTTCATCGTTGTCTGTTCAGTAGTCAAAGTCGTATTCCTATGTATATTCTTTATTTAATGAGAAGGATTATAAACGAAAAAGACTCGCTGTACGCGAGCCTTTTATTAGAAATGCTGGAATTATGATTCCGCGCTCTTCTCGATAAGTTTTTCAACGGTTTTCAAACGCTTGTTCATTTCATCAATACGATGAACTCGCGTTGCTGTTTTACGCCAATCTTTATTTGGCTGCAAAGGAATACCTGAAGAGTACATGCCTTTTTCGGTGATACTGCGCATTACCATCCCCATACCGGTGATTGTAACGCCGTCAACGATTTCTATATGACCATTAATCACACAACCGCCACCAATAATACAGTACTTACCTATCGTTGTGCTGCCGGCGATGATAGTACCACCTGCAATAGCAGAACCATATCCGATGTGAACATTATGAGCTATCTGAAGTTGATTATCTAAGATAACGTTATCTTCAATGATAGTGTCATCTAATGCGCCACGGTCAACGGTAGTACACGCGCCAATTTCTACACGATTACCAACACGAACTGAACCGACTTGTGGGATCTTAACCCACTCACCTTTCTCGTTCGCATAACCAAAACCATCGGATCCAATCACAGTACTAGATTGAATCAAACATGCTTCGCCAATCACCACTTCATGGTAAACACTTACGTTAGCCCAAAGCTTAGTGCCTGCGCCAATTTTTGCATTTTGACCAATAAAGCAACCAGCACCGATAACGACGTCATCACCAAGCACTACGCCAGTTTCAATCACAGCATTGGCACCAATAGACACATTTTGTCCAATGGTCGCGTCTTCTGAAATTGAAGCAGAATCAGCAATAGCCGCAGCTGGCGCTGGCGTGGTATCAAGCGCTTGAGCAACCTTAGCAAAAGCAACGTAAGGGTCGCTGACCACAATAACGTTGGTCTTACAGAGTTCACGCTCGCTCGCTTTAACCATAATAGCGGACGCTTTACAGTCACCTAGGTGTTTGCTGTACTTCACGTTAGAAAGGAACGTAATGTTACCTTCTTGTGCTTTATCCATAGGAGCGACTGCCGAAACGGTAACTGTACCGTCTCCGTGTAGCTCTCCACCGGTAATCGTTGCCAATTCGGCTAAGGTCAGATTCTTCATAAAACTTATTTCAGTGATTTAATTACTTTTTCAGAGATGTTGTATTCTGGCTTGCCGTACTGCAGAGCTTGAATATCAACGATCATGTCGTAGCCTTCTTTCTCTGCAACTTTAGTTACAGCATCTTGAATAACTTTGAATAGCTTCTGCTTCTCTTGTGCTTCACGACGTTGGCTTGCTTTTTCTAGTGCTTGAGCTTTGATTTTGTATTTGCTGTCTAGTTGACCGACTTCAATACGAAGTTTCTCTACTTCATCAGGCCCTAATAGCTCACCATCACGCTTAAGCTTTTCAATCTTGGTTTTCGCTTCAGCTTGGATACTCTGTAGCTCAGCGGCTTTATCTTTAAACTCTTCCTGCATTTTTTGAAGAACAACTTCACGCTGAGGTAGAGCCTGGAATACTTGTGCAGTGTTTACATAGCCTACTTTTTGCGCAGCTTCAGCCGCTGTTGCAAAGAAAGAAGAGCTAAGAACTACAAGGCCTAAACCTGCTGCTTTAATCATATTTTTCAAAATATTGTCCTTTAAAGATTAGAAAGTTCTACCAATGGTGAATGTGAAGAATTCTTCGTCATCACCTTCGTAGATTTTGATTGGTTTCGCTAGAGAGAAAACCAATGGTCCCATCGGTGACATCCACTGAAGAGCGGCACCATAAGATGAACGGTAATTTGTTGGGTCAGAGTAATCGTAGTAGTACTGTTGACCGCTATTCGGTGCGCCACGGTCTACGAATTCGGTATCCCATACACTTGCCATATCGAAGAACACACTAGTTCGAATCTGACTGCGCGCTTCATCAGAAGCAAATGGTGTTGGTACGATTAACTCTACGCTAGCCAAAGCAACCGCATTACCACCAACCGAATCATCAGTTGCGGAATTATACGTCGGGTTGTTACCCGTGCTGTTTCCGTAAACAGCTTTTGGACCAGCTGAGTTAGAACCAAAACCACGTAGTGTTGTAAAACCACCCGCGTAGTAGTTCTCGTAGAATGGGAATAAGTTATCATTACCATCCGTTTGACCATAACCGTTACCATAGCCTAATCGACCACGCATCAATAGTGTGAACTCATGCTTTTTAGTCAACGGAATGTAGTGTTTTACATCGTATTGCGCTTTGAAGTATTTCGCATCCGAGCCGGGTACGGTTATTTTCGCGAAAGCACGTTGATGGTTACCTTCAGTAGGGAAGAAGCCACGGTTAAGGTTGTTGCGCGTCCAAGAGATATTGATATCGAAGTCATCGGTTAAGATGTGCTCATCACCGTATTGGTCGATACTTCTTGCAAACTGTTCAACTTGAATATAAGTCGGAACGTTGCCGATCTTGTTGTGCGTATAACCAAAACCATACTCGAGACGGTTAAGCTCATCCATAGGGAAACCCCATGTTAAGCTCGTACCATAACTTTGGTTGGTATAATCGACAATACCCGCTTCAGAGGCTTCAAATTCGTTGTAGAAGACTTTCCCTCCCATACTCACACCATCAAGGTTCCAGTATGGGTCACGGTAATCTAAGCTCACGTTCTTTTGGTAGTCATTCATCATGGCGCTCACGCCAACACGGTTACCTGAACCTGCAAAGTTATCTTGCTGTAAACCGACCTGGAAGCTGACACCCGATTCAGTACCGTAGCCAACACCGAAGTTGACGCTACCCGAGTTAGCTTCCTTAACGTTGTAAACCAGATCCACTTGGTCTTCACTGCCAGGAACACGTACCGTTTGCACATCAACCGTTTCAAAAAAACCTAGACGGTTAAGACGGCTCTTACCTGTATCAATCGACTTGGAGTTCAGCCAACTGCCTTCCATTTGACGCATTTCACGACGCAGTACTTCATCTTTCGTTGAGTTGTTGCCCGTGAATCGAATATCACGAACGTAGATACGGCTGCCCGCTTCTACATTGATAACCAACGACACTTCTTTGGTCTCATCGTCAAATTCAGGAATCGTACGAACTTGTGGATACGCATAGCCAGATTCGCCTAGAATTCGTTTTACGCTCTCTTCTAAAGACGTTACAGAAGAACCGTTATATGTATCGCCATCTTCGAATGGTACTAACGCTTCAAAGTCAGCCTCGCGGCCGATAAGTTCACCACGGAAAGAGACATCTTTAACGGTATAAGCTTCGCCTTCATCTAGGCCTAGAGTGATGTAAACACCTTTCTTATCAGGAGAGATCGCAACCTGAGTCGAATCGACCTTAAACTTAAGGTAACCACGGTCAAGGTAGTAAGATTTCAACGCTTCGATGTCACCTGCTAATACTTGCTTCTGGTATTTTTCATCCGCAAGAAAATTCCACCATGCAACATCAACGTTCAAGTTGAAACGACTAAGTAGATCAGCGTCAGAGAAAACTTCGTTGCCGATAAAGTTAATTTGCTGAATCTTAGCGGACACGCCTTCAGTAAACACAAACTTAAGGTCAGAACGGTTACGAGGCAGAGGCGTCACTACGGCTTTTACTGTCGCGTTGTATTTACCAACACTGTAGTAAAAATCTTCAAGGCCTTTCTCAATGTTACTCAGCGTAGTACGGTCAAGGGCTTCACCTTCACGAACACCAGATGCATCTAGGTTCTGTTGAAGCTGTTCTTCTTTAATCGCTTTATTACCAGAGAAGGAGATGCTTGCGATGGTCGGTCGTTCTTTGACTTGAACAACTAAAACATCATCATCGCGAAGGACTTTAACGTCCTCAAAGTTCCCTGAAGCATACAGTGCACGAATGATCTCAGATACATCGCCGTCATCCACTTCATCGCCAATACGTACTGGCATTTTCAGTAGAGCTGCACCAAGTGCAACACGCTGTAAACCTTCGATCTTGATATCTTGAACTACAAAGTTTTGTGCTCCGTTCGCAGCCACACTAGTGGCCAATAGACTTGCGAACAGAATTTGCTTAATCGCCATACTTATTCTAATTATTCCTTGCTACTACCAATGCCTGTGAGAAACCATTCACAGACGAGTAAAATCATTAAATATTGCCAGAGCCATCAAAGAGAAGAGGATTGCGCCTCCCACTCTGTATCCCATTTCTTGAACTTTTTCAGGTACAGGTTTACGAGTAACGGCCTCAATAGCGAAAAAGAGCAAATGTCCGCCATCAAGCATAGGCAGCGGAACTAAATTAATAATACCCAAGTTAACACTAATCAGAGCTAAAAAACCTAAGAAGTAAACCAAACCGTAATCGGCGGTTGCCCCTGCGCCTTTAGCAATTGAAATTGGGCCACTCAAGTTATTTAAGCCAACATCACCAACGATGAGCTTCTTAAGCATTGTCAGCGTCAAACCTATGATTTGACCTGTTTTATCAAATGCTTTTCCTACAGACTCAATTACACCAAATTGTAACTCAAAGCGATAATCTTCTGGCCATTCTGCGACTTCGGGAGCAATACCCGCATAGCCGATTGTAGAACCATCAGAAAATTCGCGACTATTCGGCGTCATAACCAATGACCGCTCAACACCATTTCGTAATACGACAAGGTCCAAGGGCATCATTGGGTGTGAACGGATTAATTCAACAACCGACTTCCACTGCTCAATAGGCTGACCATTAATTTCTACAATTTTGTCGCCAGATTCTAGCCCTGCAGAATAGGCAGCACCGTCATCAATTACTTGAGCGAGCACTGTCGATATCTCTGGAGAATACGGTCTAAAACCAAGCGTTGTCATTGCTGACTCAGTTTCTGGGTTAAACGACCAGTCAGAAATATCCAATGTTATCTGTTGTTCAAAGCCGATGTCGTCTTGAGAAGAAACAGTTACAGTCATGGACTCATCACCAATATGTGATATCAAACCCAAGTTTACTGATTCCCAATCTGCGGTTTTGATTCCTGAAATAGATTTAAGTTCCATTCCAGTTTCAATTCCGGCTTGTGCCACGATAGATTGAGGTGTTACCTCGCCAATCACAGGCTTAACTGCCGGCACACCGATTAAAAATACTAACCAATACGCAAAAACGGCAAAGATAAAGTTGAACGCTGGACCAGCACCCACTATCGCCGTGCGTTTCCACAATGGCTTTTTGTCAAAAGCGTATTGCTGTTCATCTTCAGAAAGGTCGTCAACACGGCCATCAAGCATCTTAACGTAGCCGCCCAATGGAATGACTGACAAGCTGTATTCCGTTCCGTCACGGCCAACTTTACTCCAGATCGATTTACCAAAACCAATCGAGAATTTTTCTACTTTCACACCGCAGCGACGAGCAACCCAAAAGTGTCCAAATTCATGAACAGCGACCAGAATACCAAGCGCTACAATAAAGGATGCGAAGTTCCACAGAATTCCACTCATGCTAGCTGCTCTTTTATAAATTGAATGGCTATTTGACGAGACATATTATCGAGCTCGAGAAGGCTTTCCAAGCTATCTAAGCCCTCAGAGTTATGTTGTTCACATACTTTGTTCATAACATGCTCGTTAATGATAGCAATATCGGTAAACTTCACTTGATTGTTCAAGAAAGCATCGACTGCAATTTCGTTTGCCGCATTAATCGCTGTTGTTGCATGCTGACCCAAATAGCACGCCTCAATGGCTAATCTCAAACATGGGTAACGAGTTAAATCAGGCTCTAAGAAGGTAAGCTCGCCCACTTTGGTGAAATCCAGAGGCTTAACACCCGCTTCTGTACGTTCAGGATAAGACATCGTCAAAGCGATTGGCGTTGCCATATCGGGTTCGCCCATTTGAGCGAGCACCGAGCCATCCTTGTACTGAACCATAGAATGAATCACAGACTGAGGGTGGATAATGACTTTGAGTTGCTCTTGAGAGGCATTAAATAGCCACTTAGCCTCAATGTACTCTAAGCCTTTATTCATCATGGTTGCTGAATCGACAGAGATCTTAGGGCCCATTGACCAGTTTGGGTGTGCAATCGCTCTCTCAGGTGTGACCGAATCTAACTCTGCAACATCCGTATAGCGAAAAGGGCCACCAGAGCCTGTCAAAAGGATATGATTGATACCATTTTCTTCAAGGTCACAACGGCCTAGCTTGGTTTGCACATTCTGAGGTAAGCATTGAAAGATAGCATTATGCTCGCTGTCGACAGGAAGCAGTTCAGCACCGTACTTCTCTACGGCGTCGATAAACAACTGTCCAGACATCACCAACGCTTCTTTGTTAGCCAGCAAGATGCGCTTACCAGCCTTAACCGCAGACATCGTAGGAAGCAAACCTGCCGCACCCACAATAGCAGCCATTACCGTGTCCACTTCATCTAGAGAAGCGACCTGACACATGCCTTCAGAACCAGAAAGAACTTTGATGTTTGGGTAATTCGCAGACAACACTTCTGTCAGCTTAGATGCTGCATCAGGGCAAGCCATAGCAACATAGCTTGGTTGCCACTTTTCAACTAACGCCAGCATCTTTTCAACATTCGAGCCAGCAGCCATTGCTACAACCGAATAGAGGTCTGGGTTTTGTTCAACGACTTTTAGTGTACTTGCACCAATTGAGCCGGTAGCGCCAAGGATAGTTAGATTTCGCATCACATATGACCGTAGAAATGTAATAAAGGGCAGAATCACTGCCCTTTTTTATTAGAATGCTAAATAAAGCAGAGCAAAGACAGGGAATGCAGCCGTTAAGCTATCTATTCTATCAAGTATACCACCATGACCAGGAATAAGATTACTGCTGTCTTTCACCCCAGAAACACGCTTAAACATGCTTTCAACAAGATCACCAAGAACAGAAATAACGACGGTCACAAGAGTAATAACAATCATGTGGAGAGGACTTGTGAATTGGATATCAAACAAGTCGGCAAAGATCCAGGCCATGATCACTGCTGTAATGATGCCACCAATAAGACCTTCAATCGTCTTATTAGGACTCACTGCAGGGGCCATTTTGCGCTTGCCAAAGCTCTTTCCTGAAAAGTAAGCACCACTGTCCGCAGCCCAAACAAGCAAGCAAACGAACATCACCAATTTTGCACCGTGGTAAGGATCAACATCGATACCGTTAGCACGCAGGATAACCACACTCCAGAAGAATGGTAGCAAAGTCAGCACGCCAAATGCGTGACGAAGAATGGATGAGTCTTTCCATGCAGGCATAGACTTAGGATAAGTCACTGCCATACCACTCGCGATTACCCACCAAATTGAACCAATCGTTAGAATGGCGTAGTGAACACTCGATAAGTTATTAAGACTAAATGCATCAAAAGGTATAAAAGCAAAACTTGCAGCACTTACCACAACTGTTGGAATCAACGCTAAATAACGTGATTTGCTTTCAACAAACTGAGTCCACTCCCAAAAACCCAATAGCGAGATTACTGCTAGTGAAAGAATAAACGTGGGAAGTGATAACTCGAAAATACCTAGAATAACTAGGGGAGCTAAAATCAACGCCGTAATAATTCGTTGTTTCAAACCAAAAAAATCCTTATTAACTGTCCATCAGAGCTTTAATTTGCTCACCGGTGCATCCAAAACGACGCTCGCGGTTTACAAACCAAGTCACAGCTTCTACTAAGCTATCTTCATTAAAGTCTGGCCAGAATTGTTCAGTGAAATACATTTCGGCGTAAGCCAATTGCCAAAGCATAAAGTTACTAATGCGGCACTCGCCACTGGTGCGGATAAGTAAATCGACTTCTGGAATATCTGCCATAGTCAGGTGCTGTGTAATCATAGCTTCATCAATGTCTTCTACATTAATATCGCCAGACTTAACCTGTTGAGCAATCGAAGTCATCGCTTGCTGGATATCCCACTTACCGCCGTAGTTAGCCGCAATGTTAATAACCATACCGGTATTAGTGCTAGTCAAAGCTTCCGCTTCTTCTATCTTCTTTTGTAGTCGATCATTGAAACGACTTTTATCACCAATAACACGAAGTTGTAGATTATTTTTATGAAGCTTTTTTACTTCACTCGACAACACTGAAATAAACAGTTCCATCAAGATGCCGACTTCTTCTTCAGGACGACGCCAATTCTCACTGCTAAACGCAAAAAGAGTTACGGCTTTAATGCCAAGTCTGGCTGCTGAAGATATGGTTTTTCGAACGGCTTGAACGCCATTTTTATGACCAAAGACGCGAGGCTTACCCTGAGCTTTTGCCCAGCGACCATTACCATCCATAATGATAGCAATATGTTTAGGAAGAGAGTCTGTGAACGCTTGAGAATTATGCATAAAAGAGTGAATCAAATTCTAATAGTCGAACAGAATAGCATAAAAAAACGCTGCACCGTGAGTACAGCGTTTTTCCTGAAAGAAAAGAATATGGAAAATTAAACTTCCATCAACTCTTTTTCTTTAACTGCTAGAACTTCGTCTACGTTCTTAACCGCAGCGTCAGTTAGCTTTTGAATTTCGTCTTGTGCTTTACGATCTTCGTCTTCTGAAATTTCTTTGTCTTTAAGAAGCGCTTTTAGATCGCCATTCGCGTCACGACGGATGTTACGGATAGCAACACGGCCACCTTCAGCTTCACCACGAACGATTTTAACTAAGTCTTTACGACGCTCTTCCGTAAGCGGTGGAAGTGGAACGCGAATAACCGTACCTGCAGACATAGGGTTTAAGCCTAGGTCAGAAGTCATGATTGCTTTTTCAACAAGAGGAGTTAGTGTTTTATCAAACACTGTAATTGCTAGTGTACGTGCGTCTTCAGCAATAACGTTAGCTACTTGAGTCAAAGGCGTTGGTGCGCCGTAGTACTCAACGGTAAGACCAGAGAGTAGGCTCGGGTGAGCTCGGCCTGTACGGATTTTTTGTAGGCTGTTTTTTAGTGCATCAACACTTTTTACCATGCGCTCTTGAGCGTCTTTTTTGATTTCGTTAATCACAATTTCACCTTGATTATGTTCTTTCTTCAAGAAAGCTTTTTATTTGGAGTGATAAGGATAAGCTTACCGAAGCATTATACTTCAGTAAGCCCGAAAAATTAGTCAGCGTCGCTGATTAATGTACCTTCAGTTTCACCCATAACCACGCGACGTAGTGCGCCTGGCTTATTCATGTTAAATACACGGATTGGCATTTTGTGGTCACGTGCTAGCGTAAATGCGGCCAAGTCCATTACTTTCAATTCTTTCTCAAGAATTGTGTTGTAAGACAACGTATCATACAACTCTGCGTCTGGGTTTGCTACTGGGTCAGCAGTAAATACACCATCTACTTTTGTTGCTTTTAGAACTACGTCGGCTTCGATTTCGATACCGCGTAAACATGCAGCAGAGTCTGTAGTAAAGAATGGGTTACCAGTACCTGCAGAGAAGATCACAACACGACCTTGACGTAGTTGGCTGATTGCATCTGCCCAGTTGTAGTCGTCACATACACCTTTAAGAGGAATTGCAGACATTACACGTGCGTTTACATAAGCACGGTGCAGAGCATCACGCATAGCAAGGCCGTTCATTACCGTTGCAAGCATCCCCATATGGTCACCAACAACACGGTTCATACCCGCTTCTGCTAGGCCTGCGCCACGGAATAGGTTACCACCACCGATAACAACACCAACTTGAACGCCTAGTTCAACTAATTCTTTTACTTCTTGAGCCATACGATCAAGGATCGTTGGGTCAATACCAAAACCTTCTTCGCCTTGTAGCGCTTCACCGCTAAGTTTTAACAGAATACGTTGATACGCTGGTTTAGGGTTCGTAGTCATGGAGCTTACCTTCCAAAGAGTTGATGATTAACAGTCATGGATAAAAACTGAAGAGCTCAGTTTGCATTCATAACAGCTAAAAGTCGGAAATAATTCATTATTCATAAAAAGACCGCAGCATTTGCCACGGTCTCTTTTCAAACAATACGCTAAGGATTAACCTTTTTGTACCGCTGCAACTTCGTCTGCGAAGCTCATTTCAGCTGCTTTCTCGATACCTTCACCAACTTCTAAACGAACGAAGGTAGTAACTGATGCGCCTTTCTCTTTAAGAATATCAGCAACAGTTTTCTTAGGTTCCATGATGAAAGCTTGACCAGTAAGAGATACTTCGCCCGTGAATTTCTTCATACGGCCGATAACCATTTTCTCAGCGATCTCTTGTGGCTTGCCTTCGTTCATAGCGATTTCAACTTGAACAGCTTTTTCTTTTTCTACTACGTCAGCAGGTACGTCAGATGGGTTAACGTACTCAGGCTTAGAAGCAGCAACGTGCATAGCGATGTGCTTAAGCGTTTCAGCTTCGCCTTCACCAGCAACAACAACACCGATTTTCTCGCCGTGACGGTAAGAAGCTAGTGCAACACCTTCAACAAGCTCAACACGACGGATGCTGATGTTCTCACCGATCTTAGTTACTAGAGCGATACGTGCGTCTTCAAACTTAGCTTGAAGTGCAACGATGTCTAGACGTTCAGCTAGAGCAACTTCAGCAACTTCGTTAGCGAATGCAAGGAAACCTGCATCTTTAGCTACGAAGTCAGTTTGGCAGTTCACTTCAAGAAGAGCAGCAACGCCAGCTTCTTCTTTAATGATGATTGCGCCTTCAGCAGCAACGTTACCAGCTTTTTTAGCTGCTTTCGCTGCGCCAGATTTACGCATGTTTTCAATTGCTAGCTCGATGTCGCCTTCAGCAGCAACAAGCGCTTTTTTACATTCCATCATGCCCGCAGCTGTGCGTTCACGAAGTTCTTTAACTAGAGCTGCAGTTACAGTTGCCATTCTCTATTCCTCAGTAAATTCTAAAAAAGATAAAAAACAGGGGCCTAATTAATTGGCCCCTGATATTGACTGTATTCAGTTCTTAAGCCATCGATTATGACCGCTTAATATGAACTAAATATGGCTCAGAGCCGCTATTATTCAGCTTCTACAAAACCGTCTTTTTCAGCAGCTACAGCAGCAACATCTTTGTTACGACCTTCTTTAACCGCGTCTGCAGCAGCGTTTAGGTAAAGCTGTACTGCACGGATTGCATCATCGTTACCAGGGATAACGAAGTCAACACCGTCTGGGTTAGAGTTAGTATCAACTACAGCGTAAACTGGGATACCTAGGTTGTTTGCTTCTTTAACTGCGATGTGTTCGTGATCAGCATCGATAACGAATAGAGCGTCTGGAAGGCCGCCCATGTTCTTGATACCACCAAGAGACTTCTCTAGCTTCTCCATTTCACGAGTGCGCATTAGAGCTTCTTTCTTAGTAAGCTTGTCGAAAGTACCGTCTTGAGCTTGCGCTTCAAGTTCTTTCAGACGCTTGATAGATTGACGAACAGTTTTGTAGTTCGTTAGCATACCGCCTAACCAGCGGTTGTTAACGTAGAACTGGTTGCTGTTGATAGCAGCTTCTTTAACAGCTTCAGATGCAGCGCGCTTAGTACCAACAAAAAGAACTTTACCTTTCTTCTCGCCAACTTTAGCGATTTCAGCTAGAGCGTCGTTGAACATTGGTACAGTTTTTTCTAGGTTGATGATATGTACTTTGTTACGAGCACCAAAGATGAATGGCTTCATTTTTGGGTTCCAGTAACGAGTTTGGTGACCGAAGTGAACACCAGCTTTAAGCATATCGCGCATTGATACAGTTGCCATTTTAAAATCCTCTATGGGGTTAGGCCTCCACATCCCCCATGAATCCGACCCCTAACAACTAACCACTTTTCAGCCGTTATCTGTGTTGTTGAGGCACCCCGGAACATGTGTCGGAATGTGTGTGATTTAAAGAAATAAGTTAGTGGACACAAAGCTTGTTTCGCCAATTAGAGAAAACAGTCCTGATGTCCGGCGCGCTTTATACCATATTTTGTCTATCTATGGCTAGAAAAAAATCTAAAAATGGCGACTGCTATACTGAACCCTATTAGCGGATTTCACCGATAAATCGCGGCCTAATCAAATCGATTCAGCATCGTCTTACAGAGCAATATCGGCTTAAGTTAGTAGTATCCACCAGCATTGTATGGATATGGGAATGTTGCGCTAAAATGCAGCACTGCTAGAATAGCCCCAATATGCACACTTAGGTGCTACCAAATTAAGAGATATGCAATGGCTGTAAAAATTAAAACTGCTGAAGAAATTGAAAAAATGCGCGTAGCCGGCAAGCTGGCTTCTGAAATTTTAGAGATGATTGAACCTCACATCCAAGTGGGTACAACGACAGAAGAGCTTAACCAAATCTGTCACGAGTACGCTCTAGAGAGAGGCGCATACTCAGCACCACTTGATTATCACGGTTTCCCTAAGTCTATCTGTACGTCTATCAACCACATTGTATGCCACGGTATTCCAGCATCACAAGATGAGACTGGTAGCACAGGTCAATTCAAACCTGCAGTATTGAAAGATGGCGACATTCTAAACGTTGATATCACTGTGATTGTTCCTGATGACGAAAATGCAGACCTAAGCACTCGTCCGCAAGGTTACCATGGTGACACATCTAAAATGTTCCTTGTGGGTGAAGTGTCACCAGCAAACAAACGTCTATGCATGGTTGCTCAAGAAGCACTTTACGAAGGCATGCGTCAGGTTAAACCAGGCGTTCAGCTTGGCCAAGTTGGTACTGCTATCGAGAAGTACATCAAGACAAACAACAAGAATAACCCACGCGCTAAGTTCTCTATTGTAAAAGATTACTGTGGTCACGGCATTGGTTCTGAGTTCCACGAAGATCCACAAGTCGTTCACTACAAAAACAGCGATCGCACAGTGCTAAAAGCAGGCATGTGTTTCACAATCGAGCCAATGATCAATGCTGGTAAATTTGGTTGCCGTCTAGATGACGAAGATAGCTGGACAGTGTACACAGCAGACAGCAAGAACTCTGCACAGTGGGAACACACACTGGTTGTAACTGAGACAGGTTGTGAAGTCCTAACACTACGCAGCGACGATACGATTCCACGTATCATGAAGAACGCTTAGTTCAACAAACAGAGCACCTCAGACTTTTGAAAATATCCTCGCATTGCCGAGGATATTTTTTTATCCACTCAATTTCGATTTTGCATCAGCTTCTGTTAAATTGTTTACTATTCTCACTTGCTTGCACGGATAGCAGACTATGCCTTATCAATGCCCTATTACGTTCAATGACGAACAACTTGAAATCTGCGAATTAAAAAATCAGCTCGAAATCTTCACGCAGTATCAAAAGAGTGAATTTCTAAATCATCATCCAGTTACCGATTTGGTTCTGCTGCGCTCCGAATACATGGATTTGCTTCTCAATCGTTTATGGAATCATTTTGGATTTAGCAAACTGCCGCATATCGCACTGGTCGCTGTCGGCGGCTATGGCCGTGGTGAACTACACCCTTTATCCGATATTGATATTCTCATCGTCTCGCAAAAAACACTGCCACCAGCACTAGGTGAGAAAGTCAGTCAATTCATAACCCTACTGTGGGATTTGAAGTTAGAAGTCGGCCACGCAGTCCGTACCATTGCCGAGTGTCTTGAGATCGGCATCGATGATTTAACCGTTGCGACCAATTTGCAAGAGTCACGTTTACTATGCGGAAGCGAAGACACCTTTCAAGAGTTAAAGCTAAAGATTCATTCCGATTCATTTTGGCCAAGTGAGACCTTCTACAAGGCGAAGATTCAAGAACAGAGAGAGCGTCACGCTCGTTATCACGACACGACTTACAATCTAGAACCGGATATCAAATCAACTCCGGGCGGGCTCAGAGACATCCACACCCTAAGTTGGGTAGCACGTCGCCACTTCGGTGCGACTTCTTTGTTAGAAATGAGCAAGTATGGCTTTCTTACCGACGCGGAATATCGTGAACTAGTGGAGTGCCAAGACTTCTTATGGCGAGTTCGCTTTGCACTGCACATAGAGCTGCGCCGTTATGACAACCGACTTACCTTTGCGCACCAAGCTCAAGTAGCCGAACACCTTGGTTACACTGGTGAGGGCAATCGCGGCGTAGAAATGATGATGAAGGAGTTCTACCGAACACTTCGTCGTGTAGCTGAGCTCAACAAGATGCTGCTTAAGCTGTTTGACCAAGCAATCATTAACGGTGGTCAAACACAAGAAGCCGAGATTCTCGACAATGACTTCCAACGTCGTGGTTCATTGATCGAAGCGCGTAAGCCAGCCCTATTCCAAGCGCGACCAGAAACGATTCTCGATATGTTTATCCATATCGCTAATGATTCGTCTATCGAAGGGGTGAGTCCGCCAACCTTACGACAACTGCGTACGGCACGTCGCCGATTGAACCGCTTTCTGCATACCATTCCTGAAGCACGTGACAAGTTCATGGATTTGGTTCGCCACCCCAACGCACTGCACAAAGCCTTTAGCTTGATGCATAAATTGGGCGTGCTCTCGGCCTATTTGCCACAGTGGAGTCAAATTGTCGGCCAAATGCAGTTTGATCTGTTCCACGTTTACACCGTTGATGAACACAGTATCCGTCTGCTCAAGCACATCAATCGCTTTAGTCAGATCGAAAACCACGATAAGCACCCTATCTGTTGTGAAGTCTATCCACGCGTACAGAAGAAAGAACTCCTGATCCTGGCGGCTATCTTCCACGATATCGGCAAAGGCCGTGGTGGAGACCATTCCGAGATCGGCGCTATTGAAGCTTACTCTTTCTGTATTGAACACGGGCTATCGAAGCCTGAAGCTAAACAAGTCGCGTGGTTGGTACAAAATCACCTATTGATGTCAGTGACCGCTCAGCGCCGTGATATCTACGATCCGGATGTGATTACCGAATTCGCCAAAAAAGTTCGCGATGAAGAGTCACTAGAGCTGCTGGTTTGCTTAACTGTCGCTGATATCTGTGCAACCAACCCGGAACTATGGAACAGCTGGAAACGTACCCTACTCGCAGAGTTATTCCATTCTACGCAGCGAGCACTGCGCCGAGGCTTGGAAAACCCAGTCGATGTTCGAGACCGTATTCGTCACAATCAACAAATGGCATCAGCACTGCTGCGTAAAGAAGGTTTCACGGCTCGTGAAATTGAGGTGTTGTGGCAGCGTTTCAAAGCTGACTATTTCTTGCGTCATACACACTCTCAAATCGCATGGCACTGTGAACACTTACTTCGCTTAGAAGATCCGAGTCAACCTTTAGTGCTTATCAGCCAAAAAGCGACACGTGGCGGCACAGAGGTATTCGTTTACTGTAAAGACCAAGCGGCACTTTTTGCGACCGTGGTTGCCGAGCTCGATAGACGCAACTTTAACGTTCATGACGCACAAGTCATGGTCAGTAAAGATGGCCACGTTTTGGATACCTTTATCGTACTGGATCAGCACGGTGAAGCGATTGATGAAGCAAGACACAAAGCCGTTGCGAAACATCTAACTCATGTTCTGGCGGATGGCCGTCCAACTAAGATTAAGACACGTCGCACGCCTCGAAACTTACAGCATTTCAAGGTAAAAACTCGGGTTGAGTTCCTACCAACTAAGAGCAAGAAGCGCACCTTGATGGAGTTGAGAGCTCTTGATACTCCAGGGTTGTTGGCTCAAGTCGGTGCAACCTTTGCTGAGTTAGACATCAATTTGCACGGCGCTAAAATTACCACCATCGGCGAACGTGCAGAAGATTTGTTTATTCTGACCAGTGACGCGGGAGGAAGGTTGTCTGAAGAACAAGAACAAGCCTTAAGAGAAAGATTAACTGAGCACGTTTCGGAACTCGCGCCTTAGAAAGCTAATTTAGAGCTAGAAGTAAGTTGTGACTAGGAAACAAGTTTAGCTCTAGGAGCTGCTTTAATAGCCAAATAAGTGTGGGTAAAGGTAGAGAGCGATCTTGCCCACAACTTACAATCAATTCACAGATATCAACTATCTAGCTCGTCGTTAGGCTGCTACATTGATCAAGTCAATTACATAAAAGTATTACATTCATAACCTAGAGGTCGCTTATGTATCCAAACCTCACTGGCTTAGGTATCCACGAACCTAAACAGATTGAACGTTACTCCCTTCGCCAAGAAGCGCACAAAGATATCCTGAAGATTTACTTTCGTAAGCAGAAAGGTGAACTGTTCGCGAAAAGCGTTAAGTTTAAGTACCCACGACAAGTAAAAAGTGTGCTTGTTAGCGGCGGCAATAATCAATACAAAGAAGTGACAGAGATTAACCGCAACCTCACTCTTGTGATTGATGAACTCAACAAGATCACCAAACCGGCACCAACGTCTGAGGTGGATGTGAAGCAGAAGATCCTTACTGACTTACGCCATCTAGAAAAAGTGGTATCAAGCAAGATCGCAGAGATCGAGGCTGATCTAGAAAAGCTAAAATGATCCCGCGATAAACTGTCAGCGATTAACTATTAACTAACCAACATTAGTTATGCCGTGAAGGTCGCACAGACATCAAAAAGGGCTGATATCACTATCAGCCCTTTTTTTATTCTATTTTCTCTATTCACTTAGACTCGCGATTGCTTAAACACGCGTGACTTACTTCGACAAGCTAGTTTGAGCATCGATTAAGTGAGTATCCCACTCAAAGGTTTCAAACAACCTTAACCAAGTTTCATCTAGGCTGGCCTTCATCACTAACTCTTTTTTAGTGAAAGGATGAATGAAACGCAATTCAGAAGCATGCAGCAACAGACGGTGTGAGTCTAAATCATCACGAAACAGTCGGTTATGCTTACCATCACCATGCGAAGTATCGCCAACGATTGGGTGTCTTAGGTGAGCCATGTGACGACGCAGCTGATGTTTACGCCCTGTCTTTGGCATCATCTCAACTAAACAGTAACGACTGGTAGGAAAACGACCTGTTGAATACGGCACTTCGACTTTCGCTAACGGCTCGTAAACGGTGACGGCCTCTTGTGGTTCTTTATCTTCTTTCGCGAACTTATCGGCGATCTTATCCAACTCGACCTTGAGTGCGTAATCGAGCGTATCGCCCTCTTCTATCCAACCACGCACAATCGCATGATAGGTTTTTTGCATCTCATTGTTGGCGAACATCGGCATCACCTCAGAGGCAACCTCACTCGACAGTGCAAACACCAATACGCCAGACGTTGGACGGTCTAAACGATGCAGAGGAAAGACATGCTGACCAATTTGGTCGCGCAGAGTCTGCATAACAAATTGAGTCTCGTGTTTATCCAACCATGAGCGATGCACTAGCATACCCGCAGGCTTATTCACCGCGACAAAATACTCATCTTGATAAATGATCTCTAACATTACACGCATACCTCATCAATGCTCTGAATCGTCACTAGCAATTCCGCTTTCTCTGCCTCATTTTTCCACACTTCGCCAAAATAAGGATGAATAGCAAAGCCTTTAGGTAGGCTCATTTGGGCATCCATCATTGCATTGATCTTAACGATGAAGATCCACTGCAACCACTCTTCAGGTTGTAGCGAATCAATCGCGAAAGGTTCAACGCTCGCCAGAGCTTCATCCGAAGGCGGAAGAGCACTCCATAGAGAACATTGGCGCATTTGTTGTTCTAATTGTTGAAGTAAAAGAGGTAACTTTGTGGCTGCTGTCATTTTTCACCAAGTTATTTATCTAGTGACCTTGAAATTGGGGCATAGAGTACCATCTATTTAGGAAAGAAAGTTAGGAGCTTTATTACTATGGAAACGATTCACACGCTCACTCAGTTGCTAAAGAATAGCGGTTGCCAATACGATATCTACGACCTCGGTCGTCGCATTCAGAAGATCGACAACACCCTATTCTCTGATGTTGAGCAGGGGAAACAGCCATACCCGTTTCCACTTCAAAAACAAGCTCACTTAGCGATTAGCTACTGGAACGAACACAAGCAGCCTTGGATCTGGTTCCTAAAATTCAAACTCGATGAAAGAGGCCTACTGCATCAAGGAGATGTGGGGAATTTTCTTAAGTTTGTTATCGAAGCAATGGGCACGCGTTTGAACGGTGATATCAGCGAAGAGCAACAACAAAAGCTGTCAAACAACCCTTATACCTTCAAACCTTCTGAAGACAAAATGGCCGTATTCCATAGCCAAGTAAGAGCAGGTTTAGACCTTGCGACGAGCCAATATTACGAGCACGCTCAGCATTACTTCACGGGTGAGCTTGGTTGGGATAACTGGAAAACGGTTGGACTACAAGGCATCACAGACATGTGTGCTCGCCTAGGCAGCCAACAAAACGGTGTTGCGATTCGTAAAGCCATCAATAAGCTGCCATCAGAACCGCTATACGCGACGTTAGGTGCGCTTGAGCATACACAAATCAATGACAAACTCGCGCAACGCTTACAAGAACTTGCAGAGAATGAAATCGCAAGCAAAGAGCCTGATTTGTTCTTACTTTCAGCTTTGGTTCGTGCCCTTTCCGGTGCAGAACAAGGGATCGCGAATAACATCATTAACCAAGTTCTCGCTAGTCCACGCTTAAGCCACCAAGAGGTGTTAATTGGTTTGGCTGGTCGCAGTTGGCACGCACTACAAGATCCAGCGATAGCTGAGCAATTCTTGTTGCGCCTCGCACAAACGGGGAACCAAAACTTGTTCAATCAGTTATTTGCAGATTTAGTAATGATTCCAACTCTGAGAATGGTATTTTTACCGCTACTGAACTCAAACCCATCACCAGAACTTGCAAACGCACTGGTCGAACTGCAACAAGCGGCCAAAGCTAAATAAGCTCACAAAGAGATACACTCTGTAGCTCATCAAAATGCGCAGCTATCACAATTGGAATGAAGAGATAAAAAAGGAAGTATGGATTAAATGATAGATAACTTATTGGCTATTTTGTTTCTGTGCTTCTTTTGCTTTCTGTTTTGGCAGCAGCGCAGGCAATCCGAGCTTGCGAAGGCTGCCATTGCGAGAAAGTGTAAAGAGCTAGACCTACAATTATTAAGTGTCGCTTTCAGTGGTCATAAGCTTAAGATGCGCCATGAGTTAACCACTATTTGGCGCTGGCATACTGTGTACCAATTTGAATTTTCAGCGTTAGGTGATGACCTATACCAAGGTAAACTGACCATGGTTGGCTTCCGCTCTATGCAGTTTGAGCTACAGCCTCATAGAATGTAACGTCGCAGTGCGCGTTATAGCTATATTCATGATAAGGGCCAAACGAATCTTGTTTGGTTTCCTTAAATTCAAATCCTAGTTTTTCTAATAACTTAATCGATGGGTTGTGGCCGATATTCACAGTCGCAACAACATTCGTTAGGCGCTCTTCAAAACACACCAAACTTAAAAATGGTTTTAGCACCTCACTAGCAAAGCCGTGATTCCAATACTCTTTATCCAAAATAAAGCCAAGCTCATGCCTACCCTCTTCTGATGAAATAAAGACATGTCCAAGATATTCACGGGTTTGGTTGTGGATGATAGCGCGGCAGAAGCCGACGTTGTCTTGCAGTATCTCTTGAAATAAGAGCTTCGCAGAGGCAATAGAGTGCGGCCCATTCATTTCAGAACGATTAACGGGGCAGCAATTCAACTTGATAAAGTCGTGTTGTAGCTGTTCGGTATAAGGTACCAACAGCGTTCTTGAGGTTGCTATCGTCATAAAACACTCCTTGTGTTGACCATTAGCAGAAAAGCGGATGTCGCGATCTTACATAAAAGCTCCTGAATTAAAGAGCCCCCTAGATAGAAGATAAGCCTCAGATAAAGAAAAGCCCCGACACCGAAGTGTCAGGGCTAGGGTCTTACTCGCAGCAGTCCGGCTACTAATTAATGCTCCATGCATCATCCATAATAGTGGCTGTAATCCTTCAGCTCTTTCCTTTACTTCGCCGTCCTAGCGGTGTCCAATCATCCTGAAAGCTAACAATCCTAGTTAGCGCACATCACTTGTTCCGTGAGCGGTGTCCTTTACATCGTCCTGATGCTAATCCAACCCTTTAATCCTAAAGGTGTCCATTGTCATTCCGTTGCAGCTAACTTCCTGTTAACTGACTGTATCCCTACAATGTCCTTACGCTCCATGCTTGACTACTCAATCCTAAGTAACCAAATCTTCATCCTGAAGATAACCAAATCCTTGGTGCTTTCCTGTTCCGTGTCAGAATCCTTCCGACAAGGTTTAATTTACGCGATTTACGATTTGGGACAATAGATTTGCATCACACTTTGAATTCATAAAAGTTGTTAATTATATAAAACAACAAAAAATCAACCACTTAATCATATGCACCTCAATCTCTCTAGCGATGTATTCGTGTTATCTCACAGCCTTTGTAAGAGATCTCTCACAAGCCATGGGATGTTTTATGATTCGCTATCATCCACCGGAGCGAGTAAAATGACCAAAGACTAAAAATGGAGGTCAACATGCTGACAAAAGATGTGTCTGAAGAGTTGAAATCAGTGCTTGAAGGACTGCAAGCACAAGGTAAAGAGCCGACCGTTGCGTTAGTGAAAGCTCGTATGAGTACATCGGTTCCGATGCCCGCTTTAATCACAACTATCAAGAGCTGGAAAAGCGCGAATCGCGTTCCTAAAGTTGAAGTCGCGACACAAGAAGAGCCAGCACTCGATCGTGTTAGCCAACTGGAAAAGCAAATCCTAGAACTTACTGCTCGTGTTGCCACGCTTGAAGCCAAATTAACTGAGTAATAAGTTAACTGAACAATAAGTTAACCGAGCAGTACGTTGACAGATAAATAAGCTAACAGAGAAATAGAACACTATGAAAATATGGGTTGATGCGGACGCTTGTCCTAAGGTTATCCGAGAAACAATCGTACGCGCAACTGAGCGCACTGGGGTTGAATGTACCTTTGTGGCAAACCATTTGGTTCCCGTTCCTAAACGCAATAACATCCACTCAATTCAAGTGCCGAGCGGATTTGATATTGCAGATGATGAAATCGTAAAACGCACTGAACCCGGTGATCTCGTGATTACATCCGATATCCCTCTCGCCGATGAAGTGATCACCAAAGGTGGTCAAGCACTCAGCTCTCGTGGCGAGCTCTACACCAAAGAAACCATCAAAGCGCGCCTCAACATTCGTGACTTTATGGATACCATGCGTTCAAGCGGCATCCAAACGGGTGGACCAAGCGCCCTTTCTCAAACCGACCGTCGTGAGTTCGCAAACCACCTCGATCGCCTGCTAGCAAAGCGTTAATCATTAAGAAATATTGATATTCGTTCATAGCCATAACTGTGAACCTGTAGATATATTTGTCGACATACTCCGTTCTTGTTACTTGTTACTTTAACGGGGTATTGATTATCCATCTTGTCACCATCTCTTCTTTTAAAATCATCCCCTTTTCTACACTCTTTCAGATCACTCTCCGTGATTGGTACACCATACTTTCGATCAAAAAAAACCTGCACGAGGCAGGCTTTAAAATCGAACAATATGACTTGTACTAACGTTACTACGGCGTGTAGAACGTTGCTGCACCTGGGCCTACTGGAAGACCAAATACGAACACCCATAGGTAGAACAAGATGCTCCAACCGAACATAAAGCAGATTGAGTATGGCAACATTGTCGCGATCAGTGTACCGATACCAAGGTTCTTCATGTAGCGAGTTGCTACGGCAAGGATAAGACCGAAGTAGCTCATCATTGGTGTAATGATGTTCGTCGTTGAGTCACCGATACGGTAAGCTGCTTGAATCGTTTCTGGTGCGTAACCAACAAGCATTAGCATAGGTACAAAGATAGGTGCTGTTACTGCCCACTGAGCAGAAGCCGAACCGATCATTAGGTTAATGAAGCCGCACATTAGGATAAACGCGAAGAACAACATTGGGCCAGTAAGACCGATATCTTGTAAGAAGCTAGCGCCACCAACAGCGATTACTTGACCAAAGTTAGTCCACTTAAAGAAAGCAACAAACTGTGCAGCAAAGAATACAAGAACAATGTACATGCCCATTGAAGACATAGACGTTGCCATCGCATTGATCACGTCACGATCGTTCTTCATTGAACCAGTAACTTTACCGTAAACAAAACCAGGAATAGCGAAGAATACAAAGATAAACGCAACAATACTCTTCAGGAATGGAGAACCCGAAACCGTACCAGACGCTGAACGTAGAACACCGTCAGCTGGAACGATAGTCCACGCGAGAAGTGCAGAAACAGCCAATACAGCAATACCTGCTAGTTTTAGACCTTTCTTCTCAACATCCGTCAGTCTGCCCATCGAATCATTTGATAAATCTTCAGAAGCTTCTTCGTCGTTGTATTTGCCTAACTTAGGTTCAACAATCTTCTCAGTTACAAATGCACCAGTAATCGCGATGAAGAAAGTAGAAACAAACATGAAGTACCAGTTTGACTCAGGACCAACCGTGTAAGACGGGTCTATCATCTGTGCCGCTGTCTCTGTAATACCAGAAAGCAGTGGATCAACCGTACCGATAAGTAAGTTTGCAGAATAACCACCTGACACACCAGCGAATGCCGCAGCAAGACCAGCAAGAGGGTGACGACCTAAAGAATGGAAAAGCATTGCTGCTAGTGGAATAAGTACCACATAGCCAAGCTCTGATGCTGTATTAGAGATAATACCTGCAAACACAACCGTTACTGTAACCATGCGCTTAGAAGCACCCATTACCATGCCACGCATTGCAGCAGATAGTAGACCTGAGTGTTCAGCAATCGCTACACCAAGCATAGCAACAAGTACAGTACCTAGTGGAGCAAAACCAACAAAGTTCTTAACTAAGTTAGTCACAATAAGTTGTAAACCTTCTGCGTTAAGCAGACTTACAACGTGGATCATGCCGTCAGCAGCACGACCTTTAGCACCTTCTGGTCGAGGGTCCATAACAGACACTTCGAAGTAACCAGCAATACCTGAAGTAACGAGGATTGCTAAGCAGAAGATTGCGAAAAGAGTGATTGGGTGGGGTAATAGGTTCCCCAAATATTCAACGCCATCTAAAAAGCGAGTAAAAATAGGTTTTTTAGGCGAATTGTTTTTTATTGAAGCTGATGAACTCATCAGTTCCCTCCTTGTAGTGATTCCTGTGCAATTGTGACAAAGATGTTTAAATTGCCCGCGCAGATTACTCGACAAAAGGGTTAATTAGAAATCGTAAATGTTACAAAGTGTGTAACAAATCATTCTTATTAACTTAATAAAAACAAAAAATTAGCAAATAACTCCAATTAAAACACAAAAGTTAGATTTATAATTGGTATGGATACATTCATTCGATTTATACCTGCACTTGTAAGTTATTGATAAAGTGACAAATAAGAAACATCGTACGCTAAATGAACACATACTCTCCTGCAAAGTTCCTCTCGAAGGAAAAGAAAAACAGACAAATGAATGAAGTTTGACTTTCCCTTCGTTTTTACACTCATGTCACATCAAATTGACTGACTATTTTTGAACCGCTTTGAATCTCGGGTTGGATTTACAGATGACATAGAGACGGCCTCTACGCTTTACTATTTGGCAATCTGGGTGACGGCTTTTCGCACTTTTAAGTGATTTAACAACTTTCATTATTTAGCTCCCTTACCTAATTGACCAAAACGACGAGTAAAGTTAGCAACACGTCCCTCTTTATGTAGCACTCTCTGTTTACCTGTATAGAAAGGATGCGATTTTGCAGACACTTCAATCGTGAAATAGGGGTAAGTATTACCATCTTCCCATTCGATAGTACGCTCTGTTTTCAACGTTGAGCCAATCAAGAAGTACTCATCAACACTAGTGTCGTGGAACACCACTGTGCGGTAATCCGGGTGGATATTCGGTTTCATTGTATTTCCCTAAATAATCAAATTGATATGTTATAACGTCCCAAATGATAATTATTATCAAAAGAAAAACAAGCGATTTTATGATATTTTTCCACCATAGATCGTAATTAGAGAACGTCCACTCATGTACTCCATTGAACCTATTGGCTTTATTGAGTCTCCTTATAAAGAGAAGTTCGCTGTGCCAAGGCAGCCTAGGTTAGTACCCACTTCTGCCTCAAGAGTCAGGCTAGTTGAAGCAGCGAACTGCCTTGAGTCTGTTCGTGACATTGAACAATTTAGCCATGTGTGGTTATTGTTTTTATTCGATAAGAACCTTGAAGCAGGATGGAAACCAACCGTTAGGCCACCTCGACTTGGCGGCAATGAACGCATCGGTGTCTTCGCGTCTCGTGCTACATTCAGACCGAATGGAATTGGTATGTCTGCAGTTGAACTCAAAGGTGTATCTCAAGAAAAGGGACAAACTTGGTTGGACTTGGGCAGTGTTGATCTCGTTGACGGCACACCGATCATCGACATCAAACCTTATATCCCCTACTCAGATTCAATTCCCGATGCACTAGGAGGGTTTGCCGCCGATGAACCTGAAGTGTTAGATGTGAACTTCTCACAACAAGCCCAAAATAAGCTGTCTGGTCACCCGCAGGCACACCATATCATTCAGGTAATCAAAGAAGTACTAGGCCAAGATCCTCGCCCAGCCTATAAGAAAGGTAAACCTGACAACAAGGAATATGCGGTAAATTTGTTCGATCTTAACGTGAAATTCGTTGTTGAAACGCTTTTCATCAATGTAACTGACATTGAACGCTTTTGAGATCCCAAATAGGCTGATATTATATGCGGCTATATCAGATTTGCTGTCGTCATTAACCATAGCAAATTTTCTTTTATCAATGATGAAACGGATACCATAGAATGCGTACCAGTAACTACCTTCTTTCTACTCTGAAAGAGACTCCAAACGACGCAGAAGTTATCAGCCACCAGCTGATGCTACGTGCAGGTATGATCCGTAAGCTAGCTTCAGGTTTATATACTTGGCTACCTACTGGTCTACGTGTACTGCGTAAAGTCGAAAATATCGTTCGCCAAGAGATCGATAATGCAGGTGCCGTTGAAATCTTGATGCCCGTAGTTCAACCGTTTGAGCTTTGGGAAGAGACTGGCCGTTCTGAAAAGATGGGTCCTGAGCTACTTCGTTTCACAGACCGTCACTCTCGTCCATTCGTTCTTAGCCCAACAGCTGAAGAAGTAGTGACAAGCCTAGTACGCAACGAGATCAGCTCTTACAAACAGCTTCCTCTAAACCTGTACCAAATCCAGACTAAATTCCGTGATGAACGCCGCCCTCGTTTTGGCGTAATGCGTGCACGTGAATTCTCTATGATGGATGCGTACAGCTTTGATATCGACAAAGAAGGCTTAGAAAAGTCTTACCAAGCGATGCACGATGCTTACTGTAAGGCATTCGACCGCATGGGGCTTGAGTACCGTCCAGTATTGGCAGACTCTGGCGCAATCGGCGGCAGTGGCTCTCAAGAGTTCCACGTGCTTGCTGAAAGCGGCGAAGACCTAATCGCATTCTCTTCTGAATCAGATTACGCAGCGAACATCGAGAAAGCAGAAGCACTAGCTCCAGCTACTGAAGCGGCAGCGCCTACTCAAGAGATGGAACTGGTTGATACGCCAAACGCAAAAACAATCGCAGAACTTGTAGAGCAACACGGTCTAGCAATCGAGAAGACAGTTAAGACTCTATTCGTTAAAGCTTCTGATGAAGTAGACGCAGACATCATCGCACTTATTATCCGTGGTGATCACGAGCTTAACGAAGTGAAAGCAGAAAACCTTCCACAAGTCGCTTCTCCACTAGAGATGGCTTCTGAAGAAGAAATCCGTGCACTTGTTGGTGCAGGTCCTGGTTCACTTGGCCCTGTTGGCCTAGAACTACCTTTCATCGTTGACCGCTCTGTTGCTGTAATGAGTGACTTCGGCGCTGGCGCAAACGTAGACGGTAAGCACTACTTCGGTATTAACTGGGGTCGTGACGTTGAGCTTGCTCAAGTTGAAGACCTACGTAACGTTGTTGAAGGCGACCTAAGCCCATGTGGTCAAGGTACTATCCAGCTTAAGCGCGGTATCGAAGTTGGTCACATCTTCCAGCTAGGTAATACTTACTCTAAAGCAATGAACTGTAACGTGCTTGGCCCTGATGGTAAGAGCGTGATCCTAGAAATGGGTTGTTACGGTATCGGTGTTTCACGTGTTGTTGCATCAGCTATCGAACAAAACCACGATAAGTTCGGTATCACTTGGCCAGACGCACTAGCACCATTCCAAGTTGCTATCGTACCAATGAACATGCACAAATCTGAGCGCGTTAAAGAAGCAGCTGAGAAGCTATACGCTGAATTAACGGCTATGGGAATCGAAGTACTATTCGATGACCGTAAAGAGCGCCCAGGTGTTATGTTTAAAGATATCGAGCTAGTGGGTATCCCTCACACTATCGTTATCGGTGATCGCAGCATGGACGAAGGTAACTTCGAATACAAAAACCGTCGTACTGGTGATAAAGAAGCAATCGCTATGGACACGGTTATCGAGCACCTTACAGCTCAACTAGCTTAGTAATCCGATTACTCGCTAGATAAACATTGAAAGGCTACCATTAGGTGGCCTTTTTTTGTGCCTGTCGTTTCTCTTCAAACTCCCTTCTGTTTATCGGTAGAGTAAATAACGTAAGTTAATCCCCTGTTCATCTTTAAATCCGTATATTGGGTTCATCAACTCTTTAGACACGATTACATTGGAGGTATCGATGGATATCAAAAGCTTACTTAACCAAGCACTTAAGTCAGATCTCGTTAAACAAGGTACTCAGAAGCTTTCCCAAGGCTCTTCGAGTTTAGGTGGCCTAACTCAAGGTGGCAGTGGTAAGAATATCAACAAAAGCACGCTCGGAGCCTTCGGCGCAGGCGCAGTGGGCGGCGGACTCTTAGGTGCGTTAATGGGCTCTAAGAAAACCAAGAAAATGGGTAAGAAAGCCGCTGGTATTGGTGGCGCAGCTGCACTGGGTGCCCTCGCTTATAAGGTCTACAACGATTACCAGTCTAAACAAGGTCAAACACCCAATGTCGAACAGGCTCAATTTGATGAGAACGATTCAAACCATAGCGTACTAATTCTAAGATCGATGATTGCCGCGTCCAAAGCCGACGGGCATGTTGATGAAGAAGAGATGGCAAAGATCGAGCAAGCGGTCGAAAACATGGGCGCCGATTATCAGCTGACCAAATTGGTGTCTGAAGAACTGCACAAGCCACTCGACCCAAGTGAAATAGCTCAATTAGCAACGTCACCTCAACAAGCGAGTGAGATCTACTTAGCCTCTTTGATTGTAGCGGATGAGCAGAACTTTATGGAAAAGGCTTACCTCAAAGAGTTAGCAAAGCAGCTCAACTTAGCTGATGAAGTCACTCATCAGCTTGAACAGCAGATCTTTAGTTAAGCGGTAATTATCAGGCGCATCAGTAAATATCACGCTAAGTAACAAGTTAGCAAAGTGATACATTGAGCATCAACAGAATGAGATATTGAGCAAGAACAAACTAACTCTGAACTTAGTCAGATCCACTTTGTTTTTGCTTATCTCTATGTGTATATTGAGATCAGTTATCATTTGGTTAGGTATAAAAATGAAAGTATACGATTGTTGTGATTTGGTGCGTGAACTGTATTCTCAAATTGGCAGTGGCGACCAAGGCTACATCCCTAAAGCGATCACCTGCGCGGTAAAAACATTGAACGACCTTGCTGCAGATGAATCTCTTCCTAAAGAAGCAAGAGATCGTGCTGCATTTGCCGCAGCGAATCTACTGATCTCAGATTTCGAGGACTAATATGAACCTCGCTAACTTTGAAAAGATGGACCCTGTGATGTTGATGAGCATCGTCAACATGAAGCTACGTGACGACTTCGGTGGTGATTTAGATCGAGTAGTTAACTTCTACGAAATCGACAAAGCGGCATTGATCGCGAAACTTGCGTCTGCCGGTTTTGAGTTTCTTCCGGAAGCCAAACAGTTTAGATAATCATTTAGAACAAGCTTGATTTTGAAAGGCCAACCTCTGTGTTGGTCTTTTTTCATTTTTTAGCCGGGTACATAATAGGTCAAAGACGAATAAACTTATTAGAAATTATCTGTTTTCGCCTATATTTTTATAGCCTAGAGTCAAACAACGATCCTTGAATCAAAGCGTGTTGTTGTATAGGCTACTGCAAACAGCATATAAAACTCATCACTAAATTCGATGATATCGAAGGACTAACAATGAAAAGACTCGGACTTTTAGCCGTTATCGCAGCCGTATTTACCGCAGGTTGTGCTTCAAACACTCAGCAAGACAACTTCCGTGAAGCCTCTTTTGAGCTGTGTAATACTGAAGTCGATATCTACTCTGTAAGCCATGATGAAAGAGTACGTATCGTCTGCTCTGACGGCTCTAAATTTGCCTTAAACAGTGAAGATACGCTAGAAATCATGCGCGATATCAACATCGACTATTGTGATGGCGAAGGCTTAGGTAAATTCAACGAAAGCCGTCACTACTACTCTTTCAAGTGTAAGTCAGGCACCCTACTTAGCATCAAAAAGTAAAGCTGATACCAGAAAACAACAAAGGGTTAATGCGAAAGCATTAGCCCTTTTTAGTACCCGCCTTTCTGTATTCTCAGATAACTTAACTCTCATACCTACAGATACAAAAAAGCTCCCCAAAAGGAGCCTTTAAAATCATTTTCAAAGTAGTCGTTTGAAACTCTAGGAGAGCACGCGGAGCTTACGGATGTAAGTAAGCATGCTCGACAACGAAGTTCAAATTACTACGCAGAAAAATTAAGCATAAACAGGTAGACGCTTACAGATCTCTAGTACTTTCGCTTTAGTTGCTTCGATAACAGACTCATCACCCATGTTATCTAGGATGTCACACATCCAACCTGCTAGCTCTTTCGCGTCTGCTTCAGAGAAACCGCGACGAGTGATAGAGGGAGAACCGATACGGATACCAGAAGTAACGAACGGGCTACGTGGATCGTTTGGTACTGAGTTCTTGTTAACTGTGATGTTAGCTGAACCTAGTGCTGCATCAGCTTCTTTACCTGTGATGTCTTTGTCGATTAGGTCAACTAGGAACAGGTGGTTCTCTGTAGAACCTGAAACGATGTTGTAACCGCGTGCTAGGAATTCAGCAACCATTGCTTTTGCGTTAGCAACTACGCGAGCTTGGTATTCTTTGAATTCTGGTTCTAGAGCTTCTTTGAACGCTACTGCTTTACCAGCGATAACGTGCATTAGAGGGCCACCTTGGCCACCAGGGAATACTGCTGAGTTTAGTTTCTTGTAAAGATCTTCGCCTTCGTTAGAAAGGATAAGACCACCACGAGGACCAGCAAGCGTTTTGTGCGTTGTAGTTGTTACAACGTGAGCGTGTGGAACTGGGTTCGGGTAAACGCCTGCAGCGATTAGACCGGCAACGTGAGCCATATCTACAAAGAAGTAAGCACCTACTTTGTCAGCGATTTCACGCATGCGCGCCCAATCACAAACTTGAGAATAAGCTGAGAAACCACCAATGATCATCTTAGGTTTGTGCTCGATAGCTAGCGCTTCCATCTCTTCGTAATCGATTTGACCTGCTTCATCGATACCGTAAGGGATGATGTTGTAAAGCTTACCAGAGAAGTTTACAGGAGAACCGTGAGTTAGATGACCACCGTGCGCTAGGCTCATACCTAGAACAGTATCGCCAGCATTCAGTAGTGCCATGTATACAGCGTTGTTTGCTTGAGAACCTGAGTGAGGTTGTACGTTCGCGTATTGAGCGCCAAACAATTCACATGCACGTTCGATTGCTAGAGTTTCAACTTTATCTACGAACTCACAACCACCGTAGTAACGCTTACCAGGGTAGCCTTCAGCGTATTTGTTTGTAAGTTGAGAACCTTGAGCTTCCATTACACGTGGGCTTGTGTAGTTTTCTGAAGCGATAAGTTCGATGTGCTCTTCCTGACGAAGAGTTTCTTCTTGGATAGCTGCGAATAGGTCCGCATCGTAATCAGCAATGTTCATGTCACGCTTAAGCATCTGTATCTCCTGACTCAGATTGTACTGAAAGTTTCAAAAAAACCACACAACGACCGAAAGCAAACGTTTCCGTCACCGTTTTGATGTGACGCATTCTACATAATTTGATCTAGGTCAGAAAGAGCTAATTGCAATTTTATCATGCAGTTTTTTCATAATCACAAATAAGATTCATCATGGTTATTGAGCTTATCCAACCAAAGATGACGCTTACTGTCAATTTTACGCTTTACACCCTGTAAAACGCAGATTACATAGGTTTACCTTAATTTTGCACCTCAAGCTACCGAAAGCTAAGGTTTTTCTCTACTATGCACGCCTTTATTGGTTAGGTAATTATAAAAACGATGGAAAAACACTCACGTAAAGAAGATTGGGTAGCCATTCTTACTGGCACGTTTTTGGTGGCGTTAGGCGTCTTCTTTTTGCAGTCAGCAAATCTGCTTACCGGTGGTACTACTGGCTTGGCTCTGCTTTTGAGTCAATTCTTACCTGTAACCTTTGGTATTTTGTACTTTGTTGCCAACTGTCCATTCTATTTATTAGCTTGGAAACGATTTGGTCGTAGCTTTGCCATTAGCAGTGCAATTGCTGGCGCTTTAGTCTCGGTGTTTGCTGATCATTTATACTTAGTGATCTCGCTAGAAGTTCATAACGAGATCTACTGTGCTGTTGCCGGTGGTCTGTTAATGGGCTTAGGTATGCTTATCCTATTCCGTCATCGCTCAAGCCTCGGTGGCTTCAACGTATTGTGTTTGTTTATCCAAGACCGCTACGGTATCTCGGTAGGAAAAACTCAGATGGGCATTGATGCTTGTATTCTATTTGCATCGTTCTTCTTTGTATCACCTTGGGTGATTGCCGTATCTGTATTAGGCACCGCAGTATTGAACATCGTATTGGCAATGAACCACAAACCAACTCGCTACTCGGTGAATTACGCGTCCTAGCATTCATTACCAACTCTGTCGTGACAGGCAATTTATGCTCTAGCTTCTCGCAAGCAGACCTGGCACGATAATCCAGGCATAACTAAAAAAGGCTTTGGGGAGCACTCCAAAGCCTTTTTAACAACCTAATTCTTAAGGGGAATAGAATTAGGCTTATAGAAATAGAAATAGAAACAAGGCTAATCTTCAATCAAGAGAATACGAGTCTCGTAAGGTCGCAAAACTTGATGATGAGACGCCACTAAACTCTCGCTCACTTGATAATTAGACAACAAGCTCTTAACCTTCGCCATCTCAAAACGTTCAGGTAAAACGCATTCAGCCTCTTCACCATAATAGTTATTAATGCACAGTAGAGTTTGCCCTTCACTCTCACGAACATACGCAAATACAGATGAATGCTCAGGCAATAGATCTTGATAGCTGCCATCCGTAATCACCGGTAGCTGTTTACGTAACTCAATCAAAGCCTTGTAGAAGTAAAATACAGAGTCTTTATCTTCCAACGCTTGCTCGGCGTTGATTTCAGTGTAGTTATTAGCCACATCAAGCCATGGTTGAGCTTGTGAGAATCCGGCGTAAGGCTCACTGTTCCATTGCATTGGTGTACGAGAATTATCACGAGATTTCTGCGCTAAAATCGCCATCATATCTTGATGCGCCACACCATCACGGTTCACCATGATGTCGTACATATTGGTACTCTCAACATCACGATACTGGCTGATCTCGGTGTAACCTGGGTTGGTCATGCCAATCTCTTCACCTTGATAGATATAAGGTGTGCCTTGCATCATGTGCACAGAAGCAGCCAACATTTTAGCCGATTCAACACGATATTGTTGATCGTTACCCAAGCGACTCACGACTCTCGGTTGGTCATGGTTACACCAAAACAGTGCTCCCCACCCCTTACCATTCAGACCTGTTTGCCAATGGTTGAAGATCGATTTTAGCTGTAAGAAATCAAACGGCGCACTAGTCCACTTCTCACCATTGGTGTAATCCACCTTGAGGTGATGGAAATTAAACACCATCGATAACTCGCTGTTATCAATATTTGAGTACTGCTGACAGTGCTCCAGTGTTGTTGAAGACATCTCGCCTACTGTCACGCTACCGTATTTCTGGAATACCGCTTCGCTGATCTCTTTCAGATATTCGTGTACACGCGGGCCGTCAGTGTAAAAACGACGACCATCACCGATATCATCATTAGGGAAATCTTGCTGTTTCGAAATCAGGTTGATTACATCCAAGCGGAAACCATCAACGCCCTTCTCAGCCCAGAAACTGATAACGTCTTTCACTTCTTCGCGTACAACCGGGTTTTCCCAGTTAAGGTCGGCCTGCTCTTTCGCGAATAGGTGTAGGAAATATTGACCAGTAGCCTCATCCATTTCCCATGCATTACCACCAAACTTAGACTGCCAGTTAGTTGGTGCTTGACCGTTTACTGGGTCTTTCCAGATGTAGTAGTCGCGATATGGGCTGTTTTTGTCACCCAATGCAGACTGGAACCATGCATGCTCGGTTGAAGTATGGTTTACCACGATATCCATCACGATACGGATGCCACGTTGGTGCGCTTCAGACAGTAACAGGTCGAAGTCTTCCATGGTGCCGAATTGAGGGTTAATCGCGTAGTAGTCGGAGATATCATAACCATTGTCGATCATGGGTGACGCGTAAACTGGGGTTAGCCAAATCGCATCCACGCTAAAATGTTTAAGGTAATCCAGTTTCGAAATGATCCCTTTAATATCGCCAGTACCTTTGCTACCACTGTCACAAAAGCTCTTTGGGTAGATTTGATAGATAGTTGCGGTTTTCCACCAACTTTCATCATGCTCAGTCATCGCCATCTCTAACACTCACTTACCAGAAAATATAAATAAAAAATCACCATGCTCACATGGTCGAATAGCCGTTATAACTAAAAGAAAAAGCTATAAATAAGGGAAAAAGCGATGACTTACTTGAAGTCATCGCTTATTAAATGCGTTACGCGTTGGCGGTTTCTAGCTCGCCTTTCATCTGTGCTCGTTTATAGAAGAACAATGTCAGCGTTATCGGCAATACAACCGCCACCAGCATCGCAACTAAGTAAATCGACCAATATTGAGGCTGAATCGATAAGATGCCCGGCAAGCCACCAACACCGATACCATTCGCCATCACACCTGCACTACCACAGATTGCAGCCGCTGCGGCACTGCCGATCATTGCGCTCAGCATTGGGAATTTGTATTTAAGGTTGATGCCGTACATCGCTGGTTCCGTCACACCCAAGTACGCAGAGATTGCCGCAGGTACCGAGATGTCTCGTTCGCCTTCGCGCTTACTCAAAATGATGATGCCGACAACCGCTGAAGCTTGTGCAATGTTTGATAGCGCAATCAAAGGCCAGATTGGTGTGCCACCTAAGTCTTGCATCAGTTGTAAGTCCACAGCGTTGGTTGTGTGGTGAATGCCCGTGATAACCAAAGGTGCGTATAGGAAGCCAAAGACCACTGAACCAAGAATCGCGAAGTCACCTGTCATTGCCACTTTGGCAGCGAATGCCACACCATCACCCAACATACGACCAAATGGACCAATAAAGGCGTGAGCCAGAATCACAGACAAGATGATCGAGACAAATGGCACGACAACTAGGTACAGATAAGAAGGTACAATGCGCTTAAGGTTGGTCTCAATGAAAGCCAGAGCCACGCCCGCTAACATCGCAGGGATCACCTGAGCTTGATAACCGACTTTCTCAATCACGAACAAACCAAAGTCCCACACCTCAGGTACCGATTTACCTATCATGTATGCATTCATGAGTTGTGGTGAAACTAAAGTTACACCGAGCGTGATACCCAAAATAGGGGTTCCGCCGAGTTTCTTAACCGTCGCCCAACACACACCAACCGGTAGAAAGAAGAAAATCGCTTCGCCAATCAACCACAAGAAAGAATGAACGGTAGCCCAGAATTGGCTTATCTCAACCAAGGTTTTGCCGTCGAACATGCGAATGTCGCCAATCACATTACGGAAACCAAGAATCAAACCACCAGTAATGATGGCAGGCAGCAGTGGTACGAAAATTTCGGCTAAATGGGATATACCACGCTCAAGGAAGTTCATATTTTGACGGGCAGCCAGCTTCGCCTCATCTTTTGATGATGCCTCTTTACCTGTCTGTTCAATCAGAAGTGCGTACACTTCATCAACTTCAGTGCCAATCACAACTTGGAATTGACCTGCGTTAGTAAAGCAGCCTTTTACAAGCTTCAATTTTTCGAGTTCAGCTTTGTTTGCCTGCTCTGTATCGTTCAATACGAAACGCAGTCGAGTCAGACAGTGGCTGACACTTGCAATGTTTTCTTTACCACCGACTAACTCGATAAGACGCGCAACGTCTTGCTTCGCTATCTTACTCATACTACCCCACCCTGGTTTCATTCAATTACTCACCTAAACCATGCAGCGATAACCACTCGAATTTAGATTAATGGGAACATTCCCAATCACAGTCATTATAATGCCCACGTGAATGATAAATTGAAATGGGAACAGTCCCATTAATTGAAAGAGATCACACTCTAATTTTAATCTAAGCGGTTCAATTTCGCTTAATTGAGTGGATTATAGAATCGGAGATTGAGTGTGATGAGAGATATCTGAATTGCCTAAAAGCTGAGAGATCAATAGATTAGCAGCCAGTTTACCTGCAGATTGGTAACCAGGATCAATGCTAAATACTCGTGGGAATAGGAAAGAGAGAAGATCATTACCACCAACGCCGGTGACGACCACATCTTCACGTTGTCGCTCTTGCAGACGTTTGATCACACCAAGAGCCAATGTGTCACTAGCACAGACTATAGCTTGGGTGTTAGGGGTTAGTACCTCATCCACCAGCTGATAAGCACTTTCATGATGAAGTTGGCCAGTACGGTAGTTGGCAATCACTCCAGCGCTTTCACACCAATCTAGATAGGCCTTAAGACGCAGTTCACCTGTTGATTTGTCGCTAGGATCAACGCCAATGAAACCAACCTCAAAGATCCCCTGCTCTGCTAGATGCGTTAACGCACTATTGATCACCTGTTGGTTATCATAGTTAATCGACGTCACATTCTCGGTATCCAGAGCAATCACCACCGCTTTATGTTCCCAAGCTTCAATGGCAGGAATATCACAGTCAGTAAAACCGAATACAATGATGCCGTCTACATTGCGACGCTTGAGAACCTGCAGATGCTCATTGGCTTTTTCTCTATCTAGCTGGCTTTCCATGATCACGACATCGTAATCCGCTCGATACAACTCGGCCAGCATCGTACTTACCGCTTTGTTTTCAGAAGGAGAGTCCAGACGTGAAATGATGACACCGATGACTTTTTGACTGCCACCACGCATCGACTGTGCAGACTTCGAAGGCGTGTACCCTGATTCTTGAATTACTCTTTCCACTCTTTCACGGGTTTCTGGTTTTACTTTGGGATCATTGGTCAGAACGCGAGATACGGTAGACTTACCAACACCGGACAGCTTAGCAATATCGAGAATAGTGAGTTTTTTGCTCATAAAAAGTCTGACGTTAAAGGGAAGAGAAAGAAAAAGTGAGGGCGAACTCCCTCACTTAACTGTTTGTAAATCCTAGTCGCTAACTATGACCTACTTTCGGCAGTTTTTATAGATAACACGACCAAGTTCTAGACGGGCATTGTCACCTTTAGTGCGTAAAGTTACGCTATTGATCAGTTCAGAGGTTCCATCATCTAAGATGTACTTCGTTCCTGAACCTGCCGCTATTTGAGTGAGGCGATATTCATTCTCTGGCAAACGTAATACCGCTTTTTCATCACCAAGGTAAGCGACCTTAAATGAAGCGTCAGACTCACATTGATAAGTCACGAATTGATCGTCCGATGCTGCGCTCTCAGTCTCAGGAGCTGCTGATTTAGAGCATCCGAATAACGCTACCGTACATAGAGATGCTATCAACAATGCTTTCATACTGCGTTCCTCATCTTTATATAGTGAATAACACTTATATCTAAGTAAAAGAGACTTAGTGTCTTAACCTTTTAAGAATGCTGGTACATCTTTAATACTGTCAAGCACGACACTTGCAAGCGCTTCACCTTTTTCAGTGATTGGCTTACCGGTTCTTACCAGTACTTTAGTGCCAACACCCGCCGCTTCTGCAGCCATCATGTCTTCAGCTTTATCGCCGATCATGACCGAGTTAGTCATATCAATCTTCAGAAAGTCACGCGCAGAAATGAACATGCCTGGCTTTGGCTTACGACATTCACAATCTTGTTTGTAGTCACCAACACCGTGCTCAGCGTGGTGCGGGCAGTAATAAATACCATCTAGCTCAACGCCGTTATCAACAAAGTTCCAATCCATCCACTGCGTTAGAGAAAGAAAACGGTCTTCACTAAACATGCCGCGAGCAATACCAGATTGGTTGGTCACTAACACCAATAAATAACCCATATCTTTAAACGCTTTCGCCGCTTCAAACACACCATCGATGTATTCAAAGTCATGTTCATCATGTACGTAGCCGTGATCAACGTTAATCACACCATCACGATCTAAAAAAACAGCAGGTTTAGACAAAATTCAGTTCTCTATCAACTCTCTATTAATCATTAATTATTACACGCTTTATTTGCTTCATCACTATCTATTTAGTTTTGCGTTCGTTAACGATTTGTTTCTAGTTTAACTTCGCAACTCGCGTTTAGCCGTCTAGACGTAAAAATATCTATTGACTTAGATCATAGAACACCATAGCATCATCTGTAAATCGAGTGAGTCATCAATATATTATTCTGTTCTACCTGCACGGGTTTCTCTATGATTAAAGTGAATCAAGTCAATAAGGTTTTTTATCAAGGCACTAAAGAAATCAATGCCTTAATTGATATCAACCTCCACATTCCTCAAGGTCAAATCTTTGGAGTCATCGGCTCTTCAGGTGCAGGCAAAAGTACCCTTATCCGTTGTGTAAACATGTTGGAAGCTCCAACGTCAGGTGAAGTGATTGTTGACGGTATCGACCTGACAAAACTCAGCAAATCAGAACTTAGCGAAGCACGCCGTAACATCGGCATGATATTCCAACACTTCAATCTGCTGTCTTCTCGTACTGTATTTAACAACGTAGCACTGCCTTTAGAGCTTGCTGGTAGAGATAAAGCTGCGATTGAAGCGAAAGTGAGTGAGCTACTTGAGCTTGTCGGCCTATCGGATAAGCGTGATACCTACCCTGCGAACTTAAGTGGTGGTCAAAAGCAGCGTGTCGCGATTGCTCGTGCGCTAGCTTCAGACCCAAAAGTACTACTGTGTGATGAAGCGACCAGTGCTCTGGATCCAGCAACGACTCAATCTATTCTTGAGCTGCTACGTGAAATCAACCGCAAGCTACACATCACGATCCTACTTATTACGCACGAGATGGACGTAGTTAAGAGCATTTGTCACGAAGTCGCGATCATTGGTGGTGGCGAGCTAGTAGAGAAAGGCACAGTTGGCGACATCTTCGCACACCCTAAGACAGAGCTAGCACATCAGTTTATTCGCTCAACGCTAGACCTATCTATCCCTGAAGATTATCAAGCGCGTTTGCAAGAAACTCGTGTTAACAGTAGCTACCCATTAGTGCGTCTTGAGTTTACTGGTGCAACGGTTGATGCTCCGCTGATGACGCAAATTGCTCGCAAATTCAATATCGATGTCAGCATCTTAAGCTCTGACCTCGATTACGCCGGCGGCGTGAAGTTCGGCATGATGGTGGCTGAACTGTTCGGTAACGAAGCAGATGATAATGCTGCTATCCAATTCCTACGCGACAACAATGTAAAAGTAGAGGTGCTTGGTTATGTCCTTTAGTTTCAACGAGATTGCTGACTGGATCAGCCTTAATGGCAACCTTCTACTCGAAGCAACGGGCGAAACGCTTTACATGGTTGCTGTTGCTGGCATCGTTGGTTTCGCTGTCGGTATTCCATTAGGCGTGATTCTACACACGACTAAAAAAGGTGGTCTGTTAGAGAACACCAAGCTAAACAAAATTCTTGGTGCCGTTGTGAACGTGGGCCGTTCAGTGCCTTTCTTAGTTCTGATGGTAGCGATCATCCCTCTCACTAAGATGCTGATTGGTACCTTCATCGGTACAACCGCAGCGATTGTTCCATTAACCATTGGCGCAATCCCATTCGTGGCTCGACTTATCGAGAGTGCACTACTTGAAGTACCAACAGGTCTAGTGGAAGCAGCTCAGTCAATGGGGGCAACACCAACACAAATCATCAATAAGGTTCTGCTTCCTGAAGCACTGCCGACGATCATCAACTCAGTGACGATTACGCTAGTGACTCTTGTGAGCTACTCGGCAATGGCGGGGACTGTGGGTGGTGGTGGCCTAGGTGATGTCGCGATTCGTTACGGATTCCACCGCTACGATGTGACCATTATGGCTGTGACAGTCGTCATGTTAATTGTGCTGGTACAAATTATTCAATCAATCGGTGATTCATTGGTTCGCCGCGTTGACCACAGATAAAGACTGACTGCGTTATTGGAAACGCCTATTCATTAAAAGCGTTAGTCATTAGAAACGTAAAGTCATCTAAAACAAATTAAATAGATTTATTAAAAGGAGATTATTATGAAATTTAACCTTAAAGGTTTACTTACTATTGCAGCAGCAGCTTCAGCGCTAATACTAGCAGGTTGTGGTGATAAAGAAGTCGATACTTCTAAGATCAAAGTTGGCGTAATGGCAGGTGCAGAAGCACAAGTTGCTGAAGTCGCAGCTAAAGTCGCGAAAGAGCAATACGGCCTGGATGTTGAACTGGTCACTTTTACGGATTATGTAACACCTAACGCAGCGCTAGATGATGGTTCTATCGACATCAATGCATTCCAACACACGCCGTACCTAGATCAGCAAGTTGCTGACCGTGGTTACAAGCTAACGGTCGCTGGTAACACTTTTGTTTACCCTATTGCTGGTTACTCTAAAGAAGTTAAATCTGTAGACGACATCCAAGATGGTGCTCGTATCGCTGTACCAAACGATCCAACAAACCTAGGTCGTTCTCTACTGCTTCTTGAGCAGCAAGGTCTACTTGAACTTCGTGAAGGTGCAGGTCTACTGGCTACCGTTCGTGACATCGTTGGTAACCCTAAGAACCTAACGATTGTTGAACTAGACGCAGCTCAACTGCCACGTTCTCTTGATGATGTAACTTTATCTATCATCAACACTACTTACGCGAGCTCTATCAATCTGACTCCACAAAAAGACGGCGTATTCGTTGAAGATAAAGATTCTCCATACGTGAACCTTATCGTTTCTCGTGAAGACAACTTAAATGCAGAAAACGTACAAAACTTCGTTAAAGCATACCAAACTGAAGAAGTATACAACGCAGCTTCTGACATCTTCCAAGGTGGCGTAGTTAAAGGTTGGTAATCAGCTTAAATAGACACTTATAGATACCGAAAGGGGCTGACTCAATGTCAGCCCCTTTTTTAATAATGAAAGTTTGCTAGAAAGTAAAGCTTCTCTGGGTGAATCAAACGAAGTCGATTACTTGAGGTGATCCCAAGAAATGTTGGATACCAGACGGCAATCATCACACTTGAAATAGAAAATATCGTGGATCGGCGCATCTAGCAGCCATTCGCCACCACATTGCGGACATTTACGCTCTTTTTCAGCTTTTAAGCTAATGCCGCCCACACGGTACAAGTAGTAATACGTTGGGATCTTAGTGAGATACTCAATGCGCCCTCTTAAACCCCAACCGCGTTTAAACAATACACTTTTGGTATCGCTAATCTCGGTCAACGTTGCATGCTCCGCACGGCAACCACCACCCATTTGGACTTCATCGCAGGCCTGCCATTCGGTCTGCCATTTCAACACGGCTTTATGGTCACCATTAAAAGTCGGTGGATTGCGGTACAAAGGGATCGGCAATAAGCTCTCACCACTGCGCAGCGGTGAACAGGTATGCACGAATGTCGTGTATAACACCTGCCAACTTGGTGTTTCATCTTCGGCTGCTTCTTCGGAATTAAGATCTCGGCCAAGCAGACGCATCTTAGGCGCTAATAAACTCGCCGCAGATAAGCGCTCGAAACAGACTTTGACGAAATCTGAATGATTACGTGGGTGTAAGCTATCTTGCTCCGGACACACAACGCGAACATAAAATTCGCCGTCACCCATCACGATTGGAAACTCACGACCTAACACTTGTCCGTTATAACGAAGTGCATCCATCAAGCCATTAACTGCCTTGTCGACAGCGCTTACCGTTGTGTTATCAAAACACTCAAATTGAAGTTCTAGTACGTACATCTATTTATACCGCTGGTTGTAACTTTTCTAAAAATTCTGCCAATGTCTCGGCTAACACATCACGATTTTTGGTGCCTAAACGCTCTAGGATCACGTTACCCGTTAGGTTACAGATAGAGATAACATCCAGTTCAGCATCAGTCGCGGCAATGAAAACCGTTGGTTTTAGCTTCAAACGACGCTGAGTCACTAGGTGACCTAAGATGTTTTCTTGTAGGCATTCAAAATCTTCATCACTCCAAATCTGTAACAGAGTCAGTTCGTTACCATCAAAAGTCGCGTTCATATCCGCACTAAATTGTGCGCCGTAGAAAGTCTTGACGTCTTCATGCAGAGTCAGCTCAATACCAGTTTCAACATTGGTGAAATCTGCGAATTGCTCACGTGGATAGTGTTTCCACAACACGGCATCACCACTCTTTTCTTCTACGCATGGCGATACGATGTCCACTAACTCCTCATTACGAGGTAAGCTTTGGTGTTGCTGCTGCCACGCGTCAACGTATCGCTGACTGAAAGAAAGTAGTGCGTCTTGAGCGCGTTGAGTCATGAAAATCTCCTAAACACAAAATAATAAATAGAATCCGAGCCCTTTCCGTGCCGATTAAGCGATGACTTAATGACAGGGTAATGGGGATTCAGTAAAATCGACCCCATTCTAATCGAATTTGAAACGAAAGTATGAGCAAATATTCTGACGCAAAAGAGCTAGCGGGTTTAACCCTTGGCCAAAAAACTGAGTACTCTAACCAATACGATGCAAGTTTATTGCAACCAGTACCTCGTAGCCTTAATCGTAATGATCTTGCGCTAAACGGAGAGTTACCTTTTGTTGGTCATGATATTTGGACGATGTACGAGCTTTCGTGGCTAAACACCAATGGCTTACCACAAGTGGCTGTTGGTGAAGTGTTCATTCCGGCAACCAGCCAAAATTTGATTGAGTCAAAATCTTTCAAGCTGTACCTAAACAGCTACAACCAAACTCAGTTTGAAAACTGGGATCAAGTCACTGAGCGTCTAACTCAAGATTTGTCGGCATGTGCAGGCGAATCTGTGATTGTGAATGTAAACTCAGTAACCGATTACACCAACCAAACTATCGTGACGATGGAAGGTGACTGTATCGACAATCAAGACATCCAAATCGCGAGCTATGATTTTGAAGCGTCACTGCTTGAAGGTGCAGCTGGCGAGCAAGAAGTAGAAGAGACTCTACATAGTCACTTATTGAAGTCGAACTGCTTAATCACCAACCAACCGGATTGGGGCAGCGTAGAGATCGCATATTCCGGTAAGCAAATTGACCGTGAAGCTCTGCTACGCTATTTAGTTTCTTTCCGTGAGCACAATGAATTCCACGAACAGTGTGTTGAGCGTATCTTCACTGACATCATGAAATACTGTTCACCATCGAAGCTAACCGTATTTGCACGTTACACGCGTCGTGGCGGTCTGGATATCAATCCATACCGTTCAACTGAGCAAGATAGACCAAGCCACAATAAGCGTATGGCTCGCCAATAATCGGCGTGAACCGCCCACACTTATTTGAACCTACCAAATCTTTAAAGGGACATTGAAATGCGTTGGTTATACGTTGTTAGTCTATTCATTTTAAGCTTAAGCACATCGGTTAATGCGTCGGTCTATTCGTCGGCGCTCCTCAATGAAGCCAATAACTTGGTTGAGATAGAACCGAGCCAAGCAAAACGAATGGCTAACAGCTACCTAACGCTACGTATCCTTTCAGATCAACGCGAGAAGAGCCCGTCAGCTATTTCTCGTGAAGAGGCCGACTCTTCGATTAGAACCCCAAACAGCAGTATCGATGCGTACAAGATCTTAGCGAAAGCAGAGTTTAATCTAGGCAACATTCGTATTGCGATTCAGCACATCGACAAAGCCTCTGAGCTAGCAAAAACCTATAAGCTTGAGTATTTAAAGTTGGATCTGGAAATACTCAAAGTTAGGCTACTTTGGCTTACGGACAGAAAATCTGCCCAAGCAGAATCAGAGCTAAAAAAAATAGAAACAAGCTTAGAGTCGGTTAATAAGACCTTACGCCTGACGGAAGGGATTACCTATCGCTTAATCATGTTGAAAGCCGACATTTCCTCTTATAACAACAACATAGGGGAAGCAGAAAAACTCTATCAAGAAGCAAAAACTTACCTAGAACAGCGTCACTCAGAAAAAGTCGTCATTGACTATCACATCACCGTCGGCGAGTTTTATCTTACCCATAAAGAGTACAACCATGCACTATCTGAGTTATTGTACGGCTACTGGAAATCAGTAGAAGGTAACCTGAGTTCGCGCTTGGCTAAAGTAAACCGCCTACTTGCACAGCTTTTCTTTGAACGCCAAGTATTAGATAAAGCTCTAGAGCACCTGTCTCAAGCCGCTGACTTTTACGATAATTTTGAAAGCTCTCCCATATTAGCGCAAGTACTAAAAAAGATGGGTGATGTGTACTTCTTTCAAGGCAAATATAACCTTGCCCTCGTGCACTTTTTCAATGTCCTTGATCATGAGAGTACCGACCGAGACATCCAGCAAGTCATTGATATTCGTCTAAGTTTATCTGCGACTTACTTACGACTTTATAACTACCCTCTAGCTGAGCAATATCTCGCACGGGCCCTTGAATTGCTAGAGTATTCCGACATACCTAAATTAGAAGGCCGCGCTGCACTCTTATCGGCAGGGTTGGCTTACCATCTACAGGAAAGCGAAGATGTCATCAAGCATGCTACACGTGCGCTAGAGATTTCGCGTCAAGTAGAAAACATGCATCTGTCGCAACGCTCGTACTACTTGCTCTCTTTGGGTTATGAACAAGCGGGGCTTCCACAACAAGCGTTAGCAAACCTCAAGCAATACAATATCCTTGTCTCTTTAGAACAACAAAAACTCAACCGTGTTGGTGAGGACGCATTCCGCCAACAAAAAGAGTTTGCCGAACAAACACTGCACTATGCAGGTCAAGAGCAAGAATTAGAGAAATACAAACTTGAGCACCATAAATTCCAGAAAATATCGTTCGCCTTATTTTTATTTAGTATTGTCTTGTTCTTCTTTGTGCTACGCCGAGGCTACATCATTCAGACATTAGTCACGGAAATGGATTCACTGCGTACCGACCTATTCACACACTCACGCTCAAAGCTTCCCAATCTAAGAATGCTGAACGCGAAGCTATCAAACTCACTAGAACAAACCAGCCAAAACTTCGAACAATGGCAACTTGGTGAACTTATTCATGAGCCACTCAATGACCGTTTACGCTTTGTGATGATTGATTTACCGTTCTTACGAAATATGTACACACAGAACGGTTATAAAGCAGGTTTAGAACTCGAAGATGCTTTCGGCGAGTTCCTTAAATCTAAGCTAGAAGGCCCCGCGCGCGTCTACCATTTCTCCGATGCGAACTTGCTTTATATCGAACCAAATGCTGACCGGGATCTATCACCTGAGGCCATGTTCAGGAAAATTCAATCTTGGGTAAATCACTTCGAACCAGAGCGAAACATTAACCGAACAGTCCGCATGGGCATCGCTGACTACCCATTCTTACCACGTGCTTACACCGCAATTAACGACCAAGAGTTGCTTGATGTACTATTGATGTCGACCAATCTGGCTCGAGAAATCAGTCTCAAAGAACGCAGTAGCCAATGGGTGTACCTTAAAGCCATCGATAATGCACCAGCGGCGAGCCTTGCAACGGGTAACATAAGAGAAGCTTGTAAACATGCGATTAATCAAGGGTTAATAAAGATACAGTCATCTCATCAGAATGAGGACAATATCAAAAAAATACTAAAAGATGACTAATTTGCGAGCGGTTAAACGTTGTAGGTCGTGACCTTATTTTTAGTTTTGTTATTATCAAGGTCACGGAATTTCATCTAAACGATCGAGTACGGTCTACGCGGCGCTAATTAATACATCTATGGGCATTCTTGAAAAAGACATTCAGGCGCAACTCCACCAGCTGAAATCTCAGTTGGAGCAAGTCCGCTTGACGCAAAGAGATACCTCGTTCAAATTTATTCGAGAACAGAAAGTTCTAAAGCGTATCGTTACATCTTTAAGTGATGCATGTGTTGGCAGCAACACTCATTTAGATGAAAATCTCACAGCCCTTAGGGAAGAGCTCGAAAAGAAAAAAGACATTAGCTCAATGATCCCCAAGTTGGCAGTATTAGAAAGGATGCTCAAGCAAAAAACGTTGGCTATGGATAAACAGAACGGATATCTGGATGATAGTATTAAGCACAGTGGGGAAACGCTGCAGCGTATAACAGGCCTTCCGGCACAGCTAAAGCGCGATCTAAGAAACTTACTTAGCTTCTCCGAGTGTCATGGCAGTCAAAAAGTCGACCATGCCATGAAACTTCTCAGCATTTATGAACGTGCCATTAAGATTATGGCAAACAACTCACGCACTCATTTTGCCGACATAGCTCAATCAACTGAACAAGAGCTCCTTTCCGAACTATCAAACGAATTACAGCATCTGATCACTGAACTCGACTTCGAGGGTGAATCGGGAGATCTACTGACCGATATTCGAGCGAAGTTACTACTTGGTGTTTCAACACAAAACCTACTTGAGCTAGCACTTCAGATCCTCAAACTGGTGATTGATGGCACGAGCCTAGAGCGTAAGCAGTCTGAACAATTTATCGAACAACTCAATTCCTCGCTCGCTTCTAGTATCAAAACAGCAGATCAAAACGCCGACCAGAGCCAAAGCTATTTTGAACATCGCCAAGGTCTTAATTCAGAGTTGAATGAACTTGTTACTAAGAGCCAAAGCTCTGTTGATAAAGCAACGGACATTGATAACTTAAAACTTTCGATAAACCCGCTGCTCAGTGAAATTGCCTCTCTTTCAGAAAGACTGAATCACGCAGAACAGAAAGAACAAGCTCTAATAGAAAGAATGAGCTACGGAAAAAACCAGTTAGATTCGCTCTATGAAGTCACCCAAGATTATCGTAAGCGCCTAGAAGATCAGGCTCAGCGTATGCTGCTTGACCCTCTGACTAAGATCTACAACCGTACCGCCTTCACGGATCGTTTAGAGTTAGAATATCGTCGCTGGATTCGCGCACAACACTCACTAAGAGTCGTGCTGTTAGATATCGATAACTTCAAAGCAATTAATGATAGCTTTGGCTATACCGCAGGTGACAAAGCACTCAAGATCATCGCAAGAGCGATCACCAAAGAAATTGGTACTACCGATACTGTCGCTCGATTTTCTGGTGAAGAGTTCATCTTGCTACTCCCCGAGCAAAGCGATGAATATTGCCATCAAGTGACTCAAAGCATCCAGAATCAAGTCAGCCGCTTACCTTTCAAATTCCGTGACCAACAAATCACAATTACCTTGTGCGCGGCAAGTACTCAGTTTAAAGAGTCAGACACACCTGAAGAAGTATTAGAACGACTCAATAAAACACTAAACAAAGCCAAACAGCGCGGTAACAACCAACTGGTTTGGGACTAAGGCTGCCCTAGATTTAATTTATTTCATTTTTTCAAATACTTATCACATACCATATCCCTCAATGTTTGCTAAGCTAATGATTAACATTCGCTTAACAAGCATTCTTCGCAAGCAATGCCGTATCTAAATCACTGAGCAACGCTGTCGTAACCGTTTCGTCTGGTTAACTCTCACCCCCTTTAACCAAACACTTTCAACGTTAGCTTCTCACCTCGAACTAAAGGGCCACTTCCAACGTCCCTTAGTTCCTTTCAACAAGGAGGCACTATGATCACTCATATCAGCCCTGCCGGTAGCATGGATTTACTCTCTCAACTTGAAGTTGAGCGTCTTAAGAAAACCGCATCTAGTGATCTGTACCAGCTTTATCGTAACTGTACGTTAGCGGTACTCAACTCGGGTAGCCACACCGACAACTCCAAAGAGCTGCTCGATAAATATCAATCGTTTGATGTTGAGGTCGTCCGTCGTGAGCGCGGGATCAAACTCGAACTGAGCAACCCTCCAGAACATGCCTTTGTGGATGGTGAAATCATCAAGGGTATCCAAGAACACTTATTCTCAGTGTTGCGTGACATTGTCTACGTCAACATGCATCTTGCAGACAACCAAAGACTCAACCTGACCAATGCCACTCATATTACCAACCTTGTATTTGGCATTTTGAGAAATGCTGGCGCACTTACGCCAGGTATCGAACCTAACCTGATCGTGTGTTGGGGGGGTCATTCAATTAATGCCACTGAATACCAATACACTCGCGAAGTGGGTAATGAACTTGGCCTACGTGAACTGAATATCTGTACCGGTTGTGGACCCGGGGCAATGGAAGGGCCAATGAAAGGGGCTGCAATTGGTCACGCTAAACAGCGCTATACAGACCACCGTTACTTAGGGCTAACTGAACCATCAATCATTGCTGCTGAGCCACCAAACCCGATAGTGAACGAACTGGTGATCATGCCAGATATCGAGAAGCGTCTTGAGGCATTCGTTCGTATGGCGCATGGCATCATTATTTTCCCCGGTGGTCCAGGTACGGCTGAAGAGCTGCTGTATATCTTAGGGATCATGATGCACCCAAATAACGTCGACCAACCAATGCCGATAGTTTTAACGGGCTCAAAAGAGAGTGAAGCTTACTTCCGTTCTATCGATAAGTTCATCGGCGAAACCTTAGGGCCTGATGCGCAAAAACACTATGAGATCGTAATTGATGACCCAGCACGCGCTGCGAAAATCATGAAGCAGGCAATGCCAGATGTACGCTCTCACCGTAAAGAAACTGGGGATGCCTACAGCTACAACTGGTCACTGCATATTGAACCTGAGTTCCAACTGCCCTTCGACCCTACACATGAATCTATGGCGGCGCTTGATCTGCATATGGATCAGAAAACAGAAAGCCTTGCGGCGAATCTACGTAAAGCGTTCTCTGGGATTGTGGCTGGTAACGTCAAAGCTGAAGGTATTTTGGAGATAGAGAAGCATGGCCCCTTCCTGATTGATGGCGACAAAGAGCTGATGACAAAAATGGACCAGCTGCTGAATGACTTTGTTGAACAACATCGAATGAAACTGCCGGGCGGCACTGACTATGTTCCTTGCTATAAAATCATGCCTAGCAGCGAATAACGGCAAGTAACTGATAACAAGCCACAAGCATAAAGTTAAACAAGTCATGACGTTTACGTCACCAAAGTTTCAACTCACCAAGTGATACGTTACTATAAGGGGCTAGCAGCCCCTTATTTATTGCCTATTTAGTGGAAACTTATGTCTATCCATCTTGTTATTATCGATGCCTTGAACCTCATCCGACGCGTGCACTCTGTTCAGCCGGACCCAACCGATATTGCAAGAACCATCACCACGACTGCTCGTACTCTTAATCGCATCCTAAACGAATCAAAGCCCACTCATATCATTGCGGTATTTGATCATCATTTACAAGATCGAGGTTGGCGCGCGGAAGTCCTCCCCGCTTATAAGCAAAACCGTAAGCCGATGCCAGAACCATTGATGAAAGGTCTCGATGCGATTCAACAAGCTTGGTGGGAATTAGGGATTGATTCACTGCTCTCTGACGGCGATGAAGCGGATGATCTAGTTGCAACATTGGCAAAGAAAGTCGCTGACCACGGAGAAACCGTCACTATCATTTCGACAGATAAGGGCTATTGCCAACTGTTGTCTCCAACGCTACAAATCCGTGATTATTTCCAACACCGTTGGTTAGATAAGCCCTTTATCGAAGCGGAATTTGGCGTAAAGCCAGAGCAACTGGCTGATTACTGGGGATTAACGGGCGTCAGCTCAAGCCAAGTCCCCGGAATTCCAGGTATAGGGCCAAAAGCAGCCAAAGAGATATTAACGACATACCCTGATATCGAAACAGCATTCCTAGCTGAAGACCTACCGAAAAAATATCGTAAGAAGTTCGATGAACACATTGAATCGGCACGTGTATGTAAGCGAGTATCAGCGCTCAAAACCGACATTGATCTTGGATTTAATCTGCAAGATATCCGCTATGAAGCTGTGTCTTAATCCGACGTTACCAATTTCGTCACTAGAAGCTAACAGTTACAAATCAATCATTTACAAATAAAAAAGTTAGAAACTCAATCATTAGAAATCAGAAAAGCCTTAGTCTGAACTAAGGCTTTTTTGTTGTTTCATTTTAAGACGCAACATTGCACTTATACTGATAACTCTCTATTTCTAGAGTAACTTTCAGCTAAGAGCAGATTAGAAGCTATAAGCGATAGAAGCTTTAAAGTTACGACCCGCTTCATAGCTGGTGTACTTTTCTGAACCCCAAGAGATACCAAAACCAGTATGCTCAGCGTACTTCTTATCAAGCAGGTTATCGATACCAAGGTTCATCTCTAGGTCTTTAGCAAACGTCGGTGTGTAAGCCGCCCAAATGTTGTGCGTTGCGAAGCCTGAGCGTTTGATCTCTTTGCCTTTTTCGTTCTCGTAATCGTTCCCCGGAACAAAGCGTGAATCCCAACCAAACACAAATTCATTGTTTAGGCTGTAGTTAAAACCGGCCTTAAAGTTATGAATACCGGTTTTATTCATGTGGCTTGTCTTGCCGGTTTTCAGGCTTTTTTGCTCACCATCTGAGTAAGAGTGGTTAGCGTAAACACTTAATGCATCTAACTGATAGCTCAATACAGTCTCTACACCCCAAACTTCAACATCATACTTATTAGATAATGTTGCGTTGTTCTTAGTTGGGTGCATTTGGTTATCAAGGTCATAGGTATAAGCCGTGAAACCTAGAATCGCGTAATCAGCCGCAAGCAAACGTGTTAACTCGTAATCAAAGCCCGCTTCATAGTTATTACCCGTCATCGCCTTCGTATCAGACTGCTTAACTTTGCTTGGTGCTTTCATCGTTAGCGTTTCTGGCAGTGACGCGCCTTTAAACAGACGACCGTAACCCACACGAAGTTTTAGATTTTCCGTTGTTTGGTATTCACCTTTGAACTTTGGAGATAGTTGGTCAAACTCGCCCTTATACACGCCACCAAGTTTATGAACGTCGTAACGAAGGCCTGTAGTCAGACGGAAGTCGCTAAATTCGTACATATCTTGCAGATACAGACCGTAAGCGGTAATTGTTCCGCCATCCATGCCGTACTGCTTAGTTTCACTTTGCTTAGTGCCGTTTAGGTATACACCTTGACCAGCATCAATCCATTGCTTGGCTTTGTAGCCATCAAGACCATAAGTAAGCTCATGGTCACCAACCCAAGAAACGTTACGGATGTCACCACCAATGGTTGTCACATTGTATTCGCGATCTGGGATAGACAAATCGCCATCTTCAGTAAATTTCCATTTCCCTTTAACTTTATTCCATTCACCATACTTTTCGGTCAATGCATCACGATTCATGTACTGACGGTTGTAGTAAACGTTGCTTTTCAGGTGAACCAGATCACTACCCGCATCATATTCGTGCTGCAGCGTCACAGTATCGCGATTAAGCGAGTGATAGTTATGTTTATCATCAGCATACAGTGCACCTGCCTTCTCACCAGAAAGCTGACGCGTACCACCATCACTGTATCGGTTAAAAGTCAGTTTAAATTCATTCTCATCATTCGGGATGAAAATAACCTTAGCCAAACCCGACTTAAGCTCACCCTGCTTAGAGGTTACCGCTTCTTGATCAGGAATGTGCAGATCACCATCTTCTGAATAGTTCGCAATACCCATGAATTGCAATTTGTCATTTACTTTTGCATACACAGCAACGTTGGTTGCAAAACGCTCATAAGCTGTTTGATAGCTTGTTTTTACTCGAGCACCAACGCTTTCCCCCGGCTTAAGAAGATCGCTTGGGTCTTTCGTTTCGTAACTAAATGAACCATTGATAGCGCCAGAACCCGACAGAGCAGAGTTACCACCTAATTCAATTTCAGCTCTTTTTAGCATTGCAGGATCAATCGCTTGGTCACCAGAGTGGTGGAAAAGCTGACCTTCTTGTCGCGCACCATCAATAGTCACTACGGCAAATTTGTCTTCCATACCACGTACAAATACTTTACGAGAGTAACGTGCGTTCCCGTCAACCGTAACGCTAGGCATAGTATTCAAAACATCTTTGATGTCTGATGCTTGCTTCTTTTCAAGTGTGTCAGAGTTGATTTCAGTCTGAATCAATTGGTCAAGGGCAGAACCGATAACAACTACGGTTTCAGGTTCTTCGGCAGCAAATGCTGTAAATGAGGTCAAGGCAACCGTAACGGCTACTGATAGTGCTTTAAGTTTCATAATGCGACTTATATTTTATAGATTTAAGTAAAAGTGCACGAATGGTACACGACACTAATAATAATGTTAATAGCAATGGTTATCATTTACATTCTTTACTTACATTTACTTACTTATAATAAAATACAATTTGATTAGGATGTTCTTGCTGTAATTTACTGCTGAATTTTAAATAAACCCTTCTTCGTTTCATCGCTGAACTAGGTAGCCGTAAGTATCGATAGCTTACGGCTTTTTTGTCTCATATCGACACTAATAGTCGACAATTCGACGACTATCAACCAAGTTAAATATGACTAAGAAACGCAAATAGACCAACCTTTCTATATTATCCGTACGAAGCGATAATCAAGCTCATAAACAAACTTCAGATATAAAAAATGCCCCTTAAAGGAGCATTTCTTTATCACTGACACACTAACGTAAATATTAGTACGGTGAGATATTCGAAAGCGACTGAATATGAACAGTGATCTCTTCTCGATCGTGGTAAAGGTGCTTCGCCTGCATCTTGAACTTCACTTTGTTATCAATCAGGAACTGTTTTAGGTTTTCTATATCCTGCAGAACTTCATCGTAACGGCCTTTCATTGGCAGTTTAAGGTTGAACAGTGCTTCTTTCGCCCAGCCTTTGATGATCCACTCACCCATTAAGTGAGCAACACGAGCTGGCTTCTCAACCATGTCACAAATAATCCAAGTCACGTTCTTACGGTCAGGTTCGAATTTAAAGCCATCCACCATGTGGTGCTTAATTTGACCCGTTTCCATTAGGCTATCCGCCATCATGCCGTTATCGACACAGTGAACAAACATAGAACGCTTAACCAATTGGTAAGTCCAACCACCAGGACACGCACCTAAATCTACGCCCCACATACCCGGAGCCAGACGCTCGTCCCACTCATCACGCGGGATGAATACGTGGAATGCTTCTTCTAGCTTCAATGTAGAACGGCTTGGCGCATCTGATGGGAATTTCAAACGAGGAATGCCCATGAAGAACTGTGAGTTATTGGTTGGGTAAGAGTAACCAACGAAACAGTGACCCGGAGCGATAAAACATAAATGAAGCACAGGCTTCTTAACATTGTCTTTCGCTGTCATCAGCCCTTTACCGCGCATAGCTTGACGCATTGGCACAGTAAACTTACGGCAGAACTTCAAAAGCTCTTTCGCTTCATTGGTGTCTGGCGTTTCAATGCGGATATCACCACAACGTGGAAAACCTTCTTTCTCAGCAAGCGACTCAAGAATTGGAGAAATACGATCATCAGTTGGCAGGTCTTTGATTTCAACCGCTACCGCGATCATTTGACGAGCAAAGATAAGCGATTGGAAGTCGATCTCTTTAACCAGTTTATCGGCTTCGCCTGCTTGATAACATTCAAACAATACAAAGCCTGTATTGTTCTTTAAGCGAGGAAAACCAAACACTTCCAGTTGTGTTGCCTTGTCTTGAATTTCGCCAGCACATTCTTTTTCAAAACCAGAGCGACAATAAAGTAGTACGTGTTTCACTGAGTTACCTCTTTTATATTCAAAGCAGCGAAGGAGAAGACTCCCCAACCAATGATAAATAGTAGACCACCAAACGGAGTGATAGGGCCAAACCATTTTATTCCTGTCAGTGCCAAGCCATAAAGGCTGCCACTAAAACAAAGGATGCCGATGATAAAGCAAATTGCCGCAATGAAAAAATATTTTTGTGATTTAGCGCCAAGTTTCATCTGCAGCAGAGCGCCACACGCCAATATCGCCAAAGTATGGATAAACTGATACTGAACACCCGTCTCAAACACGCCTAGCAGATACTCAGGTAAAATAGCTTTCAACCCGTGAGCCGCGAAGGCACCAAGCATCACAGCAATCGCGCCAGAGATACCTGCAAAGGTGAGTAAATACTTACTTATCATTGAGTACCTCTTTGATAAACGCTGACAGCTTCTCAACGGTTAAGGCAATATTTTGCTGCTCTGTGTAGCCAGAGCTCTTACGAGGTTTAAAGCTGTGATCGCCATCGGGAATAAACTCAACACGAATTGAATCCGACAAATCGAAATCAGCAAACTCTTCACGCTTACCAAAGGTATCGCGCTCACCTTGTAGAATAAGACACGGCTTTGCTAACTCAGCTAAGTGCTCACCCTTGAACTTCTCGGGCTTACCAGGGGGGTGGAAAGGAAAGCCTAAACAGACCATCGCTGCCACCTTATCAACTTCAGACAAATGGCTCGCCATACGCCCTCCCATCGACTTACCGCCAATGACAAGCTTATCGGCATCTACCTGTCCGATAATCTCTTGGTAAGCTTCAAGCAGCTTAGGGGCTCGATCAGGTGGACGACGCTTACCATCTTCAGCACGTTTGATCATGTAAGGGAAATTAAAACGAATCACTCGTATCCCTTTAAACGCCAACCCTTTTGCTACCGACTGCATGAACTCATGCTCCATACCTGCGCCAGCACCATGTGCAAAGATAAAGGTTATAGGGTTGTCTTCACCATCAATAATGAGGTTATTCATCAAGTAAGTCCTCTTGTTCACTTTGCGCTTTCGCCAACATCCAATCACGGAAAGTAGCAATACGCCCCATGTCAGCTTGTTTCTCATGACACACTACGTAGAAGGCGTTCTTACTGACCAACACTTCATCAAAAGGTGCAATCAAACGACCCGCTTCGATCTCAGGTTGCGCCAACACATTATTACCTAAAGCAATACCTTGCCCGTGAGCGGCCGCCTGCAACACCATGGTTGAGTGACTGAAGATAGGACCGTGATTAACGTTAACCCCGTCGATGCCATTTTGCTTAGCGAACTGTTTCCAATCCTTTCGAGAAGTATCATGCAGTAACGTATGACATGCTAAATCACTTAGCGACTCTAATGACTTCGTTCCGAGCAACACGGAAGGTGAACAAAGCGGGATCAGGTATTCTTGATAAAGCTTATCGGCTCTAAGGCCCGGCCAATTCCCTCGCCCATAGTAAATGGCTACGTCTACGTCATCAGTCAGCGAGCCTTCATCCATATCAACGGCTTTGATTCTTACATCAATATCCGGTTCTTGCTGATTAAAGTCAGCGAGCCTTGGTACCAACCATTGAATAGCAAAACTCGGCGGCAAACTGATGGTCAATGCGCCCTTCTCACTTCGCTCAAGCACTTTGTCCGTCGCTTCTGCCAGTGATGTGAAAATATCTTTGATATCCAAGAAGTAGCTTTGACCTTCTTCCGTCAGCAACAAAGAGCGGTTTCTTCGACGAAACAGCTTCAAAGATAAGAATTCTTCAAGCGCTTTGATCTGATGACTGACCGCGGCTTGAGTAACAAACAACTCTTCTGCGGCACGCGTAAAACTCAAGTGTCGAGCCGCTGCTTCAAACACTCTCAAGGAGTTTAATGGGGGTAATCGACGAGACATAGTTACTCTCTAAATAAGCATTAGTTTTTTTTATCTGAAACATTATAATTTGTCCATTGCCTAGCGGCCAGAGAAATTCTATATTTCATCCCGCAGCAGCTAGCCTGAACGGCTTGATTCTCTCTAGAATCAATTGGCTTAGCTCCTGCGATGTTGTGTTTGCAAACTCGTTCTTTTCGAGTTAGGTAGAGTTCTACCAAATGTTTTGTTGCAGTTCTATACTGAAACGAGGCATGTACTTCCTGTATTTATTTTGACCTGTCTGTCAAATTTGTTTACACCGCCTTATGGGCGGTGTTTTTTTATGTCCAAAGAAAAGTAACAATAAGTTTATCAATAGCTGTGCTAATTAATCTTTATTATTTGTCATCGTTAATCACAGAATTAGACACGCACTCAAATAAACAACTGAACACATACAAATAGAACCATTGAGTTGCACTAAAAAGTAACAGAATACTTCAAGTATACTCACACCTCTTCAGTTACATATAAACCCGCTTAGAGCTCACCAGTTCTATCAATCAAAAATTTTAAAGCTAAGCATGACGATAGCACGCCCAAACTCACGCCTCTGTCTGACTACTGTTAATCCTTCAGAATAGAAAATAAAAAAGCCGCTTACTTTTCAGTAAGCGGCTTTGCAAAATTATTAACGGTTGGTCAACACACCACTATGGGCGGTAAACCTTAACATTGTGGAAGCCTTGCTCTTGCAAGTAAAGCGCTTGCAGACGACTCATGACGCCACGGTCACAGTACAACAAGTACTCTTTCGCTTGGTCTAGGTCACCAAACTGAGTCGAAAGCTTGAAGAACGGGATGTGTTTAATTTCAACACCGTCGATCTCTAGTGGGCTTTCGTCTTCTTCGTCTGGGCTACGGATATCAAGAACGATAGCGTTCTCAGCAACCGCTTGAACTTGCTCCACTTCTGGTGCCTGTTCTTGGCTCTCTTTCTCGATATCACGGATATCCATAATACGAGCATTCTCAATCACTTGCTCTAGCACTTCGAAGTTAAACTTAGCTTCTTCCGCTTCTAGTTTGCCTTTCTTCGCTTTCACGGTTGGCTTCTTAGAGATAACACCACAATACTCAGGCATTACTTTAGCGAAGTCTTCAGTACCAATCTTACGAGACAGGTCGATGATATCTTCTTTGTCCCAGTTGATTAGTGGACGAAGGATCAAAGTGTCCGTCACGTTGTCGATATGACGCAGGTTAGTTAGCGTTTGGCTAGAAACCTGACCAAGAGCTTCACCCGTTACTAGTGCTTCGATACCGAAACGCTCTGCTACCATACCACCAGCACGCATGAACATACGCTTAAGAACAACGCCCATTTGGCCATCTTCAACGTTCTCAAGGATCTCTGCAACTACAGGTTCAAAATCGATAGAGATGAACTTCACCTTTGCAGATGAGCCGTACTTATTCCATAGGTAGTGAGCCACTTGCTTAACGCCAATCTCATGTGCAGGACCACCAAGATTGAAGAAACAGTAGTGAACCTTAGAACCACGTTTGATGTGCAGGTAGCTTGAAACACCAGAGTCGAAGCCGCCAGAGATCAAGCTCAGTAGATCTTCTTGAGTACCTAGAGGGAAACCACCAAGGCCTTTATGACGAGCCAAGACTTGGTTTAGCTTGTCGTTTGCCACTTCAACCTTAACAGTAACGTCAGGGTTCTTAAGCCTTACCTTCGCCGACTCAACCGCTTGATTTAGGCCACCACCTACATAACGCTCTAGCTCGATAGAGGTAAAGTCATGCTTACCACGACGCTTAGCACGTACTGAGAAAGTCTTACCTTCAATATCAGCACGGCTGCGCTCTAGTACTTGCTCGTAAATATCGTGCAAGTCTTTGAATTCAGACTGTTGTACTTCAAGAGAATGGTGAATACCAGGAGTGTGAGTCAGAGCCTCTAACACTTCTGTGTAGTATTGATCACTCTCAGACGTCACTTCGATATGATCGCGACGGTTGAATACCGCAACACTTTCACAGCTACGCTGAATAACGTTACGAATGTTGCACTCTAGAATCCTTGTGAAGCGCTTACGCACCGATTCACTTTTTACAAAAATTTCCGGATGGGGCTTAACAATAAATTTCATAGTACTTTCACAACATTAATGTTCAAAATTTTGAAAACGCTCATTGCCAATAAATTAGAGAATTTACTAGGCACTTGAAGCAGGAATGGATCATATCTAAATCTAAGGGCGCGAATTATACATGAGAAAATCAAACAAGGAAAAGAGTGCGTGCTTTAACCTCATCATTAAGCTGCCTGTTATTAAAAGTAGCAGATTTCGAAGCGACATAAGTACAGCCTTAGGAAGCTATGCACACAAGTAAAGAAAAAGCCCAACCTCTAACACTCTTTCTAGTTAAAGTGTATAAAGTTGAGCTTTGGGCGCCATTTACATATTAACAGGCGCGCACCTACAGGCTACTGACTAATAACAGGGACCTCTTCACTGTATAACGGCTCACCCTGCATGATGCTGATCTCTACGCGGCGGTTTAGGCTGCGTTGCCATTCAGTATCATTCGGTTCTACTGGTTCAGTGTCGGCCATGCCACGTACTCTCAAGCGTTGATGAGAGAACCCACGCACCTTCTCCATCTCTTGAGCAACAGATACTGCTCGCTGAGATGACAAATCCCAATTCGAGCGATAAAGCTCTGAATCAAGACGTTGATTATCAGTATGCCCAGAGATTCGAACAATACCGGGCACATCTTTAACAAGCTCAGCAACCTGTCTCACCAATGGTCGGAACTTAGGCTGTAGGAAAGCGGAACCTGATGGGAAGGCGCCTTTTTCACGAATTCGAATCACAATTTGCTGGCCAAGGTTTTCCACCTCAATCGCGCCTTGGTCGATCTCTCGCTCCAACGCCTTCTTGATGCTTTCCATCAAGGTTTCCATCTCTTGAGACTGTTCTTGAGCTTGCTGTTGCTGCTGATCTGATTCTGAGTTTTGGTTGTTGTGCGCAGAAACCTCTGCTGATTTACCACCCGTCATCTTGCCCTGATCACGCATCGTACCGCCAGCACGCTCAGATTCCCCTTCATGAAACTCTAGGGTTTGCTGCGTAATATCAATGGTTTGCTGCATGATTACATCAATAGGCGTTGGTTCTGGGCGACCAGGACGAAACTCCTGCGCAATAATGCTGGTACCTTTAGGAATGTCTTTCACTTCCAAGCGGTTTTGTACACCAAACGCGAATTTCATTGAGCCTGCGATCTGTTTAAATTTCAGTACGTCCATCTCAGAGAATGAGAGCAGCAGTACAAAAAAACACATCAACAATGACATCAAGTCAGCAAATGTTCCCATCCATTGTGGTAAACCCGGAGGGGGACATTTACATGGATTTTCTTCATCCATTTTTATTCCCCTTAAGCGATTTCACCATCAATCGTACGTTTACCTTCATTAAGGTAACTCTTCAGGTAACCGTCAATAACTCGTGGGTTTTGACCATCTTGAATCGCGAGTACGCCATCCATCACCAAACGACGATTCAGTGTCTCTTGGTCACGACGTAGCGCAAGCTTGTCCGCGATAGGGAAGAACACCATGTTCGAAAGAATTGCACCATATAGAGTGGTTAAAAGTGCAACCGCCATCGCCGGCCCGATCGCTTTTGGATCATCCATGTTCGAAAGCATGGCAACCAAACCAACCAAGGTACCAATCATACCCATTGCCGGTGCAACATCACCAAAAGCTGTAAATACTTTAGCGCCCTGTTCGTGACGTTCTGTGGTTAACGCGATGTCTTTTTGCAGTGCTGCACGCACTACATCACCATCATGACCATCAACCAATAGGTCGATGCCCTTTTGCATGAAACTGTTGCTGATTTCCATCTCTTCAAGTGCTAAGAAACCGCCTTTACGCGCGGCATCCGCCATCTCTACGACTTTAGCAATAAGATCTTCTGGCTCATCGGCTTTAAACATAAATGCTTTACCGGCAATTTTTGCCGCACCAAAGAACTGTCCCATGGTGAATTTCATTAGAACAACAAACGTTGAACCACCAATCACGATCAAAACGGATGTCGTGTCATAGAACATCCCGAGGCTTCCACCTAGGATCATTGCCATAATTACGAAGGCAAATCCACCAATCAAACCTATTAGGGTTGCTAAATCCACTGAGCACTCCTCATGCTTTTTTACAGTTCTACGTCGACGATAATATTCTTATCGGCAAGACTATAAGATCTTTTAGTTAATTCTTCGTCTAAGTATCACACTTTTCGTTTTTGAATCACAACTATTGGCTTACTTTGGACTTATCCAAAGCGTATAAACTCGATAAAGCCACGGTTATTCAATCAAAGTAAATTCAAGCGCCTTAAAAACGAACTTTCTAGCAAAAATTCTTGGTTACATTTGACCATCTCAGCGGCCTAGGGTAACGTTCGTTCATCTTTCCAAACGCAGATTTATTATGGCTACTAAGAAACCTGAAAATATGAGCTTTGAAGCGGCTATCGAAGAGCTTGACGGCTTGGTTGATCAACTAGAAAATGGTGATCTAGCTTTAGATGATGCGCTGAAAAAGTTCGAACGAGGCATCTCCCTCGCTCGTGCTGGTCAAAGTAAACTAAACGACGCTGAACAGCGTGTTAGCATCCTGCTGCAAAATGATGAAAATGCAGAACTGAGTGACTTTAACCCACAACCTGAATAACAAATTGTATGAGATCCCCTATGATCGAGACGTTATTGTCTTATCAAGCACGTAATAACGAGCAACTTAACCTTTGGCTTGATCGCCTGCCACACCAAAATCAGAATCTCATTAACGCGATGCGTTATGGGTTACTTTTAGGCGGCAAACGCGCACGTCCATTTCTTGTATATATTACAGGGGAAATGCTCGGCTGCACCGTTAAAGAACTCGACACTCCAGCCTCTGCAATTGAATGTATTCATGCCTATTCTCTGATTCACGACGACCTCCCAGCAATGGACGACGACGAATTGCGTCGTGGCCATCAGACTTGTCACATCAAATACGATGAAGCAACGGCAATTTTGACGGGCGATGCACTACAAACTCTCGCGTTTACTATACTTGCGGAAGGCACATTAAGTGCTGACGGGGAAAGCAATCGCGTTCGAATGATTCAACGTCTAGCAGAGGCCTCTGGTGCACAAGGTATGTGTATTGGACAAGCTCTTGATATTGAAGCTGAAAACCGCTCTGTCACGCTAGAAGAGTTAGAAGAAGTTCACCGTAACAAGACTGGTGCTCTAATGAAGAGTGCAATTCGTTTAGGTGCTCTGGCTGCTGGCGAAAAAGCGTTTGAAGTGATGCCTCAATTAGACAAGTACGCCGATGCCATTGGATTAGCATTCCAAGTTCAGGATGATATTTTAGATATCATTAGCGATACCGAAACTTTGGGTAAACCACAGGGCTCTGACCAAGAATTGAACAAAAGCACCTACCCTTCTTTGTTAGGTTTAGAGGGCGCTCAAGAAAAAGCGCAAACTCTGCTACAGGAAGCGCTTCAAGCTTTGGCTGCAATCCCATACAATACCCAGTTACTCGAAGAGTTCGCCCGATACGTCATCGAGCGCAAGAACTAAGACAATAAGCGCGCATTACCTATGACTCTTGATATATCCAAGTACCCAACTCTTGCTTTGGCTGATAAGCCAGAGGATTTGCGTCTCCTTCCAAAAGAGACGCTTACACAGCTTTGTGATGAATTACGCACCTACCTTCTAAACTCAGTGAGCCAGTCAAGTGGCCACCTAGCGTCGGGCTTAGGTACGGTAGAGCTAACCGTTGCTCTGCACTACGTGTACAACACGCCTTTTGACCAGTTGATTTGGGATGTTGGCCACCAAGCATACCCGCACAAAATTCTAACGGGTCGCCGCGACCGCTTGTCGACTATCCGTCAAAAAGATGGACTGCACCCATTCCCATGGCGTCAAGAGAGCGAATACGACACGCTTTCTGTTGGTCACTCTTCAACATCGATCAGCGCCGGACTTGGTATGGCGATCAGTGCGAAGAAAGAAGGTAAGAACCGTAAAGTCGTGAGTGTGATTGGTGATGGCGCGATTACCGCAGGTATGGCCTTCGAAGCGATGAACCACGCGGGTGATATTCACAATGACATGCTGGTTATCCTGAACGATAACGAGATGTCGATCTCTGAAAACGTCGGTGCTCTGAACAATCATCTAGCTCAAGTTCTTTCTGGCAGTCTTTACACGTCAATTCGTGAGGGCGGCAAGAAAGTGCTATCAGGCGTACCGCCGATTAAAGAGCTCGTTCGTCGTACAGAAGAACATCTAAAAGGCATGGTTGTCCCTGGCACTATGTTTGAAGAGTTAGGCTTTAACTACATTGGTCCGGTTGACGGTCACGATGTGAATGAGCTGATTAAAACGCTTAAGAACATGAGAGACCTAAAAGGTCCTCAGTTCCTGCATATCATGACGAAGAAGGGCAAAGGCTACGAACCAGCAGAGAAAGATCCAATCGGTTACCACGGCGTACCGAAATTCGATCCAGCACACTCAAGTCTGCCTAAAAGCACCAGCTCTAAACCAACTTTCTCTAAGATTTTTGGCGACTTCCTGTGTGATATGGCTGCGCAAGATCCTAAGCTGATGGCAATTACGCCAGCAATGCGTGAAGGTTCTGGCATGGTACGTTTCTCGAAAGAGTACCCAGAGCAATACTTCGATGTAGCGATTGCTGAGCAGCATGCTGTGACGCTAGCAACGGGTATGGCGATTGCGGGTGATAAACCGATTGTGGCTATCTACTCGACTTTCCTACAACGTGGCTACGATCAACTGATCCACGATGTAGCAATCATGGACTTGCCAGTCATGTTCGCTATTGACCGTGCAGGTCTTGTCGGTGCCGATGGTCAAACACACCAAGGTGCGTTCGACTTAAGCTTTATGCGTTGTATTCCAAACATGGTGATCATGGCACCAAGCGACGAAAACGAATGTCGCCAAATGCTTTACACTGGCCACCAGCACACAGGTCCAAGTGCCGTTCGTTATCCTCGTGGTAATGGCATGGGTACCGAGATTCAAAGTGAATTTACTGCACTTGAGATTGGTAAAGGTCGTATCATTCGCGAAAGCAAAAAAGCAAAAGATGGATCAAAAGTCGCTATCCTAAGTTTCGGTACTTTCCTTGAGAGTGCACTTCAAACCGCAGACGCTATCGATGCGACAGTGGCTGATATGCGCTTTGTAAAGCCACTCGATGAAGCTCTGATCAAACAACTTTCCGCCGACCACGATGTACTTGTAACAATCGAAGAAAACGCGATTGCAGGTGGCGCGGGCGCAGGTGTGATTGAATTCTTGATGCAAGAGAAACTACTGATGCCAGTATTGAACCTTGGTCTACCAGACAAGTTTATTGCTCAAGGAACACAGGGTGAGCTTCATGAAGAGCTTGGCTTAGACGCGAAAGGTATTGAGAAGTCGATCTCTGACTATCTTGCTAAATAACCTTAACACGTAAGCCCGTAAGCTCCGCAAACAAAAAAGGTTGGCCCTAGGGTCAACCTTTTTAGTATCCGAAACTTAGCTTAATGTGCTTGCAACTAAATCTTAATCCTTCAGCTAACTTAAACTAACCAGCCCGCGAAATGTGCCACTGCGTACAAAGCAACAGCCGCCATAATACCTGCCACAATATCATCAATCATGATACCTAAGCCGCCGTGTACTCGTTTGTCTAGCCAGCCAATAGGCCAAGGCTTCACCATATCGAAAAAGCGAAATAGGACAAAACCAGTGAATAACCATTTCCAGTCATCCGTAGGGATATTCAATAAAGGCACTAGGCCCATGGTGATCCAAAAGCCCGCAAACTCATCCCACACAATAGAGCCATGGTCGTGTACACCCATATCATCAGATGTCACCTGGCAGATCTTGATACCAATAATACAACTAACAACCACTACTGCGACATAAGCAGGGAAAGGTAACTGAACCAGCAATAGATAAAATGGGATCGACGCAAGCGTGCCCATGGTGCCAGGAATTATCGGCGATAAGCCACTACCAAAACCCGTTGCCAGTAAGTGCCAAGGGTTTTTAAGAGAAATAAGATAAAGTGGATTTGTCATCAATTAACCTTAAAGTGATCGTAACCAGTTAAGTTCCAGCTTAGTGGTTCACCATTATTGTGTAATTCAAAATATTCTACAGGTCTTATCTGGCCAATGCAGGTGACTTTTGTGCCAGTGTGCGACAAAGCACTTTCCAATGAACCTTTATTCTCTTCAGGTACAGTAAAGCAGAGTTCATACTCTTCACCACTGGTCAACGCATACTGTTGAGCCGAAGCAATATCAGATGTGAACTGGCGTAGTTCTGGAGAAATTGGCAACGCACTCACATCAATGCTTGCACCGACCTGAGAACGCTTAAGGATATGTTTTAAATCGGCAATAACGCCATCAGAGATATCAATAGCCGATGAAGCTAGGTTCACGAGAGCTTGACCCACCAATACTCGTGGAGAGCTAATGTAGTGCCTCTCTTCTAGCTCAAGTGCATAAGGCTTAGCTTTGTTCTGTTCAGGGGCTAATATCACCTCTAGACCCGCTTTGCTGTCGCCTAAGTTGCCCGTTACGTAAATCCAGTCACCCACTTTCGCGCCATCTCTGCGTAGTGCTCGACCTTCCGGTACAAAGCCCTGCACAGTAAGCGTTAAACTCAGCGGCCCCTTGGTCGTGTCACCACCAATAAGTTGAATACCAAAGTAGTCTGCAAGTTTGAAAAAAGAATCACAGAAGGGAGCAAGCCACGCTTCATCGACTTCAGGCATGGTTAAGGCAAATGAAACCCAAGCTGGCGTCGCACCCATTGCCGCAAGGTCGCTAATATTTGAAGCCAACGCCTTGTGTGCCACCCATGCCGGATTCGCCTCTGCTAAAAAGTGCGTACCCGCGACTAAGGTATCCGTGCTAATCGCTATCTCAACATTGCCCGGCGCTTTGACCAAAGCACAGTCATCGCCAGCAGCTAGAAGAACGTCTTTACGTTGTGGTTGTCGATTTACAAAATATTTTTCAATCAGGTTAAATTCGCCAGACATCACATGCCCTATCTTTAGTCTTCATACAAATCACTGTAATTATACCAATCACAGTAAGTAAGTGATCAAAATTAGCGTAGGGAAAAGGCTTGAGAACAAGGCAGAATTTTTCGATAAGTAGTTATTCTACAATCAAAAATTCTAACGCAGTTATCGAGCGTTTTAGCAAGCTAGGGTGACCAGTTATTTACTACGATTGGTATTATTGATATTACAGAAATTTAGTTACAAAAAAGGCCAGCATGAAAGCTGACCTTTAGATTCAATATACGAACGTCTTATTTCTTACGAACGTGCGGTGCAGCTTTATCAAGCACACCGTTAACAAACTTATGGCTGTCTTCTGCTGCAAATACTTTTGCAAGCTCGATAGCTTCGTTGATAACCACTTTGTATGGTACATCTTCGCGACGAGTCATCTCGTACATAGCTAAACGTAGAAGCGCTAGTTCCATCAAATCCAGATCTTGCATAGGGCGAGATACGAATGGACGAAGCTTGCTATCAAGTTCCATGTGGCTAAGAGCAACACCAGTTAGTAGGTCGCGGAAGTATGCAACGTCTGTTTCTGGCATAGCTAGAGCAGGTTCTGCGGCATGATGCTCTTCTTCATCATACTTACCACCAGATAAGAACTGTTCTTCAACGGTAGCAATATTTTCTTTAGTAATTTGCCAAGAATAAATTGCTTGTAGAGCAAATTGACGTGCGTTACGACGTGCGGCTGGTTTCACACTGGCCCCCATTAGGAATCGATTTCAGAAAGAACGTTGATCATCTCAAGTGCGCTAAGTGCTGCTTCTGCACCCTTATTACCAGCCTTGGTTCCTGCGCGTTCAATAGCTTGATCGATCGTATCAACAGTAAGAACACCAAACGCTACTGGAAGAGAAAATTCCAGAGACACTTGTGCCAAACCTTTATTACATTCACTACAAACATAGTCAAAGTGAGGTGTACCGCCACGGATTACTGTACCAAGAGATACAATCGCATCGAACTTACCCGTTTTTGCAACGCGCTGCGCTACAAGTGGAAGTTCTACTGCACCAGGGCAACGAACAACAGTGATGTTGTCTTCGCTTACTTGTCCATGACGCTTTAAAGTATCGATTGCACCAGAAAGTAAACTTTCGTTAATAAAACTGTTGAAACGAGCAATAACGATAGCAATTTTTGCATTTGGCGCTGGGAAGCCACCCTCGATCACTTTCATAAGCCTTCCTTTAACTATTTTCATCAAGTGAGAATCGCCGGATTCTAGCACAAAACTGTGAGCAATATCTAATGCTAATTTAGAAGAACAGACACCGGAGATGTAAAGATGATAACGCAGCGCTACTCCCAATCATATCGGAGCAACAAGTAGTCAAGCTCGTGTATTTAACACGTTTTGAATCGGGCTTCGCTACTTGGCTCTTTTTGCAAAATTAATCACCAAAAGAGCCACTGAAATCATCAGTCAATTATGTCGCTATTAATTCTGTCACTATAAACTGAGAAACGTCTGTTTACTCATCTATGGCTTATTAACAATATGTTTTGTTAATAACAGTTTTATTCGCAAACGTATTCAACAACGTTAAGACCAAAACCGCCCAATGCGTGGTAACGCTTAGTGCTTGAAGACAGCAAACGCATATCGTGCACGCCTAGGTCTTGAAGAATCTGAGAGCCTACACCAACACGGCGAGAGGTACCTTGCTTCTTAGCCATTTTCGGTTGCTCATTTTTATCTTGAGCTTCGAACGTCTTCACTTTGTGGATCAAAGAATCAGACGACTCTTCGTTACCTAGAATAACCAACACACCGCCTTCGTCGCCAATGCGCTTCATCGCTTTATCTAGCGACCAGCTGCGCTCAGTACCGCGGTCGGAATGAAGCAGATCGGTAAACGTATCATGTAGGTGAACTCGCACTAAAGGAGCACCTTCAGACAGATCACCTTTTTGCATCGCATAGTGGATCTGGTTATCAATCGTGTCACGGTAAGTCACAAGCTCAAAGTCACCAAACTCTGTTGGCAAATGGCACTGCGCAACACGTTCAATCGTTGTTTCTGTGTTGTTGCGGTATTCAATCAAGTCAGCAATGGTGCCTAGTTTGATATCGTGTTTTTCAGCGAAGACTTCAAGATCAGGGCGACGAGCCATGGTGCCATCGTCATTTAAGATCTCAACGATAACAGATGCTGGCTCACAGCCTGCTAAACGAGCTAAATCACAACCTGCTTCTGTGTGACCCGCGCGAGTTAACACACCACCTTCTTGAGCCGTCAATGGGAAAATATGGCCAGGTTGAACAAGATCAGCCGCTTTTGCGTCTTTCGCCACTGCCGCTTGAACCGTCACAGCACGGTCTGACGCAGAAATACCCGTCGTCACACCTTCTGCAGCTTCAATCGAAACCGTAAAGTTAGTGGTGTACTGTGCATTGTTGTCTTGAACCATAGGCGCTAGACCCATGCGATTTGAACGCTCTTTCGTCAATGTTAGACAAATTAAGCCACGGCCATACATCGCCATGAAGTTAATTGCTTCTGGCGTAACATGTTCTGCTGCCATGATCAGATCGCCTTCATTCTCGCGATCTTCATCATCCATCAGGATAACCATTTTTCCTAGGCGAATGTCTTCAATAATTTCTTGAGGAGTACTAATTGGCATTGTTCTATATCCTTTGAAATGGTTCTGCTTCCTAGAACCGACACTATTTAAACCTGATGATATTGCTGAGTTTTTACAAAGTCTTATTTAGTGAGCTTTGTACAAACTGTTAGGCAAAACCATTCTGCTGTAAGAATTCCATCGTTAATCGAGATTCAGGCTCAGACTCTTGTTGCTGACCTTGCAGTAGACGCTCCATGTAACGCGCTAATACATCGACTTCTAGATTCACTTTACGACCGACATTGAATTGGTCGATGGTGGTTTCAGAAGAGGTATGAGGAACGATAGTCAGCTTAAAGGCATTCTTGCGTAAATCGTTCACCGTAAGGCTGATACCATCGACCGTTATTGAACCTTTTTGAGCCACGTACTTTGAGATTTCCGCGGGCATTTCTACCCAAAACTCAATCGCACGCCCTACTTGGTTACGTTCGACGATTTCACCCACGCCATCAACGTGACCGGACACGATGTGTCCACCGAAGCGCGTGGTTGGCAGCATTGCTTTCTCCAGATTAACTTTGTCGCCTGCTTGGTAATCCACAAAACCCGTTTTTTTCAGGGTCTCAAGCGACAAGTCTGCACTGTAGCTGTGGTCGTTGAACTCAACCACCGTCAAACACACACCATTGGTTGCGATACTGTCGCCTAACTGAACGTCAGCCATATCAAGCTTGCCCACGTTAACCGTTACGGTGATGTCTTCTCCGCGGGGAGTGATTGCACTCAATGTACCTACGGCTTCTACAATTCCTGTAAACATTTTAAAACTCTTTTTATTGTCAACGACACGTATGCAGTTGGAGTGACTATTTCGAGATTGGTTTCACGATTATTGGTTTCGCGACAATTCGAATATCCACACCAACCTGTCGAACATCTTTAATTTCTAGGTCAATAACGTCAGACATTGAAGTGAGCCCTAATGCGCCCATCAAACCTCGTCCGTCACTGCCCATAAGTTTAGGTGCTAAATAGAGGATTAGCTCATCCACCAACTGCGCTTCAATCAAGCTTTTTGCTAATGTAGCGCCCGCTTCGACCCAAATATGGTCGATATGATTCGCAGGTAATTGACGCATCAGGTCGTGTAAATCGAGCAGACCTGTCTCAGTGGTGCCGACCTCAATATCTGCAGATGCCTCTGCGACTCTCAACACTGATGTTGGCGACTGATATAATTTTAGCTCAGGACGCAGTTGATTTTGACGATCAAGAATCACTCGAATCGGCTGGCGTAGCTCGTCTTCAGCGTAATGAGCTTTGATACTGCTTGGCAATTCTGCCCAACGAACATTCAACGACGCGTTGTCTTCAATCACCGTCTGGCTAGTTGACAACACAGCGCCTGATTTTGCTCGGTAGTTCTGAACATCACGACGCGCTTCTGGCGACGTGATCCACTGGCTTTGACCATTTTCCAATGCCGTTTGGCCATCAAGGCTAGCGGCCATTTTTAACTGAACAAATGGCATGCCCGTTTGCATACGCTTAATAAATGCAGGATTTAAATCGAGAGCATCTTGCTCTAACAAGCCGATTTCAACCTCAATACCCGCGTCGCGTAGCATCTTGATACCGCGGCCTGCGACTTTAGGGTTTGGGTCCTGCATGGCACAAATCACTTTTGAAACTTGAGCCTTAATCAAACCTTCCGCACAAGGTGGCGTTCGACCATAGTGCGAGCAAGGTTCTAGGGTGACATAAGCGGTTGCACCTTTTGCCTTGTCGCCCGCCATTCGCATAGCGTGCACTTCAGCATGAGGTTCACCAGCTTTGGCATGAAAACCTTCACCAACGATCTGACCGTCACTTTGTACGATGACACAGCCAACATTAGGATTGGGGGCAGTGGTGTAAATGCCGCGCTTTGCTAACTGAATAGCACGCGACATCATTTGAAAATCTAGGGGAGTAAAGTTTGACATGACTGAGGCGTTAATCCTCTAATTTAGCGATTTCTTCGCCAAACTCTCGGATGTCTTCAAAGCTGCGGTAAACAGAGGCAAAACGGATGTACGCCACTTTATCCAATTCTTTCAATTGGCCCATAACAAGGTTACCAATCATCTCGCTGGGTACTTCACGCTCACCAGTTGCACGGAGTTGTGACTTAATCGTGCTGATCGCAAGTTCAATCGCATCAGCACTCACTGGGCGTTTTTCTAGGGCGCGCTGTACACCACCGACCATTTTATCTTCATTAAATGGTTCGCGGTTTCCATTCGACTTTATGACTTTAGGCATCACAAGTTCTGCCGATTCGAAAGTCGTAAAACGTTCACTACATGCAAGGCATTGACGGCGACGACGAACCTGATGGCCATCGGCTACCAGTCTTGAATCGATTACTTTAGTGTCGTTCTCTGAACAAAAAGGACAATGCATATCACCTCCAAATAATTGAATATCAGTGTAACGGAATTGCCAAACGTTAGGAAAGAAAAAGGGCCAATTAAGGCCCTTTTGTGTGGTAATTCATTGATTATTGCTACTCGATCGCCATTTCAAAAATGAGCTGAGGAGTAAAATTAACGACCAGCGTTAACCACGAACCAAATAGTTCGCTTTGCCCACCCATTTGTAACTTGTCAGTTCTTCTAAGCCCATTGGACCACGAGCGTGTAGTTTCTGGGTAGATACTGCGACTTCAGCGCCTAAACCAAACTGTGCGCCATCAGTAAAACGTGTTGATGCATTCACATAGACTGCAGCTGAGCCGACTGAATTAATAAAGCGCTCTGAGCTCTCTAGACTGTTAGTCATAATCGCATCTGAGTGACTCGCGTTGTGTACGCGCATGTGGTCAATCGCTTCTGCCACATCCGCAACTACTTTTACGCCTAGCGTGTAGCTTAGCCACTCAGTGTCAAAGTCACCTTCAACTGCATCACGTTGGTCTTCAAAACCAGTAAGCAATGATTTTGCACTAGCGTCAGCAACCAAGGTTACTTTGCCTGCTAAACGCTGTGTTAGCTTAGCAAGGAAAGCCTCAGCAACCGCTTCATGCACTAATAATGTATCTAGCGAGTTACATGCAGACGGGCGTTGAACTTTAGAGTTTTCGACAACATCGACTGATTTTTCAAGGTCTGCACTTTCATCAACAAAGATGTGGCTGATACCGAAACCACCGATGATAACTGGAATAGTACTGTTCTCTTTACACATCTTGTGCAGGCCAGCGCCACCACGAGGAATGATCATATCCACGTAGTCGTCCAGTTTAAGCAGTTGAGAAACTAGTTCACGATCAGGTTTCTCGATGTACTGAACAGAAGCCGCAGGAAGTTCCGCTTTCTCTAATGCAGACTGGATTACTTTAACCAGCTCCATGTTCGAGAAGAAGGTCTCTTTACCACCACGTAGGATGCTTGCGTTACCTGTTTTCAAACACAGTGCTGCAATATCGATGGTTACGTTCGGACGCGCTTCATAGATAACACCAACTACACCAAGTGGCACACGACGACGAGACAGTGACATACCGTTTTCCAGTACCTTGCTGTCAATCTCGCTGCCGACTGGATCATTCAGGCTAATCACGTTACGTACATCGTTAGCGATACCCGTTAGACGCTCTTCGTTCAGCAATAGACGATCAAGCAGTGCGTCGGTCAGACCCGCTTCACGACCCAGTTCGATATCTTTCGCGTTCGCTTCTAAAATCGTTGCTGCGTTTGCTTCTAACTCATCAGCGATGATCGCCAATGCCTTGTTTTTTTGCGCCGTTGATGCGGTCGCTAGGTGGAAAGCAGCGTCTTTTGCTGCAATACCCATGTTAGTTAAATCCACGTTTAACTCTCCCTAAATTCTGTCTTTAGATGTAAAAAGGCGATTCGCCTTATCATCACGAGCTATTCTTGGATTACAACCAGGTCGTCACGGTGAATGACTTCTGACCCGTAATCGTAGCCAAGAATGTCGCCAATATCTTTACTGTGCTTGCCTGCTATTTTTGCTAGGTCTTGGCTTGAGTAGCTAGCGATACCACGCGCCACTACTTTGCCTTTGCTGTCTGTGACTTGGGTAACTTCACCACGAGAGAATTCGCCTTTAACTCGAACAACCCCTTTTGCCAACAAGCTGCTGCCTTTGGTGTTAACGGCATTGACTGCGCCATCATCGACCACGATGTCACCAGCTGAAGCTGGGCCCGCTAAAATCCAACGTTTACGGTTTTCAAGCGCTTCCGCTAAAGGCAAGAAACGCGTGCCTTGTGGGTTATCACTCAATGAGTCAAACACCACATTCTCTGCACTGCCCGCTGCAATGATCACTTCAATACCCGCACGACGAGCAATATCAGCCGCCTGCAATTTTGTCGCCATGCCACCAGTGCCTAAAGTAGTACCACTGCCGCCTGCGATCTTACGCAGCGTGTCATCAATGGTTTTTACTTCTTTGATGAGCTCAGCATTTGGGTCTTTACGAGGGTCAGCCGTAAACAGACCTTTTTGGTCTGTTAGTAGCAAAAGCTTATCAGCACCGCACAAAATACCAACCAATGCCGACAAGTTATCATTGTCGCCCACTTTAATTTCGTTGGTGGCGACTGCGTCGTTTTCGTTTACTACCGGAATAATATCGTGCTCAACAAGTGCATTGATCGTGTCACGTGCATTAAGAAAACGCTCGCGATCATCAAGGTCAGCACGAGTCAGTAGCATCTGGCCAATCTTAAGGCCATAGATAGCAAACAAAGACTCCCAAACTTGAATCAACTGACTTTGCCCAACTGCCGCAAGCAATTGTTTGCTTGCCATCGAATTGGGAAGTGCGGGGTAACCAAGGTGCTCACGTCCGGCTGCAATTGCGCCAGACGAAACCATAACCACAGAGTGGCCTTGTTTTTTTAATTCAGCACATTGACGAACCAGCTCAACCATATGAGCGCGGTCTAATGCCAATGTTCCACCAGTTAAGACACTGGTACCCAGTTTAACAACGACAGTTTTACGCTGTGTTGTTGTCCCGCTTTGATGATTTGTTGTCATGAAGTCTTTTATGAATAAAACAAATAAGAGGTGATGTTTTAGCAATCAAAAGGGGAATTCACAAGTAGAAAAGGTGCGAAATCGCACCTTTTTGCTTTATATAGAAGAGTAACCTTTAAAATCAGACGAATTCGACAGACTCTTCGTCTAACTGAACGCCGATTTCAAATTTCTTTTGAAGTTCATCAACCAGCTTTTGGTGAAAGGCTTCTTGAGTTCGAGATACCTCAGCGACCGCCTTTTTAGGTAATGGCAAAGGATCCCAGTTACCATCAATGTTGTATTTACCCGTGTTGTACTTCGCCGAAAATCCTTCTTCCGACTTATCCAACTCCAACCACCAGCCCCAAAACTCACGTTCTTCTGGTGATTTTTTATCGTTCACACATACAGACAAGCAATCAAAAATATAGTGGCCTTCTTCTGATTGCGGCTCCCTTAAGTAAGGGCCAATAGCCTTTAAAACATTTAACAAGCGATAATGCGTTGGTTGTTGTGTCACTTCTGACATATTGAATCTCCATTTCAATGTTAAGAATGACGTTACTCAGACTGTTATACGTAGAAATTACGCAATTGGATTTTATAAATTATTTCTCTGAGTATCAGGTACTTACTTTGTACACTTTTCATGCTTAACTAATTTAGGAGAAATGTCATCTAAATAATTCATCCTCAAGCCACTTTATCGCCAATTCGAGGGATTGCTCATAACCTTGTGTAATTGACTTAGCTTTGATTTTCTTCGCTTTACCGTAATCACTGTAAATAGCAACCAGTTGATTATCCATTGGAGGTGATACTGGGTCACCCTCTAAGGCTAATGCCAAGATAGGCACACTGGTTTTACTGTTTGACAGCAAACCTTGTACCTTGAGTGACCACGCCATCAATTGCCCAGAAAGACTATTGATATCAACGGCCCCTTTACCAAGACGCGAAGCCAACACATCTAAATGCATTTTAGGCATCTGTTTCAGTTTGTCAGCATGAACAAAGATATCGTGAATTGGCGCGCCTAAAGAGATACACGCTTTAAGCTTATGTTGCTCAAGGAAAGATAATCTCACCATAGCATTGCCACCAAAGCGGAAGCCAAACAAGCCAACCTTATGGTGATCGACCCACGGGATGTTAGGCAGTTCATTCAACACAGCTTGGTGAAGACAAGATGAGTCTTCTGTTAACGGCCAATGTGCACTGTGCCCTATCGATGGCATGTCTACCGTTAGCATTGCAATGTTCTTTGGTGCTAAGTAATCCCTAAACAAGCGCCACATATCGGTTTGCAAGCTATCTAGACCAGCGCTGACAATCACAACTGGTTGTGGTTTGTCTGTTTTGGTTAGATGCAAGTTCGCTTTGATCTTCTTGTTTTGGTATGGAATATCAATCTGTTTGACGATCAATTTGGTGTGTTTGATCGCTTCAGAATACGCCGCGTTCGCTAATACCTGTGCCTGAGCAGCAAGGTTATCGTTCTTTAGATGTGGGTAGCCCGCAATGCTAAAGCACAAAGAGGCAGAAAATAGCTCTTCAGCCATCTCTTCACCGTTCTTCTCGTTCGAACGATTTTGATGCTGCATCCCCAGTTTGGTCCATTCGTATGCCCAGTTACCACTTCGGTAACCCATGACCGTATCAAGCCACTCATCGATTGTACGAGAGTTATCTGATGACGCGATGCGAGCCAATACCGCTTCTTGCTCTATTGGATTAACGCCTTGCCATACCCACTGAAGACGTCTTAGGTTTCGGTACCATGATGAGTTTTGCTGTTCACGCTTCTCATCCAATAGCGCTTCAGAGCTTGGCATGTATTGTGTCAGCATTGAGGTCTCTTTGGCCTGCTTGTGCTTTACAAACAAGGTTTCCGAAAGGTTCGAGCTCGTTTCTTCTGATTCAGACATTGGGATACTTAATAAGAAATGGTTGTTACTAATCATATAAAAAAAAATGACCCTATAAAGGGTCATTTCTCAAAAAACTAAGTTTACGCTTATTTTGACTTGCGATTTACCGGCTCAACGTAGCTTAGGCTAGTATCCCAAGGTTGCTCAATCCATGTGTCTTGAGCGATATCAACGATGTACTCGTCTAGCAAATCAGCACCAGATGGCTTTGCACACACAGCGATCAGTTTCGCTTTCGGATACATTTCACGAAGCTTGCGTGCAGTGTCACCACTATCAACAAGATCTTCAACGATTAGGAAGCCTTCGCCGTCACCTTCAGGTGCTTTAACTACTGTCATATCACGTTGGTGATCGTGGTCGTAGCTAGAAATACAAATCGTATCTACGTGACGAATACCTAGCTCACGAGCCAAGATTGCACCAGGAACCAAACCACCACGGCTCACTGCCCAGATGCCTTTCCACTGTTCTGCTGGCATTTGCTTTTCTGCTAGTTGACGGCAGTAAGTCTGCATGTTGTCCCAAGTGATAACGAATTTGTTGCTCATAGTATAAAACCTAATAATTTTGTCATGTTATTAGAGGCTATTTTAAACATAGCCTCTTCAGCGATTAAGCAGAAATCTAGACGATTAAGCGAAAGTATATTTAAGAATAAAGATAGCCGACATTACCCACACAGCCGGTGAAACGTCGCGACCTTTACCACTTAGCAGCTTAATTGCAGCGTAAGCGATAAAGCCGAGTGAGATACCCTCAGCGATAGAGTACGTCAACGGCATAAGCAGGCATGTTACCACGACTGGTGCTGCTTCCGTAAGATCACGCCAATCAATACCAACTAGGCCAGACATCATCAAAATTGCTACATAGAACAATGCACCTGATGTTGCGTAGGCTGGAATCATGCCTGCAAGCGGTGAGAAGAAAAGAGCCAGTAGGAACAAGATACCAACAACAACCGCTGTTAGACCAGTACGACCACCTTCTGCTACACCCGCAACACTTTCAACGTAAGAGGTTGTGTTTGATGTACCTAGCAATGCACCAATAGATGTTGCAGTAGAGTCTGCAAGCAGTGCTTTGTTTAGGCGCGGTAGCTTACCGTCTTCTTTGATTAGGTTTGCTTTCGTTGCAACACCAACCAGAGTACCCGCTGTATCGAATAAATCGACGAACAAGAAAGCGAATACTACTGAAATCATACCGATTTCAAATACAGCAGAAAAATCAAGCTGCATGAATGTAGGTGCAAGGCTTGGTGGTGTCGACATGATGCCGCCGTATTGAACGTCACCAATAGCAATACCAACAGCTGTGATAGCTAGAATCGCAATCATCACTGCGCCTTTCACACCGCGATGAACAAGAGCAATCGTAAGGAAGAAACCAAGCGCGCCTAAGATAGGAGCAATCGCGGTAATATCACCCAGTGAAACTTTCGTTGCTGGGTTAGAAACAACAATGCCAGCATTGCTTAGCGCAATAAATGCTAGAAAAAGGCCGATACCTGCAGAGATACCAACACGCAGAGACATAGGGATCGAGTTGATAATCCATTCACGGATCTTAAAGATACTTAAGAAGATGAAGATCACGCCTGATACGAAAACCGCTGCCAGAGCAACTTGCCACGTATAACCCATACCCATTACAACAGCGTAGGTAAAGAATGCATTCAAACCCATGCCTGGAGCTTGCGCGATTGGGTAGTTAGCAACAAAGCCCATGATGAAACAGCCAATAGCAGCTGCTAAACAGGTTGCTACAAATACAGCGCCATGGTCCATACCAGCATCAGCTAGAATCATTGGGTTTACAAAAATGATGTAAGCCATTGTTAGGAAGGTTGTTAGACCTGCGATGATTTCAGTGCGCACATTGGTGCCATTTTCACTGAGTTTGAATAGCTTTTCGAACATTATCGAATCCTATAAGGGTAAAAAGTAAACGGTTGCGTAATCGATTGGCTGTGGATTATAAAGTTATCAAATAACAAATTCCAGATAGAATTAAGGCTCTAATCGATCTTTATCAGAATGCTGTATGAAACAGAGCGATTAAAAACAAAAACACAAACGATAAAAAAATCATTAAAAACAAAAGCTTAACCTAAAATCGATCAATATAATTAGTTGGTTATTTTTTCTACCATCGGCTATTTTCATTGAGAATCTAGCTAATAAATTCTGAATTCAAACCCACAATAGTTATGTATTTTTCAACAGGATCAGTAATAAGGCGCAAATTGACATTTCGGCGTTTAAAAAACAACCATGCAGAACAGCAGAAAAAGTGATAAGCGTAAGCGGTTTGGAAAAGTAGCAGGCAAAAAAAACGCCACTCAAAACTGAGTGGCGGTAGAATCTGTCAACCAAAAGGGCTGTAAAAGAATTCCAATATATAGGGGTGAACAAAACTGTTCGAGTTACATGCTTACGGTATTAGTAACCAAAGCTTGTAGGGTATGCAAAGTTGCTAGTGTAAACAGAGCTGTTAATCCAGAACATTGCAGATGGTAAACCTTTCATAACTATCACCTTAATAAATCAATAAAAAAAACGAATTTGATTTCTCGGTTCCTTGGAGGCGATAAAACGGACTCATCCTTTGAGCATTTACTCTTCATCTCAGAAGTTGGTTGTTAATATACCCCAAAGAAAAAAGATTACAAGCATTTTTTGCCATACGTCACACTTTTGGCTATTTATGGTTATTCTTCAAACTCACTTTCGTAATAAAATTACAGAACAGAATTAAACAACCGTTTGCTCGTGCCATTTATAAGCATCAAGGCGCTTAGTCATAATCAGGTGGACAAGATCGCTTTCAAAATTTGAGCTATTTGAGGTTTAGAACCGCTACTCGTCAAAACGCTCAAGTGGTATGCTGTTGCCATCAAAACAGACCCATATTTTAGATTTTTGTTCTAGGTTTTTACCAATACAAAACCTAAATATATGGTTATCAAATAAAAAAGGAGTCATCCGTGTCTGAATTCCATTCTGAGATCAGTAAATTGTCCCCTGCCCCTATTTGGCAGTTTTTCGATAAAATTTGTTCAATCCCGCACCCTTCGAAACATGAAGAAGAGCTTGCTCAATACATTATTGCTTGGGCAACAGAGCAAGGCCTAGATGTACGTCGTGATCCAACGGGCAACGTATTCATCAAAAAGCCTGCAACGGCGGGTATGGAAAACAAAAAAGGTGTGGTGCTACAAGCTCACATCGATATGGTTCCACAAAAGAACGAAGACACAGTTCATGACTTCGCTAAAGACCCAATCCAACCATACATTGATGGTGAGTGGGTGACAGCCAAAGGTACAACACTTGGCGCTGATAACGGTATGGGCATGGCTTCTTGCCTAGCGGTTCTGGCTTCAAACGAAATCCAGCACGGCCCTATCGAAGTTCTACTAACCGTAGATGAAGAAGCAGGCATGACTGGTGCTTTCGGTCTTGAAGCCGGTTGGTTAGAAGGCGATATCCTTCTTAACACCGATTCTGAGCAAGAAGGCGAAGTGTACATGGGCTGTGCTGGAGGTATCGACGGCGCAATGACATTTGAAATTGCACGTAACGCGATTCCAGCTGACTTCGTAACACGTAAGCTAACGCTAAAAGGCCTAAAAGGCGGTCACTCTGGTTGTGACATCCACACAGGTCGTGCAAACGCAAACAAACTGCTTGCTCGCTTCCTTGCGGGTCACGCAAAAGATCTAGACCTTCGCCTCGTTGAATTCAAAGGTGGTAGCCTTCGTAACGCGATCCCTCGTGAAGGTTTCGTAACGGTTGCGGTTCCTGCTGAAAACCAAGAGAAACTAGCTTCGCTATACAACTACTACACAGAGCTGCTTTCAACAGAGCTAGGTAAAGTAGAAGACAGCATCGTGACTTTCAATGAAGAAGCTTCTGTAGAAATGGGCGCACTTGCGTCAGCAGACCAAGCTCGCTTTATCGCGGCACTTAACGCATGTCCAAACGGCGTGATTCGTATGAGTGACGAGATTGAAGGTGTTGTTGAAACGTCTCTAAACGTAGGTGTTATCACAACAGAAGAGAACTCAATCACAGTGCTTTGCCTGATCCGTTCTCTTATCGATTCAGGTCGTAGCCAAGTAGAAAGCATGCTTCACTCTGTTGCTGAACTAGCAGGCGCTAACATCGCGTTCTCTGGTGCTTACCCAGGTTGGAAGCCAGACGCTGATTCAGAGATCATGCACATCTTCCGCGACATGTACGAAGGTATCTACGGTCACAAGCCAAATATCATGGTTATCCACGCTGGTCTTGAGTGTGGTCTATTCAAAGAACCTTACCCGAACATGGATATGGTTTCTTTCGGCCCAACCATCAAGTTCCCTCACTCTCCTGATGAGAAAGTGAAGATCGATACCGTTGAGCTATTCTGGAATCAAATGGTTGCACTGCTTGCTGCAATCCCAGAAAAAGCATAATTCGATAAACTGTCGTGTTTTCCAATAAATAGGGCTCTTCACTAAATAGCACCTTTCAGTAAACACCGTTTATCGACACAAAATAAAACAGGTACTCCATGAGTACCTGTTTTTGTATCTAAGATTAGCAATCAAACAAATGATTAAGCACGTGAAGCCGCGTAGCTTTCTAGCTCATCAATTGAAGTCTGTGCTACTACTTCTCCATCAATGAAATAGGTCACCACCTCACCATCGCGAACACCAATCAATGTCGCACGCTCACCAGACTGGTAAGTGATGTCCATTTGGATCGTGTTTTCGTCGATCTGCTGCATTTGACCTTTCTCAATCATATCAGCACTCGTAATAGGACCCACTGGTGCTTCAGTAAGTGACTTATCAAGCTGATGGTTGATATCAAGGTAAGTATCAGTCTTAGTATCAAAGATGTGCGGAGCACCCGTTAGTGGGTTGCTACCAGTCCAGAACTCTAGTGAGTTGAATACTAGGTAATCCGCAGCAACGGTTAGACCATATGCAGGTGCAAGTAGAATGTTCAAACCACCACGAGCGTAACGGTTATCAACGGCCTTGATGTTGAACTTCATTAGGTAACCGGTTACTGCGTTACTACCAACACAGCCAGATAAAGCAACAGATACCACCGCGAGTGCTACGATTTTTGAAATTGTTTTTTTCATTTTGATCTCAATTTATGAATTTGGCCGCCAGAAAATGGCGATGGATAATAGCAAGTACAAAAACGACAATTATCAGAGTTAAATCAATAAATTGTCAGAAACCTTACAAAGGAAAAGCTTATTCCAAACTGGCAATTATAAATTGAAACCCGTTCGCCACGCCCTCAACAAAAAAGTTTTGTCGTCACCGTAAACCGATTGATTCGTACTAAAAATCAACGATTGCTACATTCCGTGTTAACGAATTATCACCATGTTGAGAACAACCTAAATGGCAAGACTAAAACCTAATCAACCATTCGAATTACTTGGTTATACTGTTCAGCCAGGACAGCGAATGGAGATTGAACTGCAAGCGGCTCAGCTTTACACGCACTCTCCACTTTCGATCCCGATTGAAATTATTCACGGTCGCCAAGCAGGCCCAACACTGATGGTAAATGCGGCTATCCACGGCGATGAGCTAAACGGTGTTGAGATTGCAAGACAACTGACAAATGCGATTGATCCAAAGAAACTGAAAGGGACGTTAATTGTTGCGCCTATCGTTAACGTGTTTGGCTTTATCCATAAATCTCGTTACCTACCAGACCGTCGAGACCTGAACCGTTGCTTCCCTGGCAGTGAGAAAGGCTCGTTAACATCACGCATCGCTTACACCTTCTTCGAGAACGTAGCGAAGCACTGTGATTATATTCTGGATCTGCACACAGGAGCGATTCACCGTACCAATCTTCCACAGATTCGTGCAAACCTATCGAACCCAGAAACACTGCGCATTGCAAAGGCGTTCGCCACACCTGTGATCATTGACTCACCACTGCGTGACGGGTCACTTCGTAGCGAAGCGGAAAAATTGGGTATCCCTGTATTAACTTACGAAGGTGGTGAAGCGTTGCGTTTTGATCACCTAGCGATTCGTGCGGGTTACCTTGGCGTACATCAAGTGATGAAAGAAATCGGTATGCTGCGCCCTAACCGTAAGAAGTTACCAGAGCCAGTGTTGAGCAAATCCACCAGCTGGATTCGCGCTGAGTCAGACGGTATTTTGCGTAACATGGTGAGACTTGGCGAACAAGTTGAAGCAGGACAAACCCTAGCTTACATAAGCTCTCCGTTAGGTCACCAAGAAGGCCAAGTGCTCACAACCAAAGGCGGTATCGTGATTGGCCAACAAACTCTACCTTTGGTAAACGAAGGTGACGCAGTATTCCACATTGCTTACTTCAAACAAGATGACGATGAAGTGGGACAATCAGTTGAGAGCTATATTGAAGAAGTAGCGGAAGATGATTGGCTAACGGCGCTTAACAACTAATCAATGAATGACATGTAGTCACTAGCAAGCAGTGGCTACATTTTCGAAAATAAACGCCACAAACTAAAAAGCCCCAATATACTTTTGACTAAAAAGAAAAAAGTTATATTGGGGCTTTTTTTACTTGTCCCTTATCTTAAAATTAAGGAACCTGTAAATTAATTAAGCGCTGGATTACTCAGCGTCTTCTTGCTCTTCTTCACGAGCTTTTGCGCGCGCTTCACGTGCTTGCTCAGCTTTAAGCTCTTTAGTATGACGTAGTTCGTCACGCTCTTTACGCTGCTCTGATTTACGCTCGTTACGTTCAGCTTGGTTTGCGATGAAAGATGCTAGCTCTTTCTCTGCCCACTCTTGTGCTAGAGCTTCAGTTTCAAAACCAGACTCACGCTTAGATACTGTTGTGCTGCGAGACGTTACTTGACGAGTAATCTCTGCACACCAACCGTTGCGTTTTTCTGTAAGGCGGATATCAAATTTTTTGTTCTTAGACATGTTCTATTTTTTCCTAAGGGAGATCATTAAGGGATCGGTCAACTTTGATAACTCCATCTAAGTGAGCATCTTTTAACACCATCCCTTGGTAAGCGCGGTATTAGAGCACAAATCAATGAATATTGCTGCAAATATTTGCAGCGGATCACACTCCAGTGCTGTAAATCGTTTGTGCCGGATTTCAATGGGTTCGTAACTCTCTGTTCACCACCAAACTTCTGCCCTATTTTATCGACAACAATGAAATGGACTATGCTCAAACAGAGATAAATTAAAGCGATAACTTGCTGCAGTCAAAAAGGGAAGCTCAGAGCTTCCCTTTAAAAATGTGTTAGAAAATCAATACGCTTACCCCGGATGACCATCCACTCTTGGTGTTAACAGCATCATTCCGAACTTCCAGATAAACAGTCCGAATGCTAACGTCCATAGACCTGCGCTGATGTTGACCATCTCAAATAAATACGCAGGGAAGAAGGTCACACCTAAACTACGAACAAGTGCCGCGATAAAAATAGCCGAGAATGCCAACCCCATGCTTGGCCCTTTATAGATAGCGCGGCCTGTGTGTCCCATGGTGACACGAGTGATCATCGCAAGAATGAGTCCACTCAAACCGCCAATCGCAAACAGGTGCAGCATGTTATGGCTTGCAAATGGATTATCTAACAAGCCTCTTAGCAACAAGCTCAAAGGAATGCACAAATAAGCCGCATGCAGTGACCATACCAAAGGCTCAGACAACGTTGTCCAAGGCTTCCAACGAACAAAGCGAACCAACTGAGTCACACCAGCAAACACCATCAACTCGTTGCCCACTTGAGCAAAGGTCAACGGGAAAAAGCTCAGTACAAACAATCCAACCAGAGGCAGGTTCGCTAGCCATTCCAACCAAACCAGTGGTTGTGCTTTTTCAAAGTCAAAACGACGGGCCGTGAAGAACGGGATAACTCGTCCCCCCATCACGGATAATAGCAAGGTAAACCACCATAACATTGCGTGCCATACTGCAGACGATGGGAATGGAGGCATGCCTTTAATGGTCGCGTAACTAGCATAGTTGGCGACGATAGCCAATATAAACAGCGGCACAAAAAACAGGTTCTTCCAGCCTTTCGATTTCACGACACGGAAACCAATCTCGTAAGCGGCAAAGATCAAGAACAACGCTTCAACCGATGAGATTAACCACAATGGCGCCGGTGTCCAAAATAGAATGCGAGGTGCTAGCCACAAACCAACGAGCGCAGCTAATCGATAATGTTTGGTTCCGTTGACTCCCGTCCACGTTTGCACGGCGGTTAAAACAAAACCAACCACAATCGCCATAGAAAAACCAAACAGCATTTCATGTACGTGCCACCAAAGCGCGGGCACTTTTAACACTTCAGGCTGTCCATTTTGGAACATGACAACCCAAGCGACGATAGCAATCACGGCATAGAGGCTGCCTAGAAAGAAGAAAGGTCGAAAACCTAAACGAAGATAAGCTGGGATCGCATCTTCTACGCTTTTATCTGTGATATTTAACAAACTCATTCCTCATTTCAAATAACAAGCCAAGTGTGGCTTATATTGAATTGCTACCAATAGCCAAATTCAAGGTGCAGTAATCATCACCGCAATATTGCCTAACACAATGCATGAAACGCGCCAAAGATATAAAGCCAATAAAAACAAGCAACAAGGAGTATTTAGACATCAAAAAAAGTGTCAATTAAACACGACAAGAGCAGTCATTTAGACTCGAATGTGTGTGGGATAAAAAACTACTGACATTTAATGAAGCCAAACATATAGTAAGACTAGTCTCAAATACAAAAGAACAGACAGGGAACGCGATGTATATTTTTGGTTATGGTAGCTTGATCAACTCCTCTTCTCGTCAACTCACAGGTCAAACAGGACAAGCGATTCCTGCGATAGTGCACGGCCTAGTGCGTCACTGGAGTAAAATCGACGACAGCTATGTTTTGTCACCATTGATCGTCAATCTTGGTGAGGGACAAGTGAATGGTGTTTTGCTTGAGGTCGATGATGTAGCGTTGGCTGAATTTGATCGTCGTGAGCGTGGTTATCACCGAATTGAGTTAAGAAACGATCAGATAGAGAGCCAAACCGAGTTTAATGCGGATCAATCGATCTGGGTATACATCAAAGACGAAATCGAAGCACCTTGTGAAAACAGCCCTATCGTTCAAACCTATGTTGATACCGTCATGGCAGGATGCTTAGAGGTGTCTGAAAGCTTTGCAGCGCACTTTGTGGAACATACACAAGGTTGGCACCATCCATTAGAAAATGATCGCCACCAGCCGAAATACGGCAACCTTGCTGGGGTTTCCGAGCACCACCACAGTGTGATTGATGGCTTGATACTGACTGTACGCAGCTAGCTGATGTTACTTGTTAATGGAGGTACATAGCGAGTTAGTTTAGGTTGGTGAACACATTGGCTCACCAACCTAAAGCGAGCTTAAACGACTAGAATCTGTCAAACCCTAGGGGTTAATACTTCTAATTTTGACAACGAACTCTCTGGAATATTCGTATCCCACTGATAATCTCTTAAATAGCCTGACTGTTTTGAATTGGTATTAACTTTCCCTAACTGACTCCACAGTCGATTAGCATAAAAGGCATAGCCCAGCTTTATTGTATCTCTGATTAAAGCCTCTAACTCGCCTTGGTTTTCCGCCCCAACCACTTCGTTCCACGGAGTAAAAGCGGTGATTGGATAATCTAGCTCTGTAACGGGGTTATCTAGTTCGCATCCATGATGGATAACTTTTCTAAGCCCTATTTTTTGGTTGATTTGTGTTTTAACTCTGCGTGTTATGCTAGAAATCCGCCCTAAATCAGCATCGTTGATACGCCTTTCTTTTTGGGCTAAAGCAGTTGATACAACACGCGCTGCTGACTTGAGATTTAAAGGTTTTGAGTGTGAGAAACTGCTTAAATGTGGTAGCACGCCAAACAAATCATAATCAGCGGTTAATGGTACACAACTATCAAATTCAGCTAGAACAAGGAGCTCCTCAATAGATTCGCCATTTTTTGTCATAACCCAATAGCCATGTTTCAATTGCGGAAGATTCTTGAACATCACCATTAAATTCTTTTGATGATTTCGATACCGTATAGGATAGTCACCAAAAGGCATCATTGCATTTGGATATAGAATGAAATCGTGGTGAGGCTTTCCATGGTTAGTCACATGAATAATCCCCCGCTCTTTAGAGACTATATGTAGCATTTTGTCTTTAATTAAAGAATTCAGACGCTCGTTTGATATCAGTAGTGGTACAGGTTTGGCAAACCTATCCCGTATTGACTCTTTAACTTTACTGTTAAATTTTACAATTTCCTGAGGGCTTTTCTTAAACAGTTTACTAAATTTTTGGTCACAGCAAATAAAGCCTGATTGAGGTCCCCAGTTCGATGATTTTCCTTTCACATGTAAATCTTTTGTAGCGTAGCCTTCCGCAATAAGCGAAGTCGACAATTTGTTTACAGGCCGAACTAGGATAATGCAATTGTTCTGGAATGCAGTTTGGATAATTAGATCTTTATGAAGAGGCACTATCCCAGATGGCTCTATTGCTGCATCGCCTTTATACATAATGTCATCAACTCTAGATAAATTCCTATTAGCCACAATCTATACTAATTTCAAAACGAGTGAAACATTCAGCATACACTTACAAGATCGAGCCACGATATCAATAAGTCATCATGCGTTAATTGAAGGTAAAGATGATCTCACATAGCTCAAGTCAGGGCGATTAGAACTGACTTAGAATAAAAGAAAAAGCGCTAGGGGGAGCTAGCGCTTTTAAGACCAACTAAATCCGTTTAGCCTGGTAGTTTTTTAAGCTATATCATTAGGATATAAACAATTTTTTTACTTAGGTAAATCAAAAAGCCTATTCTTTACGACTACTTTTAGTCGTAAATTAAGTATAGTCGGGTTCTTATAATAAGCCGGATTTTTCTAAAAATAATTCGCATAAAATTGATGCTCGAACAACTGCTGCAACTATGCAACAACTACAGATGAAACGGCTTGTGTAAAAAGCTTTCTAAGTAGTTTATTTTTATCATCTAAATGCTTAGCCTTGCGATAGACGAGCTGTATATCAAAATCAGGCACATCTATAGGCGGATCTACAGCTACCACGGTATCTTGGTCTTGAATATCATTGCGTGCCACCAGTTTGGGGACGATACACAATAACTCCCTACCTCTTATCAAACGTTTTACTGTTAAAAAATTGCTTGAAGATATAGCCACTTTCCGGCTGAAGCCTAATTCAGCCAAACGTTTATCGACGCCAGTCTTTAAAGACCCAGCAGGAGAAACAAGAGCATGCTCGACAGCAACAAACTGTTCTAACGATATCGGCCCCTCAATAGATACAACCGACTTATCGAATAAACAGACATGTTGCTCTGTGTACAAATACTTTGTTCGATATTGCTTTGAAACCTCACCAAAACTACCAATCGCCATATCAAGCTTGGCGTCTTCAAATACTTGCTGATAGTTACCCCGGTTTACATTGAACAGCACGACTTGCGAATTAGGAGAGAATTGCTTGAGGAGGTCAAACAATACTGGCGCGAACATCTGCTCAGCATAATCGGTAAGACCAATCTTCCAAGTCCCTTTATAAGTCGCGGCATCAAACGATTTAGACAGTAACACCTCTGACTGGATGGTATTGAGCAGAGCTTCTACCGTACTGGACAGTTCAATGGCTCGATCGGTCGCCTCCATCTTGCTGCCCACACGCTCAAACAGAGGGTCATCAAACAACTTTCGTAGCCTTTGTAAACTATGACTCATCGCTGACTGGCTGACATAACAACGTTCAGCGGCCTTGCTAACGCTGTTGGTTTTATACAATGCCTGCAGTGCAATCAACAAATTAAGGTCGACCCCTTTCCAGTTAAAATCAGCCATAGATCAAAACCCATTTCATTCATAATTATAATTAAAACAATTAATTTGAATCATAGTTCAACACCACCTAAATTACGCTAAACATTTATCCGGAATCAATCATGCTTTCAATTTTTAAAACCTTTTTCTGGCTTGGCTGGATTAGCTTTGGCGGACCAGCGGCACACATTGGTTACTTCCGTAAAACCTTTGTTGAGAAACTAAATTGGTTGTCCGACGAAGAGTACGGGCAAATTGTCGCTCTTAGTCAATTTCTACCGGGCCCTGGCTCAAGTCAGGTTGGCTTTGCTGTTGGCTACAAGAAAGGTGGCTTGACCGGTGCGATTGCTGCATTTGTGGGTTTCACATCGCCATCTGTCATTCTGATGCTGATATTGGCTTTAGTCAGCAATCAGCTATTGGAGGCTCCACTTTTCAACTCAATCATCCACGGGCTTAAGTTATTAGCGGTTGTGGTTGTGGCTGATGCCACTTTCGGCATGTACAAAAACTTTTGCCAATCAAAGATAGCGACCGCCTTGTGTGTTATTACCGCGATTGTTCTGCTGTTGCTCCCAGGGATCTGGCCTCAAGTGTTCGTTCTACTATTTGCAGCGATTGTTGGTAGCAAGTTTTTGACCTCGCAAGATCTAAACATAGCCCCTTCAACACACAAAATATCGGTAACACCTCTCGTGATTTTTTTCGCACTGTTGGTTGGCCTGCCTTTATTCAGTGCTTACTCTCAAGGTATTGAAGTATTTGGCCTATTCTACCAAGCAGGTAGCTTAGTCTTCGGTGGTGGTCATGTGGTACTTCCGTTACTACAGAATGGTATTGGTGACCAACTGTCTCAAGATGCTTTCCTAACTGGCTATGCCGCGGCACAAGCAGTACCGGGGCCAATGTTTACGTTAGCCACTTATCTAGGTTATGTATTGATGCCATCGGCACCGATTACAGGTGCATTGTTAGCGACAATAGCGGTGTTCTTGCCGGGTTTCTTATTGCTACTAGGTGTATTGAAAAACTGGCAAGCGATTGCAACTAAGCCTTTGGTGGCAGGCGCGCTTACTGGTGTGAATGCAGCAGTTGTTGGTCTATTACTTGCGGCCCTGTATCAACCGATCTTCACAAGCGCAGTGAGCAGCGGCATAGACTTCGCTCTGATCATTGTTGGTGTGTGGTTATTAAAAACCGTAAAGGTTCCGATTGTAGGGTTAGTGGGGTTGTTTATGTTGTTTGGCGCAATTACAGGTTTGGCGCTCTAAGCAACAATTGAGGATAAGAAGTGAGTGGTTTCATCGCTGACTTCTTACTTCTTACTTCTTACTTCTTACTTTTAAAAACTAGAGACACCTTTAATGTCCAGATGGCGGTTTAATACCGTGAAAGTTGAAGAACAAATTACAATCAATAAGCGGCACAAAGCTCAGCGGCCAAAATGATTTTTGGTGTTCAGGAAGGTAATACCTTAAGAAAGCGATTAAGTTATTACATGGATTGACATGCTCTCTCGCCATAATGTAATCGTAATGCCACCCCTTCTGTAAGGCGTGTTTTCTTGTCGTCATATAGCGACCGATTTTCCAAGCGATCCCAGGATCGGTAGGAATCAAAATAGACAGAGTGCCTCCAGGCTTTAACACTCTTAACCACTCTTTAATCACCAAGTGAGGCTCGTATAAGTGCTCCAATATATGGGTCGCTATAACGCGATCGAAGCTATTGGTTTCAAAGTTTAATTGCCGAGCATTGCTCACATTGAAAATAAGCTTACGGTTGGAGCCAATATGATTGAGTTGCTCTTTTGCTACCTCAAGCGCCGCTGCATCACCATCACTCACGATATATTCATCAAAGGTGTGTTTGACGTGCAGTAAGTGTTCACCCGTTCCGGATCCCACCTCTAACACTCTCGAAAAGTGTTCACTTTCACCAAATGGCCTTTCACACGCTATATGACCAGCTCTCATCACATAACCCGTTGTATTGCCGTTATAAACTCGCTCATCGTATTCGTCACTGAAACGAGATAAATAGTCGAGCCACTCTTTGTCTTCATCCTTGCTTGCTCTCATGTCTGATTCCTATTCAGGTAGCTTATTATCACTCGTTCTTAATATAGAAAGGATCCTCATCTCTCGCCTGCCGCGTGATACGTTATCGAGTATCAACCCACAAAAAAATGACATCACCGCAATCAATGCAATTGAGCTAGACAAAATAGCAGTAGGCACCCTTTCGACGAGCCCTGTATCGATGAAGTCGATGATAACGGGGATTCCTAAAACCAATGAAATGAAGCAAAGCAACATAGACAATACGCCAAAGAAGAACATTGGCTTTACATCTCTCAATAAGAACAAAATGAAATTGAGGATCTTGATCCCATCACTAAAGGTATTCAATTTGCTGGCTGTGCCTTCAGGCCTTGATTGATATTGCGTCGATACTTCTTTGATTGGCATATTGTGATGCAGTGCATGAACGGTAAGCTCTGTTTCTATTTGGAAGCCATCACTGAAAATGGGTACGGTTTTGACAAATCGATGGCTCATAATTCGATAACCAGAAAACACATCACTCAATTGAGCATTGAATGCTAAATTAATCAGCGATGAAAACAGCTTATTTCCTAGGATATGCCCTTTGGGATAAGCCATTGAAGCTCGCTCTCGACTTCCAATAATCATATCGAGTTTTTCACTATCCAATTGTTCGATCAGCGCAGGGCATATTGACGCATCGTAAGTGTCATCACCATCAGCCATCACATAGATATCAGCATCAATATCAGAGAACATTCGCCTGACAACCTCCCCTTTACCTTGGCGAGGCTCATGTCGAACAACAGCCCCAGCTTGCAAGGCCTCGTTTACCGTATTGTCGGTTGAGTTGTTGTCATACACATAAATAGACGCATCAGGTAAAGCCTGCTTAAAAGACATAACTGTCTTTCCGATAGCACCCGCTTCATTAAAACATGGGAGTAATACTGCAATTTTTATACTATTCATAAACTCTCCCTAACCCTAAAGATTCGGTAGCCATCAGGAACATCGTCATATATGGTCTCCAACCAGCTGGGAACATTTGATCTGTATAATTTTTTTATAAGAGCCTCTTCACTTGCTGACTTTTTCAAAACCATTAAGTGAGAGTCATTTCCTATAACAATATAATCAATGTCCTTAGCTTGGATTTTGTCCTTGGCTAAACTCATATCACCCTCTAACATAACCTCTATAAGAAATTGATTACCAACAATATTTCTATGATAAGGGGCTGCGATTATGCGGTTATTAGTGTGGGCCAACACAGGTGCTCCCGTCTCAATTCCTGTAAGAATAACCTTTGATTCAATGCCTTTTTCTTCCAATACTCTAAATAGAGTTTTCTTGTCATTTTCAACTGTATTTCGTTCAAAATCATCATTGCCAACAGCTATCACTATAAATGCCATCACTAATGGAGATCCTAACAATATAACCAACACTTTAAATATTGAATATTTTACATATTCAGAAATTCTTACAACGACATAAGCCTGAAAAGGGCTTGATAAAATAAAACACAACCTTATCACTCTAACCTGCCAAAACATGGCAAGAGATAAATTCAATATAAAAATAATATACAGAATCGTACAATGATGATTTTTAATTCTAAACAAAGGATATAATAAAGCAGGAATGATCAGTAACACATAGTTGTCAATTGATAAGAAACCATTCTCACTTATATACTGCGAAATAGATTTAGCTTCAGAAACATGGTCAAGCCAATACGTCTGGAGTAAGGGGGGATAATCGACAAACAGTGCACTGGTAATATTGGGATAAAGTAAAACGACTGGTGTCACATACCCAACACCCAATATAAGAAACACAAATAAGCGAAACCCAAAAGGCCAACCATCAGATTTAAACCAGTTGTAATTATTGACGAAAACCCATCCAACAAAAAACAACACCACAAGAACAAATGACACTTCATCGTACTTAAAATCAAAGAACTCATTATAAGGTCTGTTTAATAATACCGAGAGAACAACCGAAATACAGCAGAAGAGATATAAGCTTGACACATAAACAAACCAACTCTTACTAATAAAGAAACAATACACGGTGTAAACGATAAAAAAACTCGCAAACAAAAGTATATTGTCCAAGCCAGTCCATAACGACAATGCTAGGAGAATAGATTGTGCATACACCCGCCATGATTGATTGATATGACTCATCGTTATAGGGGTTAGCGACAGGAAAAAAATAGCTAAAATAAGCTGAATATTATGGTGATCTATGGAACCCGGAATAAAATGCATAACCGATGGGGAAAACAAAGAAAACATCATACTCAAAAACCGATAGCGCTCTCCGAAGTAATGGTTACATAAATAAAAGCATGACAATGAATAGAACAGTAAATAAAGCAAAGGTACGATAGAGATAGAGAGTGAATAAGCGGTACTTTCATCCACAACAAACAGTAAAGGGTATGCAACAGCAGAAAGCATTAAGTCAGGAAAGCGTGACCAATGAATAACAATACCATCAGCGGCATTAAAATTATCCATTGGTTCCAAATACCAACGCCCATTAGCCATCCATTCTTGGAATTGAACAAAGCGCATGTAATCGTCATTATCATTCAAACTCAGCGTTGAGATATTTTCCCATTTATAGAAGAATATCGCAGTGGCACACAGCAGCCAAAAAGCCGAAATAATGATGATATCTTTGTTAAAACTGTCACTCTTAGGCAAGATGAATATCCTTTTCATTAACCCAAAGATAAGAATTTAAAGTGTTACTGCTCCATCTCTCTGACCTCAGCCAAGGCTCTATTTAGGTTGTCATTCGCCACTTTATAATAAGATGCTTTCTTATCGATAGCTTGTTGTAAGTAAGGAATGGCTTCGTTAGGCTTGCCCTGCAAAATCAAAAAATAACCCACATTATTCAAGGCTTCAGGTGCTTCCATGTGTCTCATAAAAACGTTGGTTGCCTTTTTGATATCCCCGGCAGCCAAGTAAATAAGCGCAAGGTTGTTTTGAGCCTTTTCATTATTAGGTTCTATCTCTAAAGCCGAACGAGTGTATTGATACGCTTCCTTGTAATTGCCATACATGTAGTGGGAGTACCCCATATTCAACAAAGCTTTAACTGAACTTTTGTCTATTGTCAGTGATTTTTTAAAGTACTCTTGCGCTATCTGGTGTTTTCCATCGACATCTTCCAGCACACCTATCCCCATGAAAGCTAATTCGGGAGACATACTATCAACCTTCAAACCAGCCACTTCACTTTGACTTAAGGCTTGGTAATTTGTAATCGTTTCACTACTTTTTAAACGAACTTGATCTGCATTAATCGCTTTAAAGAAATAACTCCGTCCTTCCTCTTTGCGACGCTGCTTTGTATACAAAACACCTAATTGCTCTAGGACTTCGGTATGTGCAGGGTTAAAATCTAGCGCTGCTAAATAAGCTTTCTCGGATAGTGCATAGTTACCACGAGATGAATGAATTTGGCCTATCGTAAAAAGCGTTTTATCGTGAAACTCTTTCTCAGGAAAGGATAGAGAGCGAATATATTCATAAAGGGCCAAATCGATATTGTTATCCCTCAATGCCACATCACCACGCATAATGGCTTCTTTCTCACTCAGTGGAGGGTCATCACTGCTTAAGGTATCGATTGGTTTACCGGAATACAACTCTGCATCAAATTGGTTTGTCGGCTCATCCGAGGATGCACAACCAAGAATAACGAACACTAATAAAGCTAGAAAATATCTACTCACTCGTATCATAAACTTACTCCTGGTGCACCTAGTGCATCAATAACAATAATGATCCCAGGCCCTAACGCGACAATAAAAAAGCAAGGCCAAATAAACAACAGCATAGGGAACAACATTTTTGTCGGTATCTTGGCCGCGATTTCTTCAGCAGCTTGCTGACGCTTATCTCGAAAATCTACCGTATAATCACGAAGAGTCTGCGCTAAGCTTCCCCCCATTCTAGACGCATGAGAAAGCAAAGAAACCAGCCCCTCTAATTCGACCAATCCCGTCCGGTCAATGAACTGCCTCAGCGCATCTGGCATGGTTACACCTGCTTGTATCTTGGCAAAAACCGTCTCTAATTCATCAGCTAACTCTGGCTGAGAAACATAAAGCTCAGAAGCAACTCGTCCAAGTGCTGCATTAAAGCCTAGACCAGATTCCGTACAAACCACAAGAAGATCAAGTGCATCTGGCACACCATTTCTAATTTTCTTCTGACGCTCTTTTTGCCACTTGCTCAAAATAATATTGGGGGTAAAAGTCCCAAGGAAAACACAGGTCATAATCAACAAATTATTGTAACTGCCGCCAAATGATATGTAATAAACCATAAAACCAGCGATGATACCTACCAAGCTCGATAACACTTTCAACGCATAAAAAACCGATAACGCATTTTTTTCATGAAACCCCGCATGCATAAGCTTTTGTGAGTAGGTTTCATTATCCTTTTTATTGCCTTTACTAAGAAAAGGACTCAGTGACTCCAGCGTATTAGAGAAGTTATAAGGCTTCCTATTATTAGGTGAACCTGCCTCTGATATCTGTCTAAGCTTCTTATCTAAAGGGGAGCGTGCTCCTAAAAAAAGAAATCCTAGGGTTAATGTTAACAAGACGGTGGTAAGCAAAATCATTGCATAGATAACCATCTGAGAGCTGACTCCAAAGTCGGCTAACATTTGCTTCCAAATTTCAATATTTAATAATTCCATAGGTTAAATCTCTATGCTGATGATCTTTTTAATCCATAGGGCTCCGATCGCTAAAAGTACGATCCCAACACTGACCATCGAAACGCCGCGCGGGTCATTATAAAGCGGCTCAATATAATCCGGATTAGCCACTTTTAAAGCAAAAAACAAACCAAATGGGGATAAGGTTAATATCCATGCTGATAACCGACTTTCAGCAGAAAGCGTTTTTATTTTCCTTTCGAGCTTAAAGCGAGACCTGAGAACTTCAGATACTTTTTGAAGATTTTCGGAGAGGTTGCCCCCCGTTTCTTTCTGCAACATTACCGCACTCGAAAAAGCCAACATTGATACGGTGGGGACACGTTCTGCCATCTGTAAAATAGCCAAACGTAAGTCGTATCCATAGTTAAGTAGATTGTAGGTATTTTTAAACTCAGCACCGATAGGATCCGGTAGCTCTTCACCAACCTCATTGAATGATTGAACCAACGGCTGCCCAGCTTGTAATGCCCGTCGAATAATATCCAACGCTTCAGGGAGCTGCTCTTCAAACCGAGCCATTCGATAAGTCACTCGATTTTGCACATACAGGTAAGCAACAACCCAGACAGCAATGAATGCCGTTAGGCTAATGAACCACTCTTGTTGAGTCATTATTGATATCAGTGTGAGCGACACACCACATAGAGAAACAATAAGTAAGAAGCGGCTTAACGAAATTCTAATCCCCGCTAGCTCCAACATCCGTTTTAAGCCAGCAAAATAAGGGATAACGATGAGCTTGCGATCTAATGGGGATAAGTCTTTATTATAATGCTCTTTGAGCAGCGATAAGCTCTCTTCATCGATATTACGTTGGGTCTCTTTCAAACGTCGAGAAAGCTCTTTATGCTTAGCTTTTTTCCCCGCTGCAGGCAATAACAAAGCTTGGGAGATAAAAAGCACCGCGATGAATAATAGGCCGAGTGAAACACTTACATTATCCATAATCTCTCCTTAACCATGAGTCTCAGTGAAGAGCTCGAAAGGCAGATCGAGTCCACGTTTAACTAACTGGTCATGATATTGAGGTACGACCCCCGTAGCAGTGAAATAGCCGATAATATTGCCATCTTCATCAATACCTTTACGTTGAAAACGGAAAATTTCCGACATGGTAATCACCTCCCCCTCCATGCCGTTGATCTCTTGAATGCTCACCATACGGCGCTTACCATCTTCTTGTCGTTCCATTTGGACAACAAGGTGGATAGCCGAAGCAATTTGGGCTCTTAAGTTTTTGGTTGAAATGTTCCAACCAGCCATAGAGAACATGTTTTCGACACGGCTTAAGGCATCTCGGGGGGTATTGGCGTGAATAGTCGCAAGAGACCCATCGTGACCAGTATTCATTGCCGCCAACATATCAACGGCTTCGCTACCACGCACCTCACCAACTACAATTCGGTCTGGTCGCATACGTAAGGTGTTTTTTACTAACTCTCTCTGACTAATCTCCCCTTTCCCTTCTAAGTTAGCAGGGCGGGTTTCTAGGCGAATAACATGGGGTTGTTGAAGTTGTAACTCTGCAGAGTCTTCAATAGTAATGATTCGTTGGTCTCGAGGGATGAAACCAGAAAAGATATTCAGTGTAGTGGTTTTTCCCGACCCCGTCCCTCCTGAAATCAAGATATTAAGCTCACCTTTCACTGCTGCTTCGACAAACTTAGCCATTTGAGGCGAGACGGAGTCGTAGCTAATCAAGTTATCCATCGTCAAACGATCAACGGCAAAACGACGGATCGAAACGGAAGGACCATCTAAAGCAAGAGGTGGAATAATGGCGTTAACACGTGACCCATCGACTAAGCGCGCATCTACCATAGGTGATGCTTCATCTATTCTACGTCCGACCTGACTTACTATGCGGTCGATAATGTTTCTTAAGTGGCGATCATCAAGAAAAGTATATGGCGTTTTTTCGAGTTTACCTCTTCGCTCAACGTAAACACTTTTAGGGCCATTGACCAATATATCGGAGACCGTTTGATCGGCTAATAGAGGCTCAAGCGGCCCAAGGCCAAAAACCTCATCTTCTATCTGTTTTATTACCCGTTTACGCCCTTCGGCACTCAGCGCATGACTACCATCGTCAGCCATTAACTGTACGATTGCTTCGTGTAAATCAAGCTTAGCGCGCTCTTTTTCTAAACTCGAAAGCAACCCTAAATCCAAGGTTTCAAGCAACTGCTTATGAAAAAAGTGTTTTATTGATAACTCTTGTTCCAGTACTTTTCGAGCCTCATCGATCGCCTTTTCCTTTTCGACGTTAGCTTCAGCATTCCGAGAGTGACTAGACTTCTCAACATTTGATAAATGTTCAACAGGGTTGGCATCTTCTGAATCATGCGAAATCTGTTCTACTTTTTTTTCAAACTCTGGATTTACATTTTTTCGTTTAAAAAACATTACAATCCCTCGTATTTACTATTCATCAACCCATTATGAAAACAATTTTTTCAACCACCCTTTCTCTTCTTGTTCTGGTGGCGAAAGAACGTGAGACAAGTCGATGATAGAGCGAGTAATAGAACTTTTCTTTCTCGACTGAACTAGCGGTTGCCCCAAGTTGGCACTCTCTAACGCAACTTTGAAATCATTAGGCATAAGGTGTATGTCATGCTTACCTACCGCCTGCTCAATATCTTTTAACTTAATTGAGTGTCGCTTTTCATAACGGTTCAGAATGACCTCGATTGAATCACTTTGTAAGCCGTACTCAAATTTCAGAGACTTAATGAGTCGACTTGTGTTTTTGACTGACACTAGGCTTTGTTGCAAAACGAGAAGCACTTTTGTTGCTGGTGATATTGCGGATGCAAACACATGGTCTAGCCCTCTAGAGAGGTCAATGATCACATAAGGGTAAAAACGGCGTAATATCGGGAGCAATCGGCCTATTTTCTGTGCTTGTTCAAAGTCATCAGCATTGTTCTCATGCTTAAAGCTTAGAACATGTAAGCCAGATTCGTGCTTATTTACTAAAGTTCCTAACGATATTTCATCTAGATCATTCGAACTGTTGATAGCATCCGAAACACTATAAGTAGGAACAATATTTAAATAATCAGGAATCACACCAAATTGAAGGTCGATATCAAGTAACAAAACCTCACCGGGATGCTGACTGGCCATCTCAATAGCGGTATTCAACGCCAAGGTGGTCGCCCCCATTCCCCCCTTGGTGTTTAAAAACAGAATAAACTCACCGTAGCTTGAGTTCTCAAGCTTTTCAGCCGCCGTTTTCTTAAGCAGTGGGAGCAAATCAGAAAGAGTCACGTTGTGAGATAAGAAATCAGAAGCCCCTAGACGCAGCGCGATTTTTAATGAGCCATTGTCACTTTCATCACCGAGTACAACTAAAGATAAATCTTGTTCTTCTAGCGATAGGTCATATCCCTGTAGCTCAACCATTTTTTGAGCCCAGTTGCCATGTGCTTCAACAAAAATAAGTTCTGGAACATCGGCATTTTTTAAGTATTCCTCACTCATTGCTGCGAGAGAGAATGCTGTCACATGTACATTTCGACATTTCTTTAGCTCATGACTCATATGTGAGTGAAAGCCATCAGTACTATAGATCAACCAGACCTTTAGGTTTGTTCTCAAACGCGTAATATCGTTCTCATTAGGCGTAATTTTGACCGCTTCCCCCATACCGCTACTCCTGTATAAAATAACTTATGGACACCGATTCCGAGTTTCGGAGTCCGCCCTTACCACACCTAAACTTTCTGCAGGTAAGATGGTTTCAAATGAGGGAGCAGCCAAGTAACCACTCGTACCTAAAAAACTCAAATTATCAATTAATTGAATTCCGTACCCTGTCGCTCGTGCCCTTACAAATTTAATGCTACTAAAGACAGGATCCGTATCATAACCAGATGTAATTTCATTCCCACTAACATCTAAATATGCAACTTCCAAATTAGCCGCGGTAAAACCAACAAGAGGGAGATCAGCGACAACCATTCCCGCGATATTGTCCCTATCAGCAACGTAGCAAACCGTCGCCAATCTTGCGGCTTTCCTGGTCGCCTCACTGACCATTTGAAGTGAAAATATATAAGCACCCAGCGCTAAAATAAGGAAAACCAAGAGAAAAACTAGCCAAGACACTATGGTAAATTCGATAATAGCGATGCCTTTAATACGCCCTTTGTACCGTTTCATCACAACACCCTCATTATCGAAGAGACACTAATCGGAATAGAAAAGCTCGCCGAAGAAAACGGGATCGACACAAAGTGAGGAATATAATTGTAGGTCACACTCACACGTACATAGCTGTCTGTATTCGGTGGGCTAATTGTCACGTCAGAAACAACTAAATTCGACAATATCGCCGTTCCCACCGTATTTTGACCATAAACCACTACATTCTGTATTTCTGACGAGGGAGCCAGCGTTCCGCCTTTGGTTCCATAGACTTCACTAACCGCATAGCGCGCACCATTTTGTACAGATTTAGAGATCACATTGTAGTGAATCATGATGTTGCCGAATTCAAGCACTAAGATAAGAAAAAACAGTAATACGGGAGTCGCAATTACCATTTCGATAGCAGCAAAACCAGCATTAGCTTTGTTTAAATGTTTCATAATCAAGACTCCCCACTATCCGGATCCTTATACAAAACAATCTTATAAGTTCCTTCAGTTGTCGACACAGTACTGCCAGATCCACCAACAACGCTGCAGGAGTGAATAAATTCGCCAAATACGGCTGGTGTCCCTGAATTATTTGTTGGTGCTTTTTGCAACAAGAAAAAACAACCAATTTTATTCACTGTAAAATCAGTGGCCCCACCACTTTTACCAGAACAATCAACCATAGGTATTGCTAAAACTCGACGCCATGCAACACCGTTAGCCGCACACCCAGTTCCACCACTCGCGATACAAGCATTAGTATCTATTTCATATTGAGCATAGTCGTAGGTACCATCAAAATCGATATCTCCGGTACTAGCGTCAATCGTTATCTCATCGGTAGGCTCTGTAGTCACATAATCTGAAGGGTAATCGGATGCCGATAAGCCACCACCATAATCGCCAAAACGAGTATTCAAACCATCGCCTGTGGGGCCAACCGTACCACCAGGTTTGGTCGTAATATCTTCACCAATTTGAACCGGCTGATCATAACTACCACCTAAGCCCTCTTTGATTGTGTTACCACCAGAGCCAAAATCCAATAGATGATAATTACCGTTGCCCATTTCCGACAAGCTACTGTCACCTACCTTCAACGCATGAACAGTCCCAACCTCATAACCAAACACATTGGTTATTGCTTCGCCAGTAACGTCATGATACCCATCCTCAGGATCAATATCGTTATCAGAGGAGCCATCACCAATGCATACCCCAATCGGTACAACATTATTAATGACCTCTTGCCCAGAGCTTGGCCCAGCGACTGCACTTGCTGAAACCTCTTTCACTAGCCCAAACATTTGAATAAAAAACTCATCCATATCCAACGAATCTACTCGAACGCGCACATAAACATCATCGTTTTCACCGAAGGTGGCTGTTCCAGTAAAATCCTGAGGGTCGTTAGAGTAATCAATGTTTATGGAAGCGGTGGTAAAATCAATCTCATGATTTCCTGTTGACGCTGCCATTGCATTTAGCGCAGTGACTATTTCAGCATCCACCGCATCTTTGTCTTTACTATTGTCCAGTATGGTTGCCGCAGCTAACGCCGCTGAATCTACAGCATTTTGTAAGCGTGTTTTATTAACCAGCATATGGTTAACATCTACAGCCAACGCTGACACAGCTAAGAAAACAAGCAAAGCAGCGGTAACTAATACGACAACTAAGCCTTGCTGTTTTCTGGGACTTTTTGATACTCGATACAACATATGAGTACCTCCAGATTTAGTTAAATTCTTCTAAAATCTGGCTACTACTTCCAGACAGTTCTTTTTCACCTCTGCCTACATATCTATCGTAACCAGTCTGCATCCGCTCCCCTGTACCATCCGGTACCTCGAGTAAGTTCTCTTGGGTCGCATTAGGGTTATACGTTTGTTCTGTTTTTACTAGTGCTACCGAATGCCCTAAACGAGCATCATTAGCACAGCCAACTAACACTATTACGAGAAAGACCATCATTATTCTAATCATATCTATCTCCTTATAAATCATGCCCAAATGAGCCTTCGCTACCACCATCTGTCGGTGATATATCCTGTGAAGCTTGAGATTGTTCTGAACCCGATTCAGACGGTTCAGCTATATAAGCACTTCGGCCTAACAAGTAATATTCCAAATCATTCGGATCAACGAACGCATCTGTTGGCAAGGTCACTTTACTTCGGTCAATAGGCTTAGCGAGTCTAGGAGTGACAAGAATAACTAACTCGGTTTCTCCAGAAACATACTCTTGGCTATTAAACAGTTGCCCTAAGATAGGGACATCACCAATACCCGGCATTTTGTTACTCACATCTCTGACATTCTCACTGAGTAAACCAGCAATACCGATAGTTTGTCCGTCGGCTAGCTCAAGCGTCGATGACGCGCTTCGACGAGTAATTGGAGGGATAAAGTAGGTCGCATTGGTTGTTCCTGGGTCAATCGTTAACGAGCTGCTATTGGCGATTTCACTCACATCAACAGCCAAGTTTAGATTGATCTTTTTATCACTCAGAACCGTTGGGATAAATTTTAATCCAACTCCATACTCTTTATATTCAATCGTAATGCCATCTTCATCAGGCACAGGGATAGGGAATTCACCACCCGCTAAAAACTCAGCCTTGGAGCCACTTAATGCCGTTAAGTTAGGCTCAGCTAATACTTTCGCCACACCATTCTGTTTTGCAACATCCAGGGCGAATGTAAACAGGGTATTACTATCAATGAAGGAGCCTAAAATGCCGTAATCAGTAGAGGTTGGAATATCAAAGATTGGCGTAGCACCTAGAACACCAGCAGGAACTGACGACGCCCCCCAAGAAATATTCGATCCGCTCGTTTGGAAGAAGTGAAAGTTTGCATCAAATTTTCTCACCAAGCTTCTTTGAACCTCGGCAACCGTCACTTCCAACATAACTTGTTGAGCACCGCCAATAGACATCAAGTTGATAACACCTGTCGCTGCCGCTTGCTCGCTACCACTTTCCTTCGATTCATCGGCAGTTTCACCCGAAGAGTAGGTTTCTGCTATTCGCATCGCTACATTCATTTGTTGCTGATTACTCACCTGCCCACTCAGCAGCAAGCGATTCTGGGCACTGTGCACCTCAATAGTTTCATCAGGAAGAAACTCATATAACTTCGCTTTTAAGCTATTAAGATCATGAGTGACTTCGATGTTGATCGATTCAATCAGTTGGCCACGGGCATCCCACGCCATTAAGTTAGTAGCACCTAATTTTTTTCCGATTAAAAACAGCTCGCTCGATTTCAACATCACAATATCAAGTACATCAGGATCACCAAGCGACACTTTGCTCGCTTTCCCGGACAACACCACATGCGTTGATTTGTGATGAGGAACCGTTACCGTCTTACCCGTTTGTAGAGCAGCAAAGCTCAGTGTAGAGAAACAAACGAAGCTCAAAATACACGTTATTATTATTTTCATAACTCACCTCAATCCTTGACGCGAACACTGGATGCTTGAGTACCTTTAATGATCGTTACGCTCGGCTTAGGTACGTATCGACGAACAACTTTTTTGTCAACTTCATGAGGATTTCTCAGTGTCAGTTGAATACTGCCCTTGCTCTTTGCTGTTAAAAGTTTTTCAGCATCTTTAGGTGAAACCTCTAACGTCACAGCTCGTACGATAATAGGGCTGTTTTCTTTCGTTTTTGCTGTTTGGTCTACAGCTAGTACCTTGATGTCTTTCAACACGGTACGGGTTGTTACTGAATTTTTGCTATACGAAACCGTGCTAAGAATATCGACTTTATTGCCGGGCAATAGAAAACCAGCCACGCCAATAACGTCATCCACTCGTATTGTGACCGCTCGTTTATTCTCAGGTATTAATGCAGCAAGCGTTGAGCCTTCTCCTGGAATAGTAAAACGCATTTTGTGGAGCAATTCGCCAGCATAAACAGTATTGGCTACAACCTTGCCAACCAATTCAGATGCATCGGTATAATTATTTTCATTGATCCAATCAACTTCGATCAGCTTTGTCGCTAAGAACTGCTCCTCAATAATGGTTCCAGCTTCAATTTCTTGTGATGCCACCACTACCGGGTGACGCTCCACAGTCTCGACTTCAACAGTCGGTTGAACTTGATCTTCCATCCACTGCTTAGCAAAAAATACAGCTGCTAAGCCAAATACTACGGACAGTAAAAACAGTAGGAAAACTTGACTCTTATTCATTATTTTCGTCCTCATGTCCATCAGAGGTAAAATAGACTTCCCATGCCATGGAAAGAATATCGAAGGTAATAACCGGTGGGAGCTGTTCAAACGAAAGAATATCTTTGCTGATTCCAACGAGATCTTTCGGCAAACAAGGGAAAAGTGGCACTTTGTAAAGCGTGTGCATTTGAGACAAACGCTCAAAGAAACCATCTTGAAGCTCTAATTCTTTATCAGCAACGACGCTCATCCATAAAGCTTCATAATCACGTTGGCAAAGAGGCTTGAATTCAATTTTGTAACCCAAGCGACGTAAAAATGCAGGATCGCTTATTTTCTTAGGATTCAAGTTAGTAGAAAAGGCAAGCGTTAACACAAACGGCATCGTGATTTGCTGCCCGTTAGGTAACGACAAATAATCAAAGGAATACTCCATCGGTACAATCCATCGATTGAGCAAAGTATCGACGGGCATAGGTTGACGACCAAGATCATCAATGACAAAAATTCCATTGTTTGCCATCATTTGTACAGGTGCCAACCAGACACGACTATTCTCTGAGTGATTGACTTCAAGCATATCCATGGTCAGTTCACCCCCAACCTGGATATTTGGTCTTTCACAATTAAGCCAACGCTTGTCGTACTGATCTTTGAGGGAAATACTTTGATCGCTGCCGTTACTATCCAACGGTTTATGATGTTGCGCCGAGAACACCTTGATAATGTTGCCCAGAGCATAGACGGCATAAGGGATAAATACAGAGGTATGTAAAGCATTCACAATACGGCTCGCGACAAATGTTTTACCCGTTCCTGCATGTCCATACAGCAACAAAGCACGTCCCGAATTGATTGCAGGCCCAAGTACTGAAATCATTTTATCGACACCATATACATCATTCAGTGCCGCCTCGACATGTGGCCGAGTCACCAACTCAACTCTCAAATCTTGTTGTTTTACCACCTCACTATATTGGGTAAGCGAAACCGGTGCGGGGCCTAAATAGGCATCACGCTTAAAAGCAAGATCCGCTTCTTCAAGCCCTTTTTCTGAGAGTGAATAACGAACATGACTGTGAGAGACGGATGAGATAGAAAGATTTGAAGTAGGTTGAAATACCTCGATTAATGATTTCTTCCTCAAAACGGCCAAAGCGAGTTCTACAATATGGGTAACAACACATAAATAATTAGAAAGCTCTAGAACATCCGATTTAGGATAAGCAGACAAATGCTTAAGTACGAGGTTTTCAATAACAACTTCAGGAACACCCAACATATCAAGAGATGTAGGGACGATTGGGGCTGAAATTTGTGGCTTCAAGGTTGCTGGAGCAGTATGCCCTATAATATCCATATATTATTTTTCTCCACAAAGCTAGCCAACAACAGATTTAAGTAAAGTAGCTATACATCGCCAACCCTATAACAACAGAAGGAGCAAAAGGCATCGTTACTTTATTTGAATACCGAGTATGTAAACTAGCTGTTTTATCGATTACTGGTGCAGCTCCACCAAGCACAATTATCTTATTTTCAAAATAGCTTTTAATACTCAAAGCACTCGAATTGGACTGGTTATATAGCAGGTAGAATATCCCAACAACCCCAGAAGAAACCAAGATAAAGTACGAAGCATCGAGTAATTGTCCCCATCCCAAATACATCCCTACAACACCTAATAACTTCACATCCCCTGCAGACATTGCTCTTAAAAAATAAAATAGCAATCCAAAACAAAAGAACACGACCAATCCAGCCAAAGACATTAAGAAACTATCAAGGGTGTAATTGCTGTTGAACATTGATAAAAAATAAAAAAACAAAAAGAGAATCAATATTTTGTTTGGTATACGATGTTTATCAACATCGCATACCGAAACCGCAATTAGCAATGCCCAAAAAACTGAAGGCTCATTAATCATAATTTCAATTCATACACTCGATATAATACTTTGAAATTTACTCACTAATGTCGTCGCCATTCCAGAGAAAATTAGTCCGACAAAAATCACGAGTGAGGCAGCACCTATCACATACTCAATAGTCGTTAATCCCCGTTGCTGTCTCACTCTCCGAGCAACCATGCCAGTAATCATTAAATACTGTTAATGATGTTATTAAGCTTAGCGGATAACGCTGCTCCAAAACCAGTAAATATAGTGGTTAAACCTAATACCAGTAATGCTGCACCAATTACGTACTCGATAACAGTCAACCCTTCTTCATCTTTCATGAATTCTTTACAATTATTCAGAAACTTATCCATGAGAACCTCTCCTTGATTTACGTATCAGGCTTTGTTTACCTGTAAACTAAATCTAGAGGTGAGAGATATATTCGGTTAGGATTTTTTTGCCATTTACTTGCACTTTTTTACGGTGATTCTAATCTAATAATTAGGCCTCGTTAATCGGTTACTTTTAGACTGAAAACGAATATGAAATTAATCTGGTATCTATATGAAAATTTTAACCCCGTTATTATCGGATAGAGATAGTGATTTCAACTCTGTTATTATCAATAAAATTAGTCACTACTTCTCTATTGAAAATTTCAAACAAGACATATCTATAATCAGTAACTTAGACGTCAGACTGGTATTTTTCATTTTGAATACCCCGGATAAAATCCAACTACTTACCATGGCTTTATCTATTTGCGAAAATTTAAACAAAAGAATTGTTATTATTTGCTCTGACCCGTTACCTAATATCGTTCGAAATCATAAGAATATATTTTTCATCATAGAAACAAACAGTAATCATCTGACCAGTCAATTCGAAGAGCTTAAGGCTAAGACACAGCATATGTTCGAGTCTCACTTCGATATCGACAGAGACACAAACAACAACAACCAGCTGCCTGTAAAAGCCTTCACATCCGAAGTCGTTAACTTTGTGATGGACAACATCAACAAAGAAATCAGAGAGACAGAGATCGCCGAGAAATGTCACTGTTCAACCACCTATTTTTCTAAGAAGTTTCATCTACACTTTGGAGTAAGCTTTAGAGACTTCGTGTGCGATAAACGCATTCTACTTGCCAAAAAGTTAATCGAAGCAGATACCGAATCAAAAATTGCTGTCATTTCCTATCAATGTGGATACAAGGATGTGTCATATTTCTCGAGAATTTTTAAGAAACGGACTGGAGTAACGCCTGCAAGTTACAGGCGAGCCTGCACAGATAACGGAAAACAAAGAACATAAACGCTAATTTTACTCCCTAAAAGAAAAAACCATGGTACATTTAACATGATTTTAACAAAAATAACTTAGCGAAAAACATGGAGTTAGACAATGATTCAGCCTAACGAGTTTAGCCAAGAACAAGCAACAGCTCTCCCTACACCCAATGACATGATTTTAAAGTGGGCAGAAGAACGCCCAGATGAAGTCTACTTAAAGCAAATTATTAACCGCCAATTTGTTGAGTTTACTTATAAAGAAGTAGCCGACAAAGCACTGAAACTGGCGTCAGCATTAGAAGGACTCGGAGCCCGACCCGGTGATCGAGTCGCTCTCGTATCGAAAAACTGTGCAGAATGGTTTATCTGCGATCTTGCCATGATGTTAGGAGATTTTGTCAGCGTCCCAATCTTTCCAACAGCGGGTGCCGATACCATACAGTACTGTATTGAACACAGTGAAAGTAAAATTGTGATTGCGGGTAAGCTCGACGATCCTAAGGCCACTCAAAAAGTACTGGACGATAATCCAAACTTGATGAGTATCTCACTTCCCTACGATAGCGCAGCGAAGTGCCAACATACTTTCGAACAACTCATCGATACCCATGAACCCTCGACCAAGCGTCCTCAGCATCACGATGATAAAGTAATGTCGCTTGTTTATACTTCGGGTACATCAGGGCTACCAAAAGGCGCGATGCTCACATACGGCGCCTTTACGTGGTCAGTTCAACGGTTGAACGATCATATTGGTATCCAACCCGGCGATCGCTTGTTCTCTTATCTACCGCTTGCCCATATTACAGAACGCGTTTACATCTTTGGCTCATCGGTAATGGGCGGTATAGTCACAGCTTTCCCGGAGTCTTTAGATACCTTTATTGATGATGTGAAAATGCATCGCCCTACTCTATTTATTTCAGTTCCTCGTTTATGGACTCTGTTCCAGCAACGAATCCAAGATAAGCTTCCGCAGAAGAAACTGAACTTCTTACTTAAGATTCCGTTTATCAACAACATCATTAAGAAGAAACTGGCTGATGGCCTAGGGTTAGATCAAGCCCGCGTTTTGGGATGTGGTTCAGCTCCGGTATCACCGGCTCTACTCGCATGGTATGAGAGTGTTGGCCTACACATTACCGAGGCTTGGGGAATGACAGAGTCTTTCGCTTACAGCACGATTAATCACCCGTTTAGAGCCGACAAAATTGGTACTGTGGGTAATGCTGGCCCGGGCATCGAACTCAAAATTGCAGAAGATGAAGAAATTTTGGTTCGAAGTAAAGGTATGTTCTCTGGTTATTACAAAAATGACATAGCCACCCAAGAGTCTTTTAACTCTGAAGGATGGCTTCATACTGGTGATATTGGTGATATCGACAGCGAGGGCTACCTAACGATCCGCGGGCGTAAGAAAGACACCTTTAAAACTGCGAAAGGTAAGTTTGTGGCTCCAGTGCCAATCGAAAACAAACTGTTTGAATATAGCCGCGTAGAAATGATGTGTTTGATCGGCTTAGGCTTACCTGGTCCTATCCTACTTGTGGTTCCGCATGACTTCCCTAATTTTGATAGGGCTCGTTACGAAAGAACAAGTAAACGCGTCATTGAAAAAATGAACCAACAGTTAGCCTCGCATGAAAAGATCAAAGGCGTACTGATGATCAAGGAACCGTGGAGCATCGACAACGGTGTACTTACCCCAACTCTCAAGATAAAGCGACATATCCTTGAGCAGAAATACCATGAAATCGGTCATAACTGGCCGAAAGATAAATTGGTGGTTTGGGAAGAGTAATCAAAATTGAGAGGGAGCCATTACGGCTCCTTTTTTAGCACCAAAGCGCTCAACCTTAGGTCAGTCACTTCCTCACCTAACACACTCCACTCACTCCCAAAACGATTTCTTCAGTTCCTTATCAACTTGTTCCTGTGTAATCCCGACATCTCTCAACAAATATTCTGGTAACTCAGACAGCTGCTTTCTGGTTCTACGATTCTGAAGATAACGCTCAAAGTTAGAATAGAATTCCTTAATTGATAACGATGATAAGAATGATTGGTTAGCCCTTGATGTCGCTGTTATCGTGTTCATAGTCTATCTCCTGTTGATTTTTAGCCTTTTCATGGTCAATAATCGACCAACAGATAAATATCGACAAACGATAGATACTGACATTCGGTTAAGGAAAACTAATGTGAGAGAACGAATCCCACCTTTCCAAGGGATCTACTATTTTTATACTGCGGCTGAAACAGGCAGTTTTAAACTCGCGGCTGAAAAGCTATTTGTCACGGCAGCTGCCGTCAGCCAACAAATTCGCCAACTTGAAGAGTGGTTAGGTGCAGACTTGTTTATTCGTCAGCACCGAAAAATAGTACTCACTCATGAAGGTGAAGTACTTTACCTGCAAGCTAAGAAAGGCTTTGCCCACATTCAAGATGGTGTGAGGCGAATTAACCAAGACCCAAATCCTACTCAACTGTCTATTTCAACCGTGCCATCATTTGCCCAACATTGGTTGGTACCTAGAATTGGCGACTTTCGTGATCGTCACCCCGATCTATCCATGTTGATTGAACCGACCAACAAACTGGTGACGTTTGAAGATTCTAATGTCGATATCTGCGTTCGATATGGTCATGGTAATTATCCAAACATTGAATCACGTTGGTTAATGGACGAAGTGGTTTACCCTGTCTGCCACCCTATCTACCAAGAGAAGCATGGTATTTATGACATCGACGATCTACACAAAGCAGAGCTAATTGAAGACCGATGGCCAGATATGGATTGGAATCTATGGCTAGACATTGTAGGTGCGAAGGCAGGACGCTCATCACTGCAATTTGATGGCTCGCATTTTGTTTTAGAAGGTGCATTATCCGTACAAGGCGTTGCTCTTGTGAAGCACAGTTTGGTCTATCGGTATTTGCAGGAAAAGAAACTCGTTAGAATCGGTAACTTAGCACTCAAGCCTAAATACAATTACTTCTTATGTGCCCCTGCGGGCTACTTTCATCGAGAAAAGATAAAGCGTTTTGAGGCTTGGATGCAAAATCAGGTTCAGTTGTTTGGGAATAGAGGTCGAGAAGAACTAACTATTATCGAGACAGATTACCAGCTTAAATGGTCTGATAATTCATAAAGCGAAACTGGTATACTTAGCTCAAATAAATGGCGAGAACATCTCATGACACAAGACAATAATCCACTTCACGGTATCACTCTACAGAAGCTACTGACTGAATTGGTTGAACATTATGGTTGGGAAGAGTTGAGTTACATGGTGAACATCAACTGCTTTAAAAAAGACCCGAGTATTAAATCAAGCTTAAAATTTTTGCGTAAAACAGATTGGGCACGCACCAAGGTAGAGCAGATTTACATCGACTTAAAGCGTTAGTCTCTGCCTGCTTTATCAGTCCCGTGTTGATTCAATACGGGACAACCCCTGAGTCTACTTTTTAGGGGCCACATCACACCTCGCACCTCGCACCTCGCACCTCGCACCTCGCACCTCGCACCTCGCAGTATATTACAAACAATAAAAAGCCCCGCAAGCTTTCACTTGCGGGGCTTTTTTAGCTAATTTAAAAAAGGGCTAATTACTTACCAGCTTCTTTTTCTGCTTTAACTTTTGCAATCACTTCGTCAGCAACGTTAGTTGGACATGGTGAGTATTGTGCGAATTCCATAGAGAATTGGCCACGACCAGAAGTGATAGTACGTAGGTGACCGATGTAGCCGAACATCTCAGAAAGAGGTACGTCAGCTTTAATACGAACACCAGTAACACCAGCTTGTTGATCTTTGATCATGCCACGACGACGGTTAAGGTCACCGATAACATCACCAACGTGATCTTCTGGAGTGAACACGTCAACGTTCATGATAGGCTCAAGAAGTTGCGCGCCAGCTTTAGGCATAGATTGACGGAATGCACCTTTCGCTGCGATTTCAAATGCGATTGCAGATGAATCGACTGCGTGGAAACCACCATCGTAAAGTTCAACTTCAACGTCTAGCGTAGGGAAGCCAGCTAGTACGCCGTTTTCCATCATGCTAGCAAAACCTTTCTCAACTGCAGGCCAGAATTCTTTAGGAACGTTACCGCCCACAACAGAAGACTTGAATGAGAAACCAGAACCAGCTTCACCTGGTTTGATACGGTAATCGATCTTACCGAATTGACCAGAACCACCAGACTGTTTCTTATGCGTGTAGCTATCTTCAATTGCTTGAGTGATAGTTTCACGGTAAGCAACTTGAGGAGCACCAACTGTTAGGTCAACGCCGTATGTACGCTTAAGGATATCTACCTTGATGTCTAGGTGAAGCTCACCCATACCTTTCAGGATAGTTTCGCCAGTTTCTTCGTCAGTCTCAACTTGGAAAGATGGATCTTCTGCAACCATTTTACCGATCGCGATACCCATTTTCTCAGAACCGCCTTTATCTTTTGGAGATACAGCGATAGAGATTACTGGAGTTGGGAAAACCATTGGCTCAAGCGTTACTTGGTCTTTAGGATCACATAGAGTGTGACCAGTTTGAACGTTCTTCATACCAACGATCGCAATGATGTCACCAGCTTGTGCGCTAGTTAGTTCGTTACGGTCATCAGCTTGCATCTCAACCATACGACCAACACGCTCAGTTTTACCTGTGAATGAGTTAAGGATCGTGTCACCTTTGTTCAATTTACCAGAGTAAATACGAACGAAAGTTAGAGCACCGAAACGGTCATCCATGATTTTGAATGCAAGCGCTTTGAAAGTTTCTTCAGTAGAAACGATAGCGTGTTCGCCTGTTTCTTCACCGTTCTCATCCATTAGAGGTTGAGGATCAACTTCAGTTGGAGAAGGTAGGTAATCTACTACAGCATCAAGGATAACTTGCATGCCTTTGTTCTTGAACGCAGAACCACAGAACGTAGGGAAGAATGCGATATCACGAGTACCTTTACGGATACAACGTTTGATGTCTTCGATAGAAGGCTCTTCACCTTCCATGTAAGCTTCCATTAGGTCATCGTCTTGCTCTACAGCAGTTTCGATTAGCTCTTCACGGTATTGCTCAACGTCATCAACCATGTCCGCAGGAACATCAGTGATTTCGTAGTTTTCAGGAAGACCAGTGTCATCCCAAACGTATGCTTTACGGCTTAGAAGGTCTACAACACCCACGAATTCATCTTCGCGGCCGATTGGTAGAACCATAACTAGAGGTGTTGCACCTAGAACGTTTTTAACTTGGTCAACAACGTTGTAGAAATCTGCACCCATACGGTCTAGTTTGTTAACGAAGATCAGACGAGATACTTCTGATTCGTTAGCGTAGCGCCAGTTAGTTTCTGATTGTGGTTCAACACCACCAGAACCACAGAATACACCGATACCGCCATCAAGTACTTTAAGAGAACGGTATACTTCAACTGTGAAGTCAACGTGTCCAGGAGTATCGATAACGTTTAGACGGTGACCGTTCCAGAAACAGCTTACAGCTGCTGATTGGATAGTAATTCCGCGCTCAGCTTCCTGTTCCATGAAGTCAGTAGTTGATTCGCCATCATGTACTTCACCAGTCTTGTGGATCTGACCAGTTAGCTTAAGGATACGCTCAGTGGTAGTTGTTTTACCCGCATCAACGTGCGCGAAAATACCAATGTTTCTGTATTTCGATAAATCTGCCATTGTCTTACTCTGTTAATAGGATATAAAATGCGCGCAGAGTATATCACAATCTGTGAGGACTGATAGCTTTGCATGCATTTGGGACTAAAAAACTTTGCCTTTTTCTAACATATAGAAAAAGGCAATCTGAAGAAACAATCTAAATGATTGTTAAGTTTAGTGCTAACTTAAAGCGAAAATAGCGTTTAAGTTAGACTGAATTTCTGCTGTATAGAGTAGCTGAAGTGAGCTCAATTACAACTCATCAAAAGCATTAATTGCTTCCGATAATTTTTTCACGCCGTGGATCTGCATTCCTGGAATGCCACCTTTAGGCATGTTAGCCGCTGGTACAATGGCTCTCTTGAAGCCGTGTTTAAACGCCTCATTTAAGCGCTCTTGACCACTCGGTACAGGTCGAATCTCACCAGCAAGGCCTACTTCGCCAAAAACCACCACATCTTTTGGCAATGCGCGGTCTCTGAAACTCGAAAGTAATGCCATTACCAATGCAAGATCAGCACTGGTTTCGGTTACTTTAACACCACCAACGACATTCACAAACACATCTTGGTCAGCCATTTGTAAGCCGCCGTGTTTATGCAGCACGGCTAGTAACAATGACAGTCGATTTTGTTCGAGACCAACAGCGACACGACGCGGGTTAGCCAGCTGGGAATAATCCACCAGCGCTTGAATTTCAACAAGCAACGGACGAGTACCTTCCCACACAACCATCACCGAACTGCCCGAAGTTTCTTCTTCACCACGAGACAAGAAGATCGCCGATGGGTTGCTGACTTCTTTTAGTCCTTGGCCTGTCATGGCAAACACGCCAAGCTCATTGACCGCACCAAAACGGTTTTTGTGGCTGCGCAGTGTTCTAAAGCGGCTATCGGTTCCGCCATCCAATAGAACAGAACAGTCAATAATGTGCTCAAGTACTTTTGGCCCGGCTAAGGTACCGTCTTTAGTTACGTGTCCAACTAAGAACACTGCAACGTTATTCTGTTTTGCATAGCGCGTTAATGCGGTTGCCGATTCACGAACCTGAGCAACACTGCCCGGTGAAGATTGAACATCAGCAACGTGCATAACTTGGATGGAGTCGATAACCATGATCTTTGGCTGCTCTCTTTCGGCAACCTGACAGATCTTATCTACGTTGGTTTCAGAGAGCATTTTGAGATGCTCTTTCGGTAACCCTAATCGAGAAGCTCGCATCGCAACTTGTTGAAGAGATTCTTCGCCAGTGACATAAAGTGTCGGTAACTGGGAAGAAAGCTGACACATAGTCTGTAATAACAGCGTTGACTTACCAGCACCAGGGTTACCACCAATAAGAATCGCAGCGCCAGGTACAACACCGCCACCAAGTACACGATCAAGCTCTTTGAAGCCACTACTAAAGCGCGGGACCTCTTGCAAGTCGATTTCCGATAGCGTTTGAACCGAAGATTCAGTTGCACCACCAGCGTAACCACTTAGTCGTTCATTACGCGCGACCTGAGGTGAAGCGGCTAACCTAACTTCTGTAATCGTGTTCCAAGCACCACATGCATTGCACTGCCCTTGCCAACGTGGAAAGTCAGCACCACAGTCATTACACACATAAGCTCGCTTTGCCTTAGCCATAAAACCTCAATAATTTGCTTGGTAACGGGTAAATGTTGCTATTTTGTGACCCCGTTGACCGTACAGGTGAAAATAAAAGTTGCAGTAGGGCCACGAATACCTAAAGATCAAATACAACTCGTCGATAACAATAACGCACCATCCATTCTAACAAGAAAAGTATGCAGCAATCTGAAATTCTATCTGTAGCAGAACGACTTATTCCGGCCTACCATGCCGAAGATTTCGAATTCCTTCTTTCTCAAATGACAGAAGGCGAATCTCCGTCTCTAAAACTGCTCGTTAAAATGGAACTGAATCGTATCATGGCTCCGTGCACAAAGAGCATTGATTTACGCGGGCGTATTGATAATGAATGTCATCAATTCACGCTAGACGAGCGTAAACATTGGCTTGATGACATAGCTTTGAACGCGTATCAACGTGGTACTAAAAAATTTAAAGGTTATACCGAGGGCGTGTGGGAGTTAGTAATGACACCTCGCATTCAACCTCTTCGTAATATTGTTAAGACATCCTCTCAAGATGACCACGATATCACTAACGCTGATAGCCCCTATGAAGCAGAAGCCATTAACCTCGGTTACGATTTAAAACGTAAAGAAAATAGGCTCAAAATTAGCTCACAGGTTGAAATCACCACACCTAAAGGACAAAGCCTATATGGTGTGACGGTTGATATTTCTCCGTCAGGTGCAAAGTTCAAGGTACCAAGAGCGTTTAAATACAACCTAGGGGAAATCATCAGTGTTAAATTCACTGAGCTTGTTGAGAAGTCACTAGAACCCGATGTTAATGAGGCGGTTAAATTTCGTATTCTGGGTATTGATGAATCCTACGAGAACAATGCAGTCAAATTTTTAAGATGCATGAGAATCAGCGATACAACGAGTGTGGCTCGTTTACTCGATGAATCTCTAAATAGTGTCAGCAAGAAAACCAGCCATGAGAATCAAGATAGGCTCATTCGAACGCGAACTCGCGGTATTGAACACACCTATCTAAAGTACACCTGTAATCTCCCTCTATTCTTCAGTGGTAGTGAGTTGAAGCTCGCCCTACTTACGGATAACAATCATCCCCAATGGCAATACTGGCATGATGAGCGTAACCAACAGGCTCTGGGCACTTTGTTCAACGAACAACGTATGAACTTACTCGCTAAGCCTGGAGTGAAGGGAACCAGTAACGTTATCTACTCTTTTACCCATGAACATAAAAATAAGACCTTGTTCTACTCGATGATGCTGCCTGAAGCTTCTCGTGAAGAGAGGCAACTGTTCTGGCACATCGGCGGTAAACGTAAAAGTTGGAAGGCGTTCAAATTCTCGGTTTTCGAATTATCCGACTCTGAGCGACAAGCCTTAGCTGAGCATTCAGATACGCTTGCTCAAAGCTCAGCGCAACTGACTCATTGCGGTATCTTGCAAGAGATCGGTGATCACGAAAGTGCAGCCGATTATCTATTAAGTGAAAAACCACGCATTCCAAGCAGTGACCTTAATCGCTTTCGTCATCCGCGAACGGTGGTGGGGAACATTCAAAGTATCTACTTTGATTCCCAAAGTCGTCGTAAAGAACCGAGATATAGCTTTAAATCGCCAATTCAACTCACATCACAAGATAGCCCAACAATAAACGGACACACTGTAGACATATCAAAACGTGGCCTAAGCATTACCCTTGAACACCCAATGGTACTCAAAATTGATGATCCGGTTGTGGTGAACTTCAATGAACTGCAACTCTATGATAAAAACTTGCCATTAAGCACAGTGCCTTACCATGTAATTCGTGTAAGCCCGAACGGTTGCAACGTTCAATTGGTTATAACCGAGAATGCAAAAACAATGCGTACCATCGCCTTCCTCAATGGGCTTATCGATCAGAACCAAAGTAAGCTAAATAAGAAGCAAGAAATACTGCCCACCGATTCACTGCTTAAATCTCTGCACACTGTTTTGCTTAACAAAATGGTCAGTAATCCAATCTTCATTGATAAGCCGGGCTCAACGTTGCGTTGTAAGCTCATTGGTGTGAACTTCCCGCTGAACAAGCACCTAGCGTTACTCGCTAAACTTGGGCACAACCAAAAGTTCTCACTCGAACCTATTTTTAAAGGTCACTCTAATTCACTATTAGCTGAGCCACTGAAAAGAATTGAAGGTGCAGAGCCAAAACATCATGACGTATACATTGCAGCGATAAAGTTTGGTAACAAGATTCAATCTGTGCATACTAAGTTGGTTAAAGACTTTGCATCTACGAAAGAACGTATTTCGTTCATCAAGAACGCGCAAGACCTGGGTGATGTGTATGTACTTCGAGTCACTACCGCACCTATCTTTAATCCATTAACCAGCTTGTTCCAATCAGACTTAGCCGAGCTTTCGCGCATCAGTATGCACCAAGCGAAGAAGTTAGAGAGTGAGGTCACCGCTTTTATTGGTTATGGTGAGATAGAAGACATTACCGATGAAGTATTGATTCGATTGGAACTCTCGCACTAAATAACCAGATCAACTTATCGGTTTGTAGATTTATCGGATTTAAAAATAGAAAAAGCAGGCTCATCACCTGCTTTTTTTGTCTCTCCGTTATACCAATCACAGTAAGTGCTCATAAATAGCGTAGGAAAAAGGCTTGAGAACAAGGCAGCTCTTGTCGATAAGAAGTTTCGATAAGTAGTTATTCTACATTCAAAATTTCTAACGCAGTTATTGAGCGTTTTAACCAGCTAGGATGACCAGTTATTTACTACGATTGGTATTACATTACGCTAAATCACTAATAGCACTTAGATAGGAAACCTAAGGTTTAGCTTGCCAGCTGATTTTTTGCTGCTTAGCTAATACACCTGACAAGATACAAAGCACCCCACCTAAGCCAGCATAACGTACAGCAGTTTGAGCTTGTTGTTCAACTTTCGGTTTTGCATGGTAAGCAATCCCTAAACCGGCAGACCCCATCATAACTAAGTCATTGGCACCATCACCCACGGCAACGGTGTTATGCAGTTCCAGTTCATACTCTTCAGCAAGTTCTACCAAGATATCCGCTTTGCTCTGTGCGGAAACAACATCGCCTAATACTTCACCTGTCAGTTTTCCGTTAACGATTTCGAGAATATTTGCCTGTGCATGGTCAAGTTCAAGCGTATCTTTTAAGTAATCAGAGAAGTATGTGAAGCCACCAGAAGCAATCGCCGTTTTCCAACCAAGCTTATTCAGAGTATTCACCAGCTCAACCAAGTCTGGCATGAATGGCAGTGACTGACGAACCTGTTCTAAGATAGCTTCATCAGCACCTTTAAGTGCCCCAACGCGTTGACGCAGGCTCTGTTCAAAGTCGATCTCGCCTTGCATCGCACGCTCTGTGATTTCAGAAACTAACTCTCCTACTCCTGCGAGCTTTGCTATCTCATCAATGCATTCAATTTGAATTGCTGTGGAGTCCATATCCATCACGATCAAACCTGGCTTAGATAAGTCTGGGACCTCGCTAAGGCAAGCATAATCAAGCTTCAGTGCTTGTAAAATTTCTTCGTGTGCAGGGGTTAAGTTCCCTGACATCAGTGCCACTTCATAATGTCCCACCTTCCACGTATCGAGGATGGTGTTGTAGGTACCAGTGAAAAAGTCGATGTCATCGAATGATTGTGGAGATAGGTACTCACCGAACACAATCCAATTGGCTTTAGATTTAGCGAGTTGAGAAGCGAAACGTGTCTCGGGGAGTCGGGTTAATAATGTCGTATGCCTTTTAATCGGCAGATATTTCTGAGCGTCCATGTGTATGATTCCTAATTAACTATGCTAAACGTTAACCTATTGCAATTTGAAAACGCAAGTCTCAATATGTCTTAATCATAACATTTGTTTATTTCAGGCTTCGTGAAACATGAATGAATCATTGTTCTCAATACGTAACGCTTTACGAGTACTAGCCCTAATTCTGTTGGCTGCTATGTTCGTGGTAACAATTAAAAACACAGTAGTGATCAGTAAAGGTAATGAGAAGATCCAAGCAAAACAGTTGGAAACGCTGACCAAACTACTGATCTCACAGGCATCACTTTCAGCCAGTAAGATGATCATTCAGCAAGACCAAGAGCGCCTGCTAGAGCTCACTAACCAACTGTCTCAGGATCGATTGGTATTTGATACCACCATCTACGATGCAGAAGGGATCCGACTGGCCTCGAGTGAAAAAGCACTCTCGGTACGCGAGGTTCTTGGCTTAGACACACCTCTTTCAACGGCAAGTATCGGCAGGCAGCAACTCGTTGAACCTATTTACTCTCCAGAGAGTACGATCATTGGCTTTATCCGCGTGACTTTTGAGACAGGCAAAATGACAGCTATTTCTGATCATCACTACCGTAAGAGCGATCGCTACATGATCGGTATGGTCTTAATGGGGTTTGTCAGTGGCGTGTTGTTCATCATGCTTATTCGTAAAAGAAAGGCTAAGTCCGGAGAGAACTGGCTGCTTAAAAATGTAAGCTCTTAACGGCTTACTTTAAGACATCCAAGAAAAAGCCCCGAAGCTCAGGCAGCTAAGGGGCTTTTTGTTATCTGTTAGCTTATCAAGCTATAGAAAAATAATTAGTCTTGGTCACCAAGGAGCACAGAGTCTAGTGCGATAACCATCATGTCGTTGAAAGTCGTTTGACGTTCATCTGATGTTGTTTGCTCACCAGTTTTGATGTGATCAGAAACAGTACAAATAGTCAGAGCTTTTGCGCCGTATTCAGCACACACACCATAGATACCCGCCGCTTCCATCTCTACGCCGACAATGCCGTACTTGTCCATGACTTCGAACATTTCAGGATCTGGTGTGTAGAACAACTCAGCCGAGAATAGGTTGCCAACCTTTACGTCTACACCACGCGCTTTTGCTGCATCTTCAGCAGCACGCACCATTTTGTAATCCGCAATAGCCGCGAAGTCATGCCCTTTAAAGCGAATACGATTCACTTTTGAGTCGGTACACGCCCCCATGCCGATAACCACATCGCGCACTTTGATATCTTCGCTTACTGCACCACAACTGCCGACACGAATGATCTTTTTCACACCAAAGTCTTTGATCAGTTCCGTCGCGTAAATAGAACAAGATGGGATGCCCATACCATGTCCCATTACTGACACCTTACGACCTTTGTAAGTCCCCGTGTAACCAAACATGTTACGAACATCACACACCTGAACCACCTCTTCTAAGAAGGTTTCAGCAATGTATTTAGCACGTAGCGGATCGCCTGGCATTAGAACAACGTCAGCGAAATCACCCATTTCAGCATTAATATGTGGAGTAGCCATTGAAAATATCCTTAATCTCAAAACAAAAAAGAAGAGAGAGGTTTCCCTCTCTCTAGCTAACTATTATAAAAAGCTTGTACCGTAACCCATTGGCGATGTACCAAAGTATGACGCTAAGCTTTGACCGATATCAGCGAAGGTATCACGACGGCCTAGAGAGCCAGCAGGAACCTTGTTACCGTAAACAATCACTGGGATATGTTCACGAGTATGGTCTGAACCCGGCCATGTTGGGTCACAACCGTGGTCTGCTGTTAGGATAAGCACGTCATCTTCTTTCATCATATCGATGATTTCATTGATACGGCCATCGAAGTACTCAAGCGCAGCTGCGTAACCTGCAACATCACGGCGGTGGCCGTAAGCTGAGTCGAAATCAACGAAGTTAGTGAACACGATAGTGTTATCGCCCGCTTCATTGATCGCTTCTTTGGTTGCTTCAAATAGCGCAGGAATACCTGTTGCTTTGGTTTTCTGACTGATGCCACAACCTGCGTAAATATCAGAGATCTTACCGATTGAGTGAACGTTACCGCCCTTCTCATCAACCAGCTTCTGGAGAATAGTCGCCGCTGGTGGCTCAACAGAAAGATCACGACGGTTACCTGTACGCTCAAACTGACCTTTACCAGCACCAATAAACGGACGAGCGATAACACGACCAATATTGTAGTCAGCTAGCTCTTCACGAGCGATCTGACAAAGGTCTAATAGGTTTTGTAGGCCGAATGTCTCTTCATGACAAGCGATCTGGAAAACAGAGTCTGCAGAAGTGTAGAAGATTGGCAAGCCAGTCTTCATGTGTTCTTCACCTAGGTTATCTAGGATTTCAGTGCCCGATGAGTGGCAGTTACCTAAGAAGTCAGATAGACCAGCACGCTCAAGAATGCGGTCAGTCAGTTCTTTTGGAAAGCTGTTCTGTTTGTCGGTGAAGTAGCCCCAGTCAAACAGTACCGGTACACCTGCGATTTCCCAGTGACCTGATGGCGTGTCTTTACCAGAAGACAGCTCAGCAGCGTGACCGTAAGCGCCAATGATCTCAGCGTCTGCATCCATACCAGGAGCAAAGCGACCTGTAGACTCTTTGTGAGCCATAGCTAAACCTAGCTTAGACAGGTTTGGCAGCGTTAGTGGACCTTTACGATCCGCATTGTCTGCAAGGCCTTGATCACAATGGTCAGCAATGTGACCCATTGTGTCTGAACCTACATCACCGAATGTGTCCGCATCTGCTGTTTCGCCGATACCGAATGAATCTAAAACTAAAATAAATGCTCTTTTCATTTTCTTCACCAACTTATTGCTCTTTGCACCAGAACTCTGTTTCTCGGTATACACGAGGTATACCGATATCTATTATTTACACGTCTTCAGAACGAATCTGACGGTAAACATCTGGCGTTGCTGTATATTCTCCGCCCACAGTGATTGCATTTTGTAATGCTTTTGCAGCTTCTTGCCACTGTTGTTCATTGCGAGCATGAATCATTGCTAATGGCTTATCATCACTTGCTACTTCACCAAGGCGAATGAAGCTATCAAAACCGACTGCGTAATCAATGCTGTCTGTTGCTACGCGGCGACCACCGCCCATACCAACTACAGCCATACCAATTGCACGCGTATCCATTGCTGATACTACACCGCTTTCTAGCGCGTACACTGGTTTAACAATTTCTGCTTTTTCTAGGTAGTTATCGTAGTTCGTTACGAAATCAGTTGGACCACCAAGGCCCGCTACCATTTTACCGAAGCACTCTGCTGCTTTACCGTTATCCAGTACTGCCATCAGTTTTTCACGCGCTTCGTCTGAATCTTTTGCAAGGTTACCCAGAACCAGCATTTCAGCACACGATGCCATCGTAATTTCTAGCAAACGAGGGTTACGATATTCGCCGGTTAGAAATTGAACCGCTTCACGTACTTCTACTGCGTTACCCGCTGAAGAAGCCAGAACTTGGTTCATGTCCGTTAGGATTGCCGTAGTTTTAGTACCCGCGCCGTTTGCTACTGCAACGATAGATTTTGCTAACTCTTCAGACGCTTCGTAAGTCGGCATGAATGCGCCTGAACCTACTTTTACGTCCATCACTAAAGAATCAAGACCAGCAGCCAATTTCTTAGACAGAATTGAAGCTGTGATCAACGAGATGTTGTCGACTGTTGCCGTGATATCACGAGTTGAGTAAACACGCTTATCAGCCGGTGCTAAATCGCCAGTTTGGCCGATGATCGCTACGCCAGCTTCTTTGGTTACAGCACCAAATACATCGTTGGTTGGGGTAATATTGTAACCAGGGATAGATTCAAGTTTGTCTAGCGTACCGCCAGTGTGGCCTAAACCACGACCAGAGATCATTGGAACGAAACCACCACATGCTGCCACCATAGGGCCAAGCATTAGAGAAGTTACGTCACCAACACCACCAGTAGAGTGTTTATCAACGATTGGGCCATCAAAGTTCATGTGGCTCCAGTCAATCACCATGCCTGAATCACGCATTGCACACGTCAGTGCGATACGTTCTGGCATCGTCATTTCATTAAAAAAGATAGCCATTGCGAATGCTGCAATTTGACCTTCAGAAACCGTATTTTTAGCCACGCCTTGAATGAAGAAGTTAATTTCTTCAGTCGTTAGGACTTCACCATCACGTTTTCTGCGAATAATTTCTTGAGGTAAATACATTAGTGCCTCCCAAACTCTAGTGAGTATGGTTTGTAGGGAAAGAGGTAATATGGAGTGACTTAACGCCACTCCATCAAACAGACTTGTTATTATCAATACTCTAAATATTTGGCGTTGCAGCTAGGCGACTATTCTCTTGAAAGAAAATCGAAGTTCATTCCTATGAGCATAGAGGCTCTATGTGATTAAGATGAACTTACGCAGTCAACAACGCTGCGGCGTCAAATATGACGAGTAAATTAGTACGCTGCTGGATCAGCAGTTTGGTCTGTCACTTCTAATGTATTAAGAAGGTTAGTTAGTAGGCTTGAAGCGCCAAAACGGTAGTGCATGTTGTCTGCCCACTCAGCGCCTAGTAGCTCATCAGCCATTGCTAGGTAAAGTGCTGCATCTTCAGCAGTACGTACGCCACCAGCAGGTTTGAAACCAACTGTTTTAGCAACGCCCATGTCACGAATAACCTCAAGCATCATGCGCGCGAACTCTGGAGTCGCGTTTACTGGCACTTTACCTGTTGAAGTTTTGATGAAGTCTGCACCTGCTTCGATACAGATTTGAGAAGCTTTCTTGATCAGTGCTTCTTCTTTAAGTTCACCTGTTTCGATGATCACTTTAAGCGTGATGTCTCCACAAGCGGCTTTACACTGTTTAACTAGCTCAAAACCCACTTCTTCGTTGCCAGCAATAAGAGCACGGTATGGGAATACTACGTCAACTTCGTCTGCGCCGTACGCTACCGCTGCTTTTGTTTCAGCAACAGCAATTTCGATGTCGTCATTACCATGAGGGAAGTTAGTTACAGTCGCGATGCGTACTTCTGGAGTACCTTGCTCACGCAACGCCTTTTTAGCTGCTGGGATGAAGCGAGGGTAAATACAGATTGCAGCGGTGTTGCCAACTGCAGTCTTCGCGTCATGACAAAGTGCCACTACTTTTTCAGTAGTATCGTCGTCATTTAGCGTAGTTAGGTCCATAAGTTTAAGTGCACGTAGAGCTGCTGCTTTTAAATCGCTCATTTCTATCTCCGATCAATATATTCAAATAGTTAACTACTTCGCCATCCATCCAGTATAGATAGATATTTTAGTCATGCTCAGTAGTCACAAATGAACGGACTTGGTTCCCTGAAGACTTGATAACTTTCACTATCAATTGCAATCCTTGTCACCGCACAGTACCAGTTTGGTCTATGGCACAACAAATCAGTCATGTTGTGTCTAACATTTATAGTGTATTGCTAATATAGCGTATTGCTAAGTTTGGCTTAATCCCAGAAGAATAACGTTCGAGTTAATCTCAATGTTATTTTCTTGCCAACAGAGACATCCTATCCCTTTAGCTAATACATTATAGGTATCCATCAATAAATTGTAGTGCTCCTTAGAACGCAAACGGTTTGTATCTCAAAAAAACATTCTAGACCCTACATTGAATCCAAGCACATGCTCATGCTAAAAAATCACTAGGCCTAAAAACTAAAAAAGCCCCGTAGCAATTTCTTGCTACGGGGCGATATTATTATGGCGTCTATATCTCGATTTCTAATGAATTAGAAAGATAGGAAGAAGCCAGCAATTGTTGCTGCCATCAGGTTAGATAGAGTACCAGCAATAACCGCTTTAACACCCATACGAGCGATGTCGTGGCGACGGCTTGGTGCAATACCACCTAGACCACCTAGAAGAATCGCAATTGAAGAAAGGTTTGCGAAACCACATAGAGCGAACGAGATAATTGCTTGAGTCTTAACAGACATTACTTGACCAGTCGCTTCAACGATTTGAGCGTTGTCACCGATGTATGGTACGAAGTTTAGGTATGCAACGAATTCGTTAACAACTGTCTTCTGACCAATGAAAGAACCAGCAATAGTTGCTTCTTCCCATGGCACACCAATGATGAATGCTAGCGGTGCGAAGATCCAACCTAGAAGAAGTTCTAGAGTTAGGTTTTCCATACCGAACCAACCACCGATGCCACCTAGGATACCGTTGATTAGGGCAATAAGACCGATGAATGCTAGTAGCATTGCACCAACGTTAAGAGCTAGTTGTAGACCAACTGATGCGCCACCTGCTGCTGCATCGATAACGTTAGCTGGTTTGTCATCGCCACCGTCCATATCGTCAGCGATGTTATCGTCTGGCGTATCTGTTTCAGGCTTGATGATTTTAGCGAACAGTAGACCACCAGGTGCTGCCATGAATGACGCTGCAACTAGGTATTCTAGAGGTACACCCATAGATGCGTAACCTGCTAGTACACCACCAGCTACAGAAGCCAAACCACCACACATTACTGCGAATAGTTCAGAGTTAGTCATTTTAGGAACAAATGGACGAACAACTAGAGGTGCTTCTGTTTGACCAACGAAGATGTTTGCTGCTGCAGACATTGACTCGGCGCGAGAAGTACCTAGAGCTTTCTGAAGACCACCACCTAGAACTTTGATTACAATTTGCATTACACCAATGTAGTAAAGTACAGAGATAAGTGCAGAGAAGAAAATCAGAGTTGGTAGTACTTGGAAAGCAAAGATGAAACCGATACCGTCAACTGAGAAGTTAACTAGGCTGCCGAATAGGAAACCAGTACCGTCTTTACCGTAGTCGATCACGTTTGCTACACCAGCAGAGAAACCTGCAAGTAGATCACGACCCCAAGGGATGTAAAGTACGAATGCACCAAGTGCGAATTGGATAGCGAAAGCGCCACCCACTGTTCTTATGTTAATAGCTTTGCGGTTGTCAGATAGTAGTACTGCGATTGCAATCAGTACGACCATACCGACTAGGCTCATAAACAGGCTCATAGTTTATGACTTCCTTATTAGTTATTTATTGGCGTGTTACAAAATGGGGCTATAAAGCGGAGGCAATTATACTCATGCGACCACTAATAAAGTAATGCAGTCCTCACACTTTCGTAGAAGATTCATGTACCATTCACACGCAAATGTGAGCCAAATCACAAGCCAAGTGCAATTTACGCAAACGATAAACAAAAACCTTCGATTTTATTCACATATACCGAATGCTCGATGGCTATTTTGCCAAATTTGCGCTGCAACCGATTGCTTCGGTTCTTTTCTAAGCAAAAATAGTTCATTTAAAATCACCACTAAATACTTGGAATGATTAACATTTCCTTGTTTTCCATGCATGGGCATATCCGGGGCATCCGTTTCTAATACCAAGCACTCAAGAGGCAGTTTTGAGATAGTGGTGCGTGTTTTTTGTGCTCTTGGGTAAGTAATCGTTCCACCGACACCAATATAGAAACCAAGCTTGATCCACGCTAAAGCCTGCTGTTCGCTCCCTGAAAATCCATGAATCACGCCACCTAAAGTAAATTTATGCTGCTTTATTAGTTCAATAAGTCGATTAAAGGACTTCCTTTCATGGATGATTAAAGGCAGCTTAAACGCCTTAGCTAGCTCTATTTGTTGGATGAAAAAACGCTCTTGTTTCTCCTGAACAACATCGACAAAAAAGTCGAGACCACACTCTCCTATCGCAACGCATTGGCTGTTTTTTAATGAGAGTAATTGACGAAGCTCTGAGAATTGCTCGTCACTAGCTTGCTCCAAAAAGTAAGGGTGGAAACCTAACGCGTAGTAAACATTTGGGTGGGATTCCGCAATTTTCTCAAGCTTATGCCAGTTATTTTGACCGATAGAAGGAATGAGAAACTTCTCAACTTGTGCCTGTTGGGCTTCTTTAAGGTAGCCATCAATACTTTGATCAAGTGTAGTTCCCTGATCAACGACAATATTTTGCTCAAACGCCTCAAAATCCGCGTGGCAATGAGTATCAAACAGCGGAAAGTCACTTATTTTCGATGTCATCTTCCCTGCTCTCTGTTTGTTTTCCTTGAGGTTCGCGACGATACGCAACACAGCTGCGCTTGTTTTCAGGCGTTAAGCCAAGCTCTTCACACCACTTATCGTATCTATTAATACAAGCTTTTATCCAACCGAACATACTCATGCTCAAATCTCAGTCTCCATCCTCAAATAACACGTATAAAAAAACGTCTATTGCAGAACAATAGACGTTTTTGTTTAACTCTAATAGAGCGCAGAGTAATTAGTGCTCGCGCGTCGCTCGGAATTGAACTTCTGGGAAACGTTCAGAAGCTAGGTTCAAATTCACCATAGTCGGTGCAATGTAAGACAGGTTATCACCACCATCTAACGCTAGGTTAGCTTGACTCTTACGTTTGAATTCTTCTAATTTCTTAGCGTCATCACATTCAACCCAACGAGCTGTAGCAACGTTTACACCTTCGTAAATCGCTTCAACGTTGTATTCCGCTTTTAAGCGCGCTACAACCACATCAAACTGAAGTACACCAACTGCACCAACGATCAAATCATTATTTTGCAAAGGACGGAATACTTGTACTGCGCCCTCTTCTGAAAGCTGAACTAAGCCTTTTAGAAGTTGCTTCTGCTTCAGTGGATCACGCAGACGGATACGACGGAATAACTCAGGTGCGAAGTTAGGAATACCAGCAAACTTCAAGCTTTCGCCTTGTGTAAAGGTATCGCCAATCTGAATTGTGCCGTGGTTATGCAGACCAATGATGTCACCCGCGTATGCTTTTTCAGCACGAGCACGGTCACCCGCCATGAAGGTTACTGCATCTGAGATACTGACGTTCTTACCAGTACGAACATGGTTCATCTTCATACCTTGGTCGTAAGTACCCGATACGATACGCATGAATGCGATACGGTCACGGTGTTTTGGATCCATGTTTGCTTGGATCTTAAAGACGAAACCAGAGAACTTCTCTTCAGTAGCTTCAACATCACGCTCATTCGCTTGACGCGTTTGAGGTGCTGGAGCCCATCGAGTTAGGCCGTCAAGCATGTGGTCAACACCAAAGTTACCTAATGCAGTACCGAAGTAAACCGGCGTTAGTTCACCCGCAAGGAACAGTTCGAGATCAAACTCAGGACATGCGCCGATAACCAATTCGAGCTCTTCACGAACGCTGCTCGCAAGATCTTCGCCAACAGCTTCGTCTAGTTCAGGGTTATCTAGACCTTTGATGATACGAACTTCTTGGATCTCATGGCCGTGACCAGATTCATACAAGATCGTTTCATCACGGTGAATGTGGTAAACGCCTTTAAACTCTTTACCACAACCGATAGGCCAAGAGATTGGAGCACAAGCCATACCTAGCTCGCTTTCCACTTCATCTAGCACTTCCATTGGGTCACGAACATCACGGTCAAGTTTGTTCATAAACGTTACGATTGGTGTATCACGTAGACGCGTTACTTCCATCAATTTACGAGTACGATCCTCGACACCTTTCGCAGCATCGATAACCATCAAACAAGAGTCAACCGCTGTTAACGTACGGTACGTATCTTCCGAGAAATCTTCGTGTCCTGGAGTATCGAGTAAGTTTACTAGGCAATCGTTGTATGGGAATTGCATTACCGACGTAGTTACCGAGATACCACGTTCTTTTTCCATCTCCATCCAGTCAGATTTAGCGTGCTGGTTAGAGCCACGGCCTTTTACGGTACCCGCTTTTTGAATCGCGTTTCCGAATAAAAGAACTTTTTCAGTAATCGTGGTTTTACCCGCATCCGGGTGAGAGATAATTGCAAACGTTCTACGTTTGCTCACTTCTTGTTGGAAAGACATAGTCGCCCTTTGCTGATCTAAAGCGTAAAAAGGGCAAGTAGATAATACTTGCCCTTGAATTCTGTGTGCGGATTATACAGAAAGCGTGTCACTTTCTAAAGGGTCAGTTTACACCCTATTTTGTCGCCAATTCTGTGGTTAGCTATCTAGGGTTAGCTAAAAGACGTAGATTGCTAGCTAAACGACATAAAAAGATAGCTCATAATGATGGCATCTTCGTTGCCTTGCTTGGTTGGGTAATAGTTACGACGGCGGTCCACTTCATTGAAGCCGGCCTTTTCGTACAGATTAAACGCGTTCACATTACTTTCGCGAACTTCCAGCCAAGCGCTTTCCGCGTCAGCTTGTTCGCACATATCAAGAAAATGTTCAGTTAACGCTTTCCCATACCCTTTGCCTTGCTGGCTTGGGTCTACCGCGATATTAAGCAACGTGACTTCGCCAACAATGTTTTGCGCAAAGAAGTACCCGACCACTTGCCCATCGACTTCAAGGACATGATGACAAGCACCTCGACTCTCAAGATCTCGGATCATGGTTTCAGACCATGGATGAGAATGCGCGGCCTGCTCTATCTGCCAAATAGCATCTAGGTGTTGTTGTGAAGTCGGTAAAAATTGATTAGTCATAAGCACAAATTTGTTGCCATAAGTCGCGGCGATGTTGGTTATTACCGTTAATGTCAGACAGTAATGGAGATTGAAGTGTTTTGGTCTTCAGTTCATGAGCAGATTCGCAACCAGCAAGCCATACCCACTCAACCGCCCTTAAATCCACAGAAGATAGATGCTGAGGTTGAATATGTAATGCCTGAGATAAGTCGAGCTTGATACTTTTGAGTACTCGCTCAAACATCACGGCGAGATCTTCCTGAGGTTTTTCTGGTGAAACCAACAGTAACTTGCAATCATTCGATAACAGAGTCAATTCAGATTCATAACCAGCCAAACGCTCTGGGTGACTTAACTCCCATTGGCTAATGCCCATCTCTTGTAGATATTGCGCGTGTGTTTGTGACATATCTAGCGGTCGTAACCTTTGGTTTGTTGGTATTAATATTCTTCGAGCGAACTTAAACGGTGCTCATTGGGGCTGATACTAACAAAAAATAAAGGAGCATCAAGCTCCTTTATTTAGACTAAATCAGTTTGTATCTCATTGAGTGGTAAATCAGCTTATAAGTCGTTGAACTCTGGGCTGTAAACAATTTTACCAGAATGCCCAGCAAACGCCCCTTCTACCAACTCAATCGCTTGAAAAGCACCTTCAGGCACGTCCCAAACACAACTCAGGCCAAATTCGCTCGCCGCCTTAAAACCAAAACGACCGTAGTAAGCAGGATCACCGAGCACAACACAGGCTGGGTAACCAAAATCTACCAAAGTAGAAAATGCGTCTTCAACCAGTGATTTGGCAATGCCTTGATTACGGAACTCTTCTTTCACAGCGAGAGGTGCAAGCCCCTGCCAGTTATGATCGTTACCATCAAGAGTAAGAGGGCTAAACATCAGGTGACCAACCACCTCCCCTTCATCAGAACAAGCCACCAGCGACAGCGTTAAATGGCTATTCTCACGCAAGCTCATAACCAAATTAGCTTCTGCATCCGTTTCAAAAACAGATTTCAATAAACGATCGATGACAAGTATATCTGCCGGTGCTTCAGTTCGAATAAGCATTCATTACCTCACTTTGTGTATCTGGGGATTGTACTCCCTTCTGCACAAAATCAGCTAATTGATTTAACAAAGTTTTCATAGGAGTCGGCAATAAATCTAAATCGACGCTATCCATCAAATTTTTCACTTCCAAACCTAGCTCGGTATCTCCCTCGATAGACAGTCGACGTTGGAAGAAAAGCGTATCTGGGTCTTCTTTTCGCCCCGCAATCAACACGAGATCATTTAGGTTGCCACTAAAACTCACATCTTCATTGACCTCTTGATCTGCGACAATTAGTTGCTCATTTTTGTAGCTAATACACCAACTTAACCCCATATCTTTTATTGAAACTTTAAGCCACTTGTCTTCTAAGAACTCAAAATCACCATCTTCTAAAGCCTCCTTGAATACATTTTTCAATGCTTCTAATAAGGCTTTTTTTTGTACTGATTTCGGTAATAACTGGACTGGAGATCGCAAAATTGATGCGGCATTTTGAACTAGTTGAGTGCGTATCTTGTTTATCACGTGACTTATCCGTAACTTTGTCAATAATATAGAATGCATCATAGATGATGTTGAGATCTCAGTTACTGTTATGTATCAAATTAATTCAGTTTGATACTCGACCTTTAATATATTGATAATCGCAGTTATAGTAACTCTGGTCATGAAAATCTCAGCGAATCGCTGCACTCACAAGTAAACATCGATAGCTGAACAAAAAGCAATCAATGTTTATCGATAGTGAATATTCAAGCTCTTGGAGAATTGGTAGTACTTTGATGCCTCCCCAGCAACTACAACATTGGTTTACACAGCTTACTGCAAACAGCCCGTTCTTTTTTGCGGTACTTGATGCTCAACATAACTATTTTATGGTGAATGAGCGTTACTGTGATATTGCTGGTTTAAGTAAAACAGAGCTTGTAGGCATGAATGACCGCCAAACCTTAGGTGAGCAATTCTATCAACACCTTAAGCCTTACTATGAGCGTGCATTCAATGGCGAAACGATTGAAGCGGAAATCACCCTAAACGAAACGGCTCTAGATACTAGCCTTCATTTCAGCCTATCTCCGCTTACCAATGGTCAAAAAACTGAATACATCATCTTTCACGCCTTCGATACATCAGAAAACCAAGTACTCGTCCGTTCTTTAGAAGAATCCGAAGCGAAATTCCACAAACTCTCGCACCTGCTCCCAGACGGATTGCTGTTAGTTGAAAACGACTACATTCTGTCTTCGAACCCTGCAGCTGCGCGCTTACTTGGTTTTAACTCCACCACAGAATTGATTGGCGAAGAGTTAGGCCGCTTATTTATCGATAAACAAACCAAAACAGTCTTTAATAATGACCTCAGCTCCATTATTTCTGAGTCTGGCTTGGTTTGTTTAACGGGTGCTCGATGTGGCTTTGAACGTAAAGTTCAGTTAAATATCGACTCGACGGTCATTCTTGGAAGCAGTACCCAACTCGTACTTATTCAAGACGCCCAAGAAACAACAAAACAATACACACCCGCTAACAGTGAAGATGCCTACATCGATACACTGACTAAGCTCTACAACCGACTTGGGTTTACCAAAAGCCTTGAGCAGTTCATTCTCAACAAGACCCCTGTTGTGATGCTCTACTTAGACATCGATAACTTCAAAAATATCAATGACTCACTTGGCCACCATATCGGTGATAAAGTGATTAAAGAGGTCGCATCTCGCTTAAAACGACAACTGCCTCGTCAAGCTATTATTGGCCATTTAGGCGGTGATGAATTTGGTATTATTCTACCTGAGCCTGAACATCCACGAACGCCTGAAATACTCTCTGAAAAGATCATATCTCTGATCAATCAACCCTTCGATCTCCACCATTTTAGCAAGCGTTTAGCCTGCTCGATTGGTAGTGTGAGCTTTCCTCACGATGGCAGCGACGCACGTATCTTGCTACAAAATGCTGACACCGCAATGTATGAAGCTAAGGATCGTGGACGCAACCGCCTGATCAAGTTCAACGAACAGATGAACAAAGAAGCACGAATGCGACTGTGGCTTGAGATAGAATTGCAAAAAGCACTGCAACAGAACGGGCTTGAAGTTTGGTACCAACCCAAAGTAAATGCGCGTGACTTCACCATTAACGGAGCAGAAGCTCTGGTACGTTGGAAGCACCCTGTAGAAGGTTATATTAGTCCTGCAGCATTTATCCCAGTAGCGGAACGAGCAGGCCTTATTGAACAACTTGGTCGTGTGGTCATGCGCGAAGTATTTGCCACAGTGAAACGGTGGAAGATGCAGGGTATTTTACCTGGCCGCGTCGCGATCAACCTTTCACCAGAGCAGTTCGGTAATCCAAAATTGATTGATTTCATGGAGAAGTTGCTGCGTTCTACTGAGCTAGATCCAAGTGCAATTACCTTTGAGCTTACAGAAAGTGCCGTAATGAGTGATAGTGAACACACCCTGCAAATGCTAAACGCAATTAAGAGACTTGGCTTTGCACTATCCATTGATGATTTTGGTACGGGTTACTCTTCTCTATCTTACCTTGCTCGCTTTCCGATTGATGAACTCAAAATTGACCGGGCTTTTATCTCAGATATCGATACCTTACCAAAGCAAATTACCGTAATTGAAAACATCATCAACCTTGGGAAATCTCTCGATTTAACCGTGGTTGCAGAGGGTGTCGAAACCAGTGAACAAGCAACCCTGCTGTCTAACCTCAACTGCAGTTCAATTCAAGGCTTCCACTTCTATCGCCCTCAACCAAAACAAGATGTCGAAGAGCTATTTGCCCAAAATCGTCGCCATAAGAACTAACTAGCCGATTCAAATATCTCACGTTCAAGCCAAGCCAACATGTAAAACGGTCACTCGTCAGTACCTCAAATGGGGTAAAAGCAGATTTATCCATCTAAACCTGCCTTACATCAATTCCGTCATTCATAATTCTTCATAAAATACTCGCTTCAATTTTATTCTATTGGTAGTGAGCAAATGGAACTCTTATGCCCAGCGGGTAACTTACCTGCTTTGAAAACCGCTATTGATTGCGGTGCAGATGCTGTCTATATCGGATTCAAAGACGATACGAATGCCCGACACTTCGCAGGCCTTAACTTTGCGGGTAAAAAGCTCGATCGTGCTGTGCAGTATGTACATGACCGAAACAAGAAAATTCACGTTGCCTTAAATACTTTTGCTCACCCAAACGGCTTCGAACGCTGGACTAATGCTGTAGATAACGCCGCCGCACTAGGCGTTGATGCGCTGATCATCGCTGACATTGCGGTGCTCGAGTACGCTGCAAATAAATATCCAGAACTAGAGCTGCACTTATCAGTACAAGCATCTGCGACCAATGCGGCCGCTATCGACTTCTACCATAAAAATTTCAACGTTAAGCGTGTCGTACTGCCGCGCGTATTGTCAATTCATCAGGTCAAACAGCTTTCTCGCAACATCACTTCTGACGTTGACCTTGAAGTATTCGCTTTTGGTAGCTTATGTATCATGGCAGAAGGCCGTTGCTACCTCTCTTCATACATGACGGGTGAATCGCCAAATACGGTTGGGGCATGTTCTCCAGCAAAATACGTTCGCTGGCAAGAAACGGATGGCGGACTTGAATCTCGCTTGAACGAAATCCTTATCGACAAGTATGAAGCAGGTGAGAACGCAGGTTACCCAACGCTATGTAAAGGCCGATTTGAAGCAGAAGTAGATGGTGAGCGAAAGCGTTATCACGCACTTGAAGAGCCAACTAGCCTTAACACACTATCTATGTTGCCTGAGCTTTTCGCCGCGAATGTTGCTTCTGTGAAGATTGAAGGACGCCAACGTAGCCCTGCTTATGTCGAGCAAGTTACTCGCACTTGGCGCGCAGCCATCGATCGCTACTTAGCGAACCCAGAACAATACCAAGTGGAACAAGCTTGGAATGCGACACTGGCGAATGTATCTGAAGGTACACAAACCACGCTTGGCGCTTATCACCGTAAATGGCAATAGAGCCAAATGGAGAACTCAATGAAATACGCATTAGGCCCTCTACTTTATTTTTGGCCAAAACAAGATGTTGAAAGCTTCTATGAACAAGCGAAATCAAGCTCTGCCGACATCATCTACCTCGGTGAAGCGGTGTGCTCAAAGCGCCGTGAGATGAAAGCAAAACACTGGATGGACATAGCAAAAGAGCTGTCTGATTCAGGTAAGCAAGTGGTACTTTCAACCATGGCATTGCTAGAAGCCCCAAGCGAAGTCAACATCATGAAGAAGTACATTGATAACGGTGACTTCGCCATTGAAGCCAATGATGTATCTGCGATTCAACTGGCAAGTGAAAGTAAGGTGCCTTTTGTTGTTGGCCCTGCGGTGAACACCTACAATGCACGCACTCTGAACCTGTTCTTGAAACAAGGTATGACGCGTTGGTGTATGCCCGTTGAGCTTTCTCGCGAGTGGCTAAGCAACGTGATGACACAGTGCGAAGAGCTTAATATACGTAATAAGTTCGAAGTAGAAGTGTTTAGCCATGGCTACTTACCTCTAGCTTACTCTGCACGTTGCTTTACAGCCCGTGCAGAGAACAAAGCCAAAGACGATTGCGAAACCTGCTGCATCAAGTACCCAACAGGCCTGCAGGTCGAAAGCCAAGAAGGCCAATCGGTATTTAACCTTAATGGTATCCAGACGCAATCAGGTTACTGTTACAACCTAGTCAATGATCTGCCGAGCATGCACGACCTTGTTGATGTGGTTCGTTTAAGCCCACTCGGTATCGATACCTTCTCTGAAATTAATAATTTCAGAGCGAACGAGCAAGGTCAAAAACCGATGAAGATTGAAAGCCGCCAGTGCAATGGCTACTGGCATCAGCTTGCGGGTTTAGACGTTAAAAACATCTAGTTTCTAGAGTTAAACCCATCAGCCACAGAGACAAAAAGGTCTAGCATTCGCTAGACCTTTTAATTCGACTTAAGAAATACGACCTATACCGCTGCTGTTTCCATCGGTGAGACATCGAGCTTCTTTACATCTTTGTAGAGCATCACCACCACCACCGCACTTAACGCGATATTAGACAGTGGGTACGCAACCCAGATCCCCGGCACACCGTATAACTTAGGCATAATGTACAAGAAAGGTAACTGAATAAGCATATTGCCTAGCATGACAAACATCGCTTTACTGCCTTTGTTGACCGCCTGATAGTAAGCACCCGCTACCACTAAGAAGCCATCAAGCGCCAGTGCAAACATGTGCAATCGAATACCCAACACGGTGTACTCAACTAGCTGAGGTTCATCTGAGTTAAAGACTGACACAAACTCACGTGGGAACGCGTTCAGAAGCAGCACGAACGCCACACCAATCAATACCGAACTCATCATCGCAATCTTAAGTAGCTTACGGATATTCGCTTGGTTACGCGCACCATGGTTATAACTCACCAATGGTTGCATGCCGTTGGCGATACCTTCAGCCGTGAGATAATAGACCGTCACTATGTAGCCCAAAATAGCGTAAGCACCGATCATCAACTGATCGCCATATTGGGAGAATAACGCATTGTGCAGCGCGACCATCATCGAACCGTAAGCGTACATAAAGAAGCTTGATGTACCAATGGCAAAGATTTGTGGAATCACATCAAGCTTCAGTCTCAGTTCATTCCAACTCAAGCGCAGGTTTGCTCGACGTGAGAAGAAGTAAGCTAACCCCAAACCTGTTACTACAAACTGAGCAATCGCGGTTGCCAATGCTGCACCCTTCAACTCCCAACCAAGCTGAGCAATAAACAGATAATCCAGAGCTATATTGATCACCGCACCGACAATCATCAGTATTGTGGCTAAGTTCGGGCTGTCATCGTTACGCAGTAAAAACGGCATCGCGATCGAACCTAGCGTGAACACACTCGCGCCAATCAGAATGTGTAAGTATTGCAGGCCAAGTTCATACACTCTCTCTTCTGCGCCCTGCCAAAGCAAGAAGTTATCAGCAAACAAAAACAGCAATGCAGAAACAATAGGTGTTATCGCCAACAACAAGGTTAAACCTGTTGCTAAGATCTGCTTAGCGCCTTGAGTATCTTTTTCACCTTGGCGAATCGAGACAAGCGCACCTGTACCTACACCCACCAACATACCAATACCGAGAATCGAACCAATCACAGGCCACGCAACATTGATACCTGCAAGTCCATCAGCCCCCACATAGCGGCCAATGAAGATGCCATCCACCACTTGGTACAGGCCATTAACCAACATGGCAGCCACAGTAGGAATTGTGTATCGCCAAAACTGGCGATTAATTGAGTTACTCATTTCTTACTCTACTTTCATCTGTGAGTCGCATATCAACAAGATATGACTCGAAAAATTAGTTAACAAGGCTAACTAAATATCTAAATTATTTACTTCAAAGCTTTATTTAATAACAGGTTTAGCTGCTGAGACTCTTGCTCAGACAAACGACTTTCCAGTACCTGTGCCATGACCTGATAGATCTTGCTTTCTTCTTCTAAACCCACTTCAGCCTTTTGGGTCAAAACCACCAACTTAGATCTCGCATCTTCAAGAGACGGTTTGCGTTCGACAAGGCCTTTTCTCTCAAGCCTTTGAACCATAGTGGTTGCAGAAGGCTTAGTTACTTGCATTTCAATGGCAAGATCAGTCAATCGAATTGGTTCTGGAGAAGCCTGAATGACCTTCAAATAGTCATATTCGTTGAAGCTCAATTGGCAGATGGGATCTTCATTCACCTGAGTGCGCCATATCTTAGAGGCGAAGCGCTCAATCTTTTCTAAATTCTGGTTCAGCATACCCACTCAATCAAAGAATAACATTTAGTTAGCAAGGCTAACTATTTTAGTATTGTTTAAATTAAAAGCAATCAAAAATGAGCCCCCCCTGCTTATAAAAAAGGAGCATAAAAAAACCGCTGACAGGCAGCGGTTTTTCGGAATCAAAATGTATCTCTTACTTAGCTTTAGCTTCTTCGGCCTCAGCCAACTTAACTTTTGCTAAGTGCTCGGCTTTAAGAGTAGTAAATATACGGCTTAGCTCTAAGAAAGAGTAACGATGCTCTACATATTCATACACATTGAAAGAAACTGACAACTTGTACAGAGAGATCGCATTCGCGTAGTCCCCATTCATGTGGTAACGCTTAGCAAGGTAGAAATATGTCTCTGTCAGGCGCTGCGCAAGTAACGTGTTGTCACGAGTACCGGTCAAGATCGCCTTAAAAGCCTGCTCTTCAGTAATGTCATCAAGCATAATCGCGACTAATACCCAACCCCACTGCTCATCACGGCTCTCGTAACGTTTTTGCAAATCAAGCAGGGCTTGCTCTGGCGTGAGTTCATGCTGAATGATGTAAAGCCACAGAGCGCTAAACGGATCGCTAGGATCATCGGTGTAGTGCTTCATCATCTCTTCATTGGCTAAGTCATAGCGCTCGCCGTAGTAGAGTGCGATAGAGCGATTTCTTTCTGCGTAAGAGTTTGCAGGATCAAGCTCTAACGTAGAATCAAAAGATTCATAAGCCGCATCAAACTCCCCTACCTGCGTAAAGTAAACACCCAAAAGGTTGAAGATATCAGGTTGAGCAGGGTTCAATGAAAGAGATTGGTTGAAGTCGAGACGCGCTAGATCACGCAGGCCAACACTGTCGTAATAGTTACCACGTTCAAACAGCATCTTAGCTCGAACTTCATCGTTCAAATCCGGGCGCTGCAATAATTGACTAAGACGTGCAATTTGAACTTCTTGCTGAACGCTTGGTTGCAGCGGCACAGCCATTGGTGGATAAACCCAGCGTGAGGTGTTATCTGATGTTGTCGCACAACCTGTCAGTACAAGCAGTAAACACATACTCGCGGTTTGAAACCATTTCACAAATAATTACTCCTGTTATGACCGCAATAAAAAAGGGGAGCGATATGCTCCCCTTTATAACATGCTTTTTTACCAATGGGTTAGAAATCACTAAAAAGCGATAGTCCCATTAATAGGCTAAGAATTACTCAGCAGCAGGTGCTTCGCCTTCAGCTGGCGTTTCAACTGCTTCTTTCATGCTTAGACGTACACGGCCTTGACGGTCAATTTCAAGAACCTTAACTGGTACTTCTTGACCTTCAGTTAGGTAGTCAGACACTTTCTCAACGCGCTTATCAGCGATTTGAGAGATGTGTACTAGACCATCTTTACCTGGAAGGATAGTAACGAATGCACCGAAGTCAGCTAGACGAGCAACTTTACCTTGGTAAATGCGGCCAACTTCAACTTCAGCTGTGATCTCTTCGATACGACGGATAGCTTCTTTAGCAGCTGCGCCTTCAGTAGCAGCAATCTTGATTGTGCCATCGTCTTCGATTTCGATTGTAGTACCTGTTTCTTCACAAAGAGCACGGATAACTGCGCCGCCTTTACCGATAACATCTTTGATCTTATCAGAGCTGATTTTCATTGTGTGGATACGTGGAGCGAATTCAGAGATATCTTCACGAGCACCTGAGATAGCTTCATCCATAACAGAAAGGATGTGCTTACGTGCACCTTGCGCTTGGTTAAGAGCAATTTGCATGATCTCTTTAGTGATACCTTCGATCTTGATGTCCATTTGAAGTGCAGTGATACCAGCGTTAGTACCTGCTACTTTAAAGTCCATGTCACCTAGGTGATCTTCGTCGCCAAGGATGTCAGAAAGAACTACGAAATCGTCGCCTTCTTTAACAAGACCCATTGCGATACCCGCAACAGAAGCTTTGATTGGAACACCAGCATCCATAAGTGCTAGAGATGTACCACATACAGAAGCCATTGAAGAAGAACCGTTAGATTCTGTGATTTCCGATACAACACGAACTGTGTATGGGAATTCGTCAACAGAAGGCATTACTGCTTGGATACCACGTTTAGCAAGCTTACCGTGACCAATTTCACGACGCTTAGGAGAACCAACGAAACCAGTCTCACCTACACAGTATGGAGGGAAGTTGTAGTGTAGAAGGAAGTTGTCTTTCTTCTCACCCATTAGGCTGTCGATGATTTGTGCATCACGTTGTGTACCAAGCGTTGCAGTAACAAGTGCTTGAGTTTCACCACGAGTGAATAGAGAAGAACCGTGTGTACGTGGAAGAACACCAGTACGTACGTCTAGAGCACGAACCATGTCTTTTTCACGGCCATCGATACGTGGGTTGCCAGCAATGATGCGGCTACGTACTACGTTTTTCTCTAGAGAACCAAGCATGCCGCGGATTTCGCGCTCATCTAGGTTTTCGTCTTGTGCAATTAGAGCTTCAACAGTGTCGTTCTTGATTGCGCCAACTTGCTCGTAACGAGCCATTTTCTCAGTGATCTGGTACGCGTCAGATAGACGAGTTTCAGCAAGTTCAGCAACTTGAGCTTTAAGCTCAGTGTTAACTGCTGGCGCTTCCCAGTTCCAAGATGGAGTTGCAACTTCAGCAGCAAACTCGTTGATTGCTTTGATTACAACTTGTTGTTGGTCGTGACCGTAAACAACAGCTGAAAGCATTTCTTCTTCAGATAGGTTATCTGCTTCAGATTCAACCATAAGTACTGCGCCTTCTGTACCAGACACAACTAGGTCTAGTTTAGAGTTTTCAAGCTCAGTATTTGATGGGTTAAGAACAAGTTCACCGTCGATGTGACCAACACGTGCTGCACCGATAGGACCATTGAATGGAGCACCAGAGATAGCAAGTGCAGCAGACGTTGCGATCATAGTGATCATGTCTGGGTTTACGTCAGGGTTGATAGAAACAACCGTAGCGATAACTTGAACTTCGTTTTTAAACGCACTTGGGAAAAGTGGACGAATTGGACGGTCAATCAGACGAGCTGTTAGTGTTTCGCCTTCAGATGGACGACCTTCACGCTTAAAGAAACCACCAGGGATTTTACCCGCAGCGTATGTACGCTCTTGGTAGTTGACTGTTAGAGGGAAGAAATCTTGACCCGCAACAGCTTCTTTTTTAGCAACAACAGAAACGAATACTGATGTATCGTCCATAGTCGCCATTACAGCAGCAGTAGCTTGACGTGCCATTACGCCCGTTTCTAGAGTAACGGTGTGGTTACCGTACTGGAATGACTTTACAACTGGTTTTTCAAACATTGTATATCCTTCATCTGAAAATCTCTTTTCAGAATAAGTGAATGAATGCTCAGCAATAACTAATCGCGACTAGTAAAAAAAGACGAGAAGTTCAATCAGACTAAACATCTGCTTTTAATAGTCGCGACCTATTGGCCGACATCTGTGACTGTTATTGTTGAGCTAATTAGGGTGCGAAATAATCAAACAATTATTCGCGTGCGAGAGTATAAACTATTTTCTTGGCAAGAGACATTTTCACGATTAAAAATCAGGTTAACCGCACAGAGAACCTTCATTTTTAACATTAAAAATATAACAGGCACAAAAAAAGGAGCATAAATGCTCCTTTTCTTCAAACTGTCTTTGCAGACATCGCTATTAGCGACGTAGGCCTAGACGCTTGATTAGGTCTTGGTAACGAGTAAGGTTTTTGCCTTTCAAGTAATCAAGAAGCTTACGACGGCTAGAAACCATACGTAATAGACCACGACGGCTGTGGTGATCGTGTTTGTGCGCTTTGAAGTGACCTTGTAGGTGGTTGATAGAAGCAGTAAGTAGTGCTACTTGTACTTCTGGTGAACCTGTGTCGCCTTCAGATTGTGCGTATTCTGCAACGATTGCTGCTTTAGTTTCTGCATTCAGAGACATAAATCTCTCCTGATAAGAGTAAGTTTATATTTGTAGCAGCCAATCTCTGATTCAGCCGCTACGCGAGCCGAGGATTATAGGGAAGTTTACGAGTTGGTGCAATAACAATCGAACTGATGAAAAACGAAAAAAGCGAACCATTAAAATTAAGGGCTCGCTTTCTATATTATTGATTCGCTTTTCCAGGCTAAGCGCCAATACCTAACTAGGTTTCAGCGTTATGCTTGGGGCTCTTCATCTCTGAAAACAACCAAACGCTTCGGTGCAACTCGGCCATCTTCAGCAATCTGAGCAACACCAACAAACAGTTTCTCTTCACCACTTGTCATGCGAACCGTACCTTCAGTTGGCGCACCAGAAACCTGAACGGGCATACCGTGCTGAACTAGGTCAGTCAGTTCCGCGTTTAAGTTAACTTCTGGTAAGTCTTCAACGGCTGTGTCCATTGGCATTAATAGTGGATCAAGCAGCTCTTTGGGTGCAATTTCTTGCGCCTGCGCTTGCTCTAGGATCTCGTTCAACTGCTCCAAAGTCACCATACGATCGTACGGATACTTAGCGACACCAGTACGGCGAAGCATGGTCACATGAGCACCACAACCTAGCATTTCACCAAGATCGTCGGTAATTGTGCGGATGTAAGTACCTTTTGAACAATGCACTTCCATTTCAACTTCATCACCTTCAAAGCGAAGCAGTTCAATAGAGTACACAGTGATCTTACGAGACTCACGAGGCACCTCGATACCTGCACGTGCGTATTCGTACAAAGGCTTACCTTGATACTTCAATGCCGAAAACATTGATGGTATCTGATCGGTTTCACCCTTGAAGCTCGCAATGCAACGCTCAAGCTGTTCTTGAGTCACGTTAACATCACGTGTCTCTACCACTTCACCATCAGAGTCAGAGGTATTGGTACGCTCACCAAGCTTAGCAATTACTACGTAGCGCTTATCAGAATCTAGAAGAAACTGAGAGAACTTCGTTGCTTCACCAAGACAAATTGGCAGCATGCCAGTCGCAAGAGGATCAAGAGCACCGGTGTGCCCTGCCTTCTCTGCAAAGTAAATACGTTTTACTTTTTGCAGTGCATCATTAGACGAAATGCCCGTTGGCTTATCTAACAGAATTACCCCGTTGATAGGGCGACCTTTACGACGGCGAGCCATTACTCTTCACCCTTAGACTGAGTTTCGTCAGTACGGCCAGACTCTTCTTGCTTACGCTTATCGTCGTTTAAAACTTCACTTACTAAGTTAGACATACGCATGCCTTCTACTAGTGTGTTGTCGTAAGTAAAACGTACTTCAGGCGTTAGACGGTGACGAATACGCTTACCAAGAGCCATACGAACTGGCACTTCATGCTCTTTAAGAGCAGCAAGACATGATTCAGGTGTTTGCTCACCGATACATAGGAAAGTAACGAACACTTTTGCGTAAGCAAGGTCACGAGACACTTCTACGTCTGAGATAGTTACCATACCGATACGTGAGTCACGAACTTCACGTTGTAGGATAAGCGCAAGCTCCTTTTGAAGCTGCTGAGACACACGTTGTGTGCGGCTAAATTCTTTTGACATTTTCTTTTCTCACTTAGAAAGATGGGGGGCTTGGTAATTACCAGCCCCCCATGGTGTATTCAACAACCGATTACCTTATTACCTCTATTAGTAATGTTAGTAACCTTAGTCAATATGTCGAGTCGTACAGACTGATTAGTCTAGAGTACGTTTAACCTCAACGATTTCGAATACTTCGATCTGGTCACCAACGCGAACGTCGTTGTAGTTCTTAACGCCAACACCACACTCGTAACCATTCTTAACTTCTTGAACGTCATCTTTAAAGCGACGAAGTGACTCTAGTTCACCTTCGTAGATAACAACGTTTTCACGAAGTACACGGATTGGGTTGCTACGCTTAATCGTACCTTCAGTAACGATACAACCAGCGATTGCACCAAGTTTAGGCGACTTAAATACGTCACGAACTTGTGCAAGACCAATGATTTCTTGACGGAATTCAGGAGCAAGCATACCGCCCATTGCCTGTTTAACTTCGTCAATCAGTTGGTAGATGATTGAGTAGTAACGTAGATCTAGGTTTTCGTTCTGAACTGTATTACGCGCAGTTGCGTCAGCACGAACGTTGAAACCAAGGATGATAGCGTTAGAAGCTGCAGCAAGCGTTGCGTCAGTTTCAGTAATACCACCAACACCAGAACCTACGATGTTCACTTTAACTTCGTCAGTTGACAGTTTCAGTAGAGAGTCAGCAATCGCTTCTACAGAACCTTGAACGTCAGCTTTAAGTACAACATTAAGTTCAGCAACTTCACCAGCCGTCATGTTCGCGAACATGTTCTCTAGTTTCGCTTTTTGTTGGCGAGCTAGTTTAACATCACGGAATTTACCTTGACGGTAGTTTGCAACTTCACGAGCTTTACGCTCATCACGTACAACAGTCGCTTCATCACCTGAAGCAGGAACGCCAGAAAGACCTAGAATTTCTACAGGGATAGATGGACCTGCAGTTTCGATGTCTTTACCGTTTTCATCGCGCATTGCACGAACACGGCCGTACTCTTGACCACAAAGAACGATATCGCCTTTGTTTAGAGTACCTGACTGTACTAGTACTGTTGCAACTGGACCGCGACCTTTATCAAGACGAGATTCAACAACAACACCAGATGCCATGCCTTCTTTAACCGCTGTAAGCTCAAGAACTTCAGACTGAAGAAGGATAGATTCTAGAAGACCATCAATGTTTGTACCCTGTTTTGCAGAGATGTGAACGAAGATGTTCTCACCGCCCCATTCTTCAGGGATAACGTCGTATTGAGCTAGCTCATTCTTAACGTTGTCTGGGTTTGCACCCTCTTTGTCGATCTTGTTCACAGCAACAATCAGAGGAACGCCTGCCGCTTTCGCGTGCTGGATTGCTTCGATTGTTTGTGGCATTACGCCATCGTCTGCAGCAACAACAAGTACAACGATATCTGTCGCTTGAGCACCACGAGCACGCATAGCAGTAAAGGCCGCGTGTCCAGGAGTATCAAGGAACGTGATCATGCCGTTGTCAGTATCTACGTGGTAAGCACCAATGTGCTGCGTGATACCGCCAGCTTCGCCAGAAGCAACGTGTGCTTTACGAATGTAGTCAAGTGTTGAAGTTTTACCGTGGTCAACGTGACCCATGATAGTAACAACAGGAGCACGACCTTCAGCGATAGCATCGCTATCACGGTCAGCTAGTACTGCTTCTTCAAGTTCGTTTTCTTTACGTAGGATTACCTTGTGACCCATTTCTTCAGCAACAAGTTGTGCTGTTTCTTGGTCGATCACTTGGTTGATAGTCGCCATAGCGCCCATCTTCATCATTACTTTGATAACTTCAGTTGCTTTAACTGACATTTTGCTAGCCAGTTCAGAAACAACGATAGTTTCGCCGATAGCAACGTCAGATTTTGCAACAGTCGCTGACTTATCGAAGCCTTGCTGCATTGAAGTTGGTTTAGCAAGCTTACCTTTACCGCCACGACCACGTTGGTTACGACCACCACGGTTATTGCCAGGTTGAGTTGCTGGAGCTGGTTTCTTCTTGCGACGACGAGGTGCTTTCTCGTCTTTTTTGTCTGCCGCATCTTCAGCTTCACGAGCGTAAGTAGAAGTCGTCACATGGTAATCCGCAGATTTCTCTTGCTCTTTCTTCTTCTTCTCTTCTTCAGACCAACGTTCTTGGTTCTCTTCTGCTAACTTACGAGCTTCTTCAACAAGCTTAGCTGCTTCAGCTTCGGCTTTACGAGTTGCTTCTTGCTCTTGACGAGCTTTAAGTTCATCCGCTTCTTTTTTCGCTTGTGCGTTAGCGTCTGCATTTTTTGAATTCATGTCTTTTTTAGCCTTTTCAGCTTGTGCGCGTTGAGCCTTCTCTTCAGCTTCACGTTTTGCATCCGCTTCACGTGTTACTTTTGCTTCGGCTTCGCGCTGTGCTTTCTCTGCAGCATCACGTTTCGCTTGCTCTTCAGCATCGCGTTGTGCTTTCTCTTCCGCTTCACGATTAGCTACTTCCTCAGCTTCACGTTTCGCTTCATCTTCAATAGTGCTGCGCTTCACGTAAGTACGCTTTTTACGTACCTCAACTTGAACATCCTTACTCTTACCGCCTCCAGCAGCAACACTTAGCGTGCTGCGGGTCTTGCGTTGAAGAGTTAAACGAGTCGGTTCTGTTTCACCAGAAGTATCGCCGTGCTCCTTTTTAAGGTGCGTTAGCAATGTTTGCTTCTCTGAATCAGTCACTTGGTCCGACCCTGCTTTCTTCATGCCTGCATCAGCAAGTTGTTCAATTAAGCGGTCAACTGGCGTACCAATCTCTTCACTCAGTGCTTTAACTGTTAATTGTGTCATACCGCTCTCTCTCCTTGCTGAATTATTCTTCGTCGCCGAACCAACAGATGTTACGCGCAGCCATAATTAGCTCGCCTGCACGCTCTGCAGTTAGGTCTTCGATGCCTTCTAGTTCATCAACGCCTTGGTCAGCTAGGTCTTCCAATGTCGCAACGCCTTTTGCCGCTAGCTTGTAAGCCATTTCACGCTCAAGACCTTCAAGTGCAAGTAGGTCTTCAGCTGGCTCAACACCATCGAAAGTTTCTTCTTTCGCTAGCGCCAGAGTTGTCAGTGCGTCTTTCGCGCGGTTACGCAATTCTTCAACGATACCTTCATCTAGACCATCTACTTCAAGAAGCTCGTTCACAGGAACGTAGGCTACTTCTTCAAGCGTAGAGAAGCCTTCTTCAACAAGCATTTGAGCAAAGTCTTCTTCGATATCTAGGTGCTTCATGAAGTTTTCAATAGAAGCAACAGCTTCTTCTTGGTGCTTCTTCTCTAGATCAGCAACAGTCATTACGTTCAGTTCCCAACCAGTAAGTTGAGATGCTAGACGTACGTTTTGACCGCTACGACCGATAGCTTGCGCTAGGTTGTCAGCTTCAACCGCGATGTCCATTGAGTGCGTATCTTCATCAACGATGATAGAAGCAACATCAGCAGGAGCCATTGCATTGATAACGAATTGCGCCGGGTTATCATCCCAAAGCACGATATCGATACGCTCACCGCCAAGGTCGTTAGATACAGCTTGTACACGTGCGCCACGCATACCAACACACGCACCAACAGGGTCAATACGTTTGTCGTTTGTTTTAACAGCGATTTTAGCACGAGAACCAGCGTCACGTGCAGCACCTTTAAGTTCAATTAGCTCTTCACCAATCTCAGGCACTTCAACACGGAATAGTTCAGCTAGCATTTCTGGCTTAGAACGAGTAACAAAAAGCTGGAAGCCACGAGCTTCTGGCTTAACTGCGTATAGAAGACCACGAACACGGTCACCTGGACGGAAGTTTTCACGAGGAAGTTGGTCATCACGAAGGATTACCGCTTCAGCGTTGTTACCTAGGTCTAGAATCACTGTGTCACGGTTAACTTTCTTAACTGCGCCAGTGACTAGCTCGCCTTCGTTATCGATAAACTGCTCAACGATTTGAGCGCGTTCAGCTTCACGTACTTTCTGTACGATAACTTGCTTAGCCGTTTGAGTCGTAATACGGTCAAACGTTACTGATTCGATATCATCTTCGATGAAACCGCCAAGTTCGATCTCTGGATCATCGTACTTTGCAGCTTCAATAGAGATTTCTTTTGTTGGGAATTCAACTTCCTCAACAGCTTCCCAACGGCGGAAAGTTTCGAAATTACCCGTTTTACGGTCAATCTCAACACGAACTTCGATTTCTAATTCGCTTTTCTTTTTTGTTGCCGTTGCAAGCGCGATTTCAAGCGCTTCAAAAATACGCTCACGAGGAACTGCTTTCTCATTAGAAACAGCTTCTACTACCGCCAAAATTTCTTTGTTCATTAATCTAGCCTCTTAAGCTCTTCTCTCTAGGAGAACTAAAATTTAGGGATCAGGTTAGCTTTCGCAATATTGCTCAGGACGAATTCTTCTTCTTGTCCTTCAACCAATACTTTCACTGTCTCGCCTTCGATAGATAGGATATCACCTTTCCATTTACGACGGTTGCCGACAGCCATTTTCAAAACGATGCTTACCTCGTGACCAATAAATTGTTGGTAATGCTCAGCTTTGAACAGTGGTCTCTCTAAACCTGGTGAAGACACTTCAAGGTTATAAGCCACTGAAATTGGATCTTCAACGTCCATTACGGCACTTACTTGGTGACTAACTTCAGAGCAATCATCTACATTGATACCATTTGGTGAATCGATGTAAATGCGTAGCGTTGAGTGCTCACCAGCACGAATAAATTCTAATCCAACTAACTCATAACCTGATGCTGCTACTGGAGCGTCAAGCATTTCAGTAAGTTGTCTTTCTAAACCAGTCATTTAACCACTCCAGAAACAAAAAAAGGGCTCAAAGCCCAATTTAAATTCCAAGCAAACATTATCATCTAAATGCATTTATAAATGCTTAGATAACAAAAAACCCCGTATAAGCCGGGGTTTTTGTTGCTGGACCCTTATATGTTAAGTGTCATCATATTTGATATCACACTTAACTCACAGTGAGGTTCACACTGTGCAAACTTGCTACCAATACAAGCTATATAATAGCATTGAAATTGGTTGCGGGAGCCGGATTTGAACCGACGACCTTCGGGTTATGAGCCCGACGAGCTACCAAACTGCTCCATCCCGCGTCCGACTTGTGAGCATTATACGCCCAACAAGATGTTTTACAAGTTTGTAAACATGGTGCCGAGAGAGGGACTCGAACCCTCACACCCTAAGGCACTAGCACCTCATGCTAGCGTGTCTACCAATTTCACCATCTCGGCATCAAATCTTTACAGATTATTGTGGAATTTCGTCGCCTTGCGCCGGAACTTCACTCACTGCATCTTCAGCTTGTTGAATCACCTGACCTTGGGTCGGGTCAATCCATTGTGACTCAGTTTTATGTGTAGACATATTACCAAGCACTAAGCTAAGGATAAAAAATGTAGTTGCAAAAATTGCAGTCATTCGGGTAAGGAAATTTCCTGAGCCACCAGCACCAAACACAGTGTTTGAAGCGCCAGCACCGAAAGAGGCTCCCATATCTGCGCCTTTACCTTGTTGAATCAACACTAGGCCAATTACACCAAGCGCTGCCAACAGGTAAATCACAAGTAGAACTGTAAACATTTTTCCACCTATGTTCCTAATTGTTGAGCCAGCGCCGTTCAAAAAACTATTTTTAAGAACAAGGCTAGCGACCTCCTAACTGAAGGCCGAGCAATACTAGCGAATGCAACGATGACTGACAAGGGGAATTTACTAAAAAATAAGCCTTTACCAAGTAAGTGGTCAAAAAAAGGGCAAAAGGGACACAAAACTCATTTGCGTCCCTTTTAAATCATCACATAACTAAAACCCTGCCCCCACAAGTGAGACCACCTCACTTGTGACGGCAAACGTTTTATTAGCAATTCGCTTTTACTGCATCAGCAATTTTCAGTGCAGAACTCTGAACAAGTTCAGCATCTTCACCTTCGACCATTACGCGCAGTAGTGGCTCAGTACCCGATTTGCGTAATAGCACACGACCTTTCTCACCGAGTTCCGTCTCGACTTCAATAACAGCCGCTTTCACAGCCTCTGCTTCTAGTGGGTTTGAATCACCACTGAAACGAACGTTTTCTAGAACTTGAGGGTATAACGTCATACCTTGAGACAGTTCATTCAGTGTCATTTGACTATCGACAACTGAGGCCAATACTTGCAGAGCAGCAACGATAGCATCACCTGTCGTCACTTTATCTAATAGGATAACGTGCCCCGAGTTCTCAGCACCGATCTTCCAGCCTTTAGCTAGAAGTTGTTCCATAACGTAACGGTCACCAACAGCAGCACGTACAAATGGAATACCTAACTGCTTAAGGCCATTTTCCATACCAAGGTTGGTCATTAGCGTACCAACAACTCCGCCTTTCAACTCACCACGACGCAACGCATCACGAGCAATGATGTAAGCGATTTGGTCACCATCAACCTTATTACCTAGCTCATCAACCATGATGATACGGTCACCGTCACCATCAAAGCCTAGGCCTAACGCCGCTTTTTCTTCAAGCACTTTAGCTTGCAGAGCTCGTACATCAGTCGCACCGACTTCATGGTTGATGTTAGTGCCATTTGGTTCCACACCAATCGCAACAACCTCAGCCCCTAGCTCTTTAAATACAGCCGGCGCAATGTGGTAAGTCGCACCATGTGCGCAATCCACTACAATTTTCATACCAGCTAGCGTCATTTTGTGTGGGAATGTACTTTTACAAAATTCAATATAACGGCCTGCAGCATCATTTAGGCGCACCGCTTTACCTAATACTGAAGATTCTACGCACTCGATATCTTTATCTAGTTCAGCTTCGATGGCGAGCTCAATGTCATCCGACAATTTCGTACCTTCAGAAGAGAAAAACTTAATACCGTTATCATAAAAAGGGTTGTGCGATGCAGAGATAACAATCCCCGCTTCAGCGCGGAAAGTTTGTGTTAGATAAGCAACTGCAGGTGTTGGCATTGGACCAGTAAACGTAGCTTGAAGACCAGCAGCAGCAAGTCCCGCTTCTAGTGCAGACTCAAGCATGTAGCCAGAGATACGAGTATCTTTACCAATGATCACTTTCTTTGTGCCCTGTTTTGCAAGAACACGACCAGCAGCCCAGCCAAGCTTCAGAACAAAATCAGGTGTAATCGGGTACTGGCCAACTTTGCCACGTACGCCATCTGTACCGAAGTAACGTCTTTTATCAGACATATCGATTTTCCTTAATTATTAGTGATTGTTATTCATCACTTCGATTATCTTCATCGCTTCCAATGTATCTTCAACATCGTGAACGCGAATAATTTGTGCACCTTTCATTGCTGCGATAGTTGCGCAAGTAACGCTAGCGACCATGCAGTCAGCTGGGACTTTGTCTAGTAGCTTAAAGATCATCGATTTTCTCGACATTCCCGCCAAGACAGGCAAACCAAGCGTATGAAACTTTTCAAAGTGCGCTAATAAGTGGTAATTGTGTTCGATGGTTTTACCAAAACCAAAACCAGGGTCAAGAATCAGCTGCTCTTTTGAGATACCGACCGCCTCACAAGCTTCGACCCTTTCTTGTAAAAAGGCTTCGACATCTGTTAGAACATCTTCGTAGCTTGGATTGGCTTGCATGGTTCTTGGCTGACCTTTCATGTGCATCAAGCAAATAGGTACATTAGCCTCTGCGGCCACTTCTAGAGTTCCGGGCTCTTGCAGTGCGCGTACATCATTGATCAAATCTGCCCCTGCTTCAACAGCTTGGCGCATCACCTCAGCTTTGCTGGTATCAATCGAGATCCAAACATCAAACTTGGCGCGAATCGCTTTAATCGCAGGGATAACTCGAGCTAACTCTTCCTCTAAGGACACCTCTGGAGCACCCGGACGAGTCGACTCACCACCAATATCAATAATGCTAACGCCAGCCTGAATCATTCGCTCTGCTTGCAGTAAAGCATTATCTAATGAATTGAATTTTCCGCCATCAGAGAAAGAATCAGGCGTAACATTGAGGATACCCATCACATGTGGGCGGTCTAAAACGAGTGTTTTATTATGTGCTTTTAATATCATGGAAGGTGGGTCTTAAAGGTAAAAACATCTTGGGCTAGAAACAGAAAAACCCTGAGCGTACTCAGGGTTTTAATTTAAAGCTTAGCAATTAAGAATCTTTGTTTTGAGCATCATCTGTTTCAGATTTAACTTCTTCAACTGTCGATTCTTCAGCTTTTGGCTCGGCTTCGGCTTGCTCTTCTGATTTAGCTTCAGGTTTAGCTTCTTCCTTTGCAGGTTCTGCTTTCGCCTGATCACCCCAACCAGCAGGCTCACGAATGTCGTCTTTACGTTCCATCAAGTCATCAATCTGACCTGCATCAATCGTTTCAAACTTCATTAGCGCATCTTTCATCGAGTGCATGATATCCATGTTCTCTTCAAGAATCTGTTTCGCACGAGCATAGTTACGGTCGATAAGAATACGAATTTCTTCATCGATTAATCTAGTTGTATCGTCAGAAACATGTTTCGCTTGGCTCATGCCGCGACCTAAGAAAACTTCGCCTTCTTCTTCAGCATATAGAAGAGGACCTAGTTTTTCCGAGAAGCCCCACTGCGTTACCATCTTACGAGCAATATCAGTTGCACGCTCGATATCGTTTGACGCACCGGTCGAAACTTTGTCTTTACCGTAGATAAGTTCTTCAGCCAGACGGCCACCGTACAAGCTAGAGATCATTGATTCTAGATGTTGGCGAGACATGCTGACGCGATCTTGCTCAGGTAAGTACATAGTTACACCAAGCGCACGACCACGTGGGATGATTGATACTTTGTACACTGGATCGTGTTCAGGTACCAAACGACCAACAATTGCGTGACCTGCTTCGTGGTAAGCCGTTGACTCTTTCACTTCCTCAGACATCACCATTGAACGGCGCTCTGCACCCATCATAATTTTGTCTTTCGCAAGTTCAAACTCAACCATAGATACATTGCGTTTGTTACCACGAGCAGCAAATAGAGCCGCTTCGTTAACAAGGTTCGCAAGGTCTGCACCAGAGAAACCTGGAGTACCACGAGCAATCAGAGATGGTTCAACATCACCAGATAGTGGCACTTTACGCATGTGTACTTTAAGAATCTGTTCACGACCACGTACATCAGGTAGACCAACCACAACTTGACGGTCAAAACGACCAGGACGAAGTAATGCAGGGTCTAGTACGTCTGGACGGTTCGTCGCAGCGATAACAATAATACCTTCGTTACCTTCGAAACCATCCATCTCAACCAGCATTTGGTTAAGTGTTTGTTCACGTTCATCGTGACCACCACCAACACCAGCGCCACGTTGACGACCTACAGCATCGATTTCATCGATAAAGATGATACAAGGCGCTGCTTTCTTCGCTTGTTCGAACATGTCACGCACACGAGATGCACCAACACCAACAAACATTTCAACGAAGTCAGAACCAGAGATAGTAAAGAATGGCACTTTCGCTTCACCAGCAATCGCTTTTGCAAGCAATGTCTTACCTGTACCAGGAGGACCTACCAACAGGATACCGGTCGGGATCTTACCACCAAGCTTTTGGAAGCGGCTTGGGTCACGAAGGTAATCCACAAGCTCTTTCACGTCTTCTTTTGCTTCGTCACAACCAGCAACATCAGCAAACATCGTTTTGATTTGTTCTTCGCTCATCATTCGAGCTTTGCTCTTACCAAAAGACATCGCGCCTTTACCGCCGCCGCCGCCTTGCATTTGACGCATGAAGAAAATCCACACACCAATCAGTAAGATCATTGGGAACCATGAAATGAAGATAGTGCCAAGCAGGCTCTGCTCTTCAGGTGGTGTACCCTGAACTTTTACGTTTTGATTAATTAAGTCATCAAGTAGCTTTTGATCATAAACAGGCATGTAAGTTACATACTTAGAGCCACCACCACGACGTGTGAAAGTGATTTCGCTGTTATTGAACTGTGCGTCTTGAATCTGGCCTTGGCCAACTTCCTGTACAAACGTGGTGTAATCTACTGCTCTGCCGTTACTTTCCCCAGGGCCGAAGCTCTGGAATACCGACATCAACACTACCGCGATAACAAGCCACAGAATTAAATTTTTTGCCATGTCACTCAAGGTGTAAGCCTCTCGATAACTAATTGTAATTAAAGGTAGGGTACTACAGTTTGTAACCTGTAGCCATGTTGTTAACTCTCACTCTTGGAAGAGAATCGTTAACCTTTGTAACCAGTTGCTACGATAAACACTTCACGAGAGCGAGCTCGAGAAGAGTCGGGTTTTCTAACTTTGACTGTTTTAAACATCTCACGGACGTCCTTAACATATTGGTCAAACCCTTCGCCTTGGAATACTTTTACAACAAAACTACCATTGGTAGCTAGAACTTGTCGACACATATCCAAAGCTAATTCAACTAAATACATAGCTCTTGGCTGATCCACAGAATTGTTGCCTGCTATATTAGGTGCCATATCAGACATCACGACATCAACCATGTTTGGTTGTATACGCTCCAGCAACGCTTCTAGCACAGCTTCTTCGCGGAAATCGCCTTGTAAAAAGCTCACTCCAGCAATCGGATCCATTGGTAACAAATCACACGCAATGATTTGACCATTGTCTCCGATAATCTTAGCAGCATATTGAGACCAACCGCCAGGCGCTGCACCCAAATCCACAATGGTCATCCCAGGAGTCAGCAATTTATCTTTCGTTTGAATCTCTTCCATTTTGAAATAAGCACGCGAACGATAGCCTTTTTTTCTGGCTTCATTTGCGTACTTGTCGTCGAAGTGTTCCTTCAACCAACGGCCCGAACTGGCCGAGTGTTTCTGTTTGCTCATTGGATACCTAAATTGGAGGAAAGTACTAATTGCTGAATAAATTATAGTCTTCAGCTTTAGATGGCGTTAAAATAGGTTTTTTCAACCCTAATACTAAATAAAATTGGCCGCGTAATGAACCTAAGTACCAAACAAAAGCAGCATCTAAAGGGCCTAGCTCACAGTTTAAAACCTGTTGTGCTAATGGGCGCAAATGGACTTACTGAAGCTGTTCTAGCGGAAATCGAATTAGCTCTAGACCACCACGAACTGATCAAGATTAAAGTTGCATCAGAAGACCGTGAGACTAAGCAACTGATTATCGATGCAATTGTACGTGAATCTAAAGCTGAGAAAGTACAGACTATCGGTAAAGTTCTAGTACTGTTCCGTCAGTCAGAAGCACGTAAAATCGAGATTCCACGCAAGTAAGCGAGCTTAATATAAGCTAACTTCATTAAAAGAAAGCCACTGCGCTTAGCTTTTAGTGTAGCGTGAGAAACGAAAAAGGTCGCATTAGCGACCTTTTTACTTATCAAAAACAAAGAAAATTCAATTAGATGTATTCTACTTTGTCGATTTCGAAGTCTTTATCACCACCAGGGGTAGAGATCAGTACTTCATCGCCTTCCATCTTACCGATAAGACCACGTGCAATTGGGGATTTCACAGAAATGCGACCCGTTTTGATATCGGCTTCATCTTCAGAAACGATTTGGTAGCGGAATTCTTCATCCGTATCTACGTCAATCAAAGTCACTGTCGTGCCAAAGATAATCTTACCTGTGTTATCCATCTGCGTTACATCGATGATCTGAGCCAGTGATAACTTATATTCAATATCTCGAATTTGAGCTTCACAGATACCCTGCTCTTCACGAGCGGCGTGGTATTCAGCATTCTCTTTCAAGTCACCGAGTTCACGAGCTTCACCAATTGCTGCTGAAATAATAGGACGTAGCTTAAGTAGGCGATCTAATTCGTCACGTAGCTGCTGAGCGCCACGTACTGTCATTGGAACCTTTTCCATTTTTTACCTCTATGCCAAAGCTTTCTTTGGCCAACATAAATCCACCCAACATACTTATTGGGTGATAGAAACAAAACGATTTGTCTTAGTGTAAACAAACTTTATGGCTAAATCACCTTTATTCCACTTTGCGTTATAAAAGCTTTATCTAGGTCTAAATTACAGACATCACAAAAATGAATAATAACCTCACCATCAATAAGTTGGCGATGAAATATCTAAAAAAAAACAAAAATAAACCAAATAAACACAGATCACACTTTTCTAAAAGCAACACAAAAACAACAACTTAAACAGGAGAAGACCCAATAAAACAGTGTTCATAATTTTTATTGATATCATTTTACTACCTGATGGTGGAACTTTAGGGTTAAAAAGTACCCCACGGATTGTTCTGGCAAGTTTCACGCTTTTGTTCTAAGCATGATTATGAAGCTTGATTAATACGAACAATACACAAAAAGGATTCAAATCCTTGATAAATACCTTTATGGACAGTAATTAGGAATTAATAACATGAACAAGACTATGATCGCGCTTGCTGTATCTGCTGCAGCTCTTGCTACTGGTGCTAACGCTTCAGAACTATACAACCAAGACGGTACTTCTTTAGAAATGGGTGGCCGTGCGGAAGCTCGTCTATCTATGAAAGATGGTAAAGCTGAAGACAAAACTCGTGTCCGTCTTAACTTTCTAGGTAAAGTTGAAATCCAAGACGGCCTATACGGCGTTGGTTTCTACGAAGGTGAATTCGTTACTAACCCTAAAACAGTTAAAGATATTGATGGCAATGACGTTACAGTTGATAGCTTAGATAACCGTTACGCTTACGCCGGACTTGGCGGCACTTACGGTGAAGTAACTTTCGGTAAAAACGACGGCGCTCTAGGCGTAATCACTGACTTTACCGATATCATGGCTTACCACGGTAACTCGGCTGCAGACAAAATTGCGGCAGCTGACCGTACTGACAACATGCTTTCTTACAAAGGTCAATTCCAAGACCTAAACTTAAAAGCAAGCTACCGCTTCGCAGATCGTTCAACAAAAACAGCTAACGGTGACACAACGTATGTTGATAACGGTGAAGACGGTTACTCTCTATCTGGTATCTACGCAATCGGTGAAACTGGCGTTAAGCTAGGTGCTGGTTACGCAGACCAAGCTGAAGAAAACGAATACATGCTTTCTGGTTCTTACACAATGGGCGACCTTTACTTCGCAGGTGTATTTACTGACGGTGAAAAAGCTAAGAACAACGGCGACTACACTGGTTACGAGCTAGCTGCGGCTTACACTCTAGGTCAAACAGTATTATCTTCAACTTACAACAATGCTGAAACTAACGGTGAAACGTCTGCAGACAACATCGCTATCGACGCAACGTACTACTTCAAGCCTAACTTCCGTGGCTACGTATCGTACAACTTCAACCTAATCTCAGCGGGAGATCAGTTCGGTACTGTTGGTGGCAACCTTGCTGCAACTTCAGCACAAGCTGAAGACGAGCTAGCTCTAGGTCTACGTTACGACTTCTAATTCTGATTATCTAATTGATTAATTAGTTAATTTGGAATCAAAACGCCCGCTCTATAGCGGGCGTTTTTTATATCTGTATACTGAAAACATCAGCCATCCAAGAAAACCTTCTATGCGCCTTCTATCCAGCTTACTCCTATATGGTTTGTCACTGTGTAGCTATTCAATTAATGCTTTCGAATACATCCCTCTAGATAAACTGCCCGATGGCAGTAGCACGAGCTTGATACTGAAGTCATTGAGTGATGATTCGAGTGAGTTGAACACCAATAGCGATGGCTTTTACCCACCCGCCAGTACGTTAAAGCTAGTCACCGCTTTAGCAGCCAAATTGGAGTTAGGAGATAATTTTAACTACACGACCAGCATTACGCGTTCTAATAAAGATGTCGTGATTTCATTCAGTGGTGACCCTACGCTACAAAGAGGGCATCTAAAAAACCTTTTAGATCAATATGCTAAATCGCAATCTAAAAGCATCAAAGGTAACTTGTATCTCGATAACTCGGCTTATACTGGCTATCAACGAGCGGTTGGTTGGCCTTGGGACATTTTAGGCGTTTGTTACAGCGCTCCCTCTAGTGCAATGACCTTAGACAGTAACTGCGCACAAGCCTCTATTTATACAAAAGATAACGGTACAACACGCGTCTATATCCCAGCTCATTACCCGATAGACGTGACAACCTCAGCAGCCACGGTAACTCGCTCTGGCCAAAAGGCAACGCAATGCGACCTTGAGCTTGTTACTACCCCAGACAACACTTACAAGCTCTCTGGTTGCTTGGTTGAACGTAAAAAACCGTTGCCACTCAAGTTCGCGATTCAAAGTCCAGAACTTTACACCTATCAAGTCGTTACATCGATTCTTAAAGAACTGAGAATCGAAGTAAAAGGCAATGTGGTCGTTGGTAAAAAAGTTAAAGCAGGTAAAACTACGTTAATCGCTAGTCACAGCTCGGAGAAACTTCCCGAACTACTCAATATCATGCTCAAGAAATCAGACAACCTGATCGCTGACAATCTAACTAAAACGCTGGGTGCGACATTTTATGTTCAACCGGGCAGCTTTAATAACGGCACTGAAGCGATAAAGCAGATATTACTGACCAAAGCCGATATTGACCTAAGCAAAACACAGTTGGTCGATGGTTCAGGGCTATCGAGAAATAACCGCATGACCACGCAAACCATGGCTCAGGTGCTTCGTTATATCTGGGAGAACGACCAACAGCTCAACCTGATTGAGGCTATGCCTACATCTGGTACTGATGGAACACTCAAATACCGTCAAAGCATGAGAAAAGCACCAATCCAAGGCAACATTATTGCCAAAAGTGGTTCTTTGTATGGGAGCTACAACATGGCAGGCTTTGGTTTAGATAAAGCGGGAAGACCAAACTCTCTATTTGTACAGTTTGTCCGTGATTACTTTCCTGACACACCAGATCCAGAAAAACCAGTAGAAGCACCCATCACCCAATTTGAACGAGCTTTCTACACAGATGTAGTTGAATTCAGTCAAACACAAAGCAAACCTAAGTAATGTTCAACTCTGTTTAAGCTTCTACTTAAGAAATAAAAATGGCACTGAAAATCTTGAATCTTCAGCGCCATTTTTGTCTCTAAGGTGTTTTTAGCTATTTTTATAAACGCTAAGCGATCCCTAAGAATGAATTAACCACAGTGAAGTAGATCCACATTCCAGAGATATCGACTATCGAAGCCAGTACAGGGCTCACTAACACAGCAGGATCAAGGTTGAAGAATCGAGCGACTATCGGTAACCCGCCGCCGAGTACAGTTGATATGGTCACTTGAATAAACAGAGCAACAGCAATCGCGTAAGCAATCATATTAATGTCGTAACCACCCGTTGACTGGTTGTCACTGAATAATAAGATTCGGCCAATCATCACTAAGGCGATCGCAAGAGCTAAACAGATAGCAACTCTAAGCTCTTTCCATAGAACGTTGGCCCACTGGCGTTTCTTCAATTCCCCTGTGGCTAAGGCCCTAATGACCAAAGTCGCAGCTTGTGTTCCTGTGTTGCCACCCGCAGCAGCGATTACCGGCATATAGATCGCCAGAAGTACTAGCTGGCTAAGAATGTCTTCATACTGAGCAATGATAAGCCCAGAGACAATGCCCAGCAGTGCTAAGGCAATAATCCAACCGATACGCTGCCTAACATGGCTAAGCACTCCAGTTGAAAGGTAACCCTGTTGAGGTTCAACTTCTGAGTAGATCAGCCCTAGTTGGTGAGCTAGATGCCGAGAGCGCTTCTCAAAGCCCTGCTCTTCTAGCTCACTAAGTAAAGTCTGAATCGTACTAAGAGAGCATTGCCCAAGCACTAGCACCGCATCTTCAAGTGGCATACGGTTCAAAAGGTTAATTTGTTGCTCACGTCCGTACTGTTGAAAGGCATTCGATACAGCTTGGATGTCTTGCTCTGAGTACAGAGCTTCAATAGATAAAAAAGTGTTGTTCATTACCGTCATGGCGAATCTCCCGATTGGCAAAGGTAACGACCATCAAAACAAGTAGCCTATAGAGAGTACCCCGAGAGTATAAAGCGGTGTACACCAAGAGCGTATAGCTATATACATCAAGAATATACAACTAAGCGCACCAAGAGCTTAAAGCACTGATGTGTCTACTTGTTAGAATCTAGAGTGTGGAAAAGAATGAGGGGAAAACAGATACCCTACCCGAACGGCAGGACAATAGATCAATACCGAGACAGGTTATTCTTCTCCATTCAAACTAGGAGGATGGTCGGTATTGTTCATAAAAATCTCCAAAATTACTGTCAGCTCGACAGCGCGCATAGTGTAGCAATCCTGTAAAAAATTCTTCGTCAACTTTCTGTCAATAAATAAGGGTCAATAAAAAAGGCATCCGAAGATGCCTTTTCTATAAATCATTGAGATTTAATATTACTTGATAGTAATACGAGCAAACTTACGCTTACCTACTTGGTAAACCGCAGTACCGGCTTCAGGTACGAATTTGCTGTCTTCAATCTTCTCGCCTTCAAGCTTAGCTGCGCCTTGCTTGATCATACGCATCGCATCAGAAGTCGAGTTTACAAGACCTGCTTCCTTTAGAACGTTCGCAATTGGCAGGCCTGCTTCGAATTCAAATTCAGGCATTTCATCAGGAACTTGGTTCTTAGCAAAACGGTTAACGAACTCTTGCTCAGCCGCTTCAGCATCTGCTTCGCTGTGAAAACGAGCAATGATCTCTTTAGCAAGAAGTACTTTCACGTCACGAGGATTTTTGCCCGCCTCAACGCCAGCTTTCAGTTCCGCAACTTCTTCAAGAGGACGGAAAGACAGCAGCTCGTAGTAGCTCCACATTAGATCGTCAGAGATAGACATGATCTTACCAAACATCTCGCTTGGTGCTTCGCTGATACCGATGTAGTTGTGCGCAGACTTAGACATCTTCTTAACGCCGTCTAAACCAACAAGTAGTGGCATCATTAGTACCGCTTGTGGTTTTTGACCTGCAGCTTTTTGCAGTTCACGCCCCATTAGAAGGTTAAACTTCTGGTCAGTACCGCCAAGCTCAACATCGCTCTCTAGTGCAACAGAGTCGTGACCTTGAAGAAGTGGGTACATGAATTCGTGGATTGCGATCGGTTGGCCACCAGCGTAACGCTTTTTAAAGTCATCACGCTCAAGCATACGAGCAACAGTTTGGTTAGAAGCAAGACGAATCATGCCTTCTGCACCAAGCTCAGATAACCACTCAGAGTTGAAACGAATTTGCGTTTTCGCTGGATCTAGAATCTTGAATACTTGCTCTTTGTAAGTTTCAGCATTCTTCAATACGTCTTCACGGCTTAGCGGTGGACGTGTTGAGTTCTTACCTGATGGATCACCAACCATTGCTGTGAAATCACCGATAAGGAACGTCACTTCATGACCAAGCTCTTGGAAAGCACGAAGCTTGTTAAAGATAACCGTATGGCCTAGGTGGATATCTGGAGCGGTTGGATCGGCACCCAGTTTAATGCGTAAAGGACGACCTTCTTTTAGTTTCGCAATCAGTTCGTCTTCTGGAATCAGTTCTTCTACGCCACGTTTGATCTCGGCTAGTGCAGCTTCAATACTCGCCATTCTTGTTCACTCCCACAGATTTGGCAAAAATATAATAATTAGACATCTTACTTGAATAGCGATGTATTTTGAAACCAGTTACACTATTCCGTCGTCTATTTTCATAATATTTACAGAACGAACCGGAACATGTTGTCTATTTTTGCACGCCTTCCCATTTTGCACCGGGCATTTATCGCATTTTTTAGTGCCGTAATTTTTATCGCTATTTTCTTACTCCCCGACGTCAACAGCTTGCGTGACGATACGGGAGCTTTAGTCGTTGGAAAACACTACCCACTGACGATCAGTGCATCAGCACTTGTTAGCTCAAGTGACGCACCACCGACGGCAGTACTCAAATGGGAGAAATACACCGTTCGCTCTGGCGAAAGCACCTCTGTTTTATTTGAACGTATTGGCCTTTCATACCGTTTGCTGATCACTCTACTCAATACCAATAATGATATTAAGAAGCAGCTGTCCAACCTAAGACCTGGCGATGTATTGCAGTTCGGCTTCGATGAAAACAACGACCTTATTCAGTTAAAGCGACAACTTAGTGCGTTTGAAAGCTTTAAGATCACTAAGTCTGGCGATTCATTCGCCTCTAGCTTCGACAAAAAGGAAGTGGCTTACCAATACAACTATGCCGAAGCCAACATCACGTCTAACTTCTGGAACGCCGGCGTCAATGCAGGCCTAACCGCAAACCAAATTATGGAACTAGCTGGTATCTTCGGTTGGGATATCGACTTTGCTTTGGATATTCGCAACAACGACAGCTTTAAAATCTTGTACCAAGAGAAAGTCGTTGAAGGCGAAGTGATAGGTCGCGGTAAGATCATGGCTGCTGTGTTTAAAAACCAAGGTGATTCATTTACCGCGGTATTAGATGATAGAAGCGGCAATTACTTCGATGAAAATGGTCGAGCGATGAAAAAAGCTTTCTTACGCTCCCCTATTGATTTCCGTCGTGTGACATCGAACTTTAATCCACGCAGAAAACACCCAGTGACAGGTAAGGTTCGAGCTCACCGAGGCACCGACTACGCTGCCCCTGTTGGCACACCTATCTGGGCAGCCGGTGACGGTATTGTTCAGAAATCGGGTTACAACCAATTCAATGGTAACTACGTGTTCATTCGCCACAGCAACACCTATATCACTAAGTACCTGCACATGAAGCGACGTATGGTGAAAACAGGTCAGCGCGTAAAACAAGGTCAAACCATTGGTACCTTGGGTGGTACAGGTCGTGTGACTGGCCCGCACTTACACTATGAATTCTTGGTCAATGGCGTACATAAAAATGCGCGTACCGTAAAGTTACCTCAATCAAAATCGTTAACCGGTAAAGCAAAAGCAACATTTATTGCGAACTCAGAGATTCGACTGAATAACCTAGAGCGATACGGCCAGTTACTAGCGACTAATTAGGTTACTCGCAACCAATTAGATTGAAAGCCTAATCACTATAAAGACCAAAAGAAGAGCGCCCATCAAGGCGCTCTTTTTTATGTTCATCGAACCACTGTATCTACTATTTTTCAGTCTTCTTGTCTCGCCCTAGCATTAATAGACAAGGAGTCAGTACCAAGGTTAAGACTGTCGCGAATGCTAAGCCTCCTGCAATTGCCGTAGCGAGTTGCGACCACCATTGCGTACTCGGCGCGCCAAACTCTATTTTTTGGTTGATCAAGTCGATGTTCATCTCTAACACCATCGGCATCAAGCCTAATATGGTAGTAACCGTAGTAAGCATCACTGGCCTTAAACGCTGAACACCAGTTCTTAGAATCGCATCTCGCTTATCCAAGCCGCGTTTTATCAACTGGTTATAGGTATCGATCAGCACGATATTGTTGTTCACCACTATACCTGCCAACGCTATCACTCCAATTCCGGACATCACGATACCAAACGGACGTTGGAAGATAAGCAGGCCAACAAACACGCCAACCGTCGAGAACAACACCGCACTTAGAATCAAGAACGCTTGATAGAAGCTATTGAACTGAGTAATCAAAATCAACGCCATTACCGCCAGTGCAACCATGAATGCACTTTGTAAGAAGGCAGAAGAGTTTTCTTGCTCTTCATTTTGACCACGGATACGAAATTCTACGCTACTCGGTAGCCCCAATTCACTTAACGCTTGCTCAATCTTTGGCAGTTCGAGGGCAAGGTTATAGCCCTCTTCCATATCCGCCTTGATGTTCACTACACGCTTACCATCGAGGCGTTTAATCGTATCTTGCTTATGGTCGGGAACAATCTGAGCAAAATTGGTGATCGGTACCAAGCCAGCAGGTGTTTTGACTCTCAACTGGTCAAAGCGTCCGATATCTCTTTTATCATTAGGGTAACGCACCAAGATATCGACCTCTTCTGAAGAATCATCAGGCAGGTAATCACCAATCTTGAGACCATTGGTAACGAATTGAACGGTATTACCCACCAAGGTCGCATCAGCGGAAAAGCGCGCGGCATCGTCGCGGCGAATATCCACCTTCCAATCTATGCCATCTTTGCTCGCAGTATCACTGATGTTAGTCAGTGCTTGATTGCTATCCGCCCAGTTTCTTACTATTTTTGCAGCCTGATTCAGCTGATCTGGTGTTGTTGCTGACAGCTCAATCACTAAATCATTTTCAACTGGAGGCCCTGCATCCGGGAACTTATATTCAACCTCAACACCAGCATATTGATCGGTTTGCACCTTTAATTCATCAATAATCGCTTTAACACTACGACGATATTGCCAATCAACAGGAGTAATCGAGATCAAGCCAATCTGGTCGTCCCCACCCGTTCGTGTGTAAACAGTATCGAACTCATCATGATTAAGCATCATTTGCTCAATATCGCGCATGATGTCATCTTTTTCTTGAATAGAAAGATCACCATGAGAACGAACTTTAACGTTAAAGAATGGTGGATCAACTTCAGGGAAGAACTCTGCACCTAGGCCCGCTTTTGAATAAGTAAAACCAACTGCAACCGCGAGTAATATCGCACTGAACAGAATCTTAAAGGGATGATTAATCGCAATCGAAAGCGTGTGGTAATACGCCTTGGTTAAGCCCGTTGCTTGTGAAAAGTCACCATTATGCAGTGCCACCATTCGAGCTTGGCTTTTAGGCGATACGTATTGAGGTTTGCCAATTAAGCCACCTAATACCGGTACAAACAACAACGCCATAATCAATGAAGCGGTTAGCGTTGCAATCAGTGTTAGTGGCAGAAACTTCATGAATTCGCCCGTTACATCCGGCCAAAATAGTAACGGAGCAAATGCAGCTAAGGTTGTCGCTGTCGATGCGGTTATCGGCCACGCCATCCGTTTCGCTGCGTCTCGGTAAGCTTCTTTTCTACCTTCGCCTTCTTGCATTCGTCTATCGGCAAACTCGGTAACAACAATCGCGCCGTCGACCAACATACCAACGGCCATGATCAAAGAGAACAACACCACTATGTTGACAGTTAAGCCGAACACAGACAACACCAATAATCCCGTAAGAAAGGAACCAGGAATGGAGATACCCACTAACAAAGCGGTACGCACACCAAGAATGGCGATGATAACGATCACGACCAAAATTATGGCGGATAAAATATTGTTTTGAAGATCGTTGAGCATGATCTTCACATCTTTAGATTCATCCCAGGTGTATGTAACCAATAAGTTATTTGGCCATTCCGCTTGTTGTTGAGCACCAGCCATAACCGCTTTAACTAACTCTACGGTTTCGATGATATTTTCACCCGCACGCTTCTTGATATCCAAGACCACTGCAGATTTACCATCTAAACGGGCAAAGCTTTCAGGATCTCGAAATGCTCGACGAACCGTGGCCACATCACCAAAGGTTACGACCTGTTTACCATCCACTTTAATAGGCAACTCAAGTACGTCTTTTAAAGAGTTAAACACCGAAGGGACTTTGACTGAGAAACGTCCGTAGCCAGTATCAACAAAGCCAGCTGCAACTACTCGATTGTTCAGAGCGATCAGGTTATAGATATCCGCTTGATCTAAGCTGTAGCTCTCCATCAACAGAGGATCAACAACAATTTCGACGATGTCATCGCGATCGCCTGCAATATCGACCTCTAGAATTTGGCGATAGCTTTCGAGCTTATCTTCGAGCTCTCGGGCAATTTGAACAATGGTGCGTTCAGGAACAGTACCGAATAGCACAACAGACAGAACAGGTTGCTCAGACGCGAGTGTTACTTCATTTACGGTCGGCTCATCACTGTCTTCTGGCAATTTTGGTTTGGCTAAATCGACAGCATCACGCACATCAGCCATCGCTTTGGTGAGATCAACGCCAACATTAAACTCCAACACAACAGAGGCGTGGCCTTCTGCTGCGGTTGCGGTCATCTCTTTTACGCCTTCAATCGACCTCAGCTCTTGTTCTATCGGTCTAACCAATAAGCGTTCTGCATCGGTTGGCGAAATACCCTGGTGCCCAACAGAGACGTAGATAATCGGGATGGTAATGTCGGGGCTAGATTCTTTGGGGATCGTGATATAGGTGACGACACCTGCGACCAATATGAGTGCCAAAAGAGAGAGCATTGTTCGAGCACGAGACAAGGCTGCATCAATAATTGAATACATCGGTTATCTCCTACTCTGCGGTTACGTTAGAGAGTTCAACGCCTTGCTCAACAGCAATCACAGAATCACCATCACGCACAAACCCTTGGCCTACAGTTATAATATCAACTCGCTGACCTAACCCTGTGAGCCAAACTCCATCTTGTTCTGCCTTTACTAGCTGAATACCTACAAATTTCACGGTTGGTGAGTCATCGACTGAAACCAAAGTTTTGACCCCAAGATTACCGGCCTCATCCAGAGCCAGCATCGCAGGTGTTATCTTGATAGCATCACTTGTTTCTAGGTTGAGTGTTACTTCAGCGCTGACACCAGCAGGTAATAGGCCTTCAGAATTATCAATTTCAATTTCGATTGGGAAAGTATTGGTTGAGGCCGAAGAAATTCGAGACACATAACGCAAGCGCCCTTCTGCCTCTTCTCTTCCAAGTAAGCGAACCAAAGCAGATTGATTGACTAATAGATGTTGGATATGGCGCTCACTGACATCGGCCTCAATCACCAGAGGGTCAAGATCAATCACACCAGCAACCGGATCGCCGACGCCTACGAAATCTCCAAGCTCAACCATCAAATCTTGAACCACACCGGAGAAAGGCGATGTGATGACTGTATTTTTTAGAGCTAGTTCCGCATTACGCTTCATGGCCTTTGCTTCGGTTAACGAAGCCTCTGCTGTGGTATAAGCTATTTCGCCTTGCAGCCCTCTTTTTTTCAACGACTGCGCCGCTTTGAATTCCTTCTGCTTCAAGCGATATAAAGCCGAAGCTCGCTCTAGTTGAATCTCTAAGTCACCTTTATCTATCTGAGCAATGGCCTGCCCTACTTTAACGGTATCGCCTTTTACAACGTTCAACCTAACAATCTTGCCCGCGACTTCAGCTCCCAATCGAGCATGCCTATCGGGTGCTGTGCGACCATAGAGGTCAATGGTTTTAAAGGTGGGGGATGATGTAAATGTTTGAAAGGAAACCTTAGCCAACGGAATTTCTGTCGCTTTTTTTTCTGACGACTCTTCCGCTTGCCCCACTCCTAAACCAAGCCAAATCGACAACAGCACAACTAGAACCAGAGAAACCAACCACGGCTGCTTCAGTTTCTGAAAAAATGGAGAGTTAGAAAATAGAGTGGGCATAGCAAATCCTTTTGTCCGATGTGATTAAGGCGCGCTAATTAGCTTAACACCGTCATATGCAACATCCTGATGCACAGAGGTAACCTTAACAGACCCACACCCAACGAAGTTGGACGCTATCGACAGTTTAAAAAATATGGCGTTTACTATAAACCGAATAAATAAAGTAGAACTTAAATATAACCACCTAAAATAGCCTTGGCGTACATGCCTAGAATAAGTCGACTTACTGTCTGTTTTATATGGTGTATTTTTTACAAAAAAAAACACCGAGCATTGGCTCGGCGTTTAAAATATTTCTAATGTAGCTTTTCGTTCAAGCTACCTTTCAGTGCACGCTAAACGCTAAATGATGCGCCACAACCACATGTTGTTGTCGCGTTCGGGTTGTTCACAAAGAAACGTGCGCCTTCTAGGCCTTCAGTGTAATCAACCATGCCGCCCATTAAGTACTGTAGGCTCATTGGGTCAACAACCAGCGTCACACCGCTATTTACAATGGTAGTGTCGCCATCATTTACTTTTTCATCAAATGTGAAGCCGTATTGGAAGCCACTACAACCACCGCCTGTAATGTAGACACGTAGTTTTAGCTCTGGGTTTTCCTCTTCAGCAATTAGCGTTTGTACGCGGGTAGCTGCTGCATCAGAAAAAGACAATGGGATATTTACTTCGCTCACGACAACCTCTCTTACCTGTGTCAAAAACAACATGATACAAATCTAAATCGAGACCATAGTTGTTGAGTATTTTCTTATATTCTGGTGATTATCTAATACCTGACTGAAACGTTCAAGTATTCACCACAGGATCGTTCCTTTTACTGCTGTAAACTCGCTAATATCTGACAATTAAAACGCGTAACCACACAAAACAACCAGATTCGGGTGATTATATCAGCGAAGGCATTCCTAGTTGGATTCCGGATAGGTACAATGCGTGCCAATTGGTCCGACAGTCAAAAGAGGATATATCAATGACCAAATCAGCAGAGCTGTACGAAAAAGCACAGCAAACTATTCCTGGTGGCGTAAACTCTCCAGTTCGTGCATTCAATGGCGTAGGTGGTTCTCCTATCTTCGTTGAACGCGCTGATGGCCCACTTATTTTTGATGCTGATGGTAAAGCATATATCGATTACGTTGGCTCTTGGGGTCCAATGATCCTTGGTCACAACCACGTTGTTATTCGTGACGCTGTTATTGCAGCAGCTCAACGCGGCCTTAGCTTCGGTGCTCCAACCGAAACTGAAATCAAGATGGCTGAACTTGTATCTGAGATGGTCCCATCAATGGAACAACTGCGTATGGTGAGCTCAGGTACAGAAGCAACAATGAGTGCGATTCGTCTCGCTCGAGGCTTTACTGGTCGTGACAAAATCCTTAAGTTTGAAGGTTGTTACCACGGTCACGCAGACAGCCTACTTGTAAAAGCAGGTTCTGGAGCACTGACTTTAGGTCAACCAAGCTCTCCTGGCGTACCGGCTGATTTTGCGAAACTAACGCTAACTGCAACTTTCAATAATCTAGATTCAGTACGTGAAATCTTCGCAGCAAACAAAGGTGAGATCGCTTGTATCATCGTTGAGCCTGTAGCGGGCAACATGAACTGTATCCCACCAGTAGATGGCTTCCACGAAGGTCTACGTGAAATCTGTGACCAAGAAGGTGCGTTGCTAATCTTTGATGAAGTAATGACAGGTTTCCGCGTTGCTGAAGGTTGTGCTCAGGCTTACTACAACATCAAGCCAGACTTAACGTGTCTTGGTAAAGTGATCGGCGGCGGCATGCCTGTGGGGGCTTTTGGTGGTCGTAAAGACGTGATGCAATACATCGCACCAACGGGTCCAGTTTACCAAGCAGGTACGCTTTCAGGTAACCCTGTTGCAATGGCTGCTGGCTACGCATGTTTGAACCTTCTAAGAGAAGAAGGCAACGAAAAGCGTCTAGCATCAAAAACTAAGCAGTTGGCAAATGGCTTCAAGCAACTTGCTGACAAGCACGGCATCCCTATGCTAGTGCACCAAGTTGGCGGTATGTTTGGTTTCTTCTTCACAGACCAAGAAACAGTAACGTGCTACGAAGATGTAACTAAGTGTGATGTAGAACGCTTCAAGCGCTTCTTCCATCTAATGTTAGATCACGGTGTTTACCTTGCACCTTCAGCATTCGAAGCAAGCTTTACTTCTCTTGCTCATGGTTCAAAAGAACTGGATGCAACACTAGAAGCTGCTGACCGCTCTCTTGCGATCATTGCTGCTGAAAGCAAATAATCGAAAGCACTTTATAAGTCGCTAACCGATTGAATTTAGGGCTGCATTAAATGCAGCCCTTTTTAGGGCGTATTGATCTTTCGAGCTAATTTTTGCAGCGAGTTGCTGGGTATTTATACAAGGCAGAGGCTTTGATGTGTAGCTAGCCTACATGAGAAGCCGATAACGCAGTAGAAATGACCAGCAAACGCTGCCCGAAGGGTTCGGCTAAAAGCGTTTTACTCTTTGTTGAGGGGGATTTGCTTAGAATGCTAGGCTACTTCCCCCTCACCGCGATTAAAACCCTTTTATCTCGAACAAAATTTAACCACGAAAGGTCAACACGCCCTAGTACGTTCAAGTAATCAACCGCGGATATCTCCGCCTAATTACCCGTCAATTTATTCGAAAACCTAACGAAAAACGTCTAACGTTCCCAGAAAAGAAAAACCAGCAACATCATCGTACCTAGGAACATTCTGAACCAAGGGATCTCTTTTTTTATTTTCTGTTCTTCGTCTTGGCATTTCTTATCTTTATTACAGCATCCCATTATCAAAACTCCTCATTGCTAACTCTCTGTTTTGCAGCCATTATAAACTCAGAACGTAAATATAGAGACCATTAACGTGTCAGAAAAACTCAAAATCAATACTAGCCACTGGGTGATCATCATTGCCCTGCTTGCGGCGGCTTATGCTTGTTACTTGCTTATCGAGCCTTATGTAAATTCCATAGTTATGGCATTCATCATCTCGTTGCTGATGTTTCCAATTCACGAATGGCTTGAAAAGAAAATACCGAATAAAGAGAACGTAGTCTCTCTGCTTTCTTGTGTGATCCTGACTTTCATTATTGTTATCCCTTTATTGGCAGTATTTGCAGCAATTGTTCAGCAAGGCTCTCTGTTCTCTCAGAACACCTACCAATGGGTGACACACGGCGGTATTCAGACTCTGTTTGCACACCCACTCGTGGTCAAAGCGCTGTCGTTTGTGAATAACTACCTGCCTTTCGACAACATTGAGCCCCAAGCCATCGCACAGAAAGTCGGAGAATTCGCGACAAGTTTTGGTTCTAAACTGGTTGGTATCAGTGCGAAAATCCTTGGTGATGCGACCAACTTCTTAATGGATTTTTTCTTGATGCTGTTTGTTCTGTTCTTCTTATTAAGAGATCACGACAAAATCATCAGTGTGGTTCGTCATATTCTTCCGCTATCTCGTAGCCAAGAAGACAAGCTCCTCACTGAGATTGAGCAAGTTTCTAAGTCTGCAGTTATGGGCTCATTCTTAACCGCAATAGCGCAAGGTTTTGCGGGTGGTTTAGGTATGTGGATTGCAGGTTTCCCTGGGTTGTTCTGGGGCACTATGATGGGCTTTGCCTCTTTCATCCCAGTGGTCGGTACCGCTCTAATCTGGATCCCAGCCGCAACCTACTTATTCCTAACCGGCGATACCACGTGGGCAATTTTCCTAACGGTTTACTGTGTCGCGATTGTTGGCTCAATTGACAACCTACTGCGCCCGCTGCTGATGCAAGGCAGTGCAGGTATGAATACGCTAATGATCTTCTTCTCACTGTTGGGTGGTATTCAACTGTTTGGCCTCATTGGTCTTATCTACGGCCCACTGATCTTTGCTATTACTATCGTTCTTTTCAATATTTACGATGAAGAGTTTAAAGACTTTTTAAACCAGCAAGACAAGAGTTGATCAACTGTTCAGCAACTTGGTTGCCGACCCCGTATTAAACACTTCAAGCTTTGGGCGGATTATGCGAAAATCCGCCCTCATTTTTTGCTAACGATTCAATAGAGTGTCCTATGTCAGCTTATATTGCCCCAAGCCAAATTGCTCAACGTCAACTCGCCTACTTTGAAGGCAAACATGTTTTAGTTGCAGGTGAGGCTGAAGACTTATTCCCTGTTGAATTAGCGAAACATTGTGAATCAGTCACCGTGTTTACTTCTAATTACAGCTACTACCGTCAATTAGAAGGCAGCAACACCATCCAACGTTTTTATGGTGCGGAGTTTACCGAAGAAACCAAAGCCGACTTAGTGATGCTGTACTGGCCAAAGGCCAAAGCGGAAGCGGAATTTCTGTTGGCAATGTTATTTGCCAAGCTAGGTAAAGATACCGAGATTGTCGTAGTTGGCGAAAATCGTTCTGGTGTTAAAAGTATCGAGAAGATGTTCGCTCCTTACGGCAAAGTCGTGAAATACGATTCAGCGCGTCGTTGTTCTTTCTACTGGGGTAAATGCTTCGAGCAACCACCAGCCTTCAACCTGCAAGAGTGGTTTAAAACCTACACGGTTAACATTGGTGAGCAATCACTGACCGTGAAAAGCCTTCCTGGCGTCTTCAGCCACGGGCAATTCGATGTCGGTAGCCAACTTCTGTTGGATACTCTGCCAAAACTAAAAGGCAAGGTACTGGATTTTGGCTGTGGTGCAGGCGTATTAGGCGCGGTAATGGCATCTCGTCACCCTGATATCGAACTGGAAATGTGCGACATCAGTGCATTTGCCGTAGCATCAAGCCAAGCTACGTTAGAAGCGAACGGTTTAACGGGGAATGTCTTCGCCTCAGATGTCTACTCTGATACATCAAAAGATTACCAATTCATCATCAGTAATCCACCATTCCATTCTGGTTTGGATACAAGCTACAACGCGACTGAAACCTTACTTGCTCAGGCTCCTAACCACATAAAGCGTTCTGGTGAGATGATTATTGTTGCGAACAGCTTTTTAAAATACATTCCAATTATTGAGCAAGCTTTTGGAAAATGCGCGACTCTAAATAAGACCACCAAATTCGCGATCTATCACGCAAGCAAATAGCCTATCTAACACAGCGCAGGGTCAACATCTGCGCTGTCTGTTCATATTTCTATCAAAAGCCCATAAAAATGAGCTTTTGCACACGCTTTAAATACCACTTACTTGTCAAAGTAAAAAAACTCGTTAATTTCGTTAAATTGGAACCCGTTAATTCTATTCTCTGTACTTGTTTTCATCCCTTTCAAGCAGTACATCAAAGGAAAGTAGTACCCAATTTATGTTTAGATTCTATCGTAAGCAGAAGTTTAAGCGCCTTCAAAACACTCTAATGCTGGCATTTCTTGTCCTTAGTATTACCCCTGTGACACTTATCGCGATATTTTTCCTCCAATCGCACAGTCAGGATCTTCAGGAACAAAGTACTTCGCACCTTGTTTCGGTCCGTGATACTAAACAGCAGCAAATTGTCGATTACCTACAAGCTCAAGAATCTCAAGTGATGGGCTTTGTTCGCTCAGAGCTTGCCAATGCCAGTGGCGGGCGATTCTATGGTTTGATCAATGCATTTCAACGCCTAGGGTTAGATATTGACGAAGCACGCGCCAATGCGCAGCAGCGTTATATAAAAGGTTCTGGCGATCAAATCAAAACATCGATTCTTCCTGAATCCAGCAGCTTTATTGGCAGCGAGCGCTATCGTCTACTTCATAAGCGTTACCACAACTCTTATTTAGAACTGCTTAAGCGTTCTGATTTTGACGACATTCTATTAGTCGACATTAACGGTAACATCGCTTATTCAGTATTTAAGCGCGATGACTACGGCACCAACTTGCTGACAGGTAAGTACAAAGATGCAAACCTCGGCAAAACCTTTCAACGCCTGGAAAAAGACGTAAAAGACAAACGTAAATCCAACGAAGACTACACGCCGGTTATCGTTTCTGACTTTAAAGACGAAAATGGTAAACAGACCGCATGGTTAGGCGCACCTATCGTTCAACAGGGCTACCTACACAGTTACGCCATGTTTAGACTGCCCATCAATGGTATTACTAAGCTTATTGCCGATCTCAACAAGAGTTCGAATATTCAAACCTTGCTTGTCGGCGATGATCATCTGCCACGTAGCCTTGCCCATTCGCAAGAGTCGATTAATCTGAGTTTAGATGTTGTTGATAAAGCTCTGGCAGGAGAAACGGCCGTTGGCACCTTCGACAACGCTCAAGATCAAGCGATCATCGCTGCATATACTCCAATTGAGCTCAAATATGCGACTTGGGCACTCGTCGTCGAGCTTCCTGAGAAAGAAGCATTTGCTCGTATTCATCAGCTAGAAAAGATCTTTGTGATCGTGATGCTGACGGCGATTATTCTTGTATTTGTCGCATCCCATTATCTGTCTAACTTCATCACATCACCGTTGCTCAAGCTCACATGGGCAGCAGAGAAAGTCTCTGCGGGTGACCTTGATGAAACCATGATTAATACCGAACGAAAAGATGAGATAGGCCGCCTCGCGGTAAGCTTCGAAAGAATGCAGCGTTCGATTCGTGAAAAGATGCTGCTCATTAAGAGTCAAAATGATGAGCTTGAGGACAACCTTAAGACCATTCAAAAACAAAATGAAGAGTTACAACTGGCCAACAAACTTAAAGATGAATTCTTAGCTACAACATCACACGAATTGAGAACGCCATTACATGGCATGGTAGGTATCGCTGAAGCGCTAATATCCGGCGCAAACGGTCCTATTCCTGCCAACCAGAAGTACCAGTTGGATATCATCATCAATAGTGGCCAGAGATTGGCAACACTGGTCGATGATCTACTTGATTACCACAAAATGCGCTACGGCAGTTTAGACATAAATAAATCTGCTGTTGATTTATCTGCTGCTACCAGCTTGGTACTAGAATTGTCTCATCACCTGTTGGGCAATAAGCCAATCCGAATTATTAACCAAGTACCCTGTGATTTAGGGCTGGTTTCGTCCGATCCTCAACGACTGGAACAAGTGATGTATAACTTGGTCGGCAATGCCATCAAGTACACATCAGAAGGTAAAATTGTTATCTCTGCAAGCGTTATCGACGACAACATTCGTGTACAAGTTGTTGATACAGGCCAAGGCATACCTGCTGAATACCTAGAACATATCTTTGAACCGTTAATTCAAGCAGGACAAGACTCAAGTAACTATCGCCAAGGTGCAGGGCTTGGGTTGTCCATAAGTCGTCAGCTGATTGAACTGATGGGCGGTTCACTGTACGTAAGTAGTCAACCAATGCTTGGCACGACGTTCAGCTTTACCCTGCCTTTAGCCACCCAAGAAGAATTGGATAACTACAGTGATTCAGGAAGCTATTCGCACTTCCAAGCGCCAGATTTAATTGATAACAGCCAACAAGAAAATAGTGTTATCAGTGAAGATCCAAACGGTCCGTTACTGGTTATCGCCGACGATGAGCCAGTAAACTTACGCGTGCTAGACAGTTTCTTGAAATTGGAAGGTTATCGAGTACGCACCGCATGTGACGGCCCTGAAACCATTGAACTGATTGAGAAAGAGAAGCCAGAATTACTTCTGCTCGATATTATGATGCCGGGTATGAGTGGCTATCAGGTGTGTGAGGCGCTGCGTAAACAGTATGACCATGCACAATTGCCAATCATTATGCTCACGGCACTAAACCAAGCAGAAGACCGGGTTCGTGGCTTTGAAGCAGGAGCCAATGATTACTTGTCTAAACCGTTCAACAAACAAGAACTGGCGGCGCGAATTACGGCTCACTTATCAGCAAGTAAAGCTGAGCAAAGGCGTCTTGAGAATGATCAATTGCAACTGGAGCTTAAACACAGAGCCATGGTTGAAGCGAACTTACTAGAAACTCAAGGACGTTTGCTAGAGCAGTTAGAATCAGCCCCTGAGGCGATCATCTGTATTCGTGATGACCAACGAATTCGATTTGCCAACGAAGCTGCAGCAAAACTATTTAGGCGCGGGCAAGAGCAGCTTAAACGCTCTATGGCCGATGAGATCATTGCGCCTAAATATCTTAAGGTGGAACACGCTCACTACTGTGGTGATATTGACATCTATATAGACGACACTCGTCAGCGCATACCAAGTGATATCCTTAAGCTACCTGAAGGCTCAGGGCTCGACACCATGTATATCTTTAATGTTGGTGGTGGGGTTAACTCAAACCGAGTCAATAACCTTGAAACGGCGGTTGAGGCACTTTCAAGCTACGCCTTTGAGGGTGACAAAGATAAACTACAACAACTGAAAGAGCTTGGCGGTGAATTTACTCGCCTTGCAGATAAAGCAACCGGTGAAGGTAAAAACAAACAAGAGCTGATGCGTGAAGTGCTGGTCGATGTCATGACTAATGCCATCATCTACTGGGAGTCTGTTACAGGGGAAACCAAGTTTGCCTTCGCAGAGAAGAGTGGCTTGTGGCGCGTCTACCTAGACCGCAGTACCCTGCAAACTAGAACGCTAGACAAATATCTACGTGTAGAAACTCTACCGAAAACTCCTCGCTGGCGAACGGTACTGAGCTCTATCGAGTTTATACTTGAGCACTGTAAAGAACAGACACCTGAAAGAACTCATATTGAGACACTAAGGGATAAGCTACAAAAACTACTGACCAGTTAGCCCTGAAGTAAGCTCAGGCTACTGTAAATAATGAAGCCCACCTAGCGTGGGCTTTTTTGTGAATATCGTACGCGTCCAAAGGACAATGACGTCGATTAAAATACACTTCTTTTACGGCATTAAACAAGCAAAATGACACGTTACTCAATCTTAAATAATCACCAGTTCAGTTACTATTTTTAGTCTTATTCTTGGCTGATTTTCACATTCCTCCGGCTCTTTGTTGCAGTTTGAGAAGCGAGTCACAACAGAACGGCAGATTTAATTTTCTAGAAAAATTTAACGTAAAATAGGTAAGTGACCGAGATCTACAATTACACCATAGCAAGATAACCTCCTATAGTTAAAAGCCACTGAGGTTAGTAACCACTCACAAGAAACCGCCACCACAAAACCAAATGCGAGTCACATCACCTTAACAATTACGCACAAAAAACCACCAAAGAAAGCTATTTTGACGTTAATGACGTGGTGTTGTGTGTTTTTAACGTTTTTGACGGGAAACGAGTTTGATTAATTCATCGATAAGGTGTTTTCTTACTCCTGCCAAAGGCCTACAGGCCACTCTTACCACTTCTCGGAATCAAAGATGAATCTGGAGTAACGAAGAAGAGGTAGGCCTTTAACTAGAGTGTGTATCTACTAACTAATTAGCGACAGATAACATTCAATCCATTAGTGAAATGAAAGCAAATAGTAAGGAACAGCTATGCTTGCCAATATAAAAAAAACAGCAATAGCAACAGCAATTATTGCAACTGCTACAACAGGTTTTGCATCAGTAGCAACAGCTGCAGAGCGCAGCGAACTGACCGTTCACCCGAAAGAGTACACTACATTCGTACGTAACTTTAACCCGTACCTTGGTGCTACTAACCTACATACTACCACTGACTTCATGTACGAGCCTTTAGTAGTATTTAACGAAATGCACGGTAACACTCCGGTGTTCCGTCTAGCTGAAAACTTCAAAATGTCAGATGATCTGATGAGCGTTGTTTTCGACATTCGTAAGGGTGTTAAATGGTCTGATGGAGAAACTTTCTCTGCTGATGATGTTGTTTTTTCTTTCAACCTTGTAAAAGAGAAACCAGAACTTGACCAATCTGGTATCAACTCTTGGGTAACTTCTGTAGAAAAACTGAACGACAACCAAGTTAAGTTCACACTAACAGAAGCAAACTCAAACGTACCTTACGAGATTGCTAAAGTACCTGTAGTACCTAAGCACATCTGGAAAGACGTTAAAGATCCATCAACGTTTACCAATGAGAACCCGGTAGGTTCTGGTCCATTTACAGAAATCGATACGTTTACAGCGCAACTATACATCCAGTGTGCAAACCCGAACTACTGGGATGCAGACAACCTAGATGTTGACTGTCTACGTGTTCCACAAATTGCGAACAACGACCAGTTCTTAGGTAAAGTTGTAAACAGTGAAATGGACTGGACGTCTTCTTTCGTTCCAGATATCGATCGTACATACGCTGCAGCAAGCCCTAAACACCACTACTGGTACCCGCCAGCAGGTACACAAGCGTTCATCGTTAACTTCAAGCACCCTGATGCTGCGAAGCATGAAGCATTGAGCAACGTTGAATTCCGTCGTGCTTTCTCTATGGCACTTGACCGCCAAACTATCATCGACATCGCATTCTACGGTGGCGGTACTGTGAACGATTTCGCATCGGGTCTTGGCTACGCGTTTGAAGCTTGGTCTGATGAAAAAACTCATGACAAGTACAAAGGCTTCAACACTTACAACGCTGAAGGCGCGAAGAAGCTTCTTGCTGACGCTGGCTTCAAAGATGTAAACAAAGATGGTTTTGTTGACACTCCATCAGGTAAATCTTTCGAACTAATGATTCAATCGCCAAACGGCTGGACTGACTTCAACAACACAGTTCAACTTGCGGTAGAGCAACTAAACGAAATCGGTATTAAAGCGAAAGCTCGTACACCTGACTTCTCTGTTTACAACCAAGCAATGCTTGAAGGTACATACGACGTAGCATACACAAACTACTTCCACGGTGCGGATCCATACACGTACTGGAACAGTGCTTACAACTCATCACTACAATCTGGTGATGGTATGCCTCGTTTCGCTATGCACTTCTACAAAAATGACAAGCTAGATGGTCTTCTAAATAGCTTCTACAAAACAGCTGACAAGAACGAACAGCTAGATATTGCACATGGTATCCAGCAAATTATCGCTGCAGACCAAGTGACAATCCCTGTGATGTCTGGTGCTTACATGTACCAATACAACACAACTCGATTCACTGGTTGGTGGAACGAAGAAAATCCAAAAGGCCGTCCGAACATTTGGGCTGGTATTCCAGAGCGTCTACTTCATGTACTGGACCTAAAACCAGTTAAATAAGTAATCGTTCAATCTTTGCGGCGTAACTTCTTACGCCGCTTATAAAAATCCCCACACTATCAATTGAAAGTATGGCGCTAGTCGTCAGGGGATTTTTCGTTCCAAATTTCGCTAGGAGCGACCTGAATCCAGAAACAGGGAAACAATCTGGGTGAGTAAGGTGTGAGTTATGGGTTATTTTTTAAGACGTTTGTCATTTTATTTTGTCGCGCTATTAGTTGCAGCGACGTTAAACTTTATTATTCCAAGAGCAATGCCTGGTGACCCAGTTACCATGATGTTTGCGAACGCTTCTGTACAAGTTACTCCTGAGCGTATTGCTGCAATGAAAGAACTATTAGGCTTCGTTGATGGCGGCTTACTGGTTCAATACGGCGCATACATGAAGAACATTCTAAGCTGGGAGCTTGGCACATCAATTCAATTCTACCCACTTTCTGTAAATACTCTGTTGGGTGGAGCATTTGGTTGGTCGCTATTCTTAGCAGGCACCGCCGTTATTCTTTCTTTCTCTATTGGTTCAATCCTAGGTATTTTTGCAGCGTGGAAACGTGGCAGCAAATACGATGCCTTTGTGACTCCAGGGATGCTGATTTTACAAGCCGTTCCTCAGGTTGTTATTGCCATGATTGCGCTGTTTACCTTCGCAATCGGCTTGAAATGGTTCCCAACAGGTTACGCCTATACCGCGGGTACGATTCCAGATTGGACAAGCTGGGCATTCATTAAAGATGTCGCTTACCACGCCTTCTTACCTTTGCTATGTGCATCTATTGTTCAAATTGGTGGCTTCCTAGTAAACATGCGTAACAACATGATCAACCTGCTAGCTGAAGATTACATCACCATGGCGAAAGGCAAAGGCCTTAGCGAAAACCGAGTGGTATTCAATTACGCAGCTCGTAACGCGATGCTACCAAGTGTGACAGCACTTTCTATGTCGCTAGGTATGGCAATCGGTGGTCAGTTAATTATCGAAATCATCTTTAACTACCCAGGCCTTGGCAGCGTACTTTTCAACGCAATTAACGCTCGTGATTACCAAGTACTGCAAGGTCAACTGCTTATCATGACGCTATTCATGCTGTTCTTTAACCTAGTTGCAGACATGCTTTACGTTGTTCTTGACCCTCGTCTTCGTAAGGGTGGTAAATAATCATGAAAGATATTCTAAAACTCATTTGGCGTAACCCGATGGCCTTAACAGGCGTCATCATCCTAAGTATTTTTATTCTTGGTGCGATTGCGGCTCCATTGATAACTAAACACGTACCAGACAAACGTACAGGTAACCCGCACGAATACCCTGGCTTCGTGGTTAAGTCTGCACAAACAAGCCCTGATGGCTGGGTTGCTCAAAACCTAGCAGACGATCGTCGTACATTGATAATGTCTAAAAAGGCTGACCACGTACTTGGGACAACTCGTATGGGTCGTGACGTTTGGTCACAAGTGGTATACGGCGCACGCGTATCTCTTGCTGTAGGTTTTGGTGCGGGTCTTACCGTATGTTTACTCGCGACAGTGATCGGTGTTTCGGCAGGTTACTTTGGCGGACGTGTCGATGATGTTCTGACAGCCGCAATGAACATCATGCTAGTTATTCCTCAATACCCATTACTGTTTGTAGTTGCAGCCTTTATCGGCGAGGCAGGGCCACTCACCATAACCTTGGTTATCGGCTTTATGTCCTGGGCTTGGGGCGCGCGTGTTGTTCGTTCCCAGACCTTAGCACTGCGTGAAAAAGAGTTTGTAAAAGCCGCTGAAGTTCTGGGTGAATCTTCATTCCGTATTATCTTCGTAGAGATTCTTCCAAACCTTATCTCTATTGTTGGCGCGAGCTTCATCGGTTCAGTGATGTACGCAATCATGATGGAAGCAACGATTTCGTTCTTAGGTCTTGGTGACCCGAACACAATCAGCTGGGGCATCATGCTTTACAACGTTCAAACCTCTTCATCAATGCTGATTGGCGCTTGGTGGGAACTATTGGCTCCTTGTATCGCATTGACACTACTTGTAACTGGTCTTGCTCTACTTAACTTCGCTGTCGATGAAATTGCCAACCCGCAACTGCGTTCTCACAAGGGCATGAAGCGTTGGAAGAAATTAGCAGCACAAGACAAAGAAGAACGTGAACCTGAACTACCACCACAAAATGCACTTTGGAGCGGAGATAAATAATCATGTCTGAACCACTAATTTCTATCCGCAATTTATGCGTGGATTACATCACAGAGTCTGGCGATGTACGTGCATGTAACAACGTAAGTTTCGACATTGCTCCAGGTGAAGTATTCGGCCTAGCAGGTGAATCTGGCTGTGGTAAATCAACTGTTGCTTTCTCTCTTATGCGTCTGCATAAGCCGCCCGCTTACATCAGTGGTGGTGAGGTTATCTTCAATGGTGAGAACATCCTTGAATACAGTGATGACCGTATGCAAGCGTTCCGTTGGAGCGAGATGTCGATGGTATTCCAGAGTGCGATGAACGCACTCAACCCTGTATTACCAATGGAAGAGCAGTTCTGTGACGTAATTATGCGTCACACCAACATGACTCGTGAGCAAGCTAAGCAACGCGCTGAAGGTCTACTTGAAATCGTAGATATTCACCCGAGCCGATTGAGTGACTACCCTCACCAATTCTCTGGCGGCATGCGTCAGCGCTTGGTTATTGCTATCGCTTTAGCATTGAATCCAAAGCTGATCATTATGGATGAGCCAACGACCGCACTTGATGTAGTTGTTCAACGCGAAATCCTACAAAAGATCTATGCACTAAAAGAAGAGTTTGGCTTCTCGATTCTGTTCATCACCCATGACTTGTCATTGATGGTCGAGTTCTCTGACCGTATCGGCATCATGTACTCAGGTGAGCTTATCGAGGTTGCCAATGCTCAAGATATTCTAGAAAACCCTTACCACCCTTATACCAAAGGGCTGGGAAGTTCTTTCCCTCCACTAACAGGGCCAAAGACAAAACTAGCGGGTATTCCGGGCAACCCTCTGAACTTGTTAGAGATTCCTGAAGGGTGTCGTTTCCAAGCTCGTTGTGACCGTGTACATGAAACATGTACCAAGGTACCAACCAAGCTGCGTTCTATCGACCCGGGACATTTGTCTAACTGCCACCTGTACAGTGACCCAATAGTACAAAGGAAGCTATAGCTTGCACGCTGATTCAGCGTGAATAACAAATAAGGCGGCTCAACCGCCGAAATGCAAGCAAAGCGAATCAGGATTCTGGAGACAATTATGAGCAAAGATTTCGGTCAATTATTGGTAGAAGGCAAGAATGTCGTAAAAGACTTCCCAATAAGCAGTACCACAATTCAAACCCCAATGATGCGTGCGATTAACGACGTATCATTCAAGATGTATAAAAGTCGCGGCCTAGCTGTGGTTGGTGAGTCTGGTTCAGGCAAATCAACAACAGCAAAAATGATCGCAAAAATGTACGCGCCTTCGGGCGGTACGATCGAATACAAAGGTCGTGATATCCAAGAGATCTCAAGCAGAAAAGATCTTATGCACTACCGTGAAGGCGTGCAGATGGTATGGCAAGACCCGTTTGGTTCCCTGAACCCAACACATAACATCTTCCACCACATAGCTCGACCATTGTTGATCCACAAAAAAGTATCTCCGGGCAACAAGAAAGAGTTACAGGAACGTGTATACGATCTTCTAGAGCAAGTTGGCTTAGTGCCACCACAAGCAACGGCAGAGAAGTACCCTCATCAACTCTCTGGTGGTCAGCGTCAACGTGTCAACCTAGCCCGTAATATTGCGGTTGGCGCAGAAGTTGTATTAGCCGATGAACCAACATCGATGCTTGATGTATCGATTCGTGCTGGTGTTTTGAACCTGATGGAAGAGATGAAGTTTGAGAAACAAATGTCTCTACTTTACATCACCCACGATATCGCAACCGCTCGTTACATTGCTGAAGACCTTTCAGTGATGTACGTGGGGCACATGGTGGAATGGGGCGATACCGATGACGTGATTGCCAACCCTCAGCACCCTTATACCCAACTGCTTGTTTCTGCGGTTCCAGATCCTAAAAAATCGATCCACGAACAACTCGCAGGCAACAAAGGTGAGATCCCTCTTTGGACACCAGTCTCAGCTGGTTGCCCATTTGCAGGTCGTTGTACTCATGCAATGGATAAGTGTAAAGAGCAGTTACCAGGGGTTACGCAATTAGCCGATAACCACTTTGTACGTTGTTACCTACACGAAAGCTAAGCAATAAAACCAAGTTAGGGTCTGCGGGCCCTAACTATTTATATCCAAAACATTCAAGTACCTAGCCAATAGAAACTAGGACTGTCGGAGAATATTGATGCTGTTATTGACCAACCATATTGGCTATGAATCAACAGGCCCCAAGCAGGCTATCTTACAAACCAAGAAAGCTCGCCTATCTAGCACAACAGCTCTACTCGTCTGTGCAGACAACCATATCACTGTCGGAAGTTTTGATGTGGTTAAACAAGGCCGCGTAGCAAATTGGCATCAAGGGCAATTCTTCACTATCGATTTCAGTTCATTCACTGAATCAGGTCGCTACTACTTGCGCTTTGATAACCTTCGCTCAGAAGCATTTGAAATTGGTAGCAACTTATTAATGAACCACACGTTTTCTGATGTACTTCATTACTTCAAGTCACAACGCTGTGGCGGTACTTTCGACAAAAAAGATCGACAAGCACAAATTCTGGGCACTGACAGATACGTCGATGTTCATGGCGGTTGGTACGACGCATCAGGTGATGTAAGTAAGTACTTTAGCCACCTATCTTATGGCAATTATCTCAACCCACAACAAATTCCAATGGTTGTTTGGAACATGCTCAAAAGCGTGCGCTTAACTAGCAATAACCCAGACTTTCCTAAATTCTCAATGACTCGTTTAGTGGAAGAAGCCCTATTCGGTGCCGATTTCTTAGTGCGTATGCAAGACGCTGACGGATACTTTTACATGACGGTATTCGACAAGTGGAGTAAAGACATCAATCAACGTGACATCTGTACATACGCCACTCAAGAAGGTAACAAATCAACGGACTTGCAAGCGGGCTACCGACAAGGTGCGGGCGTTGCTATCGCCGCATTAGCTGCTGCATCTGAACTTGAAACCTCGGGCAGTTACTCGAGCCAAACTTACCTTGAAACTGCCGTTAGCGGTTATTGGCACCTAAAAGAACATAACCTGCAGTACCTAAACGATGGTGAAGAAAACATCATCGATGAGTATTGCGCCCTACTCGCAGCCAATGAGCTGTACCGAGTAACACAAGACGAACAATACCTTTCAGAAGCAAGAGCTTGGGCTAGTCGCTTGATCTCTCGTCAGCAATCCGATGATTCGTTTGCGCACTTCTGGTCGGCAAACTCTGATGGCTCTCGCCCCTATTTCCATGCAGCTGAAGCTGGCCTTCCTGTAATTGCTCTGTGCGAGTACATCGATAATGAAACTGACACTGAGTTGAAAGAACAAGCACGTGTGGTTGTTGAGCAAGCTTGTCTGTTCGAAATCAATATTACCGACAAAGTCATCAACCCATTTGGCTACCCAAGACAGTACGTTAAGTCTGTCGACGGTGATAAGCGTGATGCATTCTTTGTCGCTCAACAGAACGAAACTGGTTACTGGTGGCAAGGCGAAAACGCGCGTCTTGGCTCAATTGCGACCATGGCGTACTTAGTTCAACCACACATTCAAGATGCCGGTCTTCAAAAGCGCTTAATCCAGCTTTCACAAAACAGCCTTGATTGGGTCTTAGGTCTCAACCCATACCATATGTGCATGCTGGATGGTCACGGTCATAACAATCCAGACTACTTACCTCAGCTTGGTTTTTTCAATGCAAAAGGTGGTGTCTGCAACGGCATCACGGCAGGGTTCGAAGACGAACAAGACATAGCATTCAACCCACCAGCACAGAAAGACGACATGCTTCAAAACTGGCGCTGGGGTGAACAATGGATCCCTCATGGGGCGTGGTATTTGCTAGCAACGGCTGCGCAGTTCAACTTCCTCGCACAAAGTAAGGAGCAATAATCATGACTCTTTACTACGTAGGTATTGATGGTGGAGGCACGTCTTGTCGAGCTCGAATCAGAGATGACCAAGGCAAACTCATTGGTGAAGCTAAGAGCGGTAGTGCCAACATCCTCTTGGGCGTTGATGTTGCGATGAACTCTATTATTTATGCCATTACCAAAGCCGCACAACAAGGGCAACTCGACTCTAACGATTTTTCTAATATGCATGTTGGTTTGGCACTAGCTGGTGCTGAACAGAAGTCAGCATGGCTCGACTTCATGGCACAAGCACACCCTTTCGCAAGTATGACACTCAATACAGACGCCTATGGTGCATGTATTGGTGCACATAATGGCCAAGACGGCGCGATCATGATTGGTGGTACAGGTTCATGTGGTATCTACCTAAACAACGGCGAACAACACGTGGTTGGCGGTCGTGAATTTCCAATTTCTGACCAAGGCGGCGGCGCAGTGATGGGCCTTCGTTTAATTCAGCAAGTTCTACTCGCTGAAGATGGTATTCGTAGCAAAACCGCGCTGACTCAACATGTTATGAATCATTTCAATAATGATGTTGATGCCATCGTGGCATGGTCAAAAGACGCGATTCCAAAGGATTACGGTCAATTCTCACCCGTCATTTTTCAACTGGCAAATGAAGGCGATGAACTGGCTATAGCGATGCTTAAGCAGACTGCTGCCGATATCGAAATGTTTGTGTTAGCGCTGCATCGAAAAGGCGCTGACAAGGTGTGCTTAATGGGAAGTATCGCTGAACGCATTCTCAACTGGCTATCACCACCAGTACAACAATGGATCGTTAAACCTCAATTTGACGCTATCGAAGGCGCATTGATGTTTGCCGGAAAGTCACAACACAACTTGTATCAACAGGCTTAGCAGGGAAGTTATATGAATTATCGCATCGACTTAGCTGTTCTTTCTGAACAAAAAAATAACTGCCGATTTGGCCTTACGGTACATAACTTAAGTGACCTCGACGTAAAAGATTGGTCTCTGCATTTTGCATTTGACCGCTTTATCCTTCCAGAGAGTCTATCGCAAGGTGAACTGACTCAAGTTGGAAGCTATTGCTCGTTCAAACCAAGTTCGCCAGTGTTAAAGGCAAATAACCATTACTACCTTGAATTCAGTATTCAAAGCGCCCCATTCCGCTTCTATTCTGATGGCCTTAATGATGCCTTTATCCAATCACATCATGATGGAGAAACATCTGTGCTACCAGTCGCGATATCACCCATAGTACTGGCTTCGCCGTACCGTGAACGCAATCAAATACCTGAAGTTAACGCTGCTGAAATTGCATTGATTCCTCAGCCAAATCAGCTCGAACTCAAGCAAGGTAGCTTCGCGCTAAGCTGTGAATGCAAGATTGAGGTTCAATCTCACCTTGCAGATAAAGCCGTCTCTTGGTTGCAGCAAGAGTTACTTTCTACCTTTGAACTGTCGATTTCGAATGAGCTTCCAACAGAAGAAGGCGATGACATTCTATTTCGCAGCAATCCAACATTAGACGAAGCAGAATACAAACTCCGCATTACTGAACAACAGATAATTGTTGAATCAGGTAGCCAGTCTGGGTTTACACACGCCGTGGCAAGTCTGATTCAATTGGTTCAACAACTGGATGCCGAAAATTTTTCTATTCCATGCTGCAAAATCGTCGATCACCCCCGCTTTAAGTACCGAGGCATGATGTTGGATTGCGCGCGTCACTTCCACTCAGTAGAGCAAGTGAAGCGCTTAATCAATCAACTAGCGCACTACAAGTTCAACGTTTTTCATTGGCACCTAACCGATGATGAAGGTTGGAGAATCGAGATCAAGAGCCTACCTCAGCTAACAGAAGTCGGCGCATGGCGTGGTCCTGATCATGCATTAGAACCGCAATACACCCACATTTCAGATAACTATGGCGGTTTCTACACGCAACAACAGGTTCGTGAAGTCATTGAATACGCAGAGCAGCGTAGCATCACGGTTATCCCTGAGATTGACATCCCAGGCCACTGCCGCGCCGCGATCAAATCACTACCAGACATGCTAGTTGAGCAAGCCGACACCACTCAATACAAGAGTATTCAGCACTACAATGACAACGTACTAAACCCAGGTTTACCGGGTACTTACCAATTTCTAGATGCCGTCATTGAAGAAGTGGCTGAACTCTTCCCTAGCGAACTAATTCACATGGGTGCAGACGAAGTACCACCCGGAGTGTGGACCAACAGCCCTGCAGCTCAAACTTTGATGAAAGAACACCAGTACCAAGACAGCAAAGACTTGCAAGGTCACCTATTCCGCTATGCCGAAAACAAGCTCAAGCAACTCGGTAAGCGAATGGTCGGCTGGGAAGAAGCACAGCACGGCGACAAGGTGAGCAAAGAGACGATCATCTACTCGTGGCTCAGTGAAGAAGCAGCTGTTAATTGCGCTCGCCAAGGCTTTGATGTGGTTCTACAACCTGCACAGTTTACCTATCTCGACATGACCCAAGATTATGCACCGGAAGAACCGGGCGTCGATTGGGCTGCCGTTATCCCATTAGAACAAGCTTATACCTACGAAGCGCTTGCTGAGATATCCGACACCGACCCAATTCGTAAGCGGATCCGCGGAATTCAGTGTGCTCTATGGTGTGAGATCGTCACCAACCAAAAGCGTATGGATTACATGGTATTCCCAAGAATTAGCGCTTTAGCTGAAGGATGTTGGACACATAAAAACAACCGAAACTGGCTAGATTACCTATCTCGCCTAAAGGGTCACCTGCCATTACTCGACAGACTCAATATTGACTATCGCAACCCTTGGAAAGCTGAATAAAACAAAACCAAAGCATACTCACACCGAGTATCAGCTTAACCCTGATTAAGGTGTTCAGTCAGATAAGACTCAGCATCACTATTTAGAAAATTAGCTGCATAGATGCAGTTTGTTAAAAAGGAAATGACAATGAAATACGGCTATTTCGATAACGACAATCGCGAATACGTCATCACTCGCCCTGATATACCAGCACCTTGGACAAACTACCTAGGTACTGAAAAGTTTTGTACCGTGATTTCGCACAATGCGGGCGGTTACTCGTTCTACAATTCTCCGGAATACAACCGTGTTACTAAATTCCGTCCAAACGGTACCTTCGACCGTCCAGGACACTATGTTTACCTACGTGATGATGAGACAGGTGATTACTGGTCTATCTCTTGGCAGCCAGTGGCAAAGAGCCTAGATGAAGCGAACTACGAAGTTCGTCACGGCCTGTCATACTCAAAGTTCAAATGTGAATACAGCGGCATTACAGCAACTAAGACTCTCTTTGTGCCTAAGGGTGAAGATGCAGAAGTTTGGGACGTTGTACTAAAGAACAACACTGACAAGCCAAGAACCATCAGCACTTTCTCGTTTGTTGAGTTCTCTTTCAGCCATATTCAATCAGACAATCAAAACCATCAGATGTCTTTGTACTCTGCGGGCACGTCTTACCAAGAAGGTGTTCTGGAATACGACCTGTACTACAACACTAACGACTTTGAAGGCTTCTACTACCTAGCTTCAACTTTCTCACCAGACAGCTACGATGGCCAACGTGACAACTTCCTTGGCATGTACCGTGATGAAGCAAATCCAATTGCGGTTGAAAACGGTAAGTGTTCTAACAGCGCTCAAACTTGTTACAACCACTGTGGTTCTCTGCACAAGCAATTTACGATTCAGCCGGGTGAAGAAGTTCGCTTTGCTTACGTGCTAGGTATCGGCAAAGGCAACGGTGAGCGCCTACGTGAGAAGTACCAAGACACAGCCAATGTAGATGCGGCTTTCCAAGGCATCAAAGATCACTGGGATGAACGCTGCAACAAGTTCCAAGTTAAGTCTCCAAACGAAGGCTTAGACACCATGATCAACACTTGGACACTGTACCAAGCAGAAACCTGTGTAGTTTGGTCGCGTTTTGCATCATTCATTGAAGTTGGCGGCCGTACTGGTCTTGGTTACCGTGATACTGCGCAAGATGCGATTTCAGTACCTCATGCCAACCCACAAATGACTAAGAAACGTATTATCGACCTGCTTCGCGGCCAAGTGAAAGCCGGCTACGGTCTACACCTATTTGATCCAGACTGGTTTGATCCAGAGAAAGCTGACGTTGAACCTTCAAAATCGCCAACGGTTGTTCCAACGCCTTCAGACGACGACAAGATCCACGGCATTGACGATACCTGTTCTGATGATCACTTATGGATCGTACCAACCATCATCAAATATGTGATGGAAACCGGAGAACACGATTTCTTTGACGAAGTGATTCCATACGCAGATGGTGGCGAAGCAACGGTTTACGAACACATGAAAGCCGCACTGAACTTCTCTGCTGAATACGTGGGTCAAACAGGTATCTGTAAGGGTCTTCGCGCAGACTGGAATGACTGTTTGAACCTAGGTGGTGGTGAATCTTCAATGGTTTCATTCCTACATTTCTGGGCTCTACAAGAATTTTTAGACCTGGCTAAGTTCCGCAATAACGATGCTGACGTTACTAAATACACTGAAATGGCAGCTAATGTTCGCGAAGCTTGTGAAACGCACCTTTGGGATGACGAGGGTGGTTGGTACATCCGTGGTCTAACAAAAAATGGCGACAAGATCGGTACCGCTCAACAAGCTGAAGGTCGTGTACACCTTGAGTCAAACACGCTAGCGGTTCTATCTGGCGCGGTTTCTCAAGAGCGTGGCGAGAAAGCGATGGATGCAGTTGATGAGAACCTATTCTCTGAATACGGCTTGCACCTAAATTCTCCTTCATTCGCAACACCAAACGATGATATCGGCTTTGTGACTCGCGTTTATCAAGGCGTAAAAGAGAATGGCGCAATCTTCTCTCACCCGAACCCATGGGCTTGGGTAGCAGAAGCGAAGCTAGGTCGTGGTGACCGTGCGATGAAGTTCTACGACGCACTGAACCCGTACAACCAAAACGACATGATTGAAACGCGTTACGCAGAACCCTACTCGTACGTGCAGTTCATCATGGGTAAAGATCACCAAGACCATGGTCGTGCAAACCACCCTTGGTTAACGGGTACCTCTGGTTGGGCTTACTTCGCGGTAACCAACTTTATTCTTGGTGTTCGCACAGGCTTTGAAGGATTAACAGTCGATCCTTGTATCCCGACTGATTGGCCGGAATTCGAGGTTACTCGTCAATGGCGTGGCGCGACTTACAACATCACAGTGCAAAACCCGAATGCAGTAAGCAAAGGGGTTGCCTCTATCACTATCAACGGTGAGTCAGTTGAAGGTGCAATCCCAGTACAAGCAGAAGGCAGCGTGAACGATGTTGTCGTTGTTCTAGGCTAGTCACTTAATTTAACGAACAGCTCTTGCCTCAAGTCTTTATCAACTTGAGGCAATGAGACTAAAAGGATTTTCTAATGATTAAATTTGGTACAGGTGGCTGGCGCGCGTTTATTGGTGAAGAGTTCACCAGAGACAATGTTCGCCTTGTAGCGCAAGCGCTCGCTAACATCATCAATAATGAAGATGCAGCGAAAAATGGCTTCGTTATTGGCTATGACCGTCGCTTCCTTTCCGATAAAGCGGCATGTTGGTTTGCTGAAGTACTTGCGGCGAACAACATCAAAGTAAGCTTCATTGATAAGTTCGTTCCAACACCTATCGTGATGTTCCAAGCAAAAGAGATGGGGTGTATTTACTCTGCGTGTATTACCGCTTCTCACAACCCTGCGGACTATAACGGCATCAAGGTGTTCATTGAAGGTGGACGCGATGCTGACGAGATCATCACAGAGAAGATCGAACAGCAAATCGCAACACTGACCAACGAAGATGTTATACGAGTCGATTTCGAACAAGCGTTAAACGACAAAGAAATCGAGATCATCAACCCGATGAACGACTTTGTTGATTCAATCATCAACTTCATTGATATCGATTCGATAAAGAAAGCCAATCTGCGCGTACTGATTGATCCAATGTTTGGTGTTGCGAAAAATGCTCTGCAAACAGTACTGATCAACGGTCGCTGTGATGTCGATGTAATCAACGATGGTAAGAACCCAGATTTCGGGGGCCTAATGCCTTCTCCGAATGCCGCTACGCTCTATCGCTTGAAGCACTTGGTGGCAGCAGAAGGATATGACATTGGTATTGGTACTGATGGCGATGCCGACCGTTTAGGGATCATTGATGAGAAAGGTCACTTCATTCACCCTAACGAAGTACTACTCCTACTTTACTACTACTTACTGGAATACAAAGGCTGGAAGGGCTCTGTCGTTCGTAACATCGCCACCACGCATCTACTAGACAAAGTAGCGGCGGATCATGGTGAGAAGAGCTTTGAGGTTCCTGTAGGCTTTAAGCATATCAGCTCTCAAATGGATGCGGATGATTCACTGATTGGTGGTGAAAGCTCGGGCGGTTTAACCATTCGAGGTCACATCAAAGGTAAGGATGGCGTATTTGCTTCAAGCTTACTGGTTGAGATGATCAGTGTGACAGGCAAGAAGCTGTCTGAATTACTTGATGAAATTTACTCTAAGTATGGCTATGCCTACACCGCTGAAGGAGATTGCCAGTTTAAACCTTCAGAGAAAGAAGCGCTCTACACCAAGATTTACGTAGAGAAACAACTGCCTGAATTTGAATACGAAATTGAAAAAGTTAGCTATGAAGATGGTGCCAAAGTGTACTTCAAAAATGGCGGCTGGGTGATCGCCCGCTTCTCCGGAACAGAGCCGTTACTGCGAATCTTCGCAGAAATGGAAGATAAAGACACTGCAGAACGTGTTCTTCAAAAAGTGAAAGACTTCCTCTCTCTATAGATTTATAGAGTGCAGCAGTTTTGAATGGGACTTAACAAACCACTGCCTTGTTAAAGCCTATAGGTGAAGAACTCTTGCCCAGTACTCTGTATCAAAGTACTGGGCTTTTTTACGAATGCATTTTACTTTCGGCAGAAAGTATACTTACTGCGTATCATTAAAACGCCAACACACCTTTAGTATCTACTTTTACGGTTACCGGCATGCCAACACCTAGAGCCTCTGAAGAGGTTGCTAACAGTTTCTGACCGTTAGCTTCAATCACATAACGACAGTGGTCGCCCATAAATTGTTGTTCCAACACGGACAAATTACTGTCAACATCATGACTCGCCACTATATGTTGTGGTCTTAGTAACAACGCACATTCCGCACCCACTTCAATCTGAGTTTGTGCTTTCGCTTCTATCAGACCCAAGCTCGTTTCAAATTCGTTATCTGAAATACGCTTTGCATTCAAGTAGCTACCACCACCTAAGAAATCAGCAACAAACTTACTCGATGGGTGGAAGTACAACTCAGATGCTGAACCATATTGCTCAATCACACCATGGTTCATTACCGCCATTTTATCTGAAAAAGCGAATGCTTCTTCACGGCTGTGCGTTACAAAAATAGCAGTAACACCCTGCTTTTTAAATATTTTACGAATCTGAGAGATCAACTCATGGCGAACTTGAGTATCAATATTTGAGAAGGGTTCATCCAATAACAATAAGTCTGGCTTGTACGCTAAAGAACGAGCAATCGCTACGCGCTGCTGTTGACCACCAGAAAGTTGATGTGGGTATCGGTCACCGAACTCATCTAAGTGAACGAGCTCCAACATCTCTTGAACTTTCTCTTTCTTTTGCTGCTCAGAGAGGCCTTTGAGGCCAAAGCAGATATTCTGGTTTACCGTCAAGTGCGGAAACAGGGCGTAATCTTGAAAGATCATTCCGATGTTTCTCTGCTCAGGTGGTAACCAGTTGTCCCCATCGTCGATGGTTTGACAGTTCAAGCTCATGACACCACTACTCAATGGAAGCAAGCCGGCAATCGCTTTAAGCAGCGTAGTTTTACCACAACCACTGGCACCAAGCAGACAAACAATTTCACCATGCTCAACTTCTAAAGAAAGAGATTCCAAAATAGTTTGGGACTCGTACTTACAAGTCAGATCTTTAATTGATAATGCACAACTCATTAGTGTTTCTGCTCCAAGGAACGGTTTACGATAATCAGAGGAATTAAACCCACTAACACCAATAATACAGCAGGCATCGCCGCCAACTCGAGGTGTTCATCTGAGGCATAGTTATAAACATAAGTCGCCAATGTTTCGAAATTGAAAGGGCGTAGCAGTAATGCCGCATTTAACTCTTTCATTGATTCGATAAACACCAATAATCCGGCGATCAATGCGCCTCGTTTAATCAAAGGTAAATGAACACGACGTAACATCTGGTTGGTATTGCAGCCCATTGTCTTAGATGCCATATCCAATGAAGGAGAAACTTTACTCAAGCTACTTTCAATGCTGCCAATTGCAACCGCTGAAAAACGCACGACCATGGCAAAGATAAGTGCAAACATAGAACCAGAGAAGATCAAACCTGGTCCTGTCCATTCCATCACTTTTGCAATGTCGTTGACTAAGTGATCCATAAACAACACAGGGACCATCACACCAATGGCTAACACGGTGCCTGGAACGGCGTAGCCCATGGAAGCGATACGCATATAAGCCTGGTTTTTCTTACTTGGGCTAACACGTTGATTGAAGTTCACAATCAAAGCAATAACGACACCAATAATTGCAGCGACTACCGAAACATAAAGGCTATTAACGGCATACTCTCTGAATTCAGGGGTCCAGCTTTGAGCAAAATATTTGTAGGCATAAATCATTAACTGGGCAAGAGGGAACAAGAATGCGACACACACCAACCCCCAACACCAAAACAATGCTAGCCACTTCTTCCAACCGGAAAGGTCGTAACGAAAATCTTCACGACTACTGAATTGATTCTGGAATAATTTCTGTTTGCGACGGCTATAGCGCTCTGAACTCAATAGTAGGATCACGATAACCAGCATGATCGCCGATATTTTCGCAGCAGCCGTTAAGCTGGAGTAACCTAACCAAGTATCGTAAACCGCAGTCGTTAAGGTATTGACTGCAAAGTAACTTACGGTACCAAAGTCACCAATGGTTTCCATTGCAACCAGCGATAGACCGACCGCCATTGATGGACGAACAAGCGGCAAGGAAATACGACGAAAACTTACCCAAGGTGAACATTTTAGCAACCGAGCGGATTGCAATAAGGAGACGTTTTGCTCCATAAACGCCGCGCGGCATAGCAAATAAACATAGGGGTAGAGAACAAGTGACAGAACAATAATAGCTCCGAACAAGGTTCTAATGTCTGGGAACCAGTACTCTCCAGGGCCCCACCCTGTTAAATCTCGTAGCAGAATTTGAACCGGACCAGCAAAGTCGAACCAATCGGTAAAGATATACCCGACAATATAGCCTGGCATTGCTAATGGCAGCACTAACGCCCACTGTAAAACGCGCTCTCCTGGAACACGGCACATTGCCATAATCCAAGCTGACGGAATACCAAAAGCCAAAGACAGGGATAAGGTTCCTATGACTAAAACCACCGTATTATAAGTATAGGTGGGCATTACTGTGGACATAAGATGAGAAAATAGCTCATCAGTTTCTCCAACAGCAGTCGTAAAAATCGCTAAAATCGGTAAAACCAGCAATACAGCAATGATACAGCTACTGGTGTTCCATAAATAATTCTTTTCTTTCATCGCCTAACTACAACGAGGCTTAATGAAACACAAATGCATTTGCAAATACATCTCATATCCTTTTAATGGGGGGTTATTTATACCCATATACTGTAATGACTTCAAGGTGAGATGCTCATAACTCTGGGGATTAATGGGGAGCTTTGTATCAAAAAGTGATTTTCCAAAACAAAACAACCCCAAGTTACCGAAATGGCGACTTGAGGCTGTCATTTTACTTGGGCCGAAGCCTACAGTAAAAAATTATAGATCGAACTTAACTTCGTCTAGTAGCTTGATTGCTGCTGCGTGGTGGTCAGCAATTTGGTCTAGAGAAATTGTATCAGCTTTGAATTCACCCCAAGAAGCAACAAGCTCTGAAGGTTTAACATCAGCTTTAACTGGGTATTCGTAGTTCACTTCTGCGTACATGCCTTGCGCCACGTCACCAGATAGGAATTCCATTAGCTTAACTGCGTTCTCTTTATTTGGAGAGAATTTAGCCATTGCCATACCAGAGATATTTACGTGAGTACCTGTTGTCTCTTGGTTAGGGAAGTTAAGGTAAACAGCGTCAGCCCAAGCTTTTTGCTCTTTATCGTTAACCATCTTACCTAAGTAGTAGCTGTTACCAAGAGAAACGTCACATAGACCTTCTTTGATCGCTTTAACTTGTGCACGGTCATTACCTTGAGGCTTACGTGCTAGGTTTGCTTTTACGCCTTCTAGCCATTCTTTCGTTTCAGCTTCACCTTTGTGAGCAATCATCGAAGATACTAGAGAAACATTGTATGGGTGCTTACCGCTACGAGTACAGATTTTACCTTTGAACTCTGGCTTAGCTAGATCAGCGTAAGTGAAATCTTCACCTAGACGACCAACACGGTCACGAGAAGAGTAAACACTACGTGTACGAGTTGTTAGAGCGAACCACTCGTTAGCTGTGTCTTGGTACTGAGCTGGGATATTCTTTTCTAGAACATCACTTTCTACAGCTTGAACTAAACCTTTTTCAGTTAGCTCGGATAGACGGCTGATATCAACAGTTAATACCACATCTGCTGGGCTGTATTCGCCCTCTTGAGCTAGCTTCTCTGCTAAACCTTTCTTAGCAAACTTAACATTCACCTCGATGCCAGTCTCTTTTGTGAACTCATCAAACATAGGTTCAACAAGGAAAGGTTGACGGTAAGAGTATACGTTTACTTCTTCAGCAGCGATTGCAGCCGTTGGTGCGATTGCGCTACATGCTAGAGCTGAAAGAGTTAGCAGTTTTTTCATTGGTAAAGTCCTTTATATCGAAATGATAATGTCTATCAGTTGCGTTATTATATTTATTAAAATATTAATTTCAATGATAGAACACAAAAAAACCTGCTCATGAGAGCAGGTTTCAAGTGGGTAATATGTAAATGTTTGTAAATTATAGATTAGTTAACAACGTTCTATTTTACAGACACAAACTCTGGGTAAGCGCCAACACCACAATCGTGCATGTCCATACCTTCCAGCTCTTCATCTTCAGTTACTCGGATACCGATTGTCGCTTTAAGCACTGCCCATACCGCTAAGCTCGCTCCGAATACCCATGCAAAGATGACTGCTGCACCCAACAATTGAGCACCAAATGTTGCATCAGCATTGCTTAGTGGAACAGCCATTAAACCGAAGAAACCACATACACCGTGTACCGAGATAGCACCCACTGGATCGTCAATCTTAGCTTTATCTAGAGCAATGATACTGAATACAACCAAGGCACCAGATACAGAACCAATCGCTACCGAAAATAGGGGGGATGGAGATAGAGGATCTGCAGTGATTGCAACTAGGCCAGCTAACGCACCGTTCAGAATCATTGTTAGGTCGGCTTTACCCCAAGTTGTTTTACATACTAGTAGTGCTGCAATCGCACCTGCTGCAGCTGCTGCGTTGGTGTTAAGGAAGATTTGACCTACTGCTGTTGCGTTCTCAAAATCCGAAACCATTAGTTGAGAACCGCCGTTGAAACCGAACCAACCAAACCAAAGGATAAATGTACCTAGCGTTGCCAGTGGCATGTTTGAACCTGGAATCGGGTAGATTTCACCGTTCTTACCATATTTACCTTTACGAGCACCCAGTAGAAGCACACCCGCTAACGCTGCTGAAGCACCGGCCATGTGTACGATACCTGAACCAGCAAAGTCACTGAAACCAGCTTCTGATAGAAAACCACCGCCCCAAGTCCAGTAACCTTCCATTGGGTAGATGAATGCTGTTAGCACGACAGAGAAGATAAGGAATGACCAAAGTTTCATTCGCTCAGCAACCGCACCTGATACCACAGACATTGCTGTTGCAACGAAAACGACTTGGAAGAAGAAGTCTGATTCTAATGAGTGGTCTGCACCTTCACCTTGAGTACCAATCAGAGTACCAAATGACGGCAACCAGCCACCTTCGCCGTTATCTACATACATAATGTTGTAACCAACGACTAAGAAAGTCGTACAAGCAATTGCGTACAAACAAATGTTCTTAGTTAAAATTTCTGTGGTGTTCTTTGAACGAACGAGGCCAGCTTCTAACATCGCAAAGCCTGCAGCCATCCACATTACCAACGCACCTGAAATGAGGAAGAAAAAAGTGTCTAGTGCGTAACGTAGTTCCGTTACTGTTGTTGTAAGTTCCATATTAAAGTCTCCAGTCCTTGTAATTCTTTAAAGTGCTTCAGCATCCATTTCACCGGTACGAATTCGTACGGCTTGGCTTAGGTCATACACAAAAATTTTGCCATCGCCGATTTTTCCGGTGTGCGCCGCTTGGCTAATCGCTTCAACAACTCGGTCAACATTTTCAGCTTGGGTTGCAATCTCTAGCTTTACCTTTGGTAGGAAGTCCACTTGGTACTCTGCACCACGATACAATTCAGTGTGCCCCTTCTGACGACCAAAGCCTTTCACTTCAGAAACCGTCATACCTTCAATACCCACATCAGAGAGCGCTTCGCGTACATCGTCTAATTTGAATGGCTTAACAATGGCATTTATTAATTTCATATTCTTTCCTTAAATTCTTCACTTAATCCGTTAATACTCTTATTACAATCCAAGTAGCGTGCCAAAACTTTAAGTATTTGATTTTAAATAACATGAAGAGTATTGAATGGTAAAAACAAAAAAGGCCGCACCAATATGGTGCGGCCTTTTCACTATCTTAATGCGTAGCGCTATTGTTGCTCCAGTTTTGGGCAACTGAGCCTTCAAAACTCTAAGTGACTCAAGAATAGAGGCTAACTAAGATTAGAAAGTTAGACCTTAATAACCTAAAAAGTCCATCCAACGTTCGATGAGCAACTCGAAATCGTCAATTCCGCAGCTTGCTTCGCTTTCACAATTATAGAAATCGAACTCACTGCCCTCTTCCATCTCTTGTTCGTGCCCTAGCACATTTTCTTGAATCGTTACGTCATCTTCATTGATCGCTAGGCTGATCTCTTTGCCTAGTAGCGTCACTTCATTGCTCAGATCTTGTCGAGATTGCTCAATCAACGCCATCACATGATCCAGTTTCTGCTTATCTTTCCCGATCTCTTCTTGAAGCCAGCGGCCAACAATTTCATGACCCATGCTGCACTTTACATAGTACTCGCCCATTAAAGTGTTTCGTGTAAATTCAAATTCCATAAAGGCTCCGCGCACTAATGACAGATAGGGTAAAAATGAGGCGAGAGTATATAGCGAAGTCATCAAGAGATCGAGTCGCTCGTCGTCCAGCATTCAGACATAAAAAAACGCCTACCGAAGTAGACGCTCTATCATTTGGGTTCCCCTAAATAGTTGGAGTTGCAGCTAGGCGACAAGTACGTTCCCCCCCCTATGAGCATAGAAGCTCTATGTGATTAGGGTGAACGTACGCAGTCAACAACGCTGCTGCTACAAATATAACGAGGAACTAGGCTGGTTCTTGGAAAATAACCGTGTCTGCTTTGTCCGTGTACTGACCCATTTTATGGAAATTCAGGTAACGGTATGTATCGGCAGCGGTTGCATTGATCTTATCAGCGTACGCTAAGTACTCTTCTTTAGTTGGAATACGACCAAGAATCGCACCAACAGCAGAAAGTTCGGCAGAAGCTAGATAAACGTTCGCACCATTACCTAAACGGTTCGGGAAGTTACGAGTAGACGTAGACATAACCGTCGAAGCATCAGCAACACGAGCTTGGTTACCCATACATAATGAACAACCCGGAGTTTCGATACGTACCCCAGCACGACCGAAGATGCCGTAGTAGCCTTCTTCTGTCAGTTGGTCTTTATCCATCTTAGTTGGCGGAGCAACCCATAGGCGAGTATTTAAAGAGCCATTGAACTCTTCAAGCATCTTACCAGCAGCACGGAAGTGGCCGATGTTGGTCATACAAGAACCGATGAACACTTCTTGAATCTCTGTGCCTTGAACGTCAGATAGAAGACGAGCATCATCTGGATCGTTTGGTGCACATAGGATTGGTTGATCGATGTCAGCAAGGTCAATCTCGATAACGTGCGCGTATTCCGCATCTGAATCAGCAGATAGCAACTCAGGGTTCGCTAACCACTCTTCCATTGCCGTGATACGACGCTCAATCGTACGAACATCCCCATAACCTTCAGCAATCATCCACTTAAGCATAACGATATTCGAGTTCAGGTACTCATCGATAGACTCTTGAGATAGCTTAACCGTACAACCTGCAGCAGAACGCTCAGCAGATGCATCAGAAAGCTCAAATGCTTGCTCAACAGATAAGTGCTCAACACCTTCAATTTCTAGTACACGACCAGAGAACTCATTGATCTTTCCTGCTTTCTCTACCGTTAGTAGACCTTGCTTGATGCCGTAAAGCGGAATTGCATGTACTAGGTCACGTAGTGTGATACCCGGTTGCATTTCGCCTTTAAAGCGAACCAAGATAGATTCAGGCATATCAAGAGGCATAACGCCTGTTGCCGCAGCAAATGCTACCAAACCAGAACCAGCAGGGAATGAAATACCTAGAGGGAAACGAGTATGCGAGTCACCACCTGTACCTACAGTATCAGGAAGAAGCATACGGTTTAACCATGAGTGGATAACACCATCACCCGGACGAAGTGAAACACCCGCGCGGTTCATGATGAAATCAGGCAGTGTATGGTGAGTGTTTACATCAACTGGTTTCGGGTATGCAGATGTGTGACAGAAAGACTGCATCACAAGATCCGCAGAGAAGCCAAGACAAGCCAGATCTTTCAGCTCATCACGCGTCATAGGACCGGTAGTATCTTGAGAACCTACCGTTGTCATTTTAGGTTCGCAGTACTGACCCGCACGCACACCTTCAACGCCACACGCTTTACCTACCATCTTCTGAGCTAACGTGTAGCCTTTATCAGAAGCAGAAGGATCGATTGGTTTAGCAAACAGATCGGTTTCAGCTAGGCCTAGAGCATCACGAGCACGACCAGTTAGGCCACGACCAATGATCAGTGGAATACGGCCACCAGCACGCACTTCATCAAGAAGTACTTTGCTTAGCTCAAAGTTTGAAATCACAGAACCGTTCTTGTGAACAACACCTTCGTACGGGTAGATATCAATGATATCGCCCATGTTCATGTCTTGTACGTTCAGTTCAATTGGTAGTGCGCCTGAATCTTCCATTGTGTTGTAGAAGATTGGTGCAATTTTACCACCAAGGCAAACACCGCCAGTACGCTTGTTTGGTACGAATGGGATATCTTCACCCATGAACCAAAGTACTGAGTTTGTTGCCGATTTACGTGAAGAACCTGTACCAACAACATCACCAACGTAAGCCAGTGGAACGCCGTCTTTTTGCATTTCTTCAATTTGATTGATTGGACCAACGCTACCCTGTTCATCAGGAGTAATGCCATCACGTTCCATCTTCAGCATCGCTTTCGCGTGCACTGGGATATCGGGACGTGACCATGCATCAGGCGCTGGCGATAAGTCATCAGTGTTGGTTTCACCGGTAACTTTAAATACTTTAACGGTGATCTTTTCCGCTACTTTGTTTTTAGCTGTGAACCATTCAGCATCAGCCCAAGATTGAAGTACTTGTTGTGCTGAAGCGTTACCTGCTTTCGCTTTCTCTTCTACGTCATAGAACGCATCGAACATCAGTAGAGTATGAGACAGGGCTTTAACTGCGATTGGAGCAAGCTCAGCGTCATCTAGTAGAGATACTAGAGATTCGATGTTGTAACCGCCTTGCATAGTACCAAGTAGCTGTGCAGCTTTTGCTTTGCTTACTAGTGGAGATGTTACTTCACCTTTAGTGATAGCAGTAAGGAAGCCTGCTTTTACGTAAGCAGCTTCATCTACACCCGGTGGAATGCGGTTTTCTAGTAGATCAAGAATGATTTCTTCTTCACCTTGAGGTGGATTCTTCAGAAGTTCAACTAGGCCAGCGACTTGCTCAGCATCTAGTGGTCTTGGGACAACTCCCTCGGCAGCACGTTCTTCGACGTGTTTACGGTAGGCTTCAAGCACGACTTTTTTCCTCTCATTGCGGTTCACTTCTTACCTTCATAATTATTAGTAAAATAAAGAAGCGAACATCCTTGGAAACTTGGCTCTCCATTGCCATTTTTGTCATTCAATTTGTATTGATGAGCGGCGTCTTAGAGGCCAAACTGTGGGCGGTAGAATAGCAAATTTAACGTTAAATTAAAATCTTATCATTTTGACCAACATAGCAAGTTAAGACGAAAGTCCCACTATTTTTGCCTATTTACGCAGTTAAACAGTGACTCTACGCATGATTATTTGTAGGAAGTACCGACAATCAGATACACCGAATCAAAGTTATCTTCGGTTCGACCATAAGCTAATATGATCGGCCCGATGGGTGAGTCGACACCCGCAAAAACAGAACCTGCAGTATACATTGGTGCTTCATCCAGTTTTAAGTCATTGTTCGACCAAACACCACCATGTTCAATAGAGGCGCCCACGTAGAACGGTGATTCAAAGAGGCCGAAGTCATTTTCAAACCACTTATAACGGTAGATCAAACTGGTGTACGCCAAGTTTTGCCCGATCAGACTATTCCTTGGAATACCGGATAGATTAAGGAACCCTCCTAGCTCTTTCGGATCAATCGGAAAGACTGAGTTTTTACTTTCTACGATGCCGTAATCAACCTTTGCGACTAAAGTATGCTTTTCAATGCTTTGTGCTGCCATAAAATTGGCCGAAAGTTCAAAGACTGTATCACTCTCAGAAGAAAAATCTGAACCACCATTAGAACTCTCATTCTCAAAATCGTCATGAGAGATAAGGTACTCTAAATCGACAAAATAACCTTCGGTAGGAAGACTGAAGTTATCCAAAGTATCCAATCTATAACTGGCAAAGGCACCAATACGTTTATAGCCACCACTTCCTAGTGAAGGTAATGATGCCACCTCAATACTACCATCTGTATAACGTGCACCAAATTTCAGCTCTTGCCACAATGTCGGTTGATAGCCCAATGCCAATTCACTCAGATACTCTTGATAAGACATTGGTAAATAGTCTTTGGTTGCATCCAGTGTAGGTTCTCCAATCTCGCCGATTCCTGCTGGCAGGTTTCGATTCTGGTTGCTGTAAGCAATAGACACAGATGTGAACAATTTTTGACTCGAAAAGAATGGTGAGAAGAGTTCCGCCTCAATACGTTTGTCCGTTCCCATCTCGATATTAGTTCTTAGCTCTGCACCATGCTTATTAATATCGGTAAAGTTGGCAGAGACACCGAGCGAGTACTGGCTGGTAGTAGAAAAGTCATCTTCAAGAAAAAATCGAAAATTGAGGTAGTTTGGACCCCAAGATTTTTCGTTCACATCGACCAGCAGCTGATCCTCGCCATCAACATTTTCAAATTCATAAGTAACCAACTCGAACCGATCTAAGGCATAAAGATCTTTCACTTTAGATTCGATTTCACTGGTTTTAATAACCTGACCAGAATCGAGGTTTAAACGATTTTCGATCAACTTATCTGAATAGTGGGTGTTGTTGTTAATAACAACTCTATCAACCACAGTCTGATCGCCATGTTTTAGCTGCTTTCGAGCTTGCTGCTTATGATCGATATACTTCTGATAATCCGCGTTAGAGAGTGACAACTTAGAAAGCTCAGAGCTGTTCTGGATCGCAGCATCATAACCCGCTAGGTAGGCGCCCGGCATTTTATCGAATTCTGTAGTATCCATTTGCCCAACATCTGGCCGTAGGAATACATCCTCTTCCGTCAATGTTTTCGCTTGCTCTTGAGTGCTGCGACGAACAAGGTAGTTAGAAAGTTGATCGGCTGCGGCTAAAAAGGTAGTGAAGTCTTCTTTGCCTTTGTAATTGGTACTGATATCCACCGCAATGACAATATCCGCCCCCATCGCTCTGGCAACGTCGACGGGCATATTATTGGTGACACCGCCATCAACCAGCATTCGACCATCTAAGGAATAAGGGGGAAGCGCTCCGGGTACCGACATGCTGGCCATCATCGCATCGACAAGATGACCATGATCGATGACGACCTCTTCCAGTTCGATAATGTCAGTTGCTACTGAACGGTAGGGAATAGCAAGATGGTCAAAAGAGTCGAGTGGAGAGAGGTTACCTGTGGTCTCACGCAGAATACGCAACATATTCTGACCTTGAACCACACCTTTCCTTGCTTTGATTTCGCCCCAACCTAAACCGAGATCGGTATTCAGTTGATAACGGTCTTCATATTCTTTATCACGTACACGACGATCACTACGGTTAACGCGATCACGATAACCGCGATTCCAATCAACCGTATAAATAAAGCTCTCGATCTCGTCTGCGCTCATCCCTGTCGCATAAAGACCACCAACGTATGAGCCCATACTGGTACCAGTAATGTAATCAACCGGGATTTGCATCTCTTCTAGGGCTTTAAGCACACCAATGTGAGCTGCACCTTTTGCACCACCACCAGCAAGAACGACAGCAACGGTTGGCCTTTTATGAGCTTCTTTAAGTTCAACATGTTCTGATGAATCAACCTGTGCTGCAGTAGCGGCAAACAGTTGAAAACTGATCACAGTACCGACAATACCCAAGCTACTCACTAACCAACGATAAATCATTATCTAAACTATCCTTGTCATTCTTTTCTGTTATGACTTTACCACTGAAAAAGCTTCTTTAGCCACTGTTTTGGTTGACTTTCACAGCCCTTTTTAATGCTGCCACTTTCATCCCAGACCGGCAATTTCACTGTACCACCGCAGTCAAACTCTAACGCCCCTTCAGAAGTTCGAGTGAAGCTAACGGTCGCAATTCCTGTTGGCCAAGGCAGCAATAGCTGTTCAGGCGTTCTTTGCTTCAGATAATCGGCATAGACACGCAACGCACCGCTAGAACCTGTTAGTTTAGTCGGTTTATTGTCATCTCGGCCTAACCAAATCGTCGTGACTTCACGACCATCAACACCAACAAACCAACTGTCTCGACTGTCATTACTCGTGCCCGTTTTACCAGCTAACCCAGCCCACGCAAATTGACCTTGTAAGAAACGGCCTGTACCTTCCGATACACCCCGCTTCATCGCATAGGTTGTTAACCAAGCTGCTTGCTGGTCAACGCTTTGTGATACACGAGGAATCGACTGATACAGAACCTCGCCATCATTATCAACAACAGAACGAAGTGCAGACAAAGGTGCGATGCGGCCAGAGTTGGTAATGGTTTGGTACATCTGAGCAACTTGGAACGGAGTCAGTGAGAACGAACCCAAAAACATCGACGGCACAGGGCGAATCTCATTTTTATCGACACCCAGCTTTCCAATGGTATCCGAGACGCTATCAATGCCTAACTGCATGCCTAAACGAACGGTAGGTACGTTGTAAGACTTAGAAAGCGCCACATACAAGGGCACATCGCCACGGAACTTACGATCGAAGTTTCTTGGGCTCCATACGCTACCCTTACTGCCTTTTAAGCTCAGTGGCGTGTCCTTCAATGTTGTCGCCAACGTGTATTTCTGAGGTTGTTCTAATGCAGTCAAGTAGATTGCTGGCTTAACCAAAGAACCAATAGGGCGACTCGCGTTCAAGGCTCGGTTAAAACCATCGTAACCGGTACGTTTACCGCCGACCATCGCTCGGATTTCTCCAGTATTTCTATCGACAGCAATCGCAGCAGCTTCCAACTTGTTACCTGCCGTTTTAGATAAATCAGGCACTTTACGAGCAATCGACTTTTCTAACTTGTCTTGGGAAACTGGATCCAGAGAGGTAAAGACTCGAATCCCTTTTTTCGCTTCAAATCGATCGCCGACATATCTCTTAAGCTCAATGTTTACTTGCTGGAAGTAAGCTGGCTGACGGCTAGCAATACGTGGGTTGTCTTGAATATCTAAATCACGACTCGCCGCTTCTTCGTATTGTCGCGGAGTTAATATGTCTTGCTGCATCAATAAACGAAGAACCAGATCGCGTCGAGTCTTAGCACGCTCAGGATAACGAACCGGATTGTAATACGAGGGTCCTTTCACCATACCTACAAGCAGTGCCAGCTGATCGATACGGAGCTCTTGAATTGGTTGACCGAAGTACAAGCGGGATGCTAAACCGAAGCCATGAATCGCTTGCCCACCATTTTGTCCAAGGTAAACCTCGTTTAAGTAAGCCTCTAGAATACGATCTTTGCTGTAACGATGGTCCAAGATAAGCGCAATGTAGGCTTCACGAACCTTACGCCACAATGTACGCTCACTGGACAGGAATAGGTTTTTTGCCAACTGTTGTGTCAGCGTACTCCCCCCCTGCACCGTTCGCCCAGCTTTGACGTTAACGACCATTGCACGAGCGATTGCTAATGGCGATACCCCATCGTGTTGATAGAAGCTTCGGTCTTCAGTCGCTAATAAGGCATCAACCATCACTTCTGGGAACTGATTACGTTTTAAGAACAGGCGTTGCTCATCGTTACTTTTTTCAAGCATGCCAAGCATTTTCGGTTCAACACGTAGATAGCCCATGTCGCCTTTCTTCTCTAGCGACTGTATACGAGTTAACTCGTTACCGTTGAAATGCAGCATCACATGACGATCCGCTTCCGGTCCATCGACAAACTCGAACGGACGACGAATCATTTCAATCTTGGTTGAAGAAGAAGAGTACTCACCCGGATGACGAGGAGAGTTCACCTTGCGGTAATTCAGCACATCCAATTCATTTTTGACTTGCACCAAACTAACGGCAGTACCCGGAGATAGGTCCAATACACGAGCATAAACAACGGTTGGCAGATCAAAAAGCTGACCTTCAAAACGCTGCTTAACCACTGAATCCAGATAAATACCGACGAACAACAGCAATGCGGCAAGTGCTAAGCCAGCTTTCCAAGAAATGCCCCACAGAATCTTCAACCAACCTCTCTTGCCAGACGGCTTAGCCTTAGGTTTAGTCTTTTTCGCTGCTGCTCTTGGCTTTCTAGGCTTGCCTTTCGTCGCTGGTGACTTCTTTGCTGGCGCTTTTTTAGGTGGTGCCTTTTTTGGCGTTAACATTTTGGTCATCATCGGTTCAACTGTCGTTTAGTTTTAGTGGTTGCTACATGATTAGCAGGGTCATCCGGCCAAGGATGTTTTGGGTAACGGCCTTTCATCTCTTTTTGTACTTCTTTGTACGCGCCAGCCCAAAAGCCGGCTAAATCCTGAGTAATTTGCAGTGGTCGTTGCGCAGGAGAAAGCAACTCAAGCACCACCTTTTTACGCCCTTGGGCAATCAAGGGTGAATCTTGCTCACCAAAGACTTCCTGCATTCGAACAGAGATCATTGGCTCAGATTGATATTGGTATCGAATCGACTTCTTACTGCCCGTTGGCATCAGGTAATTAGTAGGTAGCCATTGATCTATTTCTTGATTCAGAGGCCAGCCAAGATAAGCCGACAGTGCTTGTTCAATCGATACATTCGACAGCCCTTTGGCTGACTTAATGCCATTCAGATATGGTGATAGCCACTCATCAATATGTTCAATCAAACTCGCGTCATCCATCGCTGGCCAATCATGCTCTGGCATCCAAAGCTGTGCGCAGCGTACACGCTCAACGAGCTGTTTAGCCGAAGGTGTCCAATGTAAGCGCTCCAGTCCGCAGCGAGCGATATAATTGAGTAGCGCTTGGCTCGCCTGATTCGAATCTGGTTCAGGTAAAGCTTTGGTGCTGATAATCAACCTACCCAAAGACACTCGCTGCTCTGCCACTAAGCGACCACGCTTCTCATCCCAATCGGCGTAATCGGAACGCACAAACAGTTTTGGAAATTCAACTTCTAGCTGCGCAATATCAACCGCGGTAGCTAAGAAAATTTGACTGGCTTGCCCAGTGCTACGCATCAAATCAATCACGACGATATAGTCATTGTTCGCCAATGGGTCATCATCACGAACTTCAGCGCCGTGGCCATTCGCCAGAAGAAAGGCACTGCTGCTCGCACTTCTCGCTTGTGCAATTCGGTCTGGGAATGCAAAACAAAGCACTAATGGTAGCAATGATTCGTCAACTTGTGACAAATCTAAGTGATGATTGAGTTTGCTAGCGAGACTCTTCGCTCGCTGCATCACCACGCTATTTCTCGAATGTTGTCTTTGCTTAAGTCGATGCAAAGAGTGCTGAATATCCGTCACATTGCGTTCCGGCTCTTCGAGTAAAGCGGCAGCGACAATCGCGACATTCAACAAGGCTGGACTGTTTTGCTGAGCTTTGATCAGCATGCTGGCGATACGCGGCTCAATACCTAGGCTCTGGGCTTGCTTACCGAGCGGAGTGAACTGCCCATTACCGTCTAACAGTTCCAGGTTTTGTAAGAGTTGCTTACCTTGTTCTGTTGAAGCTTTTGGTGGAACGTCTAACCATTGCAGTTCATCAGCACTCGCAGCGCCCCATTGCGTCAATTCAGACACCAACGAAGACAAATCAGAATGAAGAATTTCAGGTTCTGGTACAGCAGGTTGCTGCATAAGCTGTGTTTCGCTGTACAAACGAACACACAAGCCCTCTTCGATTCGCCCTGCACGACCCGCTCTTTGCTCAGCTGATGACTGCGAAATTTTTACTTGTTCAAGCTTGGTAATGCCGGTTTTCAAATCAAACTTGGCGACTCGTTCAAGACCAGAGTCCACCACTAACCGAATGCCCTCAATGGTCAAAGAGGTTTCAGCAATATTGGTGGCCAGAACCACTTTTCGACGCTCTTTCTCTGATGGTGCTATCGCTTTCTGCTGTTGAGGAAAGCTGAGTTGACCATATAAAGGACACACATCGATATCGCTAGAGAGTTGTTCTAGTTGAGACTCCACCTGCTTAATTGCAGAAACGCCAGGCAAGAATGCTAACAACGAACCGGATTCCTTCTCCATCAAAGAGCGAATTACATTAGCCATTTTAGGGGCTAAATATTCATTGGCATTGAGAGGCTGATAGCGGAAGTCGACCGGGAAAGTTCGCCCTTGCGATTCAACATACTTGGCATCAGGTAACAAAGATTGCAGAGCGTATTGATCTAAGGTTGCCGACATCACCACCACTTTTAGATCGTCACGCAGCGCATCTTGGATCTCCAAGCTAAACGACAATGCGGTATCTGCGTGAATGCTGCGCTCATGAAATTCATCAAAGATCACCATATCAACCCCGATCAATTCAGGGTCGGTTTGGATCATTCTCGTCATGATCCCTTCAGTAACGATTTCCAAGCGAGTCGCACTACTGGTTTTAGATTCACCACGAACCCTAAAACCTATGCTCTCTCCCACTTTCTCTCCTAGTTGGCTCGCTAAGTAAGTAGCAATATTCCTTGCAGCCAAACGCCTTGGTTCAAGCATAATGATTTTGCCTTGAACGGCATTAGTCTTAACCAACTGTAAAGGGAAGAATGTTGACTTACCGGCACCGGGAGCGGCCTTTAGAATAAGTTGAGTGTGTGTTTGTACGCCAGCGAGCAGATCTGGCATCACAGCTTCTATGGGCAGTTGTGGCAATGGGTGAACCTTGTGGTGTAATGTTGGCAACATTGTACATAAAAACCTACCTCTCTAAATAAGTAATATGCACTTCAATCCTCCATTAGAGCCAGCGACTCTTATTAAACGCTATAAACGCTTTCTCACTGACATCCAACTTCCAGACGGCAGCGAGCGTACTATCCACTGCGCTAACACTGGAGCGATGACAGGATGTGCGACTCCTGGCAATACGGTGTGGTACTCAACATCAGACAATGCAAAAAGAAAGTACCCAAACAGCTGGGAGATCTCAGAAACAGACAAAGGTCACCGTATTTGTGTAAATACTGCGCGGGCAAACCAGCTAGCGGTGGAAGCAATTGAAAATGGGACTATAGTTGAACTCTTAGGTTATAACGCGTTACGAACCGAAGTGAAATATGGCAGTGAGAATAGTCGCATTGATATTCTGCTTGAAGATAACGAAAAGCCGCCTTGCTATATCGAAGTAAAAAGCGTCACTTTGCTCGACGAACAACAAGTGTCAACTAAGCGACAAATATCAACTAAACAACAAGCATCAACCGAAGGGCAAGGTTTTTTCCCTGATGCAGTGACAACTCGAGGCCAAAAACATCTGCGAGAACTCACAGAAATGGTCGAATCTGGAAGTAGAGCCGTACTTTTATTCACTGTTTTACATTCAGGCATTGAAAAAGTGTCTGCTGCACACCATATAGACGCCAAATATTCGTTATTACTAAAACAAGCACAAGACGCTGGAGTTGAAGTGCTTTGCTATAAAGCAGAGCTCAGCAGTACTCAAATACAACTAAAACAAGCCGTTGAATTTATCAATAGCTAAGCAAAAATGCTGAACTATTCACATTGATTGCAAGTTTTAACAAGAGTATTTGCCACCATTCGTTCTTTCTGCTATAGATACCCGCCTTAAAATTAGCTGCTTTGCAGTTGACTAGGTGTAAATAGGAGATGCTGTATGCCAGAATCTAAGAAAAAAGCGCTAGGCATCCTAGCCATCGCAGGTGTTGAACCGTACCAAGCAAAGACAGGTGAAGAGTACATGTCACCTGAGCAAACGGAACATTTTACAAAAATTTTATCAGCTTGGCGCAACCAGCTCAGGGAAGAAGTTGATCGTACTGTGCACCACATGCAGGACGAAGCAGCGAATTTTCCAGATCCTGTTGACCGAGCTTCTCAAGAAGAAGAATTCAGCCTTGAGTTACGTAACCGTGACCGTGAGCGCCGTCTTATCAAGAAAATTGAGAAGACACTAGATAAGATCGAAGAAGACGATTTCGGCTTCTGCGACTCTTGCGGTGTCGAGATTGGTATTCGTCGTCTTGAAGCTCGTCCAACTGCTGACCTTTGTATTGACTGTAAAACACTTGCAGAGATCAAAGAGAAACAGATGCAAGGTTAATTCTTGCGGATGTAAAGAAAGGGAGCTTTGGCTCCCTTTTTTGTTTGTTCTAAAAAGCGGTTTATATCGTTGTTGATAACGATAAACTAATCGCCAAACGTCTTAAGAATCGACTACTGCGGTACCATCAAGATTAGGTTTTCACTTATGAATTATATCGGACGCTTTGCACCATCACCGTCAGGTCCTCTTCATTTTGGCTCACTGGTTGCTGCTCTTGGTAGCTACTTTCAAGCGAAATCTAACCAAGGACAATGGTTAGTTCGTATGGAAGACCTAGATCCACCAAGAGAAATGGCTGGCGCTGCAGACCTCATTCTTAAGACGCTTGAGACTTACCACCTGTATTGGGATGGTGATGTCGTTTATCAAAGCCAGCGTCATGACCTATATCAAGCTCAAATTGATCAATGGGTCGCTGACAATCAAGCCTATTACTGTGAGTGCACCCGCAAGCAGATAAAGTCCTTGGGTGGGTTTTATAGTGGCCACTGCCGAGACAAAGGTTTAATTGATTCAGGCGAACAGGCTGTGCGCTTGTGCATGGACTTTCCCATCGAGTCCTTTGACGATGTTCGTTACGGCACAATTCAAATTCCCAAAGCATTGGCTGAAGAAGATTTTATTATCAAACGCAGAGATGGATTGTTTGCCTATAACTTGGCGGTTGTCCTTGATGACATCGAACAAGGGGTAACAGAAGTCGTTAGAGGTGCCGATCTGATAGAACCAACAGGTCGACAAATCAGTTTGTATAAGACGCTCAAGCAAAAAAACGTGAGCTACTTGCACTTACCATTGGCAACCGATGGCTTGGGGAATAAACTGTCAAAACAGAACCATGCCACCGCGATAGATCTCGACAACCCAAAACCGACATTAATCAACGCGATGCGATTCTTAGGTTTTGATATCCCGAATGCTCTTTGCGAGGCGTCAATGGATGAAGTTTTATTGTGGGGCTGCCAGCAATGGAACGTCCGTCAGTTACCTGATAGTTTACAAAAAGAGCACAGCAATGAGTTCGAAACTAACGGCAAATCGCAATAACGATACATAAAAATACCGTAACAAATACCTGTGACTAAGCAGACGATGTTCTCAAATGGCTCGCGCTAAGCTATTATTAGCCGCAATTAAACTCTGCACTACCACTTTGGACTAAGAGAAAAACAAAGCTGGCGATACCTACTTTGTTATAAACTAATGAATACAAACGACAATACCCCAAGCGAACAACGCGGATTCCACGAATTAGCTCTGAATATTTATACTCGTCAAGAGCACAATATTTCACGCAAGCAGATCAGCGACAATGCACTTAAAGTGTTATATCGCCTGAATGGTGCGGGTTTTGACGCATTTCTAGTCGGTGGTGGTGTACGCGACATCTTATTAGGCTCTCAGCCAAAAGATTTTGATATCGCGACCAACGCAACGCCAGAGCAAATCAAGCACCTATTCAGAAACTGTCGTCTTATCGGTCGACGTTTTCGCTTGGCACATATTATGTTTGGTCGTGACATCATTGAAGTAGCAACTTTCCGTGGTCACCACCAAGAGCCATCGAAAAACGTTTCTGCGCAATCTGAAGAAGGTATGTTGCTACGCGATAACGTGTACGGCAATGTTGATGAAGATGCAGAACGTCGTGACTTCACAATCAATGCGATGTACTACAACATTGCAGACTATAGCATCCACGATTACGCGGGTGGTGTAGAAGATTTAGAAGATAAGCTGATCCGCCTGATTGGCGACCCAGAAACGCGTTACCGCGAAGACCCAGTACGCATGCTACGTGCAATGCGCTTCGCCGCTAAACTGGATTTTGATATTGAGGAAGATACAGCCGACCCAATTGAAGAGTTAGCACATCTTCTAAAAGATATCCCAGCAGCGCGTCTTTACGAAGAGTCTCTAAAATTACTGCAATCAGGTCACGGTTTAGAAACCTACCACTTGATGCGTGAGTACAACCTATTCCAGCAGATGTTCCCTTCAGTAGCGGAACACTTCACAGAAGGCTACGACTCACATACCGAGCAGATGCTTGATCTGGTACTCGACTCGACTGACCTTCGTATCGAAGATGGCAAGCGAGTAAATCCCGCGTTTATGTTTGCAGCAATGCTTTGGTACCCAATGAACAAGTTGGCAGACAAGCTTGTCGCGGAACAGGGTATGGCGCACTACGATGCGATCATGGAAGCAAGTAACATCATTCTTGATCGACAAGTAAAATCAATTGCGATTCCTCGTCGCCATACCGCAACCATTCGCGAAGTTTGGCAACTGCAACTGCGACTGCCTCGTCGCAACGGTAAACGTGCCGTTCGCCTGATGGAACTCAACAAGTTCCGTGCTGGCTACGATTTCCTAGAAATGCGTGGCGAAATTGAAGGTGGCGAAACCAAAGAACTAGCAAAATGGTGGGAGCGTTATCAGACAGCAGGACGCAACATGCGTCAAGCCATGGCTAATGACGTAGCAGCACCATCAAAGTCGGGTCATCGCCGCCGTAAGACTTACAGGAACAAAAAGAGTAAGCAATCAGAATGATAACGGCTTACATTGCGGTCGGCAGCAATCTTGCCGACCCCGTTAGCCAAGCAAATTTGGCTATCGAAACGCTAAAGAATCTTCCGCGAACAACGTTTGTCGCGACCTCACAGCTATATAGTAGCACTCCAATGGGGCCGCAAAACCAACCCGACTACATCAACGCGGTAGTAGCAATTAAAACAGAATTAACGCCAATTGAACTGCTTGATTGCACTCAAAAGATCGAGCAAGAACAAGGGCGCGTCCGTAAAGACGAGCGTTGGGGGCCAAGAACCTTGGATCTCGATATCGTGTTATACGGCAATGAGGTGATCGATTCAGAGCGCTTAACCGTTCCTCATTACGGAATGAAAGAAAGAGAGTTTGTGCTCTACCCGCTTGCTGAAATCGCACCAAGTTTACAACTCCCTGATGGGACTGAGCTGACAGAGCTGCTAAAAATAGTAGATAAGAACGGGCTCAATGTTTGGCAGCAATAGCCAAGCGCATTAAGGAAAATCAATGAAAAAAGTAACCATTAACGACCTGATCAAGTGCAAACAAGAAGGCCGTAAATTCGCGACGTCGACAGCTTATGATGCGAGTTTTGCTCAATTATTCGAAAGCCAAGATATGCCAGTTCTGCTTGTCGGTGACTCACTTGGCATGGTTCTACAAGGTCGTAACGATACATTACCAGTAACCGTTGACGACATTGCTTACCATACTCGCTCAGTGCGTGCTGGGAGCCCAAACTGTCTTCTTATGGCTGACATGCCATTCATGAGTTATGCAACACCTGAGCAAGCCTGTGAGAACGCAGCAACCTTAATGCGTGCTGGTGCGAATATGGTAAAAATCGAAGGCGGGAGCTGGTTGATTGAAACTGTGAAGATGCTAACAGAACGTGCTGTACCAGTATGTGCACACTTAGGCTTAACGCCTCAATCGGTAAACATTTTTGGTGGTTACAAAGTTCAAGGTCGTGACAACGAGCAAGCCGATAAAATGGTTGCTGATGCGCTAGCACTACAAAATGCAGGTGCTCAAATCGTTCTTCTTGAATGTGTACCAGCTTCATTAGCAAAAAGAATTACAGAAGCTTGTGACGTACCGGTTATCGGCATCGGCGCAGGTAATGTTACCGATGGTCAGATCTTGGTTATGCATGACATGTTCGGTATTTCTGCGAACTACATGCCGAAATTCTCTAAGAATTTCCTAGCAGAAACAGGTGATATGCGTAAAGCCGTCGCTCTATACAAAGAAGAAGTAGAGAGCGCACGTTTCCCTGATGATGCTCATACAATCGCTTAGGAGTAACTATGCAAACTTTTGCTGAAATAGCGGCTCTTCGTGAGCAGATTAAACAGTTTAAGCGTGATGGACGTACGGTTGCTTTTGTCCCAACAATGGGAAACCTACATGAAGGTCACCTAACTCTAGTAAAGAAAGCTCGTGAACTGGCTGACATTGTTGTTGTAAGCATTTTTGTTAACCCAATGCAGTTTGATCGCGCCGACGACCTAAATAACTACCCTCGTACGTTAGAAGCCGATTTAAACAAACTAACAGGCGAAGGTGTTGAGTTAGTCTTTACGCCAACACCAGAGGTTATGTACCCAGAAGGATTGGACAAACAGACGTATGTTGAAGTCCCTGGTATATCTCATATGCTTGAAGGTGCCTCTCGCCCAGGTCACTTCCGCGGTGTATCAACAATTGTCACGAAACTGTTTAATATCGTTCAGCCAGACTTTGCATGCTTCGGTGAGAAAGATTTCCAACAACTTGCTGTGATTCGCCAGATGACAACTGACTTAGCGCTAGACATTGAAGTTGTGGGCGTAGCGACTGTTCGTGAAATGGATGGTTTAGCAATGAGCTCTCGCAATAGCAACCTAACGATTGACGAACGTCAGCGAGCTCCAGTTCTAGCGCGCACTATGCGTTGGATCAGCAGTGCTATTCGTGGTGGTCGTGATGATTACGCGTCTGTCATTGAAGATGCAACAGACCAACTACGCGCAGCAGACCTGCAACCGGATGAAATATTCATTTGTGATGTGAAAACGTTACAAGCGATCACTTCAGAATCGACTCAAGCAGTGATTCTAATGTCGGCTTTCCTAGGTAAGACTCGTCTTATCGACAACCAAGTTTTAGATTTGGTCACGGAAACGAAAGAAGAAGTGAAAGAAGAAACTGCTGAGTAATCGCTTTCTTCTCTTTACGTAAACCAGCTCCTAACGTAAAGCAAAAGCACAAATGAAAAACATAAAAAAGGTCGATGTAATATCGACCTTTTTCTTGCCTGCGATTCAGGATTATTAATAGATCCTGGATAACCAATTGCTCTTGGATAACTAAAACTTAGCTACGTAAGCCGATCCCCTTTGTAACTAAGTAATGCGCAATGCCATACAGCACGACAATAAACACACCCAAGACACCAAACGACGTCACAATACCCACATCAGACACACCCAAGAAGCCATATCTAAACGCGTTGACCATATATACGATAGGGTTCAACTTCGATATACCTTGCCAGAATTCAGGCAATAGGCTGATCGAGTAGAACACACCACCGAGGTACGTCAGCGGCGTTAAAATGAAGGTTGGGATAATAGAAATATCATCAAACGTGCGTGCGAATACAGCGTTGATCAAACCACCCAGAGCAAACACAACCGACGTTAGAAATACCGTCGCAATGATCACGCCCCAGTGGTCAACTTGAAGGTCAACAAAGAACAGCGATACAAAGGTTACGATAGTGCCCACTAACAAGCCACGCACCACACCGCCCATCACGAAGCCGGCAATAATCACATAGTTAGGGACAGGAGCTACGAGTAGCTCTTCAATGTTCTTTTGGAACTTGGCACTAAAGAACGACGAAGCAACGTTGGAATATGAGTTGGTAATCACCGACATCATGATCAGACCCGGCACAATGTACTCCATGTAACTAAAGCCGTTCATTTCACCAATGCGCGCACCGATAAGGTTGCCAAAAATGATGAAATAGAGCGTCATGGTAATCGCAGGTGGGACTAAAGTTTGCACCCAGATACGCGTGAAGCGATTGATCTCTTTGGTCAACAAACTACAGAAAGCTGTCCAATATAGGCTGTACATATTATTTATTCCCCTCACGGACGATACTCACAAATAGCTCTTCTAGGCGGTTTGCTTTGTTACGCATAGAGAGGACTTTTACCTGCTGCTCACTCAATTGATCAAAGATGGTATTCAAACCTAGATTCTTGTCGATTTCGATTTCTAGCGAGCCATTCACCATCACTTGGCTATTCACACCTTCAAGTTTAGGTTCAGTCGCACCCTCTTCAAGATCAAGAATAAAAGTCTCAGCACTCAACTTACCCAGCAGCGACTTCATTGTGGTGTTCTCAATCAACTCACCACGATTGATGATACCAATGTTACGACACAGCATTTCCGCTTCTTCTAGATAGTGCGTAGTCAAAATAATGGTGATGCCCTGTTTCTCGTTGATCTCCTTGAGGAATTCCCACATTGAACGACGCAATTCAATATCAACACCCGCCGTTGGTTCATCAAGGATCAGCAAATGAGGCTCATGCATCAGTGCACGCGCGATCATCAAACGACGCTTCATACCACCAGATAAGTTACGTGCACGTTCGCCACGCTTTTCCCACAAATCGAGTTGAGATAAGTACTTTTTAGCGCGTTCTTTAGCAAGTACTTTCGGTACACCGTAGTAGCCGGCTTGTTGTAGCACGATCTGCTCAACCGTTTCGAACGGGTTAAAGTTAAACTCTTGCGGGACTAAACCTAAGTTCAACTTCGCTAGCTCCAGATCGGTATCAATGTCGTAGCCAAATACTTTAACCTTGCCTGAACTCTTGTTAACCAGAGAAGAGATAACACCAATAGTGGTGGATTTACCTGCGCCATTTGGACCAAGCAATGCGTAAAAGTCGCCTTTTTCTACTTGTAAGCTAATGCCTTTAAGAGCCTCAAAGCCCCCTGCATAAGTTTTTCTTAGTTGCTCAATTTCTAATGCATACATAGAGATAGACTGCCATTTGCTATAGATAAGATGTTGATGACCGAGCTTGAGGAAGAGAGTAATGCTTAAAACGAGCTAGCAGAAAACTAACTCAAACTTGTTTACTCGGCCATTTTGCAAATAAGTTTATCGTTGATTAACGATTAATACAAATACCGAGTGAGGGTTTCTTTCGAAAGCGAACAAGAATATTCGGTACGTAAAGACCAATTCAGTGTTCAGTAAACATAAAAATGCCGTTAAGTTATTAACTTAACGGCATTAATCACCAATACTATATTTGGCGTCTATAACTGATTCATGTCAAATTATTACTGAAGATTAAACCGAGTCAAATTGATGTTCATCTCTGTCTACGTAGCTAGTTGCAGCCGTCAGGGCTTCATATCTGAATCGATAAGTATTGGATTCAGGCACAAGGTCAATCACATGGAATTTCTCTAATTGCTGACGAGTATTCTCATTAGGACACAATAAGTACACCTCACACTGCGCATCTAGGGCATCTTTAATCGCATTTTCTAGCGCCAGGCCAACGGTAACATCAATCATAGGCACATCGGTTAGATCTAAGATCATCGCTTCATAATCAGAAATACTCGAGTGTTGACGTGAAATCGCTTTTGAAACACTGAATATCATCGGCCCAGAAAGGTAGAAGAACAGCACTTTACCATTGGCACTATCCAGTAACTGACGTTCACTGTCAGTCAATGGGATATCGTCTTCATCATCGCCATCACTGATCGCCTTAACTTGTCTAGCTTGCTCTCGACTCAACCTTTCAATAATCAGAATGTTTGAGATAAAAACGCCCAGCCCGACAGCAATAATTAGATCAACGAATACGGTCAATAACATCACACCGTACATGACCCCCATGCCGGCATAGCTCACCTTGTGTGCGCGCTGAATAAAACTCCAATCAAGGATGTTGAAGCCGACATACATCGCGATACCAGCTAACACCGCCATAGGGATCGGTTCTGTTAAGCCTCCCGCAACCAATACCACTAGCGCAAGCACCAAAGCACGAATAACACCAGAAAGCGGAGAACGAGCCCCTACCTGAATGTTGGTCACTGTGCCCATGGTTGCGCCCGCACCGGGTAGCGCACCAAACAGACCAGAAATCATATTCGCAATGCCTTGGCCACGAAGTTCTTTGTCTGAATCATGCTCTTTACGAGTCAATGAATCTCCGATAACCGCAGTCAAAAGCGTATCAATACAACCAAGAGTGCCCAGCACCAAAGCATCGATAACCATTGTAGTGAATTGCTCAGCGCTGATAGTCGGAATAACAAGAGAAGGTAAGCCTGCGGGAATTTCACCAATACGGCGAATAGAGTCGGTATCAAAGATAATAACGGATAAAAGCGTTACAGCCACTAAAGCGACCAATTGAGCGGGCACATACTTACGATATTTAGCTGGAAAACCGAAAAGGATACCAAGCGTTAATACCCCTAAAAACAGCTCGCTGACTTTCAGATTAGCTAGCGTATCAGGAAGTGCCGAAAGTGTGCCCATCACTCCGCCAGAAGGGGCTGCGTGCCCTAGCAAAGGAGAAAGTTGCAGAATGACAAGAATCACGCCGATACCGGACATAAAGCCAGATATCACGCTATATGGCATCAAAGTAACGTACTTTCCTAGTTTTAATGTACCGAGTAATATCTGAAAAGCACCCGCCATCATTACCACGGTAAAGGTCATTGCCATCCCGGTTTCAGGGTACTTGGCCACCATGCTGGTCATTACAGCCGTCATGATCACTGTCATCGGCCCAGTAGGCTCTGATATCAAGCTGCTTGAGCCACCAAACAATGCCGCAAATAGGCCCACCATGATGGCGCCCCAAAGGCCAGCTTCCGCGCCCGCACCAGAAGCGACACCAAATGCCAACGCTAAAGGCAATGAGATGATGGCTGTAGTTACACCGCCAAACATATCTCCTTTGAGATTGATATCCGTAAAACGACTTCCAAACAAAACACACCTTCCTGATGATGAAATGACAAACCTTATCACTTTAACAAATGTATCAACGGTTCAGAAAGTGTTAATTTAATCACACTATTCGTCTCTTATATTCGGATTATGCCTTTTACGCAAAGTTAATGATTTTAACGACTAGTACACGTCAGATGAGTACTATTTGACACAGTTTTTACAAGATTGAATTTGTAACATTGTGTATAGTTAGGATTCTTAATTAAGGGGTGTAAAACGCAAAATGCCAGAGATTAAACAGCTTTTTGAAAACAACTCTAAATGGTCAGAAGAAATTCGAGCTCAACGACCTGAGTATTTTACAACACTTGAAGAGGGCCAAAGCCCCGGTTTTCTATGGATAGGCTGCTCAGATAGCCGCGTTCCGGCCGAGCGTCTCACTGGTTTGTATTCTGGCGAACTGTTTGTTCATCGAAACGTCGCGAACCAAGTAGTTCATACCGACCTAAATTGCCTATCGGTGGTGCAATACGCTGTCGATGTACTCAAAGTGAAACACGTTATTGTTTGTGGTCACTACGGCTGTGGTGGCGTTAACGCGGCGATTGATAACCCTAAACTGGGTCTTATCAACAACTGGCTACTGCACATTCGCGATAACTACCTTAAGTACCGCAAGCAAATTGAATCTCTACCTCGTGAGCAATGGGGTGACAAGTTATGCGAAATTAACGTTGCAGAGCAAGTCTACAACCTTGGTAACTCAACCATCATGCAAAGCGCCTGGGAACGTGGACAAGATATTGAAATCCACGGTGTGGTTTATGGTATTGGTAATGGCAAGCTACAAGATCTTGGTGTTCGTTGCTCAAGTAATGACACGTTAGAAAACAGCCATTTAGCGGCGCTTGATAAAATCCTATCGTCTCCAATCCTAGGTTAATTCTTAATGTCTAACCAGTAGATATAAGAAAGAATAGATATAAGAAAGGCTCGCATTTTGCGAGCCTTTTGTTTGTATTCAACAGAGTCGTTATTACTCTTGAGGTACAACTTTACCGATGTACGGTAGGTGACGATATTTTTGTGCGTAGTCGATACCCACACCAACAACAAATTCATCTGGGATTTCAAAACCAATCCACTTTGTATCTACAATGACTTCACGACGAGAAGGCTTGTCTAATAACGTACAAATTTCGATAGATTTAGGACCACGTAGGCTCAGGATCTCTTTTACTTTAGTCAGTGTGTTACCAGTATCGATAATGTCTTCTACAAGTAGAACATCTTTACCTTGAATATCATCATCAAGGTCTTTCAAAATACGAACATCACGTGAGCTTTCCATGCCGTTGCCGTAGCTAGACGCAGTCATGAAATCCACTTGGTGAGTTAAATCGATAGCACGAGCAAGATCCGCCATAAAGACAAAAGATCCGCGCAATAAGCCAACTAAAACTAGATCTTCACTACCTTGGTAGTGCTCCGTGATCTGCTTGCCTAGTTCGTTCACTCGATCCTGAACTTCTTGCTCAGAGATCATGACTTCAACTGTATGCTTCATACTGCTCTCATTTTATTTGGTGATTGCGACGAATGTTGACACTTTCGTCAGTTGTGTCGCTCAATTTTGTGCGTAAGTCTAGCACTGCTCAAATACCCACACCACCTTATGGTTCGAATTTACTGTTAGATTCTCAATGAAATGTGCATTGGTGCGTAATCCAATACTCGCATCCTTTCACATCAACACTGATCACGCTTTATGTATCAAGTTTGATGTAACTGTCTATAAAACAAGCACAAGGGATTGACCATTCACATATGCACCATTACACTCATCTTGGCTTAAATAATAATAAAATCATTAATATAAAAATTCGTTGGCAAGGAAAAATAAAATGGACTCAATAACGAAGAGACCTAGAACTAGGCTTTCACCCTTAAAAAGAAAACTTCAATTGATGGAAATCGCACTTGAAGTATTCTCTCGCCGTGGCATTGGCCGCGGTGGACACGCTGATATCGCAGACATCGCTCAGGTGTCAGTAGCAACAGTATTTAACTACTTCCCTACCCGTGAAGATCTGGTTGATGAAGTACTTAACCACGTTGTTCGTCAATTCTCGAACTTCCTTTCAGACAACATTGACCTAGATATTCACGCAAAAGAAAATCTACGTAATATTGCGACTGAAATGGTGACTTTAGTGGCTCAAGATAGCAATTGGTTAAATGTATGGTTCGAATGGAGTGCATCAACTCGCGATGAAGTATGGCCACTATTCGTAACCACTAACCGCACCAACCAAATGTTAGTGCAAAACATGTTTAGCAAGGCGATTGAACGCGGCGAAGTCTGTGACGATCACGACCCTAAACATCTAGCAAATCTATTCCACGGCATTTGCTACTCGCTATTCATCCAAGCGAAACGTGTAGATACGCAAGAAGAACTTTCGACCTTGACGGATAGCTACCTAAATATGCTGTGTATTTATAAGTAGATTCGAGATTCGAGATTCGAGATTCGAGATTCGAGATTCGAGATTCGAGTAAATAATTTAAGGGTTGGCCTAATGGGTCAACCCTTTTTTGTAGAATGGAATGTCTCTTCGCATCCCGAAGCGCAGCGTACTCGCATCTCGGAGTGAAACGTTACTGCTCTTTTCTTCAGACATAAAAAAACCGCTGACGAATCAGCGGCTTTTATAATCTAGATATACTCAAAATAATTGGAGTTGCAGCTAGGCAACAAGTAAGTTCAGCCCTATGAGCATAGATTTACTATGTGATTAGGGTGAACTTACGCAGTTAACAACGCTGCAGCTTCAAGTATGAAGAGTATTTACTTTTTCTTTTTCACTGCTTTCTTATTTGGAAGGTCAGTGATTGAACCTTCGAATACTTCCGCAGCTAGACCAACAGACTCGTGTAGAGTTGGGTGAGCGTGGATAGTAAGAGCGATATCTTCTGCATCACAACCCATTTCGATTGCTAGGCCGATTTCGCCAAGAAGTTCACCACCGTTAGTACCAACAACAGCACCACCGATTACACGATGAGTCTCTTTATCGAAGATCATCTTAGTCATACCGTCAGCACAGTCTGAAGCGATTGCACGACCAGAAGCAGCCCAAGGGAAAGTAGCAACTTCGTAGTTCAGACCTTCCGCTTTCGCTTCTTTCTCAGTCTTACCTACCCAAGCAACTTCTGGCTCAGTGTATGCAATTGATGGGATTACTTTAGGATCGAAGTAGTGCTTCTTACCAGAGATAACTTCAGCAGCTACGTGACCTTCATGCACACCTTTGTGAGCAAGCATTGGTTGACCAACAACATCACCGATCGCGTGAATGTGAGGAACGTTAGTACGCATTTGCTTATCAACGTTGATGAAGCCACGCTCATCAACTTCGATACCTGCTTTTTCAGCGTCGATAAGTGCACCGTTTGGAACACGACCGATAGCAACAAGAACTGCATCGTAGCGCTCAGCTTCTGCTGGTGCTTTCTTGCCTTCCATTGAAACGTAGATACCGTCTTCTTTCGCTTCAACCGCAGTCACTTTAGTTTCAAGCATTAGCTTGAACTTGTTCTTAATGCGCTTAGTGAAGACTTTAACGATATCTTTATCCGCAGCAGGGATAACTTGATCGAACATCTCAACAACTTCAACTTTAGAACCTAGAGAGTGGTAAACCGTACCCATCTCAAGACCGATGATACCACCGCCCATGATAAGCAGTTTTTCTGGTACTTCGTTTAGTTCTAGTGCATCCGTAGAATCCCAAATACGTGGGTCTTCATGTGGGATGAAAGGAAGTTTGATTGGGCGAGAACCCGCAGCAATGATTGCGTTGTCGAAGTTAACTGTCGTTGCTTCGCCTTCGCCTTCAACAAGAATGCTGTTAGGACCTGTGAACTTACCAAAACCGTTAACAACTGTAACGTTACGCATCTTAGCCATACCGCCAAGACCGCCAGTCAGTTGATCAACGACTTTCTCTTTCCAGATACGGATCTTGTTGATGTCCGTCTGTGGCTCGCCGAATACAACGCCGTGCTCTGCCATCGCTTTTGCTTCTTCAATTACTTTAGATACGTGAAGAAGTGCTTTTGATGGAATACAGCCAACGTTTAGACATACACCACCAAGAGTGCTGTAACGTTCAACTAGTACTGTTTCTAGACCTAAATCCGCACAACGGAATGCCGCTGAGTAACCAGCAGGACCTGAACCAAGTACAACAACTTGGGCTTTAATTTCTTTGCTCATTGTGACCTCTTGTAGTCATTATCCCTAACAGGCTGAGTAGATGTTCTTAAAATTATTGGGCTTTCAAACAGGAAACATTTTACAGAGATGTTAACAGTGTGAAAGTAGCTTTAAGTTAGCCTGTGAGCTAGACAACAATTCCCCCGCAGTTTATGAGAAATGCCGGAAACTGTTCTCTAAAAATAGTCTTTATATAAAGAATTAAGGTGACCCGAAAGTCACCTTAATAATTACTTTCTCAATTACAGTACTAGACGACGAATGTCAGATAGTGCGCTGTTTAGGAAAGTAATGAAGCGTGCACCTTCAGCACCATCGATCACACGGTGATCGTATGATAGAGACAGTGGAAGCTGTAGGCGTGGTTGGAACTCTTTACCATTCCAAACTGGCTTAATTTCAGACTTAGATACACCTAGGATACCTACTTCTGGAGCATTTACGATTGGAGTAAATGCAGTACCGCCAATACCACCAAGGCTAGAGATTGTGAAACAACCGCCTTGCATGTCTGCCGCTGTTAGCTTACCAGAACGTGCTTTCTTAGAAACAGCCATCAGCTCTTCAGATAGCTCGTAAATGCCTTTCTTGTTCACGTCTTTGAAGACAGGAACAACTAGACCGTTTGGTGTATCAACAGCGATACCCACGTTTACGTACTTCTTAAGAATGATGCTTTCGCCATCTTCAGAAAGAGAAGAGTTAAACGCTGGGAATGCTTCTAGCGCTTTAGCAACAGCCTTCATGATGAACACAAGTGGAGTGATCTTCATTCCAGTGTCTTTCTTCGCTTCGATTGCGTTCTGTTCTTTACGGAATGCTTCTAGCTCAGTGATGTCTGCGTTGTCCCACTGTGTAACGTGAGGGATCATTACCCAGTTACGGTGCAGGTTAGCGCCAGAGATCTTCTTAATCTTAGAAAGCTTCTGAACTTCAGTTTCGCCGAACTTGCTGAAGTCAACTTTTGGCCAAGGTAGTAGACCAAGAGCAGAACCATCGCCGCCTTTGCCAGATGCTGCTGCACCAGACTCTAGACGCTTAAGTGCATCTTTAACGTAAGACTGAACGTCTTCTTTAAGTACGCGACTCTTACGACCAGTACCTTTAACTTTCGCTAGGTTTACACCGAATTCACGAGCTAGACGACGAACAACTGGAGATGCGTGAGCGTACTCGCCGTTCTCTTGGAAGTCGCCAGCTGCTGGAGCTACTGCTTCTGCTTTAGGTGCAGGTGCTGCTGCCGGAGCTGCTGCTTGTGCTGGAGCTGGAGCAGAAGCCGCTACTGCTACTGGAGCTGCGCCTTCAACAACGAAAGTCATGATTGAAGAGCCTGTTGACACTTTGTCGCCAGCTGCAATCTTGATTTCTTTTACTGTACCAGCGAATGGTGCAGGCACTTCCATTGAAGCTTTGTCGCCTTCAACAGTAATTAGAGATTGCTCTTCTTCTACTGTATCGCCAACCGCAACCATGATTTCAGTAACTTCTACTTCATCACCACCGATATCAGGAACGTTCACTTCTTTCTCAGCAGATGCTGCTGGAGCCGCTGCAACTGGTGCTGCTGCCGCTGGAGCAGGAGCTGCTGCAGATGCAGAGCCCGCTACTTCGAATACCATTACTAGAGAACCAGTAGATACTGAGTCACCAGAAGCGATCTTGATTTCTTTAACGATACCAGCGAATGGTGCAGGAACTTCCATTGAAGCCTTGTCACCTTCAACAGTAAGAAGAGATTGCTCTTCTTCTACTGCATCACCGATAGCAACCATGATTTCAGTTACTTCAACTTCATCACCGCCGATATCAGGAACGTGAACTTCTTTCAGTTCGTCCGCAACAGAAGGAGCGGCTGCAACTGGTGCCGCCGCTTCAACTGCTGGTGCCGCCGGTGCTGCTACAGCACCTTCCGCTTCGAAGATCATGATAAGAGAACCAGTAGAAACAGAATCGCCTTCTGCTACTTTGATTTCTTTAACGATACCCGCTTGAGACGCAGGAACTTCCATTGAAGCTTTGTCGCCTTCAACAGCGATCAGTGACTGCTCTTCTTCAACCTTGTCGCCAACGTTTACAAGAATCTCAGTTACTTCAACCTCGTCAGCACCGATGTCTGGTACATTAATTTCGATTGTCATTGTATTTACCTACCTTAATGCCAGTCTTATGCGTATTGCGGGTTAATTTTGTCTGCGTCGATGCCGAATTTAGCAATTGCTTCAGCAACTACTGATTTCTCAACATCACCACGTTTAGCCAGTTCAGTCAGCGCGGCAACTACAACGTAGCCTGCATTTACTTCGAAGTGACGACGTAGGTTTTCACGGCTGTCTGAACGACCGAAACCGTCAGTACCAAGTACTTTGTAAGACTCAGAAGGCATGAATGCACGTACTTGCTCAGCGTAGTTCTTCATGTAATCCGTTACTGCGATTGCAGGTTCGTTACCAAGAACAGTTGTGATGTACGGTACTTTCTCTTCAGCTTCTGGGTGAAGCATGTTGTCACGCTCTACCGCTTGGCCGTCACGAGTCAGTTCGTTGAACGACGTTACAGAGAATACATCAGATGCTACGCCGTACTCTTCGCTCAGGATCTTAGCGGCTTTACGCGCTTCGTTCATGATAGTACCAGAGCTCATTAGTTGAACTTTGCCCTTAGCACCAGCGTGAGATTCAAGCTTGTAGATACCCTTACGGATGCCTTCTTCAGCGCCTTCTGGCATTGCTGGCATTGCGTAGTTTTCGTTCATTACTGTTAGGTAGTAGTAAACGTTCTCTTGGTTCTCACCGTACATGCGACGGATACCGTCTTGCATGATTACCGCTAGCTCGTAAGCAAACGTTGGGTCGTAAGATATACAGTTAGGTACTGTGTTCGCCATGATGTGCGAGTGGCCATCTTCGTGCTGTAGACCTTCGCCGTTTAGCGTTGTACGACCTGCAGTTGCACCAAGTAGGAAACCACGAGCTTGTTGGTCACCTGCTAACCAAGCCATATCTCCAATACGTTGGAAACCGAACATTGAGTAGTAGATGTAGAACGGAATCATCGGTAGATCGTTTGTGCTGTATGAAGTTGCAGCTGCAACCCATGAAGCCATAGAACCTAGTTCGTTGATACCTTCTTGAAGAACTTGACCAGACGTTGCTTCTTTGTAGTAAGAAACGATGCCTTTATCTTCAGGCGTGTAGTCTTGACCGTGTGGGTTGTAGATACCAACCTGACGGAATAGACCTTCCATGCCGAATGTACGAGCTTCATCACAGATGATAGGAACGATGTTCTTACCAATGTTCTTATCTTTAAGAAGGATGTTTAGCGTACGTACATAAGCCATCGTTGTAGAGATATCACGCTTCTGTTCACCCAGCAGAGGTGCGAACGCGTCTAGCTCAGGAACTTTGAACTCTTGAGTGAATTTTGGCAGACGCTGAGGAGTGTAACCTTGTAGAGCTTTACGACGAGCATGTAGGTATTCGTACTCAGCAGAACCTTCTTCCAGTGTTAGGTAAGGAAGCTCAGATACTTTCTCATCAGAAAGGATGTCTTGTAGGCCTAGACGGTCACGTAGGTATTGTACGTGAGTCATGTCCATCTTCTTAACACCGTGAGCGATGTTCTTACCTTCTGCTGCTTCACCCATACCGTAACCTTTAACTGTCTTAGCTAGGATTACTGTTGGTTTGCCACCTGTCTCTTTTGCATTGTTGAATGCAGCGAACAGTTTAGAAGAATCGTGACCACCACGTTTCAGTTCGAAGATTTGGTCGTCAGTCATGTCTGCAACTAGTGCAGCTGTTTCTGGGTACTTACCAAAGAAGTGCTCACGTACGTATGCGCCATCTTTAGATTTGAATGTTTGGTAGTCACCGTCGATAGTTTCGTTCATTAGTTGAAGAAGCTTACCAGTCGTGTCTTTAGCTAGTAGAGAATCCCAGTTGCTACCCCAGATAACTTTAACAACGTTCCAACCTGCGCCTTTGAATAGGCCTTCAAGTTCTTGGATGATGCTACCGTTACCCATTACAGGGCCGTCTAGACGCTGTAGGTTACAGTTGATTAGGAAACATAGGTTGTCTAGCTTCTCACGTGCAGCGAAAGAGATAGCACCACGTGATTCTGGCTCATCCATCTCACCGTCACCTAGGAACGCGTATACACGTTGACCTGAAGTATCTTTCATGCCACGACCTTCAAGGTACTTAAGGAAGCGCGCTTGGTAGATAGCAGAGATAGGGCCTAGACCCATAGATACTGTCGGGAACTGCCAGAATTCAGGCATTAGTTTAGGGTGCGGGTATGAAGGAATACCTTTACCATCAACTTCTTGACGGAAGTTATCTAGCTGCTCTTCAGTTAGACGACCTTCAACGAATGCACGAGAGTAGATACCTGGAGAGATGTGACCTTGGTAGTAAACTAGATCGCCACCGTCTGTCTCGTTTGGAGCACGGAAGAAGTGGTTAAAACATACTTCGTAGAACGCAGCAGCTGACTGGTAAGAAGCCATGTGACCACCAAGGTCTAGGTCTTTCTTAGAAGCACGCAATACAATCATGATTGCGTTCCAGCGAATAATCGAACGAATACGACGCTCAAGAGTTACGTCACCAGGGTAAGCTGGCTCTTGTGCTGCTGGAATTGTGTTGATGTAGTTCGTGTTGATGCCTGTAGCCATATCAACACCATCTAAACGCGCTTTATCTAGAACTTGTTCTAGTAAAAACTGTGCACGTTCTACACCTTCTTCACGTACTACTGACTCAAGAGCTTCTAACCAATCTTGAGTTTCCAGAGCATCAACGTCATGCTTCATGTCAGACATGGCGATCTATCCTTTTTGTTAGTTGGATTCTACTAAACACGTAAATAGTCGAAGTATTACGGCTATTTACCCTGTTGAATTCGACGTAAAGAACGTTCGCGACGCGATTCTTCTTTAGTCAAATCCATCAATGTTTCTTCGATGTAAGCTAAATGAGAGTGTGACATTTCACGCGCCTGTTCTGGCTCTCCTGAAACAATCGCATCTACAATATTAGCTCGATGTATACTCACTTTTTCCACAACGTCTTTACGACGATGCAACAGCTTTAAATTTTCTAAGACATTTTGTTCGAGTAACGGAGCCAAACTACGAACAATGTGCAATAACACCACATTGTGCGCTGCCTCTGTTAAAGCAATAAGAAAAGCCATCACAGCTGCAGATTCGGCTTCAATATCACCCTTATCTTGCGCACCGTGAATTTTTCCTTGGCATGCTTGAATTCGAGCAAAGTCTTCATCAGTGCCACGCAATGCCGCGAAGTAAGCCGAAATCCCTTCCATCGCATGACGCGATTCCAACAAGTCTAGTTGGGTTTCAGAATGAGACGACAACAAATTAAGCAAAGGATCTGAAAAGCTCTTCCAGATATTTTCGCTAACAAACGTACCTCCACCTTGACGGCGAGTAAGCAAGCGTTTTGCTTCCAAACGTTGTATCGCTTCTCGGATTGAAGGACGAGACACATCGAACTGTTTCGCCAGTTCGCGCTCAGGCGGCAGCTGCTGCCCTGGAGCCAGTGTTCCTTCCACTATCAACCTTTCTAACTCTTGTTCGATAACGTCCGAGAGTTTTGGCTGACGAATCCTTTGATAAGCCATAGTTTGTTGTTCTTCTTTTTCTTCGCTGACAATTGGTAATACCAATTTTAATTTGGGCAGAAATTAACATAATTAAAACGCCACTGTCCAGAGTAAAATTGACCTGAATCATAGAACACAGCGCGAATTAACCATGATTTAACAAATGAAATTTAAAACAGCAACCAATTTGGTCTTACCATTTACAGGGGTAATACTTTTGGGGAGTATCCGTGCTAGAAAGTTTCAGGATAAAAATGGATTGTTTCAGAAAGATGAGTGCCACTTGATTAAAAATCAAACCAAGCGCACATTAGAGGTAGAAATCCTGTTCATAAGTTTTAATATTAGATCGTTTGATAAGCTCGTCACACTCTCGATTTATTGACGCCCTCCCCCTAACCACTTTATTTACATCGCAACAACAAAAATTCACAAGTGATTATGCTAGGCGTTGACTATTCAACCACCAGCAACAATAGAGCACCTTCAATAATGAGGCTTAAACCTTGAGCTCGCCTTTAAACTTCTGCCAGTCGAAAACCAAGCCAGGGTCAGTTTTGCGTAGCGGGGCTATATATTGATGACCGGTGATACGCTCGGTGGTTATTTGAGGGAAAGTCGATACGATCGTTTCTGTTAATCGAGTAAGCGCTTGGTACTGCGGCTCTGTATAAGCGATAAAATCGCTTCCTTCCAGTTCAATACCAATCGAGTAGTCATTACATCTTTCACGGCCAGCGAAACTCGATTGACCCGCATGCCAAGCTCGATCAAGAAACGATACAAACTGCACCACCTCACCATCACGGCGAATCAAGCAATGTGCCGAAACGCCCATTTGATGAATCACTTTAAAAAATGGATGATCTGCCGGATCAAGTTTTCCCGTGAAAAACTGTTCAATGTAAGGGCCGCCAAATTGGCCCGGTGGTAAACTAATGTTATGGACCACCAGCAGAGAGATATCCTCGCCGCTAGGTCTAGCATCAAAATACGGAGAAGGAACATGCCGAGCGTTGTCGTACCATCCGTTGGAGCTCATCGTCATCTTGGTCTCGCTTTCTTTTCTACTAGCGCAATAAGATTGTGACTTTGCCCATAGAGCAGTCGCGCTAGCCTCTTTAATTTGAAGTTAAGCAAGAGTATCATTCCATTCCCACTCCCTTTCAAGATTAGATTTGCGATGAAAAACACACATAACAGCCACCAACGCCTTGATTACTTAAAAGAGCAGCTGCCGCTAGAGATCACTCGCGCAGTCGCTGAGACCATCAAAGAAGATCTAGGTGGAACGTTAGATCCAGCGGCTGATATTACAGCAAGTCTAATCCCTGTAGACGCAATCAACAGCGCAACCATTATTACCCGTGAACATGGCGTATTCTGTGGTAAAGCTTGGGCCGATGAAGTGTTTAAGCAACTGGGCGGTGAAGTCACTATTGAGTGGAACGTAGAAGACGGTGACAAGGTTGAACCAAATCAAACGCTTTGTAGCCTAACAGGTCCAGCACGCGCACTATTAACGGGTGAGCGTAATGCAATGAACTTCATTCAAACACTATCTGGTTGTGCAACGGCGACAGCAATCTATGCTGATAAGATCAAACACACAGAATGCCGCCTGTTAGACACTCGCAAAACGATTCCAGGTCTACGTAGCGCACTAAAATATGCCGTGGCTTGTGGTGGTGGCTTCAACCACCGTATCGGTGTTTTCGATGCATACCTAATCAAAGAAAACCACATCATCGCTTGTGGTGGGATTGAGAAAGCGATCTCGACAGCAAAAGAGCTTAACCCGGGTAAGCCGGTAGAAGTTGAAACGGAAAGCCTAGAAGAGCTAGAGCAAGCGATCAGCGCTGGCGCAGACATCATCATGCTAGACAACTTCACCACAGACATGATGCGTGAAGCGGTTAAAATCAACGCAGGTCGTGCAGCACTAGAAAACTCTGGTAACGTGACTCTAGATACGATTGCAGAATTCGCGGAAACGGGTGTGGATTACATCTCTGTGGGTGCACTGACTAAGCACCTAAAAGCAATGGATCTATCGATGAGATTTAAAGCGTAATTTACTGAATAGTAAATAACTTCTGTAAAGGCACTGTTGATAACGGTGCCTTTTTTATTGCTCTTATTATCAGTATATCAATCAGTTAACTAAGCTGATCGCATAATTTTGCGCCCCATATGAAACAACACACCAACAAATACAAAACCACTCGCGCCCACACCTGAACACCATTCCACTTCTAAATCTCAACTTCTATTCTTTCCATCAACTGGTGCTTGCACTGAAACAAACTAAACAAATGGAATAGAACAATGAAAAATAAAAGTAAAAGAACAAACCAGAAAGGCTTTACGCTGATTGAATTGATGATTGTAGTTGCGATTATTGGTGTGCTGTCTGCTATTGCTGTACCTGCATATCAAAACTATGTTACTCGCTCTGAGGTATCCTCTGGGTTAGCAACGGTCAAATCATTAATCACTCCTGCAGAATTGTTTTATCAAGAAAATGGCATTGCTGCCGCTGCGACATTAGCTCAATTAGGAATTGATGGTGCAGCCAATGACTTAGGAGCTATAACATCAGCTCTAAACGCTGGCGGTAACCCAACAGTGGTGTTTACATTCGATGCGAGTAGCTCAATTAACACTGGAATAGTTACATTTACTCGTGATGCTGCAACAGGGTGGACTTGTGCTCCAACAGCACCTGCAATTGCTATTGATGGCTGTTCATAAGTGCTAACCAACCTCCCAACCGTTCTCCGTCAGGCTAGCTTACTTAGCCTGACTCAGGAACAAGCTGTTGCAGAGCTAGTTCATGCTTCTGGCAGGTCAACGCCTGAAGCTTTGCTCACTCTGGGCTTATTCACTGGCGATAGCCTCGCACATAACATCAAAACCATTTTCGGTTTGCCGTTGGTGCAGCTAGCCAATACTGACTATGAAGTCTTGTGTGACCAATTAGGGCTTCGTGAATTGATCACTAAGTATCGTGCTATCCCAGTTGTCATCTCTAACTCTACTCTCACGCTCGCCTCTGCCGATCCAACCGACTTGCAAGCTGAAGACGACTTTCGATTTGCAACAGGATTACAGATTGAGTTGGTTGTCGCTAACTACTCCGAATTAGAAGGCGCCATACGAAAGCTGTATGGCCGATCTATTTCCGGGCAAGACTCCAAGCGCAAAGAGATCACCCAAGATGAGCTCGCCAATCTCGTTGAAGTCTCTGACGACGAAATGACTTCAATTGAAGACCTTAGCAAAGACGACTCCCCTGTTAGCCGTTTTATCAATCAAATATTAGTGGATGCGGCCCGTAAAGGCGCATCAGACATCCACTTCGAACCTTATGAAGAAAACTACCGAGTACGTCTGCGTTGCGATGGGATCCTTGTTGAGGTCCAACAGCCCGCTTCTCATTTAAGCCGTCGGTTATCCGCTCGTTTAAAGATCCTTGCAAAGCTTGATATCGCCGAACGTCGCCTGCCGCAAGACGGTCGCATTAAGCTGCGTTTGAATGACGAACTCGCGATCGATATGCGTGTATCGACTCTACCGACATTATGGGGAGAAAAGATCGTACTGCGCCTTCTAGACAGCAGCGCAGCCAATCTCGACATTGATAAGCTCGGTTACAGCGAGGATCAAAAAGCGCTCTATCTCAATGCCCTAAAACGCCCGCAAGGGATGATCTTAATGACTGGGCCCACTGGCAGCGGCAAAACGGTATCTCTTTATACGGGGCTTCGCATGCTTAACACCTCTGAGCGCAATATCTCAACAGCTGAAGATCCGGTGGAGATCAACCTGTGTGGTATCAATCAGGTACAGGTGACACCAAAGATTGGTTTTGGATTTGCCGAAGCACTACGCTCTTTCTTGCGACAAGACCCTGATGTGGTGATGGTCGGTGAGATCCGTGATTTAGAAACCGCCGAGATCGCGATCAAAGCGTCACAAACGGGTCACTTAGTCCTCTCGACACTCCATACTAACTCAGCTTCGGAAACCGTGACTCGGCTCGCCCATATGGGGATTGAACCATTTAACCTCGCTTCGTCATTAAGCCTGATTATCGCGCAGCGACTGGCAAGGCGACTGTGCAACCACTGTAAAGCAGCTGACAACTCGCCGGACATATTTCTGCGTCACTCTATTCCTAACAATCAAACACTCTACAAAGCCACCCCACAAGGGTGCAATGAGTGTAATCAGGGTTACTCCGGTCGAGTGGGTATCTACGAAGTGATGCCGTTCACCGACAAACTAAAAAATAGTCTGATCAATAAACCTAACGCGTTAGAGATTGAAGATCTCGCGCGTAGAGAAGGAATGAGAACACTGCAAGAATCCGGTATCGATAAGTTGCTTGAAGGCACGACCAGCTATCAAGAACTGCAACGTGTTCTGTATCTATAATCCATCGGAGCACTCATGAGCACTAAACTGCAGTCACCATTAAAAAACTACCACTGGAAAGGCATAAACAGCTCAGGCAAAAAGGTGTCTGGGCAAACCTTGGCACTCGCCGAATTAGAAGTACGAGAAAAGCTCAAAGATCAGCATATTCAGATTAAGAAAATCAAAAAGAAAAGTATCTCAGCCGTCACTCGTTTAACACACCGAGTCAAAGCCAAAGACATCACCATTTTGACTCGACAACTTGCGACCATGCTTGCCACTGGCGTGCCTATCGTTCAGGCCATTAAGCTAGTGTCAGACAATCACCGTAAAGCTGAAATGAAATCAATTCTATTGCACATCTGTCGAGGTGTCGAAGCGGGAACCCCTATATCAAAAGCGATGCGGACGGCAAGCACTCACTTTGATGACTTATACACCGATTTGGTCGCTACTGGCGAGCTTTCCGGAAACCTAGCGCAAGTCTTTGAACGCTTGGCAACCTATAGAGAAAAGAGTGAGCAGCTAAAATCTAAGGTCATAAAAGCATTGATTTACCCCACAATGGTGGTCGCTGTCGCGCTGACTGTCTCTTACTTAATGCTCACCATGGTCATTCCTGAATTTGAATCGATGTTTTCAGGCTTCGGGGCAGACCTCCCTTGGTTTACTCAACAAGTACTCTCCCTTTCGCATTGGGTACAGGCTTACAGTCTTTATGCTGCCGTTGGCATAGGGTTAGTCACATTATTTACCTACCAACTGCGTCAACGGTATTATTCCATTCGTTTATCATTCAGCCGTCTAGGGTTAAGACTTCCTATTCTTGGCGGAGTATTAGCCAAAGCCTCTATCGCCAAATTCAGCCGAACCTTATCAACCAGTTTTAGTTCAGGGATTCCCATTTTAACCAGCCTGAAGACCACAGCTAAAACAGCAGGTAACCTGCATTATGAAGCGGCCATCATCGAAGTTCACCGTGAAACAGCCGCTGGCATGCCGATGTATATCGCGATGCGCAATACCGATGCCTTTCCTGAAATGGTTTTACAGATGGTCATGATAGGAGAAGAGTCCGGTAACCTTGATGACATGCTTAATAAAATCGCATCTATTTATGAATTTGAAGTCGACAACACCGTCGATAATTTAGGTAAGATTCTAGAGCCACTGATCATCGTATTTTTAGGCACCGCTATTGGTGGGCTTGTTGTCGCGATGTACTTACCGATCTTTAATCTTATGAGTGTGTTAGGATAGCTAAAAGCAACCAAACACCCCTCAAGCAGAGAACCACTGCTTGTATTGATTAAGTGGTAAAGGACACTATGGAAGTATTTCACTACTATCCTTGGCTATTCCCCGTATTAGCTTTCATTTTTAGCCTTCTTATTGGCAGTTTCCTCAACGTAGTCATACACCGTTTACCGATTATGATGGAGCGAGAGTGGCAACAAGAGTGCTCGGAGTATTTCTCTCAATATAAAATTCCAGCGCCAGAGGGGAAGTTCAATCTCAGTATCCCTCGTTCGGCTTGCCCGAAATGTAAAACCCAATTAAGAATCGTCGACAATGTTCCAGTATTAAGCTGGTTGTTCTTGAAAGGTAAGTGTCATAGCTGTGCTAATCCAATCAGTGCTCGCTATCCATTGGTCGAACTGCTGACTGCAATACTATGCACCGTCGTGGCTAGCCACTTTGGTTTCAGTTACTACGCCATTGCTTTGATTTTTTTCACCTTTGCATTGATTGCCGCAACCTTTATCGACTTGGATACCATGATGTTACCTGATCAAATCACCTTACCTTTGGTTTGGTCTGGTATCGCTTTAGCACTGTTTAACATCAGCCCTGTATCGCTTCAAGATTCCGTAGTTGGCGCAATGGCCGGCTACCTAGCTTTGTGGTCGGTTTATTGGTTGTTCAAGCTACTAACAGGCAAAGAAGGCATGGGGTATGGAGATTTCAAACTCCTAGCGGCATTAGGTGCATGGCTGGGTTGGCAACACCTGCCGATGATCATCCTTTTATCTTCACTTGTCGGCCTTGTTTTCGGATTAATTCAGCTTCGCCTGAAACAGCAAGGTATAGATAGAGCCTTCCCATTTGGGCCTTATCTTGCGATTGCAGGTTGGGTAAGTTTGATGTGGGGTAACGACATCATGGGTTGGTATTTCACTTCTGTACTAGGAATTTAACCATGGCAATTATTATCGGATTAAGCGGTGGGATCGCCAGCGGTAAAACCACAGTAGCCAACCTGTTCAATGAGCATTTCAATATTGATATTGTCGATGCTGATATCGTGGCACGCAAAGTGGTGGCGTTGGGCAGTAACGGCTTAAAGCAGATAATCGCTCATTTTGGTGAGGTTATCTTGCTTGAAGATGGAACACTCGACCGCAGTAAACTGCGTGAGCTGATCTTCTCCGATCCTAAAGAGAAACAGTGGCTCAATGACCTTCTTCACCCAATGATTCGCGACAAAATTGACAGTGACCTGTCTAAAGTCACATCCCCTTATGCTTTATTAGTCGCACCGCTATTGGTTGAAAACCAAATGCAAGGCATGACCGATCGCGTATTAATCGTTGATGTGCCGGTAGAAGTGCAAATAGAACGTACGATGAGTCGCGATAATGTTTCTAGGAAACAAGTTGAATCAATATTAAAATCACAGGCATCAAGAGAACAGCGCTTAGCAGTTGCAGATGACGTGATTAAAAACCATACTAAAAACCAAGAACTTTTGCCTCAAATCACAGATTTACATCAAAAGTATCTGGCAATCAGTGCTGTAGATGGGTCAGAATAGAACAATGTTGAATGAAGGTTTGCTCGATGATCACCCACAAATTTGAACATCCTCTAAATGAGAAAACACGCATTTACTTAAGAGTTGAATCACTCTTGAGGCAGTTACACCTGTCTTCTGCATTTTCCGATGCTCAACAGTATCAACTCTTTTTCCGTTCTATCTTTGATCTGATTGAAATCTTCGAACAGATACAACTTAAGAGCGAACTCGCAAAAGATATTGAGAAACAGCGTGTAACCTATAAAAGTTGGTTAGATGTTGAAGGTGTCGATCAAGAGATGCTGACATCATTGCTCAATGATATTAGCCATATCTATCGTGAATTGATGCAGGCGGAACGTTTTGGGCAATCATTAAAGGAAGACCGCTTCCTTAGCGCCATTCGTCAACGCTTTAACTTGCCAGGTGGCTCATGTTGCTTTGATTTACCGGCTCTACATTATTGGCTTCATCTTCCTCTTGATAAGAGAGTTAGAGATGCTAAGACATGGATGGATAGCCTACAGCCTCTGTATGAAGCATTAACACTATGGTTGAAGCTCACCAGAGAGACTGGTCACTTTAAGGATCAGATCGCTCGTACAGGTTTCTTCCAAAGCGATGCTGATGAAGCGAATATCCTTCGCCTTTCAATTCCAATGCAGTACGGTGCCTACCCGATGATCTCGGGACATAAAAACCGTTTCGCTATTAAATTTATGAGCTTTGAAACTGGGCAAGCCTGTACTCAAGATATTGAATTTGAGTTGGCTATCTGCAGCTAATTCATTTCCTTTATTGTTTGGCTTGAGTTGTCACTTGAGCCTAAACTATTTCTTACAACACCCTCTAATTAAGAATCACTATGTCGAACAAAATCACCATCGTTAAATGCCCTCAATGTAACACTGACGTTGAATGGGGTGAACAAAGCCCACATCGCCCGTTTTGCAGCAAGCAATGTCAGATGATTGATTTCGGTGAATGGGCGGACGAAGAGAACAGTATCGCTGGCGCACCGGACATGTCGGATAGCGATGGTTGGTCGGAAGATCCATATTAAGCAACTTAGCGTAACGAGTAAATTTTGAAGGGTTGGCGTTTTACGTCAATCCTTTTTTATTGCCGGTAAGATGGTATGAGTAGAGATTCCCTACTCCTTCCTTCGTCAGTCTAGGGAATGACGGTTACCGTCACTACGGGATTCGATTAGCCACAGCCTTCCTACTTGTCCTCTTCCGTAATAAGTCTTCATCATCCAATGCCAGATTCCAGTTACCCATTCGTCATTCTCAAGAGTGAGGAACTAACGAGTTGGAAATCTAATAACCTCGAACTACCTAGCTTTCCGACGGTATACTCACGTATGACACTCTTCTCATCTCTCTATATCCGCCCCAGAGCGAGCAACGAGCGAATTGAGGCTCTCTTACCTATGAAACTCTAAATAGCAGACACAAAAAAGCGGAGCCAAGTGGCTCCGCTTTTATCGATAGAATGCAAAAAGAATTACTTCTTAGTAAGCTTCTCTTTAATACGAGCTGACTTACCAGAACGCTCACGTAGGTAGTACAACTTGGCACGACGTACTGCACCACGGCGTTTAACTTCGATGCTATCAACCATTGGAGAGTGAGTTTGGAACGCACGCTCTACGCCTTCACCGTTCGAGATCTTACGAACTGTGAATGCAGAGTGTAGACCACGGTTACGAATAGCGATTACAACGCCTTCGAAAGCCTGTAGACGCTCACGGTCACCTTCTTTTACCTTAACCTTAACTACAACAGTGTCACCTGGTGCGAATTTAGGAAGGTCTGATTTTAGTTGCTCTTCTTCAAGAGCCTTGATGATGTTGCTCATTTGTATAAATTCCTAGAATAAACTGATACTAAATTTAATAGGTTACTGCTTGCTTTTCGTTAAGAGCGTTGCTCTTTAATGAATTCAGCCAGTAATTGTTCCTGTTCGTCAGTCAGAGCTAGGTTTTCCAGGAGTTCTGGTCTTCTTAGCCAAGTTCGGCCCAACGATTGTTTTAATCGCCAGCGACGAATGTCCTTATGGTTTCCAGACTTGAGTACCGATGGCACATCTTTATCGTCTAGTACCTCAGGGCGCGTATAATGGGGACAATCTAGCAAACCATTTGCAAAAGAATCTTCTTCTGCTGAAGCGAAATCTCCAAGTACACCCGGAACAAACCGAGAGACTGAATCAATCAACGTCATGGCTGGCAGCTCGCCACCCGTCATCACAAAATCTCCAATCGACCATTCTTCGTCGACTTCAGATTGAATGATGCGCTCATCTACCCCTTCATAGCGACCACAAATAAGAAGCAAGTTCTCGTTTGTTGCCAGCTCTTCAACACCTTGTTGGTCGAGTTTACGACCTTGAGGTGAAAGGTAAATAACCTTCGTCTTTCCCGGTGCTGCCTGTTTGGCTGTTTGGATAGCATCGCGCAAAGGCTGAACCATCATTAACATGCCAGGACCACCACCGTAAGGTCTGTCATCAACAGTGCGATGTTTATCATGAGTGAAATCACGAGGATTCCATGTCTCAATAGATAAAAGACCTTTTTTAACCGCTTGACCTGTTACTCCAAAATCAGTAACAGAACGGAACATTTCAGGAAAAAGGCTAATAATGCCAACCCACATGTGTTCTCTCGCTCTGTAATTTGGAGTTAGAATCCAGGATCCCAGTCAACTTCGATCCGGCGAGCTTCGCGATCAACTTTCTTGATCACTTGCTCTTCAAGGTACGGGATTAACCGTTCCTTTTGGCCAAAAGCATCTTTAAGATTTGCTTTTATTACTAGAACATCGTTCGAGCCAGTTTCTAATAGGTCAGTGACCTCACCAAGGTTGTAACCTTTAGTGGTAAAAACTTGCATACCGAACAATTCGCGCCAGTAGAATTCATCTTCTGACAATTCAGGTAATGAAGCAGGGTCAATAGCAATTTCAAAGTTGGTCATCAGTTGCGCGTCTTCACGTACATCTAATCCCGCTAGCTTACAGACATAGCCTTGACCATGACGTTTCCAGCTTTCAACTTTATACTCAACCCACTCGCCCTTTAGCTTTAAATACCAAGGACTGTAATCAAATATGCTTTCAGCATTGTCTGTGTAGGAGAACACTTTAAGCCAGCCACGAATACCATAGGTAGACCCAAGTTTACCCATAACAATTCTTTCGTTTTGCTCGCTCATCGTTTCTTTACCCTTCATCGACATAAGCTATTTCTCTTTTTAAAAAAGAATTAAGCCGCTTTTTGAGCGTCTTTAACTAGCTTAGCTACGCGGTCAGATAGAGATGCGCCTTGACCAACCCAGTGGTTAACACGATCTAGGTCTAGACGTAGACCTTCTTCTTGACCTTGAGCAGTAGGGTTAAAGAAACCTACTTTCTCGATGAAACGGCCAGTTACAGAGTTACGGCTATCCGCAACTACGATTTGATAAAATGGGCGCTTCTTTGCACCGTGACGTGCCAAACGAATGGTTACCATGTCGTCCTCTTTGCTTTCTTAATAAAATAATTAACCCCAAGTATAAGTAAATAGCTTGGGGTCTCGTGCCAAATTAAAGCCCCGGAATTTTACTCTTATTCCGGGGCAATGCAAGGGCTTTAGCTATTTTTTCACCAACATAGCTTCCGTACACTTTCTGTGACACGGCTAACACTATGAAAAGTAACGTAGCTAAAGCTTACATTTGTAGGTTATCGGCCAAACGGGTTAAAACCACCACCCATTCCGCCCATACCTCCACCGCCGCCCATCATGCCTTGCATGTTGCGCATCATGCCTTTCATGCCACCTTTCTGCATCTTCTTCATCATCTTCTGCATCTGGGTGAACTGCTTAAGCATACGGTTTACATCTTGTACTTGCGTACCAGAACCAGCGGCAATACGCTTTTTGCGTGAGCCTTTGATTAGATCAGGGCGTTGACGCTCTTTCATTGTCATAGAGTTGATGATCGCTTCCATCTGCTTGAACATCTTGTCATCAACTTTATCTTTAACGTTGTCTGGTAGCTGAGACATACCTGGAAGCTTATCCATCATGCCCATCATGCCGCCCATGTTTTTCATTTGACCAAGTTGCTCGCGGAAGTCTTCAAGGTCAAAACCTTTCTTCTCTTTGAACTTCTTAGCCAGTTTCTCTGCTTTCTCGGTATCAACGTTCTTCTGTAGATCTTCAATAAGAGACAGTACGTCGCCCATACCTAGAATACGAGAAGCAACACGATCTGGGTGGAATGGTTCTAGTGCGTCAGTCTTTTCACCAACACCTAAGAATTTAATCGGTTTGCCTGTGATATGACGAACAGACAGTGCTGCACCACCACGCGCATCACCATCAACTTTCGTCAAGATAACACCGGTTAGTGGTAGCGTATCACCAAAGGCTTTTGCAGTATTCGCAGCATCTTGACCTGTCATTGCATCAACAACAAACAACGTCTCTACTGGTTTAATGGCAGTATGAAGCTCTTTGATCTCGCCCATCATCTCTTCATCGATAGCCAAACGACCGGCAGTATCGACAATTAGCACGTCGTAGAATTTCTTCTTCGCGTGGTCGATTGCAGCGTTTGCAATATCAAGAGGCTTTTGGTCAGCTGAAGATGGGAAGAAATCAACACCCACATCGCTTGCTAAGGTTTCAAGCTGTTTGATCGCGGCTGGACGGTAAACGTCGGCAGACACAACCAAAACTTTCTTCTTATCACGCTCAGTCAGGAGCTTAGATAGCTTACCTACCGATGTGGTTTTACCCGCACCTTGTAGACCCGCCATTAAGATAACTGCTGGCGGTTGTGCTGCTAGGTCAAGAGCCTCGTTAGACTCCCCCATCACAGCTTCAAGTTCAGCTTGAACGATCTTAATGAACTCTTGACCCGGTGTGAGAGATTTAGAAACCTCAACACCTACAGCGCCTTCTTTTACGCGCTTAACAAAATCGCGGACAACTGGCAGTGCAACGTCGGCTTCAAGTAGCGCCATACGTACTTCACGCAGCGTCTCTTTAATATTGTCTTCGGTCAGGCGACCTTTACCGCTGATGTTTTTCAGCGTTTTGGATAGACGATCCGTTAAATTATCAAACATAGTTTTCTCTTCGCTCAAAACTGCGACTATTACTGTGAGTATACATTAGCGCGGATTAGAGTCATACCCGTTGTGGAGCGTTAATCATCCACGCATGTGATGTGAGACATTATTCACTTGGAATTGAATGAGGTTCACCATAGCCCCAAAGAGCGATGCGAGGTATAATTCGCCAATTAGTAATCATTTAAATGGATACCATGGACAGTCTTATTGCGATCGCAGCAGCCTTTCTTTATACAATGGCGATTTTCACGATCATTCCAGGTCTCGTGCACCAAACAGGAATCCGTGTAAAAACGGTGTTTATCAGCGCATTACTTGCTTTAGCTTTCCATGCTTGGTTGCTTGGCGATTTAATCTTTAATGCCAGTGGTCAAAACCTCAGTATCTTAAACGTTGCTTCTTTAATCAGTTTAATCATATCTGTGGTCATGAGCGGTGCTATGCTCAAAACCCGTTTGTGGTTCATCTTGCCTGTTGTTTATAGCTTCGCTGCTCTAAATCTAATGGCTGCCACTTTTCTTCCTAGCACCTTCATCAAACACTTAGAGAATGACCCAAAGCTGTTGCTACACATATCTTTAGCTCTGTTCTCATACGCGACACTTACCATCGGTGCGCTATACGCTATGCAACTCGCGTGGCTAGATCACAAACTTAAAAAGAAAAAAGCGTTAGTAATAAATCCTAACCTACCTCCTTTAATGATGGTGGAAAGACAGCTTTTCAAGATCATTTTAATCGGTAATGGTTTGTTAACAGGTACTTTATTAACTGGACTTATCTTCGTACAAGATATGTTTGCTCAAGGTAAAGCACATAAAGCGGTATTGTCTTTTATAGCTTGGGTTATCTATTCCATCCTTCTGTGGGGCCACTATCAGAAAGGTTGGCGTGGGCAAAAAGTCACATGGTTTGCCCTTGCGGGTGCCACCATGCTCACATTAGCTTACTTCGGTAGCCGCTTCGTTCAGGAAATAATCCTGAATTAATCTGTATAATGAAGGCAAGGTCTCACACACCTTGTCTTTAAAATATTGAGTACGATACATTCAATTGACATCTCGACCATGTTCGGTCATAAATTAATCAAGATACACAAAAAGGAAAAGAATAGTTTTGGACGACATATCAACGGGTATCTTATTTGCGCTACTCGCGTGTCTCATTGTAATTTCTGGTTATTTCTCTGGTTCCGAAACGGGCATGATGTCCTTGAACCGCTACCGTTTAAAGCACTTGGCCAATACGGGCCATAAAGGTGCCAAACGCGTAGAAAAACTTCTAAGTCGCCCAGACAGATTGATTGGCCTTATTCTCATCGGCAACAATCTCGTCAATATTCTTGCATCCGCGATCGCGACTATTCTTGGTATGCGTATCTACGGAGACATCGGCGTTGCAATCGCAACCGGAGCCCTGACCCTAGTGATCCTCGTGTTTGCTGAGGTTACACCAAAAACCATCGCTTCTCTTTTCCCTGAACGAGTTTCTTACGCCAGCAGTATTCTATTGATAATACTGATGAAGGTGTTATCTCCATTGGTTATCTTGGTCAACTTTATTACCAATGGCTTCATTCGTATCTTAGGCGTTCAAGCCAACCATGATGCAACCGATCATCTAAGCTCAGAAGAACTCAGAACGGTAGTAAATGAAGCGGGTAGCCTAATACCACAGCGTCACCAAGATATGTTGGTGTCTATTCTCGATTTAGAACACGTCACCGTGAATGACATAATGGTGCCTAGGAATGAAATCACTGGCATCGACATCAATGACGACTGGAAATCGATCGTGCGTCAGCTCACTCATTCACCTCATGGTCGCATCGTGCTGTACCGTGATCAGATAGATGAAGTGGTTGGCATGCTGAGGCTACGTGAAGCTTATCGCTTGATGCTCGAAAAGAACGAATTCAATAAAGAGACCCTGCTGCGTGCTGCAGATGAGATCTACTTTATTCCGGAATCGACACCGCTTAATACCCAACTGCTTAAATTCCAACGCAACAAACAGCGTATCGGTTTGATTGTTGACGAGTATGGCGATATTAACGGTTTGGTTACCCTCGAAGATATTCTCGAAGAGATCGTGGGAGAATTTACGACTTCAATCGCACCAAGTTTATCTGAAGAGATCACACCGCAAAGCGATGGTAGCTTCTTGATTGAAGGCAGCGCTAATATCCGAGATATCAACAAAGGTTTGCAGTGGGCACTGCCTACCGATGGACCAAGAACACTTAATGGTTTGATACTGGAGCATCTTGAAGATATTCCAGAGAGTCACCTGAGTGTTCAGGTTGCCAGTCACCCAATGGAAATCGTTGAACTCGAAGAGAACCGCATCAAGCTGGTGCGTGTGTTTCCGCAGATCGTAAACGGATAAAGGCGACTAATTACATGAAAGTAACCAACTGAGTTACCAACTAAGTCCCTCTACAACAAAAGGCCCGGTTCATTGAACCGGGCCTTTTAGTATCAAACTCGCTCTGCCTCTAGATTGAAATGTATCTAGAGTGAAGCGCATCTAAAGTAAAGAAAAGTGATTAGTCGATTTTAAGCTCTTGAAGCATCGACTCTGGTAATGCCAATTCATCATTTTTGTTTACAGAGATACCTGCAGCAATGATGACATTAGCAATCTCTTTCGCTTCATCCAAAGAGTGCATCGCAGCTGTACCACATTGGTATTCATTCAACTCAGGGATCTTATTCTGATTCTCAACTTTCAATACGTCTTTCATAGCCGCTAACCAAGCGTCAGCCACTTGCTGCTCAGAAGGCGTACCAATCAAGCTCATGTAGAAACCTGTACGACAACCCATCGGTGAAATATCAATGATCTCAACCGTAGAACCATTGAGATGAGCACGCATGAATCCAGCGTATAAGTGCTCTAGAGTATGGATACCTCTCTCAGATAGGATATCTTTGTTTGGCGCAGTAAAACGCAGGTCAAACACCGTTATAGTGTCCCCTTTTGGGGTTTGCATTGTTTTAGCAACACGAACTGCTGGTGCGTTCATGCGTGTGTGATCAACAGTGAAACTATCTAATAAAGGCATTACTATTCTCCATGACGGTTGGCTTTAAAAAAACCAACTTCGATTGTCTTCTAGTTCTTGACGGCACTGTTTAAGTTGCCATCCATAATCTTTTGCTTGCTGTTCGACTTTGCGAGCCACCTTAATCAACGATGGTTTGCTGTTGTATGATTTGCGCTTATAGCCACCACGGCCTTCATGATAAGCCAGGTATTGGTTATACGGGTCCCATAATGAGATCCCTAACTGACGGCGCGTCTCGCTGGTGTACCAACCGATGAACATTAATGCATCATCAAAGTTGGTTCTCGAACCACCGTTATTGGTCGCCTTTTGGAAGTCTTCCCAAGCAGGGTCTTGGGCTTGTGCATAACCGTAGGCACTGCTTACACGCCCCCAAGGAATAAAACCAAGAATGTAATCTTTAGGCGGGCGCGCATCATGACGAAAGCTGCTCTCTTGTTTCACAAAAGCCATCGCGACGTTAATCGGTGTGCCCCACTCATCTTGCATATCGAGTGCATCTTCATACCACGAAGGGTGCTCTCTGAAGATGCTACATATATTATCTTGCTGCTTAGGTGGAGGCGTCGCACATCCAACTAATAGGCTAGAGACAACACCAACAGTCACGACAGGTAACCATTTTCCACCCACATGAGTAGACTGGCCTAATAAGGCTTGCTTCCTTTCCACCAAAGTCTCGCTATGCTTTTAGATACGAAAAATAATCCGTCAAGAAGCTATCAAAATCTTGCGTGCTTGCTTCTTCACTTTGTTGCTGAGCAGTGACAGAGCGTTGAACTTCTGCTTCCATCAACTCAGCTGAGTAAACTTTATATTGGTGTGCTTTGTGTTGCTGAGCGTACGTTTTTCCATACGCACAGCCAACTTTACCCAAGCCACCTAATTTTTTGGTCTCTTCTAGCAACTGGCCAGAAATGGTCAGCTCTGGGTTATCAATCCAACCTTCAAGCGTATCGCACGTTTCTTGGTATGCACGCCCACCTTGCTCAGCATCCATCAACTCAGCGATAACTCGAAGATCTTTGAATACATTTTTAGCCCAGTCTTGCAGAGACAGTCTTTCGCCATCACAACCAATCTTGAGCTCTAAACCAACCTGACGACCTTCTAAGATCACCTTATTCCAGTTATCGCGCCAGCATTCAAGCTCGCAGTTATCCATCTCAGCAGAGTCTGATAACACGCTCCACGTTAAGAATAGATCTAAGAAGCGAACTTGCTGTTCATTGATACCAATTGAACTGAATGGATTTACGTCTAAAGAGCGAACCTCGATGTACTCAACACCAGCACGAGCCAGTGCTTCAGATGGTTTCTCGCCACTTTTCGCCACACGCTTAGGACGGATTGGAGCATAAAGCTCATTCTCAATTTGCAGTACGTTGCTATTTAGCTGACGGTATTCCCCATCAACCTTAGTGCCAATCTCCGCGAATTCTTCAGATGGTGTGCGAATCGCTTGATTCAAACCTTCAAGGTATTGGTCTAGGCTGTTGAAACCAATCTTCAATACACTTTGCGCACTGTTGGTGTAACCAAGGTCACTTAAGCGCAATGCCGTTGCTTTGGGTAGATACAGTGTTTCTCCAACCTTTTCAAAAGGTAGGTTGGTTTCTCTTCCTTTGATAAAAGAAGAACATAGCGCAGGTGAAGCACCGAAGAAGTATGGGATTAACCAACCAAAGCGGTAGTAATTACGAATCAAACCGAAGTACGCATCTGATTTAGCTTCGCAACGCGCTTCTTCGGTTTGCTCTCCAAACAGACTGTCCCAAAAGCTTTCTGGGAAAGAGAAGTTGAAGTGAACACCCGAAATAATCTGCATCAGACTACCGTAGCGACGCTTTAGGCCTTCACGATATAGCGTCTTCATCTTACCGTTGTTAGAAGTACCGTATTGCGCTAGCTGAATGTAATCTTCACTCCCCACATAACAAGGCATAGAGAGTGGCCACAGCTTTTCGCCGTCTAACTTGGTTTGCGTGAAGTGATGGATATCAGACAACTGATTCAAAAGCGTCGGAACGTCGTTAGAAACAGGCGTGATAAACTCCAGTAGCGACTCAGAGAAATCGGTCGTTACCCATTCGTTCATCAACGCAGATCCTAAAGCCTTAGGGTGCGGCCCAGTAGCAAGATGCCCATCTTCCGTGTAGCGCAATGTTTCCCTTTCAACACCACGACCAAATTGAGAGAAGGTCTTAGGGTTGGTTGCAACTTGCTTTAGTCGCGCAGCAAAATCAGTCAAAATTCTGTTCACTTATCTTATATTGTTCTTATTAGAACTATCATAAATTAGGTTGGAGGAGAAAAGTAGAATCTCTTCCCTCCCCCTTTAATGTGTACTCTAACGAATGATTTCAAGCTCTTCTATTGGAATATCTAACTTTTCTAATTGAGGGCGCAGCGAAGTCGCGTCACCAACAACAATTATTTGATAATCATTCGGGTCAAACCATTTCTTCGAGAGCTCATTTAAAGTCTCTTTTGAAACCGTTTCTACTATCTGGTTGCGCTGCTGTAGGTAGTCGTCATCAAGGCTCAGCGCAACAATATTACTCAACAATCCAGCCTTTTGGCTTGGTGTTTCGTATTTAAGCGCATCTTGTTGACCGACGGCAAGGCGCATAAATTTCACCTCTTCGTCAGTTAATCCACTCTGACTAAATTCATTTAGCTCAGCAATAAACTCTTGAATCGATGGAACCGTCGCATTGGCTCTAACTTGAGCACTAAACACTACCGCACCAGTTTCACGCGTACTCGCAAAGTATCCGCTTGCACCGTAAGTGTAGGCTTTGTCTTCACGCAGGTTCTGGTTGATACGGCTATTGAAGTTACCGGCTAAATTAAAGTTAGCCAATTGACTTAAATACAATTCACCGGTCGCATCAAACGGTAACCCTTTACGAACTAAGCGTACAATACTTTGTGGTGCTCCCGGCTTATCCACTAAGTACAAGTTCTGGCCCGAAAGCTCCTTGATGATCTGTGGACGAGTGAGTGGTGCAGCGTCACCTTGCCATTCTTCAAAGAACTGAAGCTGCTTTCCAACCTCCTCCTTCGAGATGTCCCCTACAATAACAATATTAGCTCCCTCAGGAGTATAGTGCTGACTGTAAAACAGTTTTACATCGTCTAGAGTTAACGATTCTAGAGAGTCCTTGGTGCCATCACTCGCTCGACCAAAAACAGTGCTACCGAACAACACTTCTCGGGTTGCTTGAGAAGCCATCCAGCTCGGTTGTTGATGCTGGTAGACTACGCCTTCTAACATCTGACTCTTAACGCGTTGGAAATCTTGAACATCAAACTTAGGCTCGAATAGAACTTCTTGCACGATAGCTAAGGTTTGAGGTAGGTTTTTCTCTAACGTCGAGACTGAAATATCTGTGGTATAGCTGCCGGCACTAATGCTAACGCTACTACCAAGCTTATCTAAGGTAGCCTGTAACTCTTCAACCGTTCGTTTAGTCGAACCTTCTTCCATCATCGATGCAGTTAGATTCGCCAAACCCTCTTGACCTTTACCAACATAGCGCTCACCCGCAGGGAGTTGAATCTGTAGCTGCACTGTCGGCGTTTCGCTGGTCACAGTACCAATCAAGTCAGTACCATTAGCAAAATGCATGCGATACAGCTCAGGCATGGTCGCTTCAACACCAAAGTTCACTTCAGGCATCACGCTGCGATCAAATGTGTTCGGTGCCTTTCTGAAATCCAATTGTTCTTCTGTCACCTTGCTGTATTCAGGAAGGGTACGAGCAGGAGTGCTAAATGTAGCCTCGCGAACCGCTAAATCGAGTTTTTTCTTAGGAACCACACTCAAGGTAACCTTGTGCTTACCTTCGATAAAATCTTGATACGCCTTGCTTACGCTTTCAGGGGTAACAGCTCGGATTTGATCGAGTTGTGATTCAATACGATCAGGCTGGCCATAGAAGGTTTGATTTGACGCGAGCTGTGAAACCTTGCCTCTAACACTTTGCAGTGCAAACACCGCATTCGCTTCAGCCATGCCGGTAATTTGATCTAGACGATCTTGTTCCACACCACCTTTCGAGAATTGTTCTAGGGTTTCCATCAGTTCTTTATTTAGAACTGTCAAATCCCCTTTTTCACCTGAGTCCCCCATCGCATAGACATACATAGTACAAGCGAGCTCAGCACAATCGTGGAAAGAGCCTGCACTCACCGCTTTTTGCGTTTTTACAAGGTTTTGGTACAGATAACTGTTGGTCCCTGAACCTAACACGTTAGACAGCGCATTCAGTGAAGCTTGCGTATCTTCACCCCGGTAGGTTGTTGGCCAACCAACAAGCACCATCGGCTGACGAACGTTGTCTTCTAAGGTGATGTACTTATCTTCTGCTAGAACAGCTGGTTGCTTCTCAGCAGCCTTAACTTCCGGACCTTGAAGGATTGGGCCAAAGTACTTATTAACCCACTCTAGCGTGTCATCAACGTCGATATCACCACCGATAGTCAGTACCGCATTATTTGGGCCGTACCAACGTAGGAAGAACGCCTTAAGGTCATTCACATCAACACGGTCTAGATCTTCCACATAACCGATTGGTTGCCATGAGTAAGGGTGACCTTCAGGATAAAGCGCTTCACCCATGCGTTCCCACATCAAGCCATAAGGACGGTTTTCATAACTTTGAGCACGTTCGTTTTTAACCGTGCCTCTTTGAACTTCGAATTTCTTCTGAGAAACCGCATCCAATAAAAAACCCATTCGGTCTGATTCTAACCACAACATTTTCTCAAGTTGGTTAGATGGAACGGTTTCAAAGTAGTTAGTACGATCACGGTTAGTGGTGCCGTTTAACGAGCCACCCGCTTCGGTAATGATCTTAAAGTGCTGCTGGTCACCGACGTTCTCAGAGCCTTGGAACATCATGTGTTCGAAGAAATGAGCAAAGCCCGATTTGCCTATTTCTTCACGAGCTGAGCCGACATGATAGGTCACATCCACATGCACAAGAGGATCAGAATCATCAGGAGAAAGAATAACTGTCAGGCCGTTTTCAAGCTGATATTTGGTGTAAGGGATCACCACTTTATCTTTAGAAGGCTTAACCTCTTCTAACAGAGTGACACCTTCAGGTAACGAGGAAAAGAAGGGTGTTGAGCTAGGTACATTGTAAGAACAGCCTGCAATGGCGATAAGAGAAAATGTACCAAGTAAAACCTTTTTCATGGGTTCTCCTTAGAAAAAACCGAAGTAGATAGCAGCAAGTAAGCTGTAGCGAGCGGCTTTGCCAATCGCTATCAAAATAACGCTAGGAATAAATTTCATTCTTAACCAACCCGCAGCTAAGCACAAAGGGTCACCAATGATCGGCAACCAACTGAATAACAGTGTCCAATAGCCATAGCGGCTCAGCCAAGCCATAGCCTTATGACCATGCTTTTCAGATTGAGTTCGATTAGGCAGCCACAAACCAATCCAATAGTTGGTCAGCCCGCCTAAAGTATTACCGAGTGTCGCCAGAAGAATGATTGATGATGTTGAGAACTGTTCTAAGCTCAATGCTGCCACAAGGCTTGCTTCTGAGCCCCCAGGTAACAATGTGGCACTCAAGAAGCCACTAATGAAGAGCACCCACAGCGCCGAGTCAGAAAACCACAACGCTATGTTTTCAAAAAGAGAATTAAAGAACTCTAGCACTGCATATCAACCTTCTTGCATTTTAAGTAATACCTTGCCTCTGGTGTGTCCGGTTTCTACTTGTAGATGCGCCGACTGTGCTTCATCTAACGGGTAGATAGTTTGAATTTCTGTTTTGAGCAATCCTACGCTAACCATGTAAAGCATAGTGTCCATTTGCTCTGGATTTGGCTCAACGAGCATACCTGAAGCGGTGAAACCCAATAATGTCGCTTTCTCGCAAATTAATTCAGCAGACAGCGTAGGCACCGTTACCACTCTCGCACCATCTTTCAAACACTTCAACGCATCAAGCGCGGTATCACCCCCCACTAAATCAATCAGTACATCAACATCAGAGACTCTTTCCGATGCTGGCGCAAATTTATAGTTAATAGCATGAGCCCCTAACGTAGCAAGGTAATCAAGGTTGGCTTCGCTGCAGGTCGTGTAAACCTCAGCTTTTGCAGCCACTGCGATTTGAACCGCAAGATGACCAACGCCGCCGGCGCCCGCTAAGATAAGTACGCGATCGCCCTCTTTCACTTCCGCTTTGTTAAGCGCTTGTGCTGCGGTTTGGCTAGCGAGTGGTAATGCTGCAGCTGCTTCTAACGCAACCGAGTCTGGGACCATACTTAATGCGACCTCTGGAACACACACATACTGGCTATAACCGCCACCTTGCAGTGGAAAACCAATAAAGCCAGCTACGTTATCACCAACAGTAAAACGCTCTGCCTGTTCGCCTAGCGTGACAATTTGCCCTGAAATATCGTAACCAGGTACCCAAGGAAGGTTATCTTTATTCTGTGCCGCGGCCCAACCAAGGCCAGCTCGGGTTTTGACATCAATAGGATTAATGCCTGAAAAGGAAACTTTAACCACCACTTCTCCGGCCTTAGGCTCAGGAATAGCACTGGTTTGAATACTGAGGTTTTCGACGCCGCCGAATTGAGTAATCGCAATCTGTTTATTTTCCATTTCCACATTTCCTTGATTGATAGAAGCCCTGATGAGTAAGCACCCTAATTAATAAAAAGAAAGGGATGCGAAAGCATCCCTTTGACTATAAACCATTTAATAAGGCGAAGTTAACCGCTCATGCGTAAATTGACGACCAATTAACGTAACGAGCAGCATAGCCAAGTAACTCATTAACCTACGAGAGCTAATAGGATACCCGCAGCAACGGCACTACCAAGTACACCCGCTACGTTCGGACCCATCGCATGCATCAACAGGAAGTTCTGAGGATTTGCCTCAAGTCCAACCTTGTTTACAACACGAGCCGCCATCGGAACCGCTGATACACCAGCTGCGCCAATCAGTGGGTTAATGTCTTCTTTCGAGAAGCGGTTCAGCAGCTTCGCCATCAATACACCACCAGCCGTACCAATACTAAACGCCACCGCACCTAAACCTAAAATACCTAGCGTCTCTAAATTCAAGAAAGTATCTGCTTGAAGCTTAGAGCCAACACCTAGACCAAGGAAAATAGTCACAACGTTAATCAGTTCGTTTTGGGCTGTTTTTGAAAGACGATCAACCACACCCGCTTCACGCATTAAGTTACCCAAACAGAACATACCTACTAGAGGGGTTGCTGAAGGTAGGAACAAAATCGTCATCAGCAGTACAGCTAGCGGGAAAAGGATCTTCTCAGCTTTGCTTACATGACGAAGTTGAGCCATCTTAATTTGGCGCTCTTCAGGAGACGTTAACGCTTTCATGATTGGTGGCTGAATAATAGGAACTAAAGCCATGTAGCTATACGCCGCTACCGCAATCGCACCTAATAGATCAGGAGATAGCTTGCTCGCCAAAAAGATCGCGGTTGGGCCATCGGCACCACCAATGATCGCAATTGACGAAGCATCTGCCATTGAGAACTCCATTCCTGGTACATAGTTCAGCAAGATCGCGCCAAATAGCGTTGCGAATATACCAAACTGAGCAGCTGCCCCGAGCCACAGTGTTTTAGGGTTAGCAATCAACGCACCAAAGTCCGTCATAGCTCCAACACCCATAAAGATCAGCAGTGGGAAAATGCCAGTTTCAATACCAATGTAGTAAACGTAGTAAAGCAAACCGCCGGGATCCGTGAATCCAGCATTTGGAATATTGGCTAATACAGCACCAAAACCAATAGGTAACAGCAGTAAAGGTTCAAACCCTTTGCGAATTGCCAAAAACAACAGTGAGCAACCAACCAACATCATACAGATCTGGCCGAACTCAAAGTTAGCAATCCCTGTTTCAGACCATAAGGTCATCAATCCTTCCATGGTACTCCCTTACGCTAAGCTTAGTAGTGGAGCGCCTACAGTAACTGCATCGCCTTCTTTAACATTCAATTCTTGAACGATACCACTGCGAGCAGCTCGAACTTCCGTTTCCATTTTCATCGCTTCTAGGATCAGCAGAACATCACCTTCGGCCACTTCAGCACCCGCCTGAACGATGACTTTAAAGATGTTGCCGGCCAATGGAGCTGGAACTGCTTCTGCATCAGAAGCCGCAGCAGGTGCTGCTTGGGCCGCTTGTGCTGGTTTCGCAGATGGAGATACCGATGTCAGTTCACCTTGAGGGCCAACCTCAACATCATAAACTTGACCATCAACCTTCACGCTGTAGCTCTCAATACCGCCAGCAGCAGGTTGTGGTGCAGCCGCAACAGGAGTTGCAGCTTCAGCCGTTGGTGCAGGTTCAAATGCTTCAGGGTTGTGACGGTTTTTAAGGAACTTAAGGCCCACTTGTGGGAATAGTGCGTACGTCAGTACATCATCAACGGTATCTTCAGCGAGTGAAATACCATCTGATTTCGCTTTTTCTAAAAGGTCAGTCGTTAACGTATCCATTTCAGACTTAAGTAAATCAGCAGGACGACACGTGATTGGCTCAGCACCATCTAACACTTTCGCTTGCAGTACAGCATCAACTTCAGCAGGAGCTTGACCGTATTCACCTTTCAGTAGACCCGCAGCCTCTTTAGTGATGCTCTTGTAGCGCTCACCCGTTAGAACGTTGATAACCGCTTGAGTACCGACAATCTGAGAAGTAGGTGTTACCAAAGGAATGTAACCCAACTCTTTACGTACGCGTGGGATCTCTTCTAGAACTTCATCCATGCGATCGGCAGCGCCTTGCTCTTTAAGCTGGCCTTCCATGTTGGTTAACATGCCGCCAGGAACTTGAGCGATCAAGATTCGAGAATCGACACCTTTAAGCTGGCCTTCCCATTTCGCATACTTTTTACGTACATCACGGAAGTAAGCCGCGATTGGTTCGATTTGGTCTAGTTTGAGATTCGTGTCGCGCTCTGTGCCTTCTAACATAGCAACAACCGTTTCGGTTGGCGTATGCCCGTAAGTACAGCTCATTGAAGAAATAGCAGTGTCTAGAATATCAATACCCGCTTCAACGGCTTTAACCGCTGTTGCTGTCGATAGACCCGTTGTCGCGTGGCTATGCAATGCTAGAGGAACGTCACACGATGTTTTGATACGTGTAATCAGCTCTTCCGCTTCATAGGGTTTTAATAAACCTGACATATCTTTGATGCATAGTGAATGACAACCTAGATCCTCTAGGCGCTTAGCCAAATCAACCCACGTATCTGAGTTGTGAACCGGACTGGTTGTGTAAGACAACGTACCTTGAGCGTGACCACCAACATCAATCGTTGCTTTCACTGCGGTTTCAAAGTTACGTACGTCATTCATCGCATCAAAAATACGGAATACGTCCATGCCGTTACTATGGGCACGTTCAACAAACTTTTCTACTACATCATCCGCGTAGTGACGGTAACCCAATAAATTTTGACCACGCAGTAGCATCTGCATTGGTGTGTTGGGCATCGCTTTTTTCAGCTCTCGCAAACGTTCCCACGGATCTTCTCCAAGAAAACGGATACACGAATCAAACGTTGCGCCGCCCCAAGTCTCAAGTGACCAGTAACCGACTTTATCCAGTTCTGCCGCAATTGGCAGCATATCTTCGATACGCATACGAGTAGCAAATAGTGACTGGTGCGCGTCACGAAGTACCACATCTGTGATAGCTAGTGGTTTAGACATGCTCATAAACTCCTTTTTAATCCTTTAAATGCTACTTAGCAGTAGACGCACGGTATTGATGAACCGCGGCCGAAATTGCTGCCACTACCTGTGGACTAACAGCTGAAGGGTTTGATTGTGATTTTTGAATTTTTTTAGGTGCTGCGATCGGCTCCGGTACTTCTTCTGGTACCAGTTTTGACATCAACCGAACGAGGTAAACTAGAATAGTTAAGAAAATAAAGACAACGGACATCCCCGTTATCATTAGAGTCGCCGCATCTCCTAGCAGGCTTCCAATATTAGTCATGTTGCTTCCTTTCTTCGTCATCCTGACATAGGTGCAGGATTTCAGCGAATAGTGATCCCGACCCATGGATTATCTCGATTGGTAAAAGTTTGTCAATTTTGTTTAAGGTTCTGTTACGGATAACGCACACATAAGGTTAATTATTCGCCTATCAGATCACATAAATCTGTCAAATGAGTCATTTTTAGATATTTAAACTGTGACTTAAACGGGGCTTTTAGGAGAAATGATATGAGAAAGGTGGAATAACAAAGAAGCAATCAAGAATCACTTTAAATACAACAAGTTAAAAATACTTAAATTTAACATTATTGCAACAACATTACAACGGACATAAAAAAAGCCTCGTAAAAACGAGGCTTTCTCTAATAATGTGGTGCGCCCTGGAGGATTCGAACCTCCGACCGCCTGGTTCGTAGCCAGGTACTCTATCCAGCTGAGCTAAGGGCGCAACGGTTTCGATATTGAGCTGTTAGTTAAGGCAATAAGGCAGTTAATACTATAAAGCAAAACTAAATGTTCAACATCAGGATTAATGAAAACCCTAAATAGTGGTGCGCCCTGGAGGATTCGAACCTCCGACCGCCTGGTTCGTAGCCAGGTACTCTATCCAGCTGAGCTAAGGGCGCAACGGTTTCGATATTGAGCTGTTAGTTAAGGCAATAAAGCAGTTAATACTATAAAGCAAAACTAAATGTTCAACATCAGGATTAATGAAAACCCTAAATAGTGGTGCGCCCTGGAGGATTCGAACCTCCGACCGCCTGGTTCGTAGCCAGGTACTCTATCCAGCTGAGCTAAGGGCGCAACGGTTTCGATATTGAGTATGAAGTTAAAACTAAATATTCAACATCAGGATTAATGAAAACCCTAAATAGTGGTGCGCCCTGGAGGATTCGAACCTCCGACCGCCTGGTTCGTAGCCAGGTACTCTATCCAGCTGAGCTAAGGGCGCAACGGTTTCGACATTGAGCATCAAGTTAAAACTAAACATTCAACATCAGGATTAATGAAAACCCTAAATAGTGGTGCGCCCTGGAGGATTCGAACCTCCGACCGCCTGGTTCGTAGCCAGGTACTCTATCCAGCTGAGCTAAGGGCGCAACGGTTTCGATATTGAGCATCAAGTTAAAACTAAACATTCAATATCAGGATTAATGAAAACCCTAAATAGTGGTGCGCCCTGGAGGATTCGAACCTCCGACCGCCTGGTTCGTAGCCAGGTACTCTATCCAGCTGAGCTAAGGGCGCAACGGTTTTGACATTAAGCTTTCAGTTAAGGAAATAAAGCAAAACTAAACGTTCAACATCAGGATTAATGAAAACCCTAAATAGTGGTGCGCCCTGGAGGATTCGAACCTCCGACCGCCTGGTTCGTAGCCAGGTACTCTATCCAGCTGAGCTAAGGGCGCACGGTATCTTCAAGAGAAGAAGTTGTGAAATATATCACATTCTGTTTCTACGAAACAAAAAAAAGGCCATAGGCCTGTAATGAATGGCGGTGAGGGAGGGATTCGAACCCTCGATGCGGCTACAAACCACATACTCCCTTAGCAGGGGAGCGCCTTCGGCCACTCGGCCACCTCACCTTATTCATTATTCTCGAAACACTTACAAGTAAGAGTAAAGAGAATGGTGCGCCCTGGAGGATTCGAACCTCCGACCGCCTGGTTCGTAGCCAGGTACTCTATCCAGCTGAGCTAAGGGCGCACATTATTACTTCTGTGTTTGCTTGCAAATTCAAACGTGCAAGAAATGGCGGTGAGGGAGGGATTCGAACCCTCGATGCGGCTACAAACCACATACTCCCTTAGCAGGGGAGCGCCTTCGGCCTCTCGGCCACCTCACCGTCTTGCGGAGGCACATATTACGTTTTACCGAAAATATGTCAAACACTTTATTGAAAAAAATTGGACAAAAACACTCAACCGTTTGCTATTTAATCAAAGCGCTTGCAAATTGAACTTATAAGCTTCAAATCGCGCTTTTTCCCTTAAAAATTAAGGTGAAAGATTGGCAATAATAAATAGCCGAAAACAATTATCTAATTTATCCAGCAGCAAGTGCTACCGCTGTTTGCACAATACTACGGGATGCGTATTTGCGCCATAGGGGAAGCTAACAAATCTTGAGTTTGCGCAGACAAAATACCGTGTAATAGCGATGATCGATCCTATTTGTATTTCATAACGTCATAAAGCTCTCACTTCACCGCGTTGAGACTAACCCGCTACCACCTCATCGATGTTCACATACGTATTTCCATTCCCCCAAGATCAAAAAAGGCTAGCAACAATGCTAGCCTCTTCTCTACGCAAAAGTATTAGTAGTTGCCAGGTGCAACGTTACCATTACCTTTTTCAGCTTGAATGCGCATGTAGATCTCTTCACGGTGAACAGATACTTCTTTAGGTGCGTTAACACCAATACGTACTTGGTTACCTTTAACGCCTAGTACAGTAACTGTTACTTCGTCACCAATCATCAGTGTTTCGCCAACGCGGCGAGTCAAAATTAGCATTCTTTGCTCCTTGAGTAATCTCTAAATTTATCTAGCTACGCGAGCATTATCCAACAAAAGTTATATTTTCGTAAACTATCGATTGAGTTTATTTAACCAAAATGCACTTCTTTTTTAGGATAACCCTGTGTTTCACGCGCTACGATGTATGCATTGTGTAATATGTTAGCAGCCATATCGACTTGCGTTGGTGATATCACCAAAGTTAAAGACTGCTGTTGCAATAAGTGATGCTGTACATCAATTTCGCCTTCAGACAACAATCCATGTGAACTGACCACAATTTCTTGTGTTCGGCTTCCTACCACAGTTAACAAACTAACCTGTTCACTATTACGGATTTTCTCGTCAAAAACTAGTTTTAATTTAGCACTAATGTCCGGTTTGATAATGAGTGCTGCCCGTTCTGTTTCCTCGATCACACTACAGACTTCAATCCCTAATAAATGGCAATGCGACATGAGAGACGGTAAATCTTGATTCAAACACTCGATGCGAACCATATCTCTTTGAATAGCTATCCCAGCAATATCATTCAAACAGTCATTACCCGCGATAAGAGTTCCCTCGCCTTCTTCAAAGCTCGAAAGCACTCTCAATGGTACATTATGTCGCCACGCATGTTGAACACATGGAAGGTGTAAAACCTTAGCGCCTCTGCGAGCCATTTCTTCCATAGAGGGAAAGTCTAAGGTATCTAATTTCTTAGATTGCTTAACCACTCTAGGGTCGCAGGAATATACGCCATCAACATCGGTATATATCTGACACTCTTTCGCTTGAAGGGCGCCCGCCAACGCAACGGCTGTGGTGTCTGAACCACCTCGCCCTAAGGTTGTGATATCACCTTTCGCATTAACGCCTTGAAAACCTGCAACAATGACAATCTGGTCATCATCTAACAGCGCTTTAATAGGAGCGGTATCAATACGCTCAATCGTCGCATTATTATGATTAGAATCGGTGTGTATTTTGGCTTGATAGCCAGTCATCGATGTCGCTTCATAACCCAACTTGTGCAACGTCATCGCTAACAAAGCCATGGAAACTTGTTCTCCGGCCGTCAACAGCACATCCAACTCTCTAGCGTTTGGTACGCTATCAACTTGTGAAGCTAAGTTAACTAACCGATTTGTTTCACCTGACATAGCAGAAACGACAACCAGGATCTGGTTCCCTTCATTTTTCGCTTCAATGATTTTTTCTGCTACATGATGGATTCGTTCAATTGAACCCACCGACGTTCCACCAAATTTCTGCACGATAAGAGGCATTTTCACCCGTCCTCACCTTCCCAAGACCAATGTCTATATATGACAAAAAAACACATACTCCGCGTCAGAGCGAAGCAATAAAAAATTAACCAAGGAGTCTAACGCAACCATTAAACTTCTTGGTTAATCTCAATCAAACCTGATTAAGAGACTCTTCTACTAGTCAAAATAAAGATGCCCAATCATCTGATTGGGCATCTTTTTATCAATTACTTAAGCTTAAAGACGCTCTTCAAGCCAAATACGTACTGATTTAAGCGCTTCAGGTAATGCTTCAACGTCAGTACCACCCGCTTGAGCCATATCTGGACGACCGCCGCCTTTACCACCAACTTGCTCAGCAACCATCTTAACGAGGTCACCCGCTTTAACTTTGCCGATAAGGTCTTTAGTTACGCCAGCAATCAGGCCAACTTTACCGTCTGCTACGTTCGCGATCAGGATGATGCCGCTACCTACTTGGTTTTTAGCGTTATCAACCATAGTACGTAGGTTCTTGTTGTCTGCACCTTCAATGGCAGCAACCAGTACCTTAGTACCAGAGATCTCTTCTACTTTACCCATGATGTTTGCACCTTCAGCTGCAGCCATCTTTTCTTTAAGCAGTTGGATTTCTTTCTCTAGAGATTTCGCTTTCTTAGCTGATTCAGCAAGCTTCTCTTCGTAAGCGTTAGCCTGAGCTTCTACTGCATCTAGAGCAGCTTCACCCGTTACCGCTTCAATACGACGAATACCTGCAGCGATACCACCTTCTGAAGTGATCTTGAATAGACCGATATCACCCGTGTTGCTTGCGTGGATACCACCACAAAGCTCAGTAGAGAAATCGCCCATAGACAGAACGCGAACTTCATCATCGTACTTCTCGCCAAACAGTGCCATCGCACCTTTTTCTTTCGCTGACTCGATGTCCATGATGTTAGTTTCAATCACATGGTTCTTACGAACTTGTGCGTTAACTAGACGCTCTACTTCTTTAATCTGTGCTGGTGTTACCGCTTCAAGGTTAGAGAAGTCAAAACGTAGGTTGTCTGGCTTAACTAAAGAACCTTTTTGAGCAACGTGCTCACCTAGAACTTCGCGTAGTGCAGAGTGAAGTAAGTGAGTTGCTGAGTGGTTTAGTGAGATAGCAGCACGACGCTCAGCGTCAACCGTTGCTTCTACTTTATCGCCTTGAGCAAATACACCTTCAACTAGCTCACCGTGGTGAGCAAATGCGTTACCTAGCTTCTGAGTGTCTTGTACTTTGAATAGACCAGATGCTGTTTTTAGCGTACCAGCGTCACCACATTGACCGCCTGACTCTGCGTAGAATGGTGTCTCTTCAAGGATGATGATTGCTTTGTCGCCAGCCGATAGTGAAGATACTTCTTCGCCGTCAACGAATAACGCAGAAATCTCACCCGCACCTTCAGTACCTGTGTAACCACAGAACTCAGTGTTAGTGTCTACTTTGATCGTTGCGTTGTAATCAGTACCGAACTGACCCGCTTCACGTGCACGCTTACGCTGTGCTTCCATCGCCTTCTCAAAGCCTTCTTCATCGATAGTAAAGTCGCGTTCACGAGCTACATCGTTAGTAAGGTCAGCTGGGAAGCCATATGTATCGTAAAGTTTGAAGACTGTTTCACCGTCAAGCTCTTTGCCTTCAAGTGCGTCTAATGCGTCGTTAAGGATAACCATGCCACGCTCTAGCGTGCGACCAAAGTTCTCTTCTTCAATGCGAAGTACTTTTTCAACAAGCTCTTGCTGTTTCTTAAGTTCATCTGCAGCAGAACCCATCACTTCAGCCAGTACACCTACAAGCTTGTGGAAGAACACGCCTTGTGCACCAATCTTGTTACCGTGACGAACTGCACGACGAATAATACGACGTAGAACGTAGCCACGACCTTCGTTTGAAGGCATAACGCCATCAGCGATTAGGAATGAACAAGAACGGATATGATCAGCAATAACGCGCAGCGATTGGTTAGATAGGTCGTCATGACCCACAACTTCAGCTGTCGCTTTGATTAGCTTTTGGAATACATCAATTTCGTAGTTAGAGTGAACGCCCTGCATGATTGCAGAAATACGCTCAATACCCATACCAGTATCTACAGCTGGCTTAGGTAGCGGTTCCATAGTGCCGTCAGCATGACGGTTGAACTGCATGAATACGTTGTTCCAGATCTCGATGAAACGGTCACCATCTTCTTCAGGTGTACCAGGACGGCCGCCCCAGATGTGCTCACCGTGATCGTAGAAGATTTCAGTACATGGACCACAAGGACCTGTATCACCCATTGTCCAGAAGTTATCAGATTCAAACTTCTTGCCGCCTTCTTTGTCGCCGATGCGAACAATCTTGTCAGCTGGGATGCCCACTTTCTTGTTCCAGATTTCGAATGCTTCGTCATCTGTCTCGTAAACCGTTACTAACAGGCGCTCTTTTGGCAGACCTAGTGTTTCAGTCAGGAATTCCCAAGCAAAGCCAATCGCTTCTTCTTTGAAGTAGTCGCCAAAGCTGAAGTTGCCTAGCATTTCGAAGAACGTGTGGTGACGAGCCGTGAAACCTACGTTTTCAAGGTCATTGTGTTTACCACCCGCACGTACACAACGCTGAGCCGTAGTTGCTCGAGTGTAGGCACGTTTTTCGGCGCCTAAGAAGCAATCTTTGAATTGGTTCATACCTGCGTTAGTGAATAGCAGGGTTGGATCGTTATGTGGAACTAACGATGAACTGTCTACGATTTGGTGTTCTTTGCTCTCAAAGAACTTAAGGAACGCGTTGCGAACCTCATCAGTGCTCATGTACATGCAGCTCTTCCTGAAAATAGTCGAGTTAGAATTTTGCCGTATTGTAGATCATGGTTAAGGCTTCGACTAGTTTTCTTGTAGAAAAGACTCCCTTGGGCAGGGTTTTAATTGGAATTAGATAAAATGAAGAATATTCCACTAGCTCGAGCAAAGAAAAAACAAAAAAAACCTCGCACAATATGTACGAGGCTTAAACAGTTGAAACTCAATCGAAAACCAGTAAACCGTTATTAAGAGTCTGTCTTACTGGTTAATGCTTAGTGCGTAAGATAACCACTTCATTTTGGTCTAGGTTAAATGTGCCGCTGCCATTAGAAACAACCACTTGGTCAGTGCCTAATACACTATCGTAAGTTCCGTTTGCCAATCCTAAATTCACCGCGTTAACCGATGTACCTTGACCAAGGTTCATTGCAACCACAACTACGTCATCGCCTGCGTTACGTTCATATACCAATACATCATTGCTGATCCAGCGCTCAATATAATCACCTTGCTGCACCGCATAGCTTTCTTTACGTAACTTACTCAACTTTTTAATCATCTTGTAAGCATTGGTCGTTTTATCAAAACTTGGCATCATTTCACGGTTGTATGGGTCGTTACCTTGCTGGCCAAAACCATTGGTAGTGAAGTTAGCTGCGTAGTGCTCTGTTCCATAGTAAATACATGGAATACCACGAGAGGTCATGATAAGCGCTAAACCCAGCTCCACTCTGTCTTGTGCAAATGCAACACTTTGACGACCACCCCACTTGTCTTTACCTGCGCCAAAGTTCTTCGCATCGGAACGCAAAACCGTAGAAATACGTGACGCATCGTGGTTATCTAAGAACACCACTTGCCAATCACTGCTTGTGAATTTTTGGTCTCTCAGCTTCATGTAGTTATTAATGGCATACATGCCAGTACCATTGTGGTTTAGCAAGGCGTTTTCGATGATGTTTCTCAAGCCAAAATCAAGCAATGCAGAGCCTGATGTATTGGCAAAATCGATAGAGGCAAAGTTTGATCCCGTTGCGTCAGCACCTGAATCCATCCACTCACCAAAGAAATAGAAATCTTTACCTTGGCTTTTCTTCGCGTACGCGTTTATCTGGCCAGTAAAATCTTGGATAAACTCTTTATCCATATGTTTCACCGCATCAATACGGATCGCATCAACCCCTAAATCAACCCAGAATTTCGCGCCATCAATCAAGTACTGACGCGCAGGACCATCTTTACGTTGGTCAAAATCGGTTAAGTTAAATAAGGTTTTATTACGAACCGCCCATGCGTCGTTCCATTCCCAATCTTTACCGTTTTCAGCGATCGCTCCATTATGATGGTAATACCCTGCATTATCATTTTTGTAGTCGGTAACTCGGACACCCTTTTTATAAAGTGCACCGTATTCCCCTTCATCGTCTGGGTTAGAGTGATTAGGCGCATAGTCCAGCACGAGTTTCATGCCGTAACTATCCATTTTCGTCTTTAATGCTTTAAAATCTTCAACAGTACCTAGGTGCTCATCAACTTTAAAGAAGTCACGTCCCCAGTAGCCGTGGTAACCCGCTCCACCCCGACTGTCAGATACGTTAATGTTATCAGCTGGAGGCGTTATCCAAATGGCCGTGATCCCCATATCATGCAAGTAATCTAGCTTTGCAGTTAAACCTTTTAAGTCACCACCAAAGTATTTTTTGAAATCCGATTTGTCTGCCGAATACATGTCGGCACCCGTCGATGTATTATTGGCTGAATCGCCATCATAGAAACGGTCAAGAAACACGAAATACATGGTTTCATCACGCATATCAAAGGGAAGTTTTTCATGGACCACCACTTTATTCGTGTCATCATAGAAATTAATTTCGTAGGTTTTATTAGGGTCAACAGAGAAATTTGATAAAGGGTAGTTTTCAGACCAATCACCAAAGCGATCAACCTTAAAACTAGGAGAGTTCGTTCCATCACCGGTATTAAATTTTTTCACTATTTGCCAGTGGTTTGCTTTCACTTTAACCATAGATTCGGCTTGCCAGTTATTGGCTGTACCACGGAAATAGGCCTGGTTCCAATCTGCCATAGCAGGTAGGGAAGCCAGTAATGCTGATAGCACAATAAGCTTATTCTTCATGTGTCGTCCTTTATTCACGTTATGTTGGTGTAGGTTATTGTTTTATATTCTTGTCACGCGATTTAACTATCAGGTCGTGTTTCGTGAGCATGCTATATAGCCTCCCTCCCATACAACCATTGCGGCCGCGTTAAATAATGTCAGAAGCGATGAAGTCAGCTGTACGAATAAAACCTTCCTTATGTAAGTTCTATTTAATTGAGGCGCGACAGTATCTTGAGAATGAATTCTCAGGATTCATTTATATTTCAATTATGCCCTTGCTACTTAGGGCATATTATTAAGGTGAGGTGTTAGAACGTTCTATTGAAACCATTCATCCACGATAGTTAATACAATAAGACCTGATTTTACAACGTCAGGTTCTGTTCGGTTTCACCATCAAAAATATGACAGAACGCAGAATCAAAATTAAAGCGTACTTGGCTGCCAATATCTGATGTACTTATGCTTTGGTTGTTCACTCGCGCAACAATTTCGTTATCACCCAATTTGAAATACAGGTATTTTTCATTCCCTAAGTTTTCAACCACGGTCAGCTCACCAGGGTGTACGTTCACCATCTCATCATCAGCGGCAATATTTATGTGTTCAGGTCGAATACCTAGACACACTGGCTTATCAATATGATCCACAAGCTTTTCTTGTAAACGTTTAGGGATAATAATTTGCGCGTTAGGGGCAAGTTCCACGTAAATATCATCACCTAACTTTCGTAGGGTTGTGTTCACTAGATTCATGGCTGGGGAGCCGATAAAACCCGCCACAAACTTGTTCTGTGGTGCGTTGTACAAGTTAGTAGGCGTGTCCACCTGCATAATGTTACCTTGATTTAATACACAAATTCGGTCGCCTAAAGTTAAAGCTTCCGTTTGATCGTGCGTGACATAAATCATGGTCGCAGGGTTACCTTCATCTTTAAGAGATTTATGCAACTGGGCGATTTTCACACGCATCGAAACACGCAATTTGGCGTCAAGGTTGGATAGAGGCTCATCAAATAAGAACACGTCCGGTTTACGAACAATGGCTCGCCCCACCGCGACACGCTGACGCTGACCACCCGACATTTCTTTAGGCTTACGGTACAGGAGATCAGTAATTTCTAGTTTTTCAGCGGCATCTTCTACGCGTTGTTTGATCTCTTCTTTTGGTCGCTTTTGCATTTTCAAACCAAAGGCCATGTTATCGAAGACCGTTTTGTGTGGGTACAACGCATAGTTTTGGAATACCATGGCAATACCACGCTCTTTAGGCGCTAAATCATTCACCACTCTATCGCCAATACGCACTTCACCTGCTGAGATATCTTCTAAGCCAGCAATCATTCGCAATGTGGTAGATTTGGCGCAACCAGACGGCCCCACAAATACCATGAACTCACCTTCGTGAATATCTAAGTCAATTCCGTGTACGGCTTTAAAACCATTATCGTACTGTTTTTCTACTTTACGCAGGCTAACTGTTGCCATTTGAAACTCCGAATACGGGTTAAATCTTGATAGGTAAAAATCTTTTTAGCCAGTGACTGGAGCTCTCAAGTTACTGGCTAAAAAGACGTAAACGTTAATCATTGAACATTTAGGGTTTATTTTTATATTTAGTTTCAAAACATAGGCACTCTGATATTCAGAGCACCTTTCTTCTGTATTACTGCGTTCAACCACGAGTTTATAAACGGTGTTATACATCGTAGTGATATAAAGTGGCTTATGTCGGCTGGCTACATCGCTTATTTACACGCTTTAACCAATGCACGAACTGGCTTCTTATCTTCGCTAATTTCAACACTCCATAAATATTTGCCATCCTCTGGAATATTAACGGTTGTGTTTTTTGCAAAGCCACCGCGTTTTAGCGTTTTCTCATAACCCGCCGTCATCGACATGCCAGCTGCGGTAAATTGCGGAGACCAGCCCATCGTTGCGAACTGCAAACTTACGTTGCCCGCTTTTTCTTCGCTTACCACTTGGTAAATACCTTTGCCTTTATGCGACATTTGACGGTTTTCCATGTGGATCCACTGACCATCAGGGAAAGTGCCTATAACATAAAGTGAAGGACGAATTGGCCCGCGATCTTCCACCGTGGCGAGGTTACAATCGGCGAAAGGACCTGTTGCTTTCATTTGATCAGCTGCTGGCGTGTCAGTTGTGCTCGCACAGCCCATTAACGCTGAAGATAAAAGTGCGGCTACAAGTAGAGTACGTTTCATTGTCATTTCCTTATTATTTTTTATATATGTAGAGTTCTATTCCGTTTTAGTCATCGCGAGTTAGGCTTTAATTTTTAAATCTCTCGCTTCGGCAACCTATAAACGAAATAGTCTCGCTATTAAGCTCTTTTTCGGTACCACCGCTCTTTTGTCTGTATCAAGTTCTAACGATTTAGAGTTTGGACGGGGGTTACTGTTTTTTTGATGAGTTAATTTGTTCAATACGGCTAAGTTTTTATAATAAGAACGTGCATCTTTCGCCGGATAACCGAACAGATCACTATTGGCAGGGAAAGAGTGGCTCACACCTGATTTTGCTTTGATAACGGAGTTTTTCCCGATAGTAAGGTGCCCTGCGGTACCGGCTTGACCATGTACAATGACATGATCTTCCAAAGTGGTGTGGCCCGCAAAACCAGCCTGAGATACCAGTAAACAATGTTGGCCTATTTTGCAGTCATGCCCTATTTGCACTAGGTTATCTATTTTGGTTCCACGACCAATAACGGTGTCGCCTAAAGTGCCTCTGTCGATGGTGTTATTACAGCCAATTTCAACATCATCACCAATGATCACTCTACCCACACTTTCCACACGTTCATAACGGGTCTTGTGCCCTGTCATGTATTCGAAACTGTAGTTACCAATGGAGTTATTAGAATCGATGGTGACATTATTACCAATCACAGTGCCTTCTTTGATGACTGTATTGGCATGAATTGCAACGTTATTGCCGATTGTTACACCGTTCATGATTCTAACACCGGGCATGAAATGGCAACCTTCACCTATTTGACAATGCTTGCCGATATAAACATCGGGAGTATCTGATGTATTCCCTTGATCAAATAGTTGATATTTTTGAACTTTATAATGACGCATTAGTTGATTGAGCTTCTCAGCTTCAAGCTTCTCAATCACGATTTTTGTTTTTGCTTTGGTCTGTAAAATGGCTTCTGGTCCAACAATGACATCAGCCAAAGTTTCAGATAGCCCTTTTAAATCGGCTTTAGCAAAGACAATGGCTAAGCCGCCCTCTTCTGCGCTGGAAACTGGGCGAATCTTCGATATTTCTACCGTGTTATCACCTTCAATTTTTCCACCAACGATTTGGGCGATATCTGAAACTTTGATCATAATATTACTCTGTCATTTGAGTTGTGATGAATACCACTTAGAAGCGGTAAAGCGCTTGTAGGTACATTGTTTCTTGTTCTACAGTTTTCTCTTCGCCTTTCAGCTTAGAGAAGGTCTCTGTATCTTTAGCCCACTCAAGTTCGCCTTTTACCAACCAATCGTCGCCAATTGCTTGCTCATAGCCTAAAGTTGCCTTACGAATATCTTTGAAGAACGTTTCGTTCTTTGCCCAACCGTCTGTATGTTTCGTTTCGTTTTCACCAATACGAGCACGAACGTACATGGTGCCGGCTTCTTCAAAGCTGTACTGAACGATTGGCTCAATGTACATCTCGGTGAAATCGCTGGCTTCATTGAGTGAACCGTTTCCAGTTTTCGCTTTATTTTCTTTAACTTGATAGTAGAGCTCAGCTGCAACTTCCCACTGACCAAAGCGCTTGTAAGGTTTAAATAAGAGGCTGTAACCTTCCTCTTCACGAGAACCCCAAGCACTCTTATCTGAATCGTTGTATAGGTACTCTAGGTTTGAATAGAAACCCGCTGAATATTCATTATTCCAGTACGTAAGGTATGGACGAATACTGTGCTCAGCTTTCGTGGTTTTCAAGCCGTCTACTTTCGCAGAGGTAACAATATCACCCTTTGTATATTCCAACTCATAGATCAAGCCCGTTCCCCAACCATTTCCTAGTTGAAAACTTTTGTTTAATGATAATAAGTGCTTATATCCATTTTCTGTTTCTGCGTATGCGCCTTTCTTTTTCTTACGATTTTCAAGTTTGAACGCGTAAAGTGCTGTCGCATTCCACGCAGCGTTGTTATAGAAGACGTTAAACACTTCATGAGTCGTTGTACGCTCTTTAGACTTGCCGCCACCCCATGATGCAAAATCAGTGATGTTTTTCTCTTCGACTTCAATCGATGTTCCAACATGCCCACCAAATTTTAAAGCGTCATAAAAAAAGATATCACTTGGAGACATAGTTCGGTCATCAGCAGCCGAAGCGCCAGCACTAATAAGTAAAGTGTTGGTGATCACTACAGACAATAATGTTTTTTTCACGGTCATTCCTTATTGATTCTTCACTGAATCATTTGTTGTTATTTGTAGGGTTATTTTTGTTCACTGTTTCTCTTTCTCTATCCACTGTGTCTCTTGATAGGCTTGCTGATTTCGCAACATTTAACCAGAAAAACATAGTCGTCCGTAATGAACGCCTATTTATTGTTCTAGAATTATAAATGTTTTGCTTCCTATTGAATTTAGAAATGAGAGATCAATCACCCTTGACTGCAGAGATTATTGATCACCATCACAAACGGTAGGCTTTTCATTAATCTAAGTATCAAAACGAACAACGCACCGTTCAAAAGCCCCAATAAACAAGACATAAAACCCTATAGCTACCAGATGTAAAAAGCACAAACAGAAGGTGATAACCATCACAAATACGCTGACATTTTAACCAGGTAATGTTGACATATTGTCAGTGAGACATACCATAGTAGTACTTAACGAACGACTACTAAGAATTTAACTAGCGCGGGGTCAGTATGAAAAATTCAGGAATGAAAAAGAATCTATTCGCGGCAGCCTTAATGGCGGCAACGTTAACGACCAGTACATTAACGGTTGCAGCCGATGCAAACGCAGACACAATTCAGCCAGAAAATGGGGCTGAGTTGTTAATCTGGACCGACAAAACAACACTCGACTACATGGAGTACGCCGCTCAGTCCTTTAACAAGGAGTTAGGATACGATATTGATTTTTCATTCCGTGGGTTAGCGCCTATCGATGCCGCTTCTCGTTTGATTCAGGATGGCGGCTCTGCACGCGTGGCAGATGTGGTAGAGATTGAACATGACTTATTAGGGCGATTAGTTGTGGCTGGTGGGGCGATGGAGAATTTGGTGTCTGCCGAACGTATCTCGAATACTTTTATGCCAAACGCAATTAATGCGTCTCAAGCTGAAGGGGTGAGCTATGGCTTCCCAGTTAGCTTCGCCACTACCGCTCTGTTCTACAATAAAGATTTACTGACTAAAGCACCTGAAACTTTTGAAGAAATTATCGAATTTTCAAAAACTTTCAACAATAAGCAAGAACACAAATACGCGCTGCTTTGGGACATTCAGAACTATTACGAGTCTCGTATGTTTGTCACGCTTTACGGCGCATACGAATTTGGTAATAACGGTACCGATGCAAAAGACATCGGCATCAATTCTGAAAAAGCCCAACAAGGCTTAGAAGCAATGAAAACCCTGCAAGTGGCCAACAATTCAAATCCGGTTGATATGCGCAACCCGCAAGTACGTCGTGGCTTATTTAATGAAGGAAAAGTCGCCGCTATTATCGACGGTCCTTGGGCAATTGAAGGGTATCAAGAATCAGGGATAAATCTTGGTGTTGTACCTATGCCAAAATTAGCAGGCCAACAACCACGCACTTTTGCAACCGTTCGCCTAGCAGTTGTATCTTCTTACACTCAATATCCGAAAGCCGCACAATTATTTGCTGACTACCTTACTTCCGACGCGATGCTGAAAAAACGCTATGAGATGTCAAGAGCTCTCCCTCCGATCCAGTCAGTTATGGAAGAGATCATTGTTGATGCCGATGAAGCAACTTACGCCATTATTACGCAAGGTTTCTACTCAGACGCAATGCCATCGATTCCTGAAATGGGCTTCATTTGGTCACCAATGGCCAGTGCTATTACAGATTACTGGGTAAACGATAAACCCGCGAGTGCTGTTCTTGACCGTGCGCTTTCGATCATCGAAGAACAAATAGAATTACAAGAGTAACCTCTGAACTGCCGTCGCGACTCACAAGCGACTTAGCTCATGCGCTATGTCATAACGCCACGGCGCTAGTTCAGGGCGAGACTAGAAAACGAATACATAACGACAACCTAAACAATAGAGATAAACAATGTTGTTAACAGAGAATCAGCCGGCATCACGAATGCCCGCTTCACTCCTTATTATGGGGAGTACACAGATCGTAAAAGGTCATTGGATAAAAGGCGGTGTATTTTTAGCCATGCAGCTAATCACATTGTTGATTCTCCCGGAGCTGTTGACCTCGCTAAAAGGCTTAGTCACTTTAGGAGATGTCGCTCAAGTTCGTGAAGGCTTTAAAATATTACAGGGCGATAACTCTGTCTTTATGTTAGTAGAAGGTGTCATAGCCCTACTCTACAGCTTCTTATTTATCTGTCTGTACATCGCTAATGTCCAAGATGCAAAAGTCAGCCTCAAGTCACGACTGAACCTTCGAGAACAATTTAAAGACATTTACGACCAAAAGTTCGCGTTCATCATGCTATCGCCAGCTTTTATTGCCAGTATCGCATTCATTATTTTACCAATCATTATTACGGTACTCGTCTCTTTCACTAACTATTCGGCACCTCATCATATCCCACCAAGAAACCTCGTAGATTGGGTGGGGTTTAAAAACTTTGTTTCACTATTTGAACTAAAAATATGGTCGAGCACTTTCTTCGGTGTCGCTTCTTGGACGGTTCTGTGGGCATTTTTTGCCACCATATGTACTTGTGGGTTTGGTTTTTTACTGGCGCTTGCGCTACAAAATCGAAACATTAAAGCCAAAAAAGCATGGCGCTTTATCTTTATTCTCCCTTATGCCATTCCTGCTTTCGTGACCTTATTAATGTTCCGCTTGCTACTGAATGGCATTGGACCAGTCAACGCAACGTTAAACTCGTGGGGCTTTGATTCGATTGCCTTCTTATCAGATCCCTTCACCGCAAAAATTACCGTTATCGCGGTGAGTGTTTGGGTTGGCGCACCTTACTTTATGCTGCTTATTGCAGGGGCACTGACTAACATTTCAAGCGAACTTTATGAAGCCAGTGAAGTCGATGGTGCAAGCAAGTTCCAGCAATTTAAAGAAATCACCCTGCCTATGGTGTTGCACCAAGTGGCCCCATCGTTGGTCATGACCTTTGCCCATAACTTCAATAACTTTGGGGCGATTTACCTGTTAACCGAAGGGGGGCCTATCAACCCTGAATATCGATTTGCAGGGCACACCGACATTCTGATCACTTGGATTTACAAGCTCACGCTCGACTTCCAGCAGTATCAAATCGCTTCGGTTATCTCAATCATTATCTTCTTGTTCTTGTCTGGTATTGCGATATGGCAATTCAGCCGCATGAAGTCATTCAAAGACGATGTAGGTATGTAACATGGCTAATTTAAATAGTACGGATAAGTTAATTAACATGGACAAATACATTGGCAAAATAGGCACCCTAGTCGTGTACTTATTTCTCATTGCCAACGCATTATTAGTACTTGGCCCAGTGATTTGGACAGTGCTAGCTTCATTCAAAACGGGGAATAACTTATTCAGTTCTTCTTTCACAAGTATTGACTTTACACTCGACCACTACCGCGCATTGTTCACGGACACACCGTATTTAGACTGGTATAAAAACACCTTTCTTCTCGCTACAGCGAATATGGTTATCTCACTGGTTGTCGTGACTATTTCAGCGTTTGTGTTCTCTCGCTACCGCTTCAATGGTAAGCGCAACATTATGATGAGCATTCTTGTATTGCAGATGTTCCCGGCCTTTCTTTCGATGACGGCTATCTACATCTTACTATCAAAAATGGGATTGATTGATACCTATGCTGGCTTGTTATTTGTGTATGTAACGGGCTCATTACCATTCATGATTTGGTTGGTGAAAGGTTATTTCGATGCCATTCCCACTTCATTGGATGAAGCAGCAAAAATTGATGGCGCAGGCCACATGACGATTTTCCTCGAGATCATTCTCCCTCTCGCGAAACCTATCTTAGTGTTTGTTGGTTTAGTGTCTTTCACCGCACCTTGGATGGACTTCATTTTACCTACGCTTATCTTACGCAGCGAAGAAAAAATGACGCTAGCCATCGGTATTTTCAGTTGGATTTCATCTAACTCAGCGGAGAACTTTACTCTGTTTGCCGCGGGTTCATTATTGGTTGCTGTGCCCATCACTTTGCTATTTGTTGCGACTCAAAAACACATTACTACCGGCCTCGTCAGCGGCGCAGTTAAAGAATAATAATTAGGGATGATTTCCGCTATGGCTATTACAAATTCAGTTATCAACAAACCGATTACAAAAAGTTCAATAACAAAAAGCTCGCTGACTCACTCAGCAAAAAGCGCAGACAGCTACGCTTACAACAATGAAACGCTTCACCTTCGCTTACGCTGTGCAAAAGGTGAACTAGACAAGGTTTCACTTTGGATAGGCGACCCGTACCACTGGGCAGAAGGCGGCCTCGATGGTGGCAACTTAGGTGGCAGTGATGCACACGGTTGGGTGGGCGGCAATGAAGTGACCATGATTCACGAAGGGGAAACCGAGTACCACGACCACTGGTTTGCTGAGTTTACTCCACCGAAACGTCGTAGCCGCTATGGTTTTATTTTGTATGGAAAAGGCGGCGAAAAGATTCTATTTGGAGAAAAACGCTGCGCCGACATTTCAACGACTGAAAACGCAGAAATCGAGCTGAGCAACTTAAGTAATTTCTTCTGTTTTCCTTACATAAACCCTCGTGACGTTTTAAAGACACCGACGTGGATAAAAGACACCATTTGGTACCAAATATTCCCAGAACGCTTTGCCAATGGTCGCCCTGAAACATCACCTGCCAATGTGCAGCCTTGGGGAACCAGACCTGTATCCGACAACTTTATGGGTGGCGATTTATGGGGCGTGATCGATAAGCTCGATTACCTGCAAGATCTTGGCGTGAATGGTTTGTATTTGTGCCCTATTTTCACAGCCAACGCCAACCATAAATACGACACTGTCGACTACTACAATGTAGACCCGCACTTTGGCGGCAATGAAGCTTTTAAAGCACTCGTCGATGAAGCCCATAAACGCGGCATGAAAATTATGCTCGACGCGGTGTTCAACCACATTGGGTCTCAATCACCACTATGGCTAGACGTTGTGAATAACGGGGCAGAATCCAAATACGCCGACTGGTTTTGGATCAATCAATTCCCTGTATACCCAGACACGCCAAAAGAAGACTGGGATTTCTGGAACTTGAACTACGAAACCTTCGCGAATGTCGTCGAAATGCCCAAGCTGAATACTGAAAATGAAGAGTGTCGCGCATACTTGCTAGACGTAGCGCGCCACTGGGTAGAAGAGTTCAATATTGATGGTTGGCGTTTAGACGTAGCCAACGAAGTGGACCATGCGTTTTGGCGTGACTTCCGAAAAGTCGTAAAAGATGTCAACCCAGACTGCTACATTCTTGGGGAGATTTGGCACGAAGGTATGCCTTGGCTACGCGGCGACCAATACGATTCGTTGATGAATTACCCGCTGACACAAGCCATTACCGACTACTTTGGTCTTGGCGACGTTGATAAAGAGAGCTTTGTAAATGCTGTGAACGCATCGTACATGGCATACCCACGCAACGTAAACGAAGCGATGTTTAACTTATTGGATAGCCATGACACCACTCGCATTATCTCTTTATGTCAGGGCGACAAACGTAAAGCTAAATTAGCCTATTTATTTATGTTCACTCAAGTCGGTGCTCCATGCATTTATTATGGTGGCGAAATTGGTATGGATGGCGGCCGCGGCATGGGCAGCGAAGACAACCGAAAATGCATGATATGGGAAGAATCAAAGCAAGACTTAGAATTCAAAAACTTCATTCAAGAAATGATCGCTTTGCGTAAAGCTAATCCCGATTTTAATCAGCCTAGCATTGACTGGTTAAACGTGAAGGATGAAAAAGGGACGGCAGACAAAGAGTGTATCGCTTACCGCCGTGGCAATTTAATGTTTGTTTTAAACAACAGCGATAAAGATAAACAGATCATGCTCGATGGAAAATCACTGACCATTAGCGCTTATAGCTACGTGATTGAGCAAGCGAACTAAATCAAGTGTGTCGTTAATCAAATCATGCTCATTAAAGCAGAACCAAATATAGTGATGGGAATCGCAATTGATTCCCACTCTATTTACTCGGTCGCCAGCACTTCTAACGGACAAGAGGTGTATAGAATGGTGCAGAGCACTCCTGGCGACCTTGCCCACTTGACTCAGCATTTGATAAGCCGAATATCAAGCGTCAGCTACCGCTATGGACGTATCGCCGCGATAGGCATAAGTGTATCTGAGTTTTTTTTATCTCATCGCCAATCCGCACATAAACTTGCAAAATCAAGTCCTACTCACTCGCCAGAAATCACCCAATTAACACTAAACCTGAATCAGCATTTCAAGGTCGACTGCTCGCTTGTGGCGCATTCACACAGTGCGGCCATTGCGTGCGACGCTATTGACGCTATTAGTAATGCAATGACGAACGCTGACTTAATTGAACAACCACTCTCGGCAGATTTAAGTCTAAATAAGAGGGCTAGAGATTTACACAAAGAGGCCATACTCAGCGTATTTTTGGGCGATGGTTGTGGCATAAGTTTTTATCAAAATAACGAGCAAGTGCACCACCCATTAAGCTCACATTGGGCACATTCAACGTTACCAAATTTTCAATGGCTCGTTGATGGTTTAACTCCTGTATGTCGCTGTGGAAATGAGGCCTGCATTGAACAGTTTTTATCCGCACCAAGTATTGAGCGGCAATATCATCAAGTCGTGCTAAAAGACCAAACTTTAACGCAAATTTTTTCAGGCGTAGACCAAAGTGAAGCGCATGCATCGCGCATCTATCGTACTTATATCGACCAATTGGCGCGCAGTTTAGTTAATCCAATTCAGCAATTACAGCCTACACGACTCGTATTATCAGGCGAAGCAACGACCTATCCTACATTAACGGCAGATTTAAAAGTCGCATTGTCTCGCTACATTCACGTTAATGAAATTCCAGTGATTGTTCACCCAAAACAAGATGAATTCACCTTTGCTCGCGGAGCATTTCTCATCGCTGAAAAAAATCACAACAATCATTTACGCTCGTCGTGACAAGAATGGTAACCTTAGAAGGAGAAGATATTGAATAGTTTCAGAGGACAACCCGTGTCAGAGCTAGTCACCAAATTAATGGATTTTGGGTTTACCAAAACCGATGCGCTTGTTTATATTAATTTACTCAAAAATGGCCAATCCAGCGGATATAAAATCGCGAAAGAGATCTCTATCTCCCGCTCTTCTGTTTACTCGTCTATCGATAACCTTTACGCCAATGGCTACATTTTCATGTCTGATGGCGACACTAAAGAGTACGAAGCTAAATCACCAGACTTAATTTTCAGCCAGATAGAAAAAAAGACCGTCACCAATATTAATTTCCTTAAATCAGAATTATCTAAGATGATGCTGAAAGAGGAAAAAGAGTTCGTTTACAACGTATCGGGGTTCGACAACTTACTTCAAAAGGCCAAGGAAATCATTAATCAGGCAAATCTAGAAATTTACCTGAATACCGATTTTAACCTTGAGTTGTTTGGCAAAGAATTATGCGACGCCGTGGAACGTGGAGTACGAGTGATTGGCTTTTCATTCAACAAAATGGCGAGCCCACATGAAAAGATAGAACTACATTCGCGTTCTGAAAATGAAGAAACCGAATACCCTTCACACCGCTTTATGTGCGTAGCCGATATGAAGCTCGCCCTCATGTTCTCACACCGTGAAGAAACCTTAGGTTTGTATGCCAATAATCGCTTAATTGTAAAAATGATAGCAGAGCATATTCACAGCGATATTTACCTAACAGAATACGAGCGCCTAGCTCCTAATCAGCACCAACACGTCAGAGTAAATACGATTCACGAACAGCACAATGCTATGGTACTCGACGAACTTAAGAAGCACTAACTCAGCAGCTCGAATTCAATAATCAGATACGAACAAAGGTTTAGGGGCTGTTGACCTTTCGCGGTTAAATTTCGTTCGAGATAGAATAGACTTATGAGTGCATGACTGTAAGTAATCTAGAGCAACCACCGTCACTTTCCTCTAAACAATCAAATACCTTACATTTTTACAACAGAAACAATAAAGCCTCGAAAATTCGAGGCTTTAAAATCTTTCAAAGTCATGCTTTCTTATGAAGATGACTTAACAAAACGTTAGCTTATAGCTCTTCGTTTTCTTCTTCCTTCTCTGCACCTTTCTCTTCAAGCACAGCAGGAGTTAGCAGTAACTCACGAAGTTTAGTATCAATTTCTAGAGCAACTTCTGGGTTTTCACGCAGGTATTTACCAGCGTTAGCTTTACCTTGGCCGATCTTGTCGCCTTTGTAGCTGTACCAAGCGCCTGCTTTTTCTACTAGCTTATTCTTAACACCTAAGTCGATAAGCTCACCTTCGCGGTTGAAGCCTTTACCGTAAAGGATTTGAGTTTCAGCTTGTTTGAATGGTGCAGCAATCTTGTTCTTAACAACCTTGATACGAGTTTCGTTACCAACAACTTCATCACCATCTTTAATCGCGCCAGTACGGCGAATATCAAGACGAACAGATGCGTAGAACTTAAGTGCGTTACCACCTGTTGTTGTTTCAGGGTTACCAAACATCACACCAATTTTCATACGAATTTGGTTAATGAAGATAGCCATACAGTTAGACTGCTTGAGGTTACCAGTCAGCTTACGCATCGCTTGAGAAAGCATACGAGCCTGAAGACCCATGTGGCTGTCGCCCATTTCGCCTTCGATTTCTGCTTTAGGTGTCAGTGCTGCTACTGAGTCAATAACAAGAACGTCGATAGCACCTGAACGAGCCAGTGCATCACAGATTTCAAGCGCTTGCTCACCCGTATCAGGTTGAGAAACAAGAAGAGCATCGATATCAACCCCCAACTTTTGAGCGTAGATAGGGTCTAGTGCGTGCTCGGCATCGACGAATGCACACGTTTTACCCACTTTCTGTGCTGCTGCGATAAGCTCAAGCGTTAGCGTTGTTTTACCTGATGATTCCGGACCGTAAACTTCTACGATACGTCCCATAGGTAGGCCACCAGCACCTAGTGCGATATCTAGAGATAGAGAACCTGTAGAAATAGTTTCTACGTCCATTGTGCGGTTATCACCAAGACGCATGATTGAACCTTTACCAAATTGCTTTTCAATCTGACCAAGGGCTGCGGCTAACGCTTTTTGTTTATTCTCGTCCATTACTATCTCCACATAATCGGTTGTCTTAACAAGCGATCTAGAATCTATTTCTAACCCACATAGGGGTGACTAATTGGCTTTCATTATACTGTTGATTCATACAGTGTCTATACCTGTATGAAAATAATTTGTACAAATGTTACTTACCTTCCATTGATAGGTAATCATAAATAACTTGCAGGGCATGGTGCGTGGCTTGTTGGCGTACTTGTGATCTGTCGCCTGTAAATAGATGCGTTTCCACTTTATCCCAACCGTTTAGTGCTTTCCAAGCGAAACATACCGTTCCAACAGGCTTATCTTCGGTCGCGCCACCTGGGCCTGCAATGCCACTGATCGATACAGAGATAGTCCCATTTGAATGTTGCAATGCCCCGTTCGCCATTTCTATAACCACCGGCTCACTCACTGCACCGAACTCAACTAAGGTTTTAAGCTGTACACCGATCATCTCTTGCTTTGCTTCATTGCTATAAGTAACAAAAGCACGATCAAACCAACCAGAGCTCCCAGCGATATCCGTCACCGCGCTAGCAACCCCACCGCCAGTGCAAGATTCAGCCGTCACTAAAACGTGTTTATGTCTAGCGAGTAAGTGTCCAAGCTGTTCACTAAGATCTTGAGTCATCTGCATCATCAACCTCCCTTTATTTACTGTCATATCATTCGGATTCGCATCTTTTCGCATGTGTCGCTTTTCGCACGAAACGCTTTCACGTATCCTAAGCCGCAATAGAAATAAACGAAAGAAGTTAACTGTGAAAGCCGATCAAAAACATACCCCCATGATGCAGCAGTACCTAAAGCTAAAAGCAGAAAATCCAGAAATTCTGCTGTTCTACCGCATGGGCGATTTCTACGAGCTTTTCTACGATGATGCTAAAAAAGCCTCTCAACTCCTCGATATTTCACTGACCAAGCGTGGCTCTTCAAATGGTGAGCCGATTCCTATGGCAGGTGTTCCGTACCATGCCGTTGAGGGATATCTTGCGAAGTTAGTGCAACTTGGTGAATCCGTAGCTATTTGTGAACAGATTGGTAATCCAGCAACTTCAAAAGGCCCGGTTGAACGTGCTGTTGTACGCATCGTGACGCCTGGTACCGTAACGGATGAAGCATTGCTTTCTGAGCGTGTTGATAACCTGATTGCAGCCATTTACCATCACAACGGTAAGTTTGGTTACGCGACACTTGATATTACCTCCGGTCGATTCCAACTTTGCGAACCAGAAACCGAAGAAGCGATGGCGGCAGAGCTACAAAGAACGTCACCACGTGAACTGCTATTCCCTGAAGATTTCGAACCCGTAAATTTGATGGCAAGTCGTAATGGCAACCGCCGTCGCCCTGTGTGGGAATTTGAATTAGATACCGCTAAGCAGCAATTGAATAAGCAGTTTGGTACTCGTGACCTGGTTGGCTTTGGCGTAGAAAGCGCGAAACTGGGTCTATGTGCGGCTGGTTGTTTGATTCAATACGTGAAAGATACCCAGCGAACTGCCCTTCCACACATCCGTTCTTTAACGATGGATAAACAAGATCACTCGGTGATCCTCGATGCAGCGACTCGCCGCAATCTAGAGATCACGCAAAATCTTGGTGGTGGTACTGATAACACCCTTGCCGAAGTACTTGATCACACTGCGACAGCAATGGGCAGTCGCATGCTAAAGCGTTGGTTACATCAACCAATGCGCAATATTTCAGCTCTTGATCAACGCCTAGATGCGATTGGTGAGATGAAAGATTTAGCTCTATTCACAGAACTACAACCAACCTTAAAGCAGATTGGTGATATCGAACGAATCTTGGCGCGTTTAGCACTTCGCTCTGCTCGTCCTCGCGATATGGCACGTCTTCGCCAAGCAATGGAATACTTGCCAGAACTCGCTGAAACGCTGACGCAACTTAAACACCCATACCTGACCCAGCTTGCTCAGTATGCTTCTCCTGTGGATGAAGTATCTGAACTACTTGAGCGAGCGATCAAAGAGAACCCGCCCGTAGTGATTCGGGACGGTGGCGTGATAGCTGAAGGCTACAACGCCGAACTCGATGAATGGCGCGACCTTGCCGCGGGTGCAACCGAGTTTTTGGATAAGCTTGAACAAGAAGAACGTGAACGTCACGGTATCGACACGCTTAAAGTTGGCTACAACAACGTACACGGTTTCTTCATTCAGGTAAGCCGCGGACAAAGCCATCTAGTGCCTCCTCACTATGTGCGCCGTCAAACACTAAAAAATGCAGAGCGTTACATCATTCCTGAGCTAAAAGAGCATGAAGACAAAGTGCTTAGCTCTAAGTCGAAAGCACTCGCAATCGAGAAACAGCTGTGGGAAGAGTTGTTTGATTTGTTATTGCCTTATCTAGAACGACTACAAAACATTGCATCTTCAGTGTCTCAGCTTGATGTTCTACAAAACTTAGCTGAACGTGCAGACACCCTTGATTACTGTCGTCCAACCATGACAGAGTCTGCTGGCGTACAAATTCAGGCAGGTCGTCACCCTGTGGTTGAACAAGTAATGGACGAACCCTTTATTGCTAACCCTATCGACCTCAATGATCAACGTAAGATGCTGATCATCACAGGTCCAAACATGGGTGGTAAGTCGACCTACATGCGTCAAACCGCACTCATTGCGCTGATGGCTCATATTGGTTGTTATGTTCCAGCAGAAAGCGCAACCATCGGCTCTATCGACCGTATCTTTACGCGTATTGGCGCATCGGATGATTTGGCTTCGGGTCGTTCAACCTTCATGGTTGAGATGACAGAGACCGCGAATATCCTGCACAACGCAACACCAAATAGCCTTGTGTTAATGGATGAAATCGGTCGTGGTACCAGTACTTACGATGGTCTGTCTCTGGCTTGGGCAAGTGCGGAATGGCTAGCTAATCAAATCAATGCGATGACACTATTTGCAACGCACTACTTTGAGCTAACTGAGCTGCCTAACCAACTTCTAACACTGGCCAACGTGCACTTGGATGCGGTTGAGCATGGTGACAGCATTGCCTTTATGCACGCAGTTCAAGAAGGAGCTGCAAGTAAATCTTACGGTCTAGCGGTAGCTGGCTTGGCTGGTGTACCGAAAGCGGTAATCAAGAATGCTCGTGCGAAGTTGACTCAACTAGAAGCGTTAAGCATGGAGTCACCAACATCAAAACCAAGTGGCGTTGATATCGCGAACCAACTGAGCCTAATACCTGAGCCTAGTGAAGTAGAACAAGCACTAGCAAATGTTGATCCTGATGATTTAACTCCTCGCCAAGCATTAGAAGAGCTCTACCGCTTGAAGAAGTTGCTTTAGTCTCAGTCCAATTAGCCTGTTATTGTCGTCGTACTGCTATTTTTATTCGGCGACATGAAAGGTAAAAGGTACAAGCTACAAACAAAAAAACGCTGACTTAAAGTCAGCGTTTTTATTTGTCTTCTGTTTAGAGAAGCATCATCTGTTCATTTAGTCGTTTTCTACGTTGAACAGGTTTTCCATATTCAAGCCTTGCTTGATAAGAATCTCACGTAGACGACGAAGCCCTTCAACTTGAATTTGACGAACACGTTCACGAGTCAGGCTAATTTCACGGCCTACTTCTTCTAGTGTTGATGGTTCATAGCCAAGTAATCCAAAGCGACGCGCAAGCACCTCTTTCTGCTTAGGATTCAGCTCATCAAGCCAGAAAATCAACGAGTTCTTAATATCGCTATCTTGAGTTGAAACCTCAGGGTCTGAGTTGTTGATGTCCGGAATTATATCCAGTAGCGCTTTCTCACCATCACCACCAATAGGCGTATCAACAGAGCTCACTCTTTCGTTTAGACGAAGCATCTTGCTCACATCACCAACAGGTTTGTCTAGCTTAGAAGCAATTTCTTCTGCCGTTGGTTCATGGTCAAGTTTTTGTGAAAGTTCTCTTGCGGTACGTAGGTAGATGTTCAGCTCTTTCACAACATGAATTGGCAAACGGATAGTGCGAGTCTGATTCATTAGCGCACGTTCAATGGTTTGACGAATCCACCATGTCGCGTAAGTTGAGAAGCGGAAGCCACGCTCTGGATCAAACTTCTCTACGGCGCGGATCAAGCCTAGGTTGCCTTCTTCGATTAGATCGAGAAGTGCCAAGCCGCGGTTGCTATAACGACGAGAAATTTTTACCACCAAACGCAGGTTACTTTCGATCATGCGTTTGCGTGCTGCTTCATCACCGCGTAGAGCTCGACGTGCATAAAGCACCTCTTCTTCAGCGGTTAATAGTGGTGAGAAACCGATTTCGCCTAAGTAGAGTTGAGTCGCATCTAAGCTTTTAGACGTAACTTCAGTCTCTTCTTTCGCTTCGGTTTTCTTAGTGACTGTTCGTTTTGCTTTTCCAAGAGCTTCCTGTTCCGTGGTTGCTTGGTTAAGATCGAACTCTTCTTTGGTTACTGCATTGCTTATACTCATAACGCCTCCCCCTGGCGAAATTAGCATGACATTACAACTTCATATGTCGCTAAATGACTATGTCACTCCATACAATACGTAATTTTTGCATATTGTATTTAAGGTAAATACCGTTTTGGATTAACTGATTTACCTTGGTAACGAATCTCAAAGTGCAGCCTGACACTGCTGGCTCCAGAGCTTCCCATTGTTGCAATCTTCTGCCCTGGTTTCACACTTTGCCCTTCAGATACTAATAGTCGGTCGTTATGCGCGTATGCACTTAAGTAATTATCATTGTGCTTCACAATCACTAGATTGCCGTAGCCTCGTAGTGCATTACCCGAATAAACAACCGTTCCCCCTGCAGTAGATACTATTGGCTGACCTCGCTGTCCTGCTATGTCTATGCCTTTATTTCCTTGTTCGCCTACAGAGAAATTCTTAATTACTCTCCCTTTCGTTGGCCATAACCATTTGGATACTTTGTTACTCGTTGGTTTTGTTGGCGGTGTAACATTCTGTTTACCTTTAGAACCAACATACTCCTTTGATTTGGATTGTACAACCTTCTTTTGTGGATCTTTTTTCGCCACTTTGGTGGTTGTTTGAGCGGGCGCAGATTTAGAGCTTTTACTCTTTTTAGGTGTTGTTTTAGGTTTGCTTGAGGCCAACAAAGTTGTGGATGCGGCAACAGGCGTAGCAACGGCTGCAACCGCTACCGTTGATTTACCATACGCTGGAGCGTTGTAGCTAGGACGCCATAACTTAAGGCTCTGCCCTGGATGGATGGTATAAGGTGCAGACAGATTGTTATAGCGAATCAGCTCTTTAACATCTTTATTTGTTACGTAAGCAATAAAATAAAGGGTATCGCCTTTTTTCACTTCATAGTAACTACCACGATAACTACCACGATCAATCGATGAGTAATTCTTGTTTAAGCTTGAAACTGGCGCAGGCGAATTCGCAGCACACCCAACAAGTGCACAGCTAAGCAGTAGAGAACTTCCTTTAAAAACCTTCGAACGCATCGACTTTCTATCCACCTACACCATTAATAATTTTATTAAGCTAACTCACCAGGTACAAGAGGTACAAATCGCACCATCTCGATAACACTCGATAAGAACTCATCGCCGTGGCGAACAATCTTCAACAGTTGTTGTTCGTCATCTCCGACCGGAATTAGTAAGCGGCCTCCATCTTTCAACTGCTGCAAAAGCGCTTGAGGGATCGACTCTGCAGCAGCTGTGACAATAATCGCATCAAAAGGCGCCTTAGAAGACCAACCTTGCCAACCATCACCGTGCTTGGTTGAGATGTTGTAGAAATCGAGTTGCTTCAACCTACGCTTAGCATCCCATTGTAGCGACTTTATTCTTTCGACCGAATACACGTGATCAACCAACTGAGCTAAAACAGCCGTTTGGTAACCAGAACCCGTTCCGATCTCCAAAACGCGGCTGTCTTGTTGTAACTCAAGTAGCTCTGTCATCTTAGCAACAATATAAGGCTGAGAAATTGTCTGCCCCTGCCCGATCGGCAGGGCATTATTATCATAGGCTTGGTGATACATAGCTTGTGATAAAAAGCTCTCTCTCGGTAGTAAGTAAATAGCATCAAGAACCTTTTGATCCTGAATACCATTTTCTATCAGAAAAGTAACTAAGCGCTCAGCTTGTGGATTACTCACTTATTTATCCCCTAACCATGTAGTCATCGCACCCAACGACTCATGTGCCGTCAGATCAACTTGTAGTGGTGTTACCGACACAAAACCATGTTCAATGGCGTAAAAATCGGTGCCCTCACCAGCATCTTGCTCCTTACCAGGAGGGCCAAGCCAATAGATATCATGACCACGTGGGTCTTTCTGCTTAATCATATCTTCAGCATGGTGACGAGCACCTAAGCGTGTCACCTGAGTACCCGATAGTTGTTCGAATGCTAAGTCAGGGACGTTCACGTTTAACAGGCGATTGGTCGGGATTGGGTTTGCTAAATGTTGTTCGACAATACGGCGAGCAACCGCTGCCGCTGTCTTAAAATGTTGTTTTCCAACCAGAGAAAATGCCACCGATTGAACACCTAGAAAGTGGCCTTCCATTGCTGCTGCGACAGTACCTGAATAAAGCACGTCATCACCAAGGTTAGCTCCGTGATTAATACCCGTTAAAACCAGATCAGGCATGTCACTCTTTAGGAGTTCGTTCAATGCAAAATGTACACAGTCGGTCGGTGTTCCTTGTACCGAATAGGTATTTCTAGCAATCTCTTGAACACGTAAAGGCTGTTCTAAAGTTAATGAATTTGAAGCACCAGAGCGATTACGGTCAGGTGCCACAATGATAACTTCAGCAAGATCACGTAATTCATTTGCCAGCTCATGAATACCTTGAGCATGCACACCATCATCGTTGCTGAGTAAAATCTTCATCTTGTATCCTTTCTTTTGTACCAATGCCAAGTCACTTAAATTCCAAGATTAAGTGACTTAGACCCAAGCAGAATCATTATTGCTCGTAGGTTCTTTCTACGTGTACTTCTTCAACTAACTCACGAACGATAGCGGTTGCGAAACAGCCTGCGTCCAGAGAGAATTTAAGAGTGACATTGTCTTCGTTTACTTCCCACACTAAACCCATCGGCTTCAAAGACGCTTCACGGCGATCATGGCGCATACGGTTGCCACAAATAAGAGCCATTAGATCCGGTTCAGCATCAAGGTGTTTTTGCTCTAGAGCTTGAGACGCATCCGTCGTCGGTAACGCATTATCTCCAGCTAAAGCAACGGTAATAAACGCAGACCCATTGGCGATATCTTGGTTTACAGCTTCGATATTAGCGGCAGTCACAGTAAGTTGAGCGTCGTTTTTAACAACAATATCGCCGACTAATGCCGAAGCAAACGCATCGTGCTCAATACGGTCAGAAAGAATTAAGTTGTAGATCCAAGAACGAGCTGCTGAGAGGTACAAGCTGCGCTTATTTTGATTACGCGTACGAACGTTTTCACGTCCCCAACGGCGAGCTTCAGATAAGTTGTTACCTTCATTACCAAACCTCTGAGCACCAAAGTAATTTGGCACGCCCACTTGAGCGACTTTTTCCAAACGTTTTACCACATCATCGCAGTCCGTTACTTCAGACAAAGTTAGCTCGAATTGGTTGCCAACTAAATCGCCTGGACGTAACTTTTTGTTGTGGCGTGCTGTCGCCAAGATCTCAATGCTTGGATATTGTGCAAGAAAAGCAGAAAAGTCAGGTTCACCTTTTGGTAGATGCACGCTCAACCACTGTTCTGTCACAGCATGACGGTCTTTCAAACCTGCCCAGCTCACGTCTTTCGACTTAACACCACACGCTTTAGCCAGCTCGTTTGCTACAAAGCTCGTGTTCTCGCCCGTTTTACGAATACGAACCATAAGGTGTTCGCCTTCACCAGTGAACTCAAAACCTAAGTCTTCATTAACGACAAAGTGTTCGGCTTTTGCTTTTAGTTTTGCTTTCGCAGTTGGTTTACCGTTTAGATAAGCCAATGAAGATAAAATATCTGACATGCTGTTCTTTTCGTGTTGGTGCTTACGCACTTTTAGTAATTAGGACCACCGCTTCACATGCGATGCCCTCTTTGCGACCTGTAAAACCTAAACGTTCAGTGGTCGTCGCTTTTACATTCACATTGCTAATGCTGGTTTCTAAATCTTGTGCGATAGCGTGGCACATAGAGTCTATATGAGGCGCCATCTTTGGAGCTTGCGCCATGATAGTAATATCGGCATTACCAATCACGTAGCCTTGTTCTTTTACTCGACGATAAACATCTTTTAGAAGTTCACGGCTATCCGCGCCTTTCCACTCATCATCGGTATCGGGGAAATGACGACCAATATCACCTGCAGCAATAGCACCTAATAAAGCATCACACAACGCGTGAAGGGCAACATCACCATCTGAGTGTGCGATAAGACCCTGCTCATAAGGGACTCTAACGCCACCTATAATTACCGGACCTTCACCACCAAACTTATGTACATCAAAGCCATGGCCAATACGAATCATCATTATTCCTTATTCTGACTTAAATAGAACTCAGCAAGCGCTAAATCTTCAGGCTGAGTAATCTTAAAATTATCTGAACGCCCTGCCACTAAAGCGGGCGATAAACCTTTCCATTCAAAGGCTGAGGCTTCATCGGTAATCAAAACGCCTTGTTGCAACGCCTCGCTTAATGCATTCCACAGAGGCTTTGCTCTGAACATTTGCGGCGTAAGTGCATGCCATAGATCTGCTCGCTCAACGGTATGTTCGATCTGCCCTTGGGCACCTCGCTTCATCGTGTCACGAACTGGCGCCGCTAAAATAGCCCCTACATCATGGCTCATCGCGCCGGAAATTAGCTTGTCGATATCACTGAGTTGAACACAAGGCCTTGCCGCATCGTGAACCATTACCCAATCGCTAAGCTGCTGCTCAGCGATACAGTTTAGCGCAGAGAGTACCGAGTCCGCTCGTTCGCTTCCGCCAGACACTCTGACCACTTTTGGATTCTGGTTGAGTGCTAGCTCCGGGTAATAGGGGTCATCATCGCTGATCGCAACGATAATTTGAGAGACTTGTGGATGAGACAGTAATTTCTCAATGGTGTGCTCTAAAATCGTTTTGCCGTTAATCTCAAGATATTGCTTAGGGCGGTCTGCTTTCATTCGGCTACCGACGCCCGCTGCAGGTACAACGGCAATCACACTTTGAAGTTGAATCGACATTAATGGGATTCCTCACCAATGATGCGGAAAAACGTTTCGCCTTCTTTTACCATTCCAAGCTCATGACGTGCGCGCTCTTCTATCGCGTCTAAGCCTTGGCGTAGATCATCGATTTCCGCAAACATCTCTGCGTTACGAAGATGGAGCTTTTCGTTTACTTGCTGTTGAACTTGGATTTCGTTGTTCACACCGTAGTAATCAGAAATACCATTTTTACCGAGCCACAGTGTGTGTTGTAGCCAGCCAAACACTATGAGCAGTACTAAAGCAAAAATTCGCATAACACCTTTCGCCGGTTGAAAAAGAAGGAACTAGAATAAGGCACATATATACCATAATGAGCTTATTGGTGCGAGATATGTGGTGTAAGGGAATCAATAAGTCGGGGAATTATTGTCGGGATAGGTAAGGTAACAATGAAATTCCCTACACCTTCCTTCGTCAGTCTAGGGAATGACGAACTTTAGATGTAACGAAGAGGAGCTTTAGAACCTAGAGTTTCTTCCCGTCATTTTCTACAGACAAAAAAATGCCCCGCATAAGCGAGGCATTTAAAAAGCTTAGATTAACAATCTACGAGAGATTATTGACCTTTAACTTCTTTAAGACCGTTGTAAGGAGCTTTAGAACCTAGAGCTTCTTCGATACGGATAAGTTGGTTGTACTTAGCAACACGGTCAGAACGGCTCATAGAACCAGTTTTGATTTGACCTGCAGCTGTACCTACCGCTAGATCAGCGATAGTTGCATCTTCAGTTTCGCCAGAACGGTGAGAGATTACTGCAGTGTAGCCAGCGTCTTTAGCCATCTTGATAGCAGCTAGAGTCTCTGTTAGAGAACCGATTTGGTTGAACTTGATAAGGATAGAGTTAGCTACGCCTTTCTCGATACCTTCAGCAAGAATCTTAGTGTTTGTAACGAACAGATCGTCACCAACGATTTGAAGCTTGTCGCCTAGAAGTTCTGTTTGGTGCTTGAAGCCATCCCAATCAGACTCGTCAAGACCGTCTTCGATAGAAACGATTGGGAAGTTGTTCGCTAGCTCAGCTAGGTAGTGGTTGAACTCTACAGAAGTGAAAGTTTTACCTTCGCCCTTCATGTTGTAGATACCAGCTTCTTTGTCGAAGAACTCAGATGCTGCACAGTCCATAGCAAGAGTAACGTCTTTACCTAGTTCGTAACCAGCAGCTGCAACAGCTTCTGCGATAACTTCTAGAGCTTCAGCGTTAGACTTAAGGTTAGGAGCGAAACCACCTTCATCACCAACTGCAGTGCTGTAGCCTTTAGACTTAAGAACTTTAGCTAGGTTGTGGAATACTTCAGCGCCGATACGTAGACCTTCTTTAAGAGTCTTAGCGCCAACTGGTTGGATCATGAACTCTTGGATGTCAACGTTGTTATCTGCGTGCTCACCACCGTTGATGATGTTCATCATTGGTAGAGGCATAGAGAATTGACCAGCAGTACCGTTTAGCTCAGCAATGTGCTCGTAAAGAGGCATGCCTTTCGCAGCAGCAGCAGCTTTTGCGTTAGCTAGAGATACAGCTAGGATAGCGTTCGCACCGAACTTAGACTTGTTTTCAGTACCGTCTAGGTCAAGCATGATTTGGTCAACGTCAGCTTGTGCTTTAGCGTCAGAACCTACTAGAGCTTCAGCGATTGGGCCGTTTACAGCTTCAATAGCTTTAAGAACACCTTTACCTAGGAAACGTGATTTGTCGCCGTCACGTAGCTCAAGAGCTTCGCGTGAACCAGTAGATGCGCCAGATGGAGCAGCAGCCATACCTACGAAACCGCCTTCTAGGTGTACTTCAGCTTCTACAGTTGGGTTACCACGTGAATCGATGATTTCACGACCTAGAACTTTAACGATCTTAGACATTGAATGTTTCCTTCTCGTTGAATATATAAATGTCAAATTTAAAGGTAGCAGCGCAACTTACGCAGCTACCTGTATTCCTTTTTACTTCTCTAATTCGCCGCGCTGGAACTCACCAGCGGCTTTAACGAAACCTGCAAACAATGGGTGACCATCGCGAGGTGTTGAAGTGAACTCTGGGTGGAATTGAGCAGCAACGAACCATGGATGGTTCGGGTTCTCGATAACTTCAACCAGTTTTTTGTCCGCAGATAGACCCGATACTTTTAGGCCCGCTTTTTCAATTTGTGGACGAAGATTGTTGTTCACTTCGTAACGGTGACGATGACGTTCATGGATCGTCGCGCTACCGTATAATTCGTAAGCTTTTGTCCCTTTCGCTAGGTGACAAAGCTGTGAACCAAGACGCATTGTGCCGCCAAGATCAGATGTTTCTGTACGCTCTTCAACTTTACCTTCGCCATCAGTCCACTCAGTGATAAGACCAACAACTGGGTACTTAGTTTCAGTACAGAATTCAGAAGAGTGTGCCCCTTCCATTTTCGCAACGTTACGAGCGTACTCGATAAGTGCTACTTGCATACCTAGACAGATACCTAAGTACGGTACTTTGTTTTCACGAGCGTATTGAGCTGCAAGAATCTTACCTTCAACACCACGATCACCAAAGCCACCAGGAACTAGGATTGCATCTAGGCCTTCTAAAACTTCTACGCCACGAGACTCAACGTCTTGTGAATCTACGTATTTAATATTAACGCTTAGGCGATTTTTCAAGCCCGCGTGTTTTAGCGCTTCATTTACTGATTTGTATGCGTCTGGTAGTTCAATGTACTTACCAACCATACCAATCGTCACTTCACCCGTTGGGTTAGCTTCTTCGTAAATTACTTGTTCCCATTCAGACAGGTCTGCTTCTGGAGCTGTGATGCCGAAACGTTTACATACAAGTTCATCAGTGCCTTGAGCTTTAATAAGCTGAGGGATCTTGTAGATAGAGTCAACATCGCGCATAGAAATAACTGCATTTTCTTGCACATTACAGAACAGAGCGATTTTCTTACGCTCGTTCGAAGGAATGTTGCGGTCTGAACGACAAACTAGAATATCTGGCTGAATACCAATAGACAGCAGCTCTTTTACTGAGTGTTGCGTTGGCTTAGTTTTCACTTCGCCCGCAGCTGCTAGGTATGGCACTAGAGTAAGGTGCATGAACATTGCGCGTTCACGGCCTAGCTCTACTGCTAGCTGACGAATCGCTTCCATAAATGGTAGAGATTCGATATCACCAACCGTACCACCAACTTCAACAAGCGCGATATCGTGGCCAGCTGCGCCAGAAATTACACGTTCTTTGATAGAGTTAGTGATGTGCGGGATAACCTGAATAGTTGCACCTAGGTAATCACCGCGACGCTCTTTAGCGAGTACGTCTGAGTAAACACGACCTGCAGTGAAGTTGTTACGCTTAGTCATCTTTGTGCGAATGAATCGCTCGTAGTGACCAAGGTCAAGGTCAGTTTCAGCGCCATCTTCCGTAACGAACACTTCACCGTGTTGAGTCGGGCTCATTGTGCCTGGATCAACGTTGATGTAAGGGTCAAGCTTCATCATAGTCACTTTAAGACCACGAGCTTCTAAAATAGCCGCAAGAGATGCTGCTGCAATACCTTTACCTAGAGAGGATACAACCCCGCCAGTAACAAAAATGTAATTTGTCGTCATGTTTAACCTGAAATTGGTTGAATGAGGGAAATGGATTACTTCTGGACGGGATGAAAATATACCAGAAGCCCCTTATCGCCACAACGTGAAATCTATCACACTGCTATTTTTTATTTTTTGCTTCAAATCAATTCATGATAAAAGCTTTGATGATCTTTTCTCCGCCACTTTGACTTCATCCCATATGGAATCAAGCTGTTGTAGAGAAAAGTCGGTCAAAATTTTATCTTGCTGACGAACTTTTTGTTCCACACCTTTAAAGCGGCGTGAAAATTTCAGATTGGCTTTATTGAGAGCCGTTTCTGGATTTTTACCCAAATGTCGCACTAAATTGACGGTAGCAAACAACAAATCACCCAGTTCTTCTTCAACTAAATCTTCGTTTGGCGTTACTTGAAGCGCTTCTTCTAGCACCTCATCAACTTCCTCTAAAACCTTGTCGGCGACTGGACCAATAGAGTCCCAATCAAAGCCAAATTTCGCGACTTGCTTTTGAATTTTTGTAGCACGTAAAAGTGCAGGTAGAGAGTTTGGTATTGAGTCTAGAATACTTTCTTGAGTTTTGCCTGCCTGTGCTTTCTCTTTGGCTTTTTCAGCTTCCCAGTTGGCATTAATTTCTTCATCACTGGCAAACTCTGTATCAGAAAATACGTGTGGATGACGGCGCGTCAGTTTCTCATTGATACCGTCGACCACATCAGAGAAGTCAAACAAGCCCTGCTCTTTTGCTAATTGACTGTAGAAGATCACCTGAAACAACAGGTCACCCAACTCTTCTTGTAAGTTTGACCAATCTTTATTGTGAATCGCGTCCACCACCTCGTAAGTCTCTTCGATCGTATGCGGCACAATGGTTTCAAAATTTTGTTTCAAATCCCAAGGACAGCCACCTTCAGGATCGCGCAGCTTAGTCATGATCTGTTCAAGTTGTTCAATCGGGTGATTCATCGTTTTATTCCTATTCACTGTCTTTGATTTTTAAATTTATAACGTCTTCTAAAACTAAAAAAGGTGAGCAGCCAAAACCACTCACCTTTCTATTCTTCTTGTTAAGCCAACGTGTCATTCAATGTATTGTTCGTTTTTTACTAAGTAATTGGCTCTTGTAACAAGGCAGTAAACTTATGAGGCTCCTGAGCATAGCTTGCCTATGTGATGGAGTGAAATAAGTGAAACTAACGAAGTTAGAAAGCCAAGTACGACGTAAAAACTAGCCTAATCGTTTAACACTCATGACATCTTTGATCTGCTCGACTCGGCTCGTCACTCGACTCAGAATCTCAATATTGGTCACTTCCAAATCGAAATCCATCACCGACAGCTGACGTTTATAGTCGATACGGCTCTTCATTGTCGTCACACTGACTTTTTCATTCAAGAACAGGGATGTTATGTCTTTCAACAAGCCTGTACGCTCAAGGGCCTCTACACGCAGTGTTAAGATATACGAACCTACAAAACCATCTCCCCACACCGTATCGATGATACGTTCAGGGGCATGTAGGTTAAGTTCACTTAACTGCTCACAATCGCTGCGGTGTACTGAGATACCACGCCCTTGAGTAATATAACCTTTGATCACATCACCCGGGATAGGCTGACAACAACGAGCCAAGTGGGTCATTAGGTTATCGACACCTTCAACAACGACAGCATCCTTCTTAGGGCGGCTCTGATGCGCTGGCTTATTGTCAGACTCAAGCAACTTCTCGAGAGCTTTCTTATCTTCTTCTTCCGCCGTCGGCTTATTGACCAGAGCATTGATGTGATTAACCACTTGGTTAATACGCAAATCGCCGCTACCAATACCTGCATACAATTCATCAGGTGTATTGACGTTGAATCGTTTCAGCGCGTATTGCTCAGCATCTTTCAGTGTTGCGCCGACTCTGCCTAGCTCGACTTCTAGGATGTCTCGTCCAGCTTCGAGGTTTTTCTCACGACTCTGAGCGCGGAACCAAGCGTTAATTTTTGCTCGAGCTCGACTTGAATGAACAAAACCTGTGGTCGGATTTAACCAATCACGTGATGGATTCGGTTCTTTTTGAGTAATGATCTCAACTTGATCGCCCATCGCCAACTTATGAGTAAACGGAACGATTCGACCTGCGACTTTGGCACCGATACAACGGTGTCCAACCATAGAGTGAATGTGGTAAGCAAAATCCAACGGCGTTGCACCCATTGGTAAATCGACCACATCACCGCGTGGTGTAAAGGCATAGACACGGTCATCAAAGACTTGGCTACGTACTTCATCCAGCATTTCGCCAGAATCTGACATCTCTTCTTGCCAGTCGATAAGCTTACGCAACCACGTAATTTTCTCATCGTAGCCACTGCGTACACCGCTAGAAGCACCTTCTTTGTACTTCCAGTGCGCAGCCACACCCAACTCAGAATCTTCGTGCATTTGCTTGGTACGGATCTGAATTTCGATGGTCTTGCCTTCAGGGCCAAGAACCACAGTATGAATCGATTGGTAACCATTGGGCTTAGGATTCGCCACATAGTCATCAAATTCACTAGGGAGGTGTTTATACTTGGTGTGAACCACACCTAGACCGGCATAACAGTCTTGCAGTTGGTCGGCAATAATACGTACCGCACGCACGTCAAAAAGCTCATCAAACTCTAAGCCTTTTTTCTGCATTTTACGCCAGATACTGTAGATATGTTTGGGCCGCCCGCTGACTTCAGCATTGATACTTGAGCGGCTCATTTCTGACGTTAAATCGTCAACAAAATCGGTAATGTATTGTTCGCGCACGATACGGCGCTCTGACAACTGTTTGGCAATCTGCTTGTAGGTGTCTGGTTGTTGATAGCGGAAAGCGTAATCTTCAATTTCCCATTTCAGCTGACCAATACCCAAACGGTTTGCAAGTGGAGCATAGATGTTGGCACACTCTTTTGCGGCCGCACGGCGCACAGCATCAGGGGCCTTTTTCACTTCTATGAGGTTGCAAATTCGTTCTGCTAGCTTAATGACGACGCAGCGGAAATCATCGACCATGGCCAGTAGCATTCGACGAACGTTATCTACTTGACCCGAGGCAGCACTGCCTTCAAGGGTAACGTTGAGCTGGCCCAAAGCTGCCATTTCTTCAACGCCATCAATTAATTTTACGGTTTCTTTACCGTAGCTTTCTTCAAACGCTTCGCGTCCAAAAACGCCGCTTGAAACAACGGGGAAAAGTTGCGCTGCAATTAAAGTGGCACGGTCCATCGACAACGTAACCAAGATTTCGATCATCTCGCGTCCACGCCAAAGCAGGAGCGACGCTTGCTCGTGATCTTTTAATAGCTCTTCACAGTGACGATAAACTTTGGTCAGTTTATTCGAGGTTTTTACGTCTTGATTCAGTGACGTAATCCAACTTTCTAGCTCAAACTGTTCGCTTGGGTTTAAATGTGCGCTTCGTACCGCAACCATCATGCCTTCCTAGTTATTATGTTTTATACCCAACTCAATATGACTAACTGGTTCCAAGTTAGTTCGACTCATATTGATATCAGCGCAGGCTTCCCTGCGCCTTTGTGATACATTTCCAACCTTATTTAAGGGCTTCTAAGCCTTGATAAAGAGAGCCATCGATTCTAGATGACTGGTATGGGGGAACATGTCCAACATACCAAGTTTGGCTAATTGATAGCCTTGTTTTTCTAGACTCTCAGAATCTCTCGCTAGAGTAGCAGGATTACACGAAACATAAACTACACGCTTCGCTCCTAACGCTGAAATTTGATCAACGATCCCACTCGCTCCAGCACGTGCTGGGTCAAGTAATACTTTATCGAATTTTTCTTTTGCCCAAAGCTGTGAAGATAAATCTTCTTCAAGGTTAGCTTGGTAAAACTCCGTATTGCTTAACTGGTTTAACGCCGCATTAGCCGTTGCCTGTTGAACCATTTCATCAACGCCTTCCACACCAACGACAAACGTCGATTGTTGTGCGATAGGCAGACTGAAGTTGCCTAAACCACAAAACAGGTCAAGCACACGCTCATCTGCTTGAGGCTCTAACCACTCAATCGCTTGAGCAACCATCTGTTGGTTCACTTTCTGATTCACTTGTATAAAGTGGTTTGGCTCAAAAGGTAAGGTTACGCCGGTTTCACTGTAGCTTGGCGTATCACCCACCAAACGAACCAACTTATCGGTTTCTGGCATCGAGTACAGCGTTGCACCTTCTTCTTTCGCGAGCGTTATCAACGCTTGCTCATCTTTTTCAACCAAAGGCTTAAGGTGACGCAGCACCATAACAGGGCCAGTATCACCCAACACCAATTCAACATGTCCTAAAGACGTAAGGCTACTGAAAGTGTTCAGTAAACTTTTCAGTTTTGGCAGCAATACATTAAGGCGAGGGTCAAGCACCGCGCAGTCGGTGATGTTTTCAATCTGTTTACTTTGTTTCTTACGGAAACCAAACTGAAGCTGCTGTGTCTTCTTATCAACAAATAGACTGATACGCGCGCGACGACGATAACCGGTTTCATCACCGACAATCGGCTGGGCGACTTCGGTGTGAGCCGTTTGGTATTTGCTCATCAGGTGCGTCAAAGATTGTGATTTATGCTCAACCTGAGATGAGTAACCGAGATGTTGAAGATGACAGCCACCGCACTGATTAAAGTGCTTACAAAATGGCTTTAAACGCAGCTCACTCGGTTGAAGTAATTTGATGAGTTTTGCTCGCGAAAACTTACTTTTGTTCTCAGTAAGTTGAATAACCACCTTCTCACCGGGCAATGCGCCATCAATGAAAACTGGTTTGTTCTTCTGATAAGCGATGCCAGCGCCATTGTGATCCATTCGTTCAACCAAAACCGATTGATGCTTGGTCTCGAGTTGAGTTTTCTTTTTTGGTTGGAAAAAACGTGCCATTGCTTGTGCCTAATGTATCTTTTAATAAGTAATTGGTATCCAGGACTCACTATTCTGTCTTGGAATCATTGTCGAACGTCACGGCTTTGATTAAGCTTACCGTTCACTTAACCGCCATTGTGTGCGTTATTTTCCCATATCCAGACCTCGATGTAATTAAAGAACATGACCAGATATGGCTTAAGAGCCCGTGTAATTACCTTAACTCTAGCTCCAACCCTGATTATTGGGCTGCTATTGAGTGCATTTTTCTCATTTAACCGCTATCAAGACCTTGAGGGTCAAGTGGTTAACACTGGTACTAGCATCATTGAACCACTGGCGATTGCGAGTGAGTCTGGCATGAAGCTCGAAAGTCGAGAGTCTGTTCGTCAGCTTATTAGCTATGCACATCGAAAAAATTCTAAGCTAGTGCGCAGTATTGCGGTGTTTGATGAACGTCATGAGTTGTTTGTAACCTCAAACTTCCACCCTGACTTTGAAAGCCTGACCTATCCGAAAGATAAACCGATTCCGCATTTAAGCTCATCGAACCTGCTCGATAACACGCTGATTCTTCGGACCCCCATCATCGCTGAAGGACAATACATCAACTCAGCTAATGGCCAGTCTCAAGCGAACCAAGCGATCGGCTATATTGCGATAGAGCTAGACCTCTCTTCTCTGCGATTGCAGCAATATCAAGAAGTGTTCTCTGCGTTTTTGGTGCTGATCCTTGGTCTTGGACTCTCTGGGGTATTTGCCTTCCGTTTGATGCATGATGTAACCCAACCGATCACACACATGAAAAACATGGTCGACCGAATTCGTCGTGGTCATTTAGATGTGCGTATCGAAGGCAAAATGCACGGTGAACTGGACTCACTGAAAAACGGTATCAACGCGATGGCAGTCTCGCTATCAGAATATCACGTCGAGATGCAGCACAGCATCGACCAAGCGACGTCTGATCTGCGTGAAACTCTAGAGCAATTAGAGATTCAAAACGTTGAGTTAGACATTGCGAAAAAACGTGCTCAAGAAGCGGCTCGTGTTAAATCTGAGTTCTTGGCGAATATGTCTCACGAACTGAGAACCCCACTCAATGGTGTGATTGGCTTTACTCGTCAGATGCTCAAGACCCACCTATCGAACAGCCAAACCGACTACTTGCAAACCATTGAACGCTCGGCCAATAACCTACTCAGCATCATCAACGATATTTTGGACTTCTCGAAACTGGAAGCCGGTAAGCTCGCTCTAGAAAACATTCCATTCGAGTTCCAAGCAAGCCTTGAAGAGGTTGTAAGTCTTCAAGCAACCAATGCTCATGAAAAAGGCCTAGAGTTAACACTTAAGATCGATCCGAAAGTGCCACCAGGCGTTGTTGGTGACCCGCTACGTATTCAGCAGATACTAACCAACCTCGTGGGTAACTCAATCAAGTTTACCGAGCGTGGCAACATTGATATCAGCGTTGAACTTCGTTCACAAAGTGAAGACAGCATCGAGTTGCAATTCATGGTTCGCGATACAGGGATAGGTATATCTGAACGCCAGCAAGCTCAGCTTTTCCAAGCCTTCAGCCAAGCAGATGCAAGTATCTCTCGCCGATATGGTGGTACAGGCTTAGGTCTGGTTATCACCCAAAAACTGGTCAGCCAAATGGGCGGGGAGATCAGCCTAACCAGTCGTCTCCATCAAGGCTCCACCTTCTGGTTTACCTTGAGGCTATCGACTACCGATATGCCGATGACTGAACTAATAGAAACTCAGTGCCTGCAAGACAAGCAACTGTTGCTCATCGAGCCAAACATGCAAGCGGCATCGATTACTCAGCAGATCCTAACCCAAGAAGGATTAGTGGTAACGTATCGTTCGGTTATGCCTGATGAGTCTACCTCATATGACTACGTCCTTCTTAACCTAGCCGCGAACCAGGAGTACCAATTTGATACCGTGAGTGGTTGGGCGATTGGCGCGAAGAAGATCGCTCAAAACGTAATTATTGGTACGCCTAGTACGGAGCTTGCGCTGGGTGAACAATTGATGAAAGAAGTCGATGTTCAGTGCATTACTAAGCCTCTCTCTCGCAAGAAGTTGCTACAAACTTTGGTATCGAATCAGGCACCAACCTTAATTGCGCCCGCTATCGAAACACATTCAGAAGAGAAATTACCGCTTACAGTATTGGCTGTCGACGATAACCCCGCCAACCTTAAACTGATTACTGCGCTGCTAAAAGAGCGCGTAGAGACAGTCATCAGTTGTACTAGCGGTCAGCAAGCTATCGACAAAGCGACAGAGACCCCATTTGATGTCATTTTTATGGACATTCAAATGCCGCAGATGGACGGCGTGACCGCTTGTCAAAAGATTAAGGCGCTGGCGAACAATGCGAATACGCCTGTAATTGCCGTTACAGCACATGCAATGGTGGGGGAACGTGACCGACTGCTCGAAGCTGGCATGGATGACTACCTAACAAAACCCATTGAAGAGCATGTATTACAGCAGGTTCTTATTCATTGGAGCCCTACCTCAGAGATTGAGCACATTGATAAAATAGACCCAGACCACCCGGCGGTCTCTGCTGAAATCGACCACAACTCAGTTTCAGAAGTTGAAGCCAGCGAGCACAAAAACATCATCATTGATTGGCAAGCAGCTTTGAAACAAGCCGCGAATAAAGAAGACCTCGCTCGCGATATGCTGCAAATGCTCGTAGATTTTATTCCTGAAGTTTATGAGGCTGCAGACAAGGCGATAGAAGACAGTGACTACCCCGTTGAAGAGCTGACACACATAATCCACAAGATGCATGGCAGCAGCTCGTACAGCGGCGTACCAAGGTTAAAATTGGTCTGTGCAACGATAGAGAAAGAGCTGCGTTCCGGCACTTCCGTTGAAGATATTGAACCTGAACTTTTTGAACTTCAGGATGAATTAGATAAGGTTCAAGCAACCGCGATTCATTATTTGAAACCAGCCAAGACCTAGCTAATATTTCTTGCACACAAATACTCATTAAACGGTTTACCAGCCAATAAAAAAGCAGAGCTCATGAGCTCTGCTTTTTTCTGTCTAGAACCTAGGGTACTAGATATAATACCAATCACAGTAAGTAAGTAAGTAAGTGTTCAGAAATAGCGCAGGAAAAAGGCTTGAGAACAAGGCGTGGTTTTTTGATAAGTAGTTATTCTACAATAAAAAATTATAACGCAGTTATCGAGCGTTTTAACAAGCTAGGGTGACCAGTTATTTACTACGATTGGTATAAAGTAGCGGTAATCTATTTACGATTCGAGTAGTACCGTCGCCACTGCATAATGGCGCTCATCCGAGATAGTCAGGTGAATCGACGTTGTACCACTCGCTTCTGCAATTTCACGCGCTTTTTTATGCAGGCTTAATACTGGCTTGCCATGCTCATCATTTGAAATCTCGAAATCGTGGAAAGTCACACCAAGAGCGATCCCTGTGCCTAACGCCTTAGACGCCGCCTCTTTTGCAGCAAAACGCTTGGCAAGGTAACGCCCTTTTTGCTTAAGCTGCTGGAAGACTTCAAATTCAGAATCCGTCAAAATACGCTGAGCGAAAGCCTCACCACTTCGTGATAATGCCTTTTCAACACGTTCAATTTCTGCGATATCTGTACCTAATCCAACAACAGCCATGTTTACCCTACTACCAACTTCTATCTATTAACTTTTTCGATTCTACTGATTAACCGCTTAACGCTTACAACTAAATGAATGCCGAGTTAAAGAACTAAGCGTTGTTGCGTGCTGTTTCCATCACGGATTTCATGTCTGCAACGGCTTTATTCAAACCATCAAACACTGCACGTCCCATGATCGAGTGACCGATGTTCAGCTCGTAAATCTCTGGAAGTGCCGCAATCGGCGCTACGTTGTGGTAAGTCAGACCATGACCAGCATTAACTGTGATACCAAGATCGTCAGCGTAGCTTGCGCCTGCAGCAATCTTTTTCAGCTCGTCTTGTTGGTCTTCTTCAGTTTTAGCATCAGCATAGTGGCCAGTGTGCAGTTCTATGAACGGTGCACCACACGCTTTTGCGGCATCAATTTGTTCACGATCAGCATCGATAAACAGAGATACTTTGATACCAGCAGCCGACAGTTTTTCGGTCGCCGCTTTGATCTTCTCTAGTTGACCGACAACATCCAAGCCACCTTCCGTTGTCAGCTCTTCACGCTTTTCTGGAACCAGACAAACGAACTCAGGATTAGTATCAAGGGCAATTTGAACCATTTCGTCCGTCACGGCCATCTCTAAGTTCATACGAGTTTGGATTGTCTCAGCAAGAATGCGTACATCACGATCAACAATATGACGACGATCTTCACGCAGGTGAATCGTAATGCCGTCAGCACCCGCACGTTCAGCAATTTCAGCTGCGTGTACTGGATCTGGGTATTTAGTACCACGTGCATTACGTAGTGTAGCAATATGGTCGATATTAACGCCTAAAAGGATTGAGCTCATTTTCCAATACTCCGTGCTCTAGAGAGGGCTATTGTTGGCATAAATAGCTCTCTACTTTTTAATGGTTTGCCGCCAAGATACGGCTTTAAGGCTATGCGTGTAAAGCGTTTTGCTGCTTTTAACTGCTCTTTAGTGATAAACCTACGTTCACTGATTGCGATAAGTTCATCGCCCATAAATGTCAGGTTATCTCGACGTACAGAAGCGATGAAACCTTTCTGCTCTCGATAGCGATAAGTCATGCTCGGCTCAATCGCTTCACCAGTACCAGCACAATGCAAAAAGTCGACGCCATACCCCATAGCGGAAAGTAGAGCCAATTCAAAACGACGTAGCGCTGGCTCAGGGTTCTCATTATGAGCGAGTTCTGTTAAGGCATGAAGATAGTCGTGAAAAAATGCAGGCATGGCGACTTCGGCCATCAACACACGCCCAACTAGCTCATTGACATACATAGCGGAATACAGATTAATGCCGGCAAGAGGAAGCCCCAAGCTGATGGGCTCAGCTTGGCGCAATGTTTTCATTGAACCATTGCCAGACCACTTAAGCAGCAGAGGCGTAAAAGGTTGCAGTGCACCTTTCAAATTAGAACGCTTACTCCGCGCACCTTTAGACATCAACGTCACCCGACCGTACTCTTCACTGAAGACGTCCAGAATCAGGCTCGACTCACTGTATGGTCGACGGTGCAACACAAAGCATCGCTGTAATCCTTCGCTCAATCACTTACCCTTCTTACAGATACAAAAAGAGAGAGTTCGCACTCTCTCTTGTATTTATATTCAATTCAACTTTCTTAATATCAGAAAGTGACGTTCAATATATTATAGATCGTCGATGTAGCCTAGCGAGCGAAGTGCACGCTCATCGTCAGCCCAACCAGACTTAACTTTAACCCAAGTCTCTAGGTAAACCTTACGACCGAACAGTTCTTCCATGTCGATACGAGCTTCACGACCAATCGTTTTGATCTTCTCGCCCGCTTTACCAATCACCATCTTCTTCTGACCAGTACGTTCAACAAGAATCAAAGCATTGATGTGGAAACCATCGTTATCAGGGTTGTAATCGAAACGCTCGATTTCAACCGTTACTGAGTAAGGTAGCTCTTCGCCTGTGAATCGCATCAGTTTTTCACGGATGATTTCAGAGGCCATAAAGCGCTGTGAGCGATCCGTTACGTACTCTTCAGGGAAGTGGTGCGTCGCTTTTGGTAAAGAGTTACGAACGTGCTTACGCAGTACGTCGATATTCTTACCTTGCTTCGCTGAGATTGGCACAACATCAAGGAAGTCCATCTTCTTAGACACTTCCATCATATGTTGCATCACGTCTGTACGGTCTTGAACGTTGTCTACTTTGTTAATACAAAGGACAACTGGGAAATCTGTTTTTCTCAGCTTGTTCAATACCATCTCATCGTCGTCAGTCCAGTGAGTACCGTCAACAAGGAAGAATACTAGGTTCACATCGCTCAGTGAGCTGTTCGCCGCACGGTTCATCAAACGGTTAATTGCACGCTTTTCTTCAATATGAAGTCCAGGAGTATCAACGTAGATCGCTTGGTAATCGCCTTCAGTTTCTACGCCCATAATACGGTGGCGTGTCGTCTGAGGTTTACGTGATGTGATCGAGATTTTCTGCCCCAAAATATGGTTCAGAAGCGTCGATTTACCTACGTTTGGTCGACCCACGATAGCGATGAAGCCACAGTGTTGGTTTTCCGGTAGGCCCGTTTTTTTGCTATCAGATGAAAAGAATGCATCGATATCGAAATCTTGATTGTTATCAGACATTGCTTAGTTGCTCTAATGCTGTTTCAGCAGCCGCTTGTTCTGCCTTGCGGCGGCTAGTGCCTTTACCGATAACAGGTTTATCCACACCTGCCACTTCACACTCAACCGTAAACTCTTGGTTGTGTGCTTCACCTTTAATATTAGTCACTGTGTAGACAGGTAGGGGATTTCTTCGACCTTGTAAAAACTCTTGTAAGCGAGTTTTTGGATCTTTTTGAGATACACCAGGCTGAATAGACTCTAGGCGAGATTGGTACCAGCTTAAAATAATACGGCGAACAACCTCGGTATCACTATCTAAATAGACAGCGCCGATGATCGCTTCAACCGCATCCGCTAGAATAGAATCACGACGGAAACCGCCACTCTTCAACTCACCTGGACCTAATTTTAAGTAATCTCCTAGTTCGAATTCACGACCTAGTTCTGCCAATGTATGACCACGTACTAATGTTGCGCGCATGCGGCTCATATCACCTTCGTTTACCTTAGGGAAACGGTGGTAAAGATCATCAGCGATAACAAAACTTAAAATTGAATCGCCCAGAAACTCAAGACGTTCGTTATGTTTACCTGCGGCACTGCGGTGAGTCAGCGCCAAATGGATAAGATCGGCATCATTAAACTGATAGCCAATCTTTCTCTCTAGTTTATCAATTGGAGAATTCATGCTCTCTCGATGTGTTATGTGATCGATTAGTGAATCCCACCGATGCGATTAAAACGCACACCAGTAGGAATCCATGTTGGAAGTACACTGTCTGAACCGCGTTCGAATTCGAAGCTGATCCAAATAGCAACGGCCTTACCAACAAGGTTTGCTTCAGGGACAAAGCCCCAGTAACGGCTGTCAGCACTGTTGTCACGGTTATCACCCATAACAAAGTATTGGCCTTCTGGAACGATCCACTCGTTAACACCATTGCGAGGTTGATATGCTTGCACACGATCACGGCGTAATGGGTTAACTAATATTTGGTGCTCCACGTCACCCAGTTGTTCATTCAACTGAATTAGAGGCACACCATCTTGAATAAATTGGCTTTCTTCAACGTTACTTAACTTCACTGGTTTACAGCTACTGCCACCCTTCGCTTGAATGCAGACTTCTTTATTGCTGCTGTAGCGAATAGTATCACCCGGCATACCAATAACACGCTTGATGTAGTCGATATTCGGCTGAGGTGGGTATTTGAATACGATTGAATCACCACGTTCTGGTTTGCCTGTTTCTACCAATTGAGTGCGCCATACAGGGTCTTTTAGACCATAAGCGTACTTTTCTACCAAGATGAAATCACCAACCAATAGTGTTGGCATCATCGAGCCAGATGGAATTTGAAACGGTTCATAAATAAATGAACGCAAAACCAAAACAAATGCAATTACAGGGAAAATGGACACACTGTTCTCAACCCACCAAGGCTGAGCCGTAACTCTTGCGCTGGTTGCAGCGTCTAGGCCATTCGACTGTGCTTCAACGTCAGCTAGTTTTTGTTGGCGCTTCTTCGCCCACACAAACTTTTCCAACGCCCATACAATGCCGGTCACTAGAGTTACGATCACTAAGATAAGCGAAAATGTATTAGCCATTGATATCCCTTAAATTTCATTTCTTTAAAAATAACGAAAGTGAAAGAGTATAACCCTTTCACTTTCAATTATTCGTTTACTGCTGGAGAAAGTTAATCTTTACCAACATGAAGGATTGCTAAGAATGCTTCTTGAGGCAGTTCAACGTTACCGATCTGCTTCATACGCTTCTTACCTTCTTTTTGTTTCTTAAGAAGTTTCTTCTTACGACTGATATCACCACCGTAACATTTTGCGATTACGTTCTTACGCAGTTGTTTCACTGTAGAACGAGCAATAATGTGGTTGCCAATCGCGGCTTGAATCGCGATATCAAACATCTGACGAGGGATGAATTCTTTCATCTTCTCAACCAGTAGACGACCACGAGACTGGGCAATATCTTTGTGTGTAATGATCGCCAATGCATCAACCGTTTCACCATTCAACAGTACATCTACACGTACCATGTTTGATGCTTCGTAACGTTGGAAGTTGTAATCCAATGATGCGTACCCGCGAGACGTTGACTTCAGACGGTCGAAGAAGTCTAGAACCACCTCAGCCATAGGAAGATCGTACGTCACAGCAACTTGGTTACCGTGATAAACCATGTCGACTTGCACGCCACGCTTCTCAACACACAGTGTGATCACGTTGCCTAGGTAATCCGAAGGTACCAGAATATTACAGCGAGCAATCGGTTCACGAATTTCTTCTAAGTCATTAATAGCAGGCAGTTTAGCCGGGCTATCAACATAGAGAATTGTGCCATCCGTTTTTACAACTTCGTACACTACGGTTGGTGCCGTTGTGATTAGGTCTAGGTCGTATTCACGCTCTAAACGCTCTTGGATGATCTCCATGTGAAGCATTCCTAAGAAGCCACAACGGAAACCAAAGCCAAGTGCTGCTGAACTTTCTGGTTCGTAAAACAGTGATGCATCGTTCAGGCTTAGTTTGCCTAGTGCGTCACGGAAGTTTTCGTAGTCATCAGACGATACTGGGAATAGACCTGCGTATACCTGAGGCTTCACTTTTTGGAAACCAGGTAGACGTTCTGTGCTGCCGCCTTTTGCAAGCGTCAACGTATCACCAACAGGTGCGCCAAGGATGTCTTTAATACCACAAACAACCCAGCCAACTTCGCCAGTATTTAGCTCAGTTGTGTCGATTTGCTTAGGTGTGAAGATACCTAGACGGTCAACACCCCAAACTTGGTCTGTCGACATTACTTTAATCTTGTCGTTCTTCTTCAGCTTACCGTTCTTAATACGAACCAAAGAAACAACACCTAAGTAGTTATCGAACCAAGAGTCAATGATCAGAGCTTGTAGTGGCGCTTCTGGGTCACCTTCCGGTGGCGGGATAGCCGTTACGATGTTTTCAAGAACGTCATCAACACCGATACCGGTTTTTGCAGAACAACGCGTCGCTTCCATCGCATCGATACCAACGATCTCTTCGATTTCTTCAGCAACACGTTCAGGTTCAGCAGCAGGTAAGTCAATCTTGTTCAAGATTGGCACTACTTCCAGTTCCATTTCGATCGCGGTGTAACAGTTTGCTAGAGTTTGAGCTTCAACACCTTGGCCGGCATCTACTACAAGAAGCGCGCCTTCACAAGCGGCTAGAGAGCGAGATACTTCGTAAGAGAAGTCTACGTGTCCAGGGGTATCGATAAAGTTAAGTTGGTAAGTTTCACCATCTTTAGCTTTGTAATCTAAAGTCACACTCTGCGCTTTAATTGTAATACCACGCTCGCGTTCTATATCCATAGAATCGAGGACTTGAGCTGCCATCTCACGTTCACTTAACCCTCCACAAACTTGGATTAAGCGGTCAGAAAGGGTCGACTTACCGTGGTCGATGTGGGCGATAATCGAAAAATTACGAATGTGCTTCATAGGCTTGGTGTGACTAAACTCTTTGAATAGGGATAATAAGAAAGCCGCAACGCGTCCAATCTACAGTCAGCATTGGTGGCGGCATTTCAATCAAGTTGGCAGATTCTACCCAATTTAAGGGCAATAAGCATCATAAATTAGATGAGAGACTTGCCTAGGATTCTAATCAAGACAACTTCTTGCTTGGATTTGTCTTCCATTGGTTTAGCTAAGCGCTTCGCCAAGCCAATACCACCAGCAGTAAACAGCGCTGCAGTTAAGATAACAATGCCCTCGCCCCCTTGGAGTAAGGGTTGTAACAAGAGTTGTCCGAAACCAGCACCAAACATCAACATGAAAAGCGGGATAAGATAAACAATAGCCGCAGACTGAAGTAGGCTTTTTTCTGGAAAGCCAATTTCTACGATCTGGCCTGCTTTAACTAAGCTTTGGGTTTTAAGCTGCCAAAACAAGGATTTATTGCCAACAGCCTTGGTCACAATACCCGTTCCGCAGCTTTTTTGAGATGAGCAGCTGCTGCAACTGGTTTGTTGTTCGCAGCTCAGTTGAACAAAATATTGCTTACCTTTTTGTTCGACTGAGCTAACGGTAGCCAACGCAGTCATCATTGCGCTGGTGCCGGTTTATTGAACGTGACGGATTGAGCGATACGCTTGGCCGTTGCTGGCGGAATATCACCAACCACAGATATTTCTTTGTCGCCAATCACTAAGCTGTGCAAGGTTCTTCGTCCTTGGCGTACCAGCTGTCCTTTCAATGAATGTTCGTCTTTATCGGCGATATAAACCGAAAAGCTAAATAATCCATCACTGAAAAGCTGGCTTTCAACCATTTTTTCGGTCGCAGCCATTTGGTAACGGCTGAGTTCTTTCGATTTAAATCCTTCTGGCACCCACGAGGCTTGCCAATCAGTCTCGCTCACCAAGCCTTCTGGCAATGACAAAACCTTCGGCAATTTAGCTTGATTCAAGCCGCCCATTGCTTCTGCAATTTTATCGTTCACGACATAAGAGATAGTGCGGTACTGCTCAAGCACTTCGCCATCACGATCCAAAAGATCGGCACGCAAAGGAAGGTTGGTTTTCTCGTCGACCCAAACCACGTAAGAGTATCGAAGGCCGTCTTTCGGCACGACGCGTAATACTTGCGTGGTACTGCCCGCCTCACGAGAACGCCCAACTTTTACAAAATCGTAGTATTGGTTGAGAGAATCAATATCTCGATTAATCATCGGAATGACAGGTGCAACCATACTGCCAGACTGAATAGTAAATGGCTCTGTACCCGGTTCGATGTAGCTAACTTCATTGCCACGTCGAATAACCTCACGAACAGGGCCGCTCAGATAAACAAGGTGTGCAAGTTGTCGGTCGTCGTTAACTGCATGACGATAAAGCAGAGGTTCAATACTGCTCTTCTTTATCAATATGTAGGAGAGTTCGTAATTTAGATGCTGACTGGCCTCGTTCATTTGATGTAACAAGGCCTTTGCAGTGGTTTCCTCTGCAAAGGCTGTTGGAGACATCAAGCTGAACAGTGTCAGTGCACTGACCAGGATTTTCTTCATTCAATATCCGATTCTAGGTGTGCATCTTCCATTGGCGATGCATCACTGTTTAATCTTAGTTGTAGCTCATAATCTTCTAACAATGCATGAACGCGTTTGCGTTGTTCTTGCATGTTAGCTTCAGATGCAGGTCTCTCAACAGAGTCACGCGTTAAGCTTACTGGTTCCGCAGAACCTGCAAATGGAATCGTCTGGAGTACAGGCAACTGCTCTGGAGCTGCGGGATCGCTGCCGCCATATTGCTGAACACCTAATACAACCGCTAATGAAACACACGCTGCCACGGCAACTTGTCCAAACTGTTGTAACCATGCAGGAAGCTGACGCTTCGCTTGCTGAGGTTTAGGCTGCTCTTCAATTGGAGCAATAGTAGGTTCAACATTCACTTGGTGCAGTTTCGACATTGAGCCATGTGCAAGCTCATCATCAAGCGCTGTCGCTACACTGTTAGCAATGTTCCACTCTGGAGTTTCTGGCGCATCCCCACGCATAACATCACCAATTAAATGGTAACTCTGCCAGGTATCCATGCTTTCTTGATCAGATTCGAGATCTACTATGAGAGCTTTATCGATCGTTTCACCATCCATGAGTGCCGAAAGCTTTTCTTTATCAGCCATTATTTTCACCATAATTATTACAAGTTCTAGCGTTGCAAAAGAGGTTTGATTTTCTTTTCCACCGCTTCACGAGCTCGGAAAATACGCGAACGTACGGTTCCTACAGGGCAATCCATTACTTCTGCAATCTCTTCGTAGCTCAAACCTTCGAGCTCACGCAACGTCATTGCAGTTTTTAAGTCTTCGGGTAGCGCTTCAATCGCTCCAAAAACAACTTGTTTCAATTCGTTTGACAGCGTTAAGTTCTCAGGGTTCGATATTTCTTTTAACGCGCTGCCTGTTTCGTAATATTCTGCATCTTCTGCATCTACATCTGTTGCTGGCGGCCTGCGGCTCTGGGCAACGATATGATTTTTAGCGGTGTTCACGGCAATTCGGTACAACCATGTATAAAAAGCACTCTCACCACGAAAGTTAGGTATCGCGCGGTAAGCTTTAATAAAAGCTTCTTGTGCTACATCTGGTACATCACCGGAATTATTCACGTATCGAGAGATAAGATTACAAACTTTGTTTTGATACTTAACCACTAATAAGTTAAATGCCTGCTTATCTCCACTCTGAACTCGCTCAATCAACACTTGATCGGTTAGCTGCTCGTTCATTCGAGCGGGTACTCCTATTGTTATAACCCTTACCTTCACAGATATGGGTACTAATTATGCGAAATGTAGTATTGACACCACCGTCTACAAGAGCACTATTGTGACTAAGCCAAATACCGAAAGTTCCAACTTTCCTAAAATTATTTGCCATTATTGTTTCACAATGTGATGTAATAAAAATAGTTATCCCTATCAATTTGGGGAAACTTGAGCAAAAGCAATGGTATTGAGCAATTAAATATTTCTAGATAGCTGTCTATATATTGATTTTGTGTCGTGTTTTAGGATGACTAGGAAAGATTATAACAGTCTTACCCAAACTCCTAAAACAAGACGAAGTCAATTGAGCATGGACAACTCGACTATAGCCCGGGATTTAATAAGTTTTATGAACGCAAACCGTGAACATCAGTGTGATGTATTAGTGGTAGGAAGTGGTGCGGCAGGCTTGTCATTAGCCTTACGCGTAGCAGAACATGCAAAAGTAATTGTATTAAGCAAAGGACCACGCAGCGAAGGATCGACGTATTACGCACAAGGTGGTATTGCGGCGGTGTTCGATGAATCGGACAGTATTGAGTCTCATGTAGAAGATACTCAAATTGCTGGGGCTGGGTTATGCGAAGAAGATACAGTTCAATTCATTGCTGAAAATGCTAAAGAGTGTGTGCAATGGCTGATTGATGGTGGTGTTCCATTTGATAAAGATGAAAACAGCACAGAAGGCCAACCAAAATATCACCTCACTCGTGAGGGTGGCCACAGTCACCGCAGAATCCTGCACGCTGCCGATGCAACTGGCATGGCGATGCAAACCTCACTGCAAGATAACGTCAATAATCACCCAAATATCGAGATCTTCGAGCGTCATAATGCGCTGGATTTAATCACCGAAGATAAGATTGGTGGTTCGAAAGACAAGGTTATCGGTGCCTACATTTGGAACCGTAACCAAGAACACGTTGAAACCGTGCGCGCTAAATTTGTTGTATTGGCAACAGGCGGCGCTTCAAAGGTTTACCAATACACTTCTAACCCAGATGTCTCTTCAGGTGATGGTATTGCTATCGCTTGGCGTGCGGGTTGTCGTGTGGCAAACCTTGAGTTCAACCAGTTCCACCCGACTTGCTTATTCCACCCAGAAGCGCGTAACTTCCTACTAACGGAAGCATTACGTGGTGAAGGTGCCTATTTGCGTCGCCCAGATGGCTCTCGCTTTATGAAGGACTTCGATGAGCGCGGTGAATTGGCTCCACGTGATGTGGTTGCTCGTGCGATTGACTTTGAAATGAAGCGCTTAGGTGCTGACTGCATGTATGTTGATATCAGCCACAAGCCTGAAGAATTCATCACGACACATTTCCCAATGATCCATACTCGCTTGATGGATTTGGGGATTGATATGACCAAAGAACCGATTCCAATCGTACCGGCTGCTCACTACACTTGTGGTGGTGTCATGGTCAATAAGCAAGGTCAAACTGACCTCACTAACCTATATGCGATTGGCGAAGTGAGTTATACCGGCTTGCACGGTGCAAACCGTATGGCTTCAAACTCACTGCTTGAGTGTGTGGTATACGCGTGGGCAGCAGCAAAAGATATCGTTGAAAACATCGACCAATCTCAACTGTGCGCTGAACTTCCGGCATGGGATGAAAGCCAAGTCACCAACAGTGATGAAGAAGTGATCATTCAACACAACTGGCACGAGCTAAGACTGTTCATGTGGGATTACATGGGTATTGTTCGAACGGACAAACGCCTTGAACGTGCAATGCGCCGCATTCAGATGTTGCAGCAGGAAACTCATGAGTACTACAGCTACTTTAAGGTTTCAAATAACCTATTAGAACTGCGTAACTTACTACAAGTGGCTGAGTTGATGGTTCGCTGTGCAGTGCAACGTAAAGAGAGCCGCGGCCTACACTACACGCTGGATTACCCTGAACTTGCAGAAGACAGCGGCCCAACCATTCTGACACCAGAGAAAAGCCAGTCTTAATTTTTGGTCATGGAAAAAGACGACAGGGAGCCTAGAGCTCCCTTTCTTTTATCTTTGGTTCTTGTTTATCCAATGCTTTCGTTTATCAAACGGACTCGTTGTAAATGCGCCAAGAAGTGTCGATATTCACGTTCATTGCAACTATCTCGCCACAACAAGACTGAATATCCGCACTCAAACTGCAATTTAACGAAGAACTGCGCCCAGATCTTATCAACGGACTTAAGTGTGTAGGCTTGCCCATTGAGTCGAATCTCGCCATCTTCTTTATAGTCAAAGCATCCATGTGCTGTATTCAAGATTACATGATTGGCTTTAAACAAACTGAACACTAAAGCTAAACAATAGAGGGCAACAACGAGCGGAATAGAAGAGAAAACGATGAAAAACAAAAGGCACCCAAAAACAGTGCCTTTTGCAAATAATGCGGAATACGAAGGGTTAAGCTGAAGCTTAACGAACCTTGCTGAGGTTATGCGCGACAATTTTATCAACCATTGAAGCATGGCCTAGGTTTTCACTACGTCCGTGTCCCATTACCCAAGTAAACAGGTCTGGGTCATCACACTCTAATAGAGAAACAAACTCACGCTGCTCCTGCTCTTGCAACGAATCAAAACACTCTTCGAAAAATGGCATGATAACTACATCAAGTTCTAACATGCCACGACGGCAACCCCATTTAATTCGTGCTTTCTGCTCTGCAGTGTACATTGGCTATCCTCACCTATAATTTTTCTTTCTCGGAGTGTAACAAGTCATACGCTCTGCAACTACTATGTGAGTCACAGTCCCTATCTAAGCTCACAAAAAAACCTAAGCTGACAAAGAAACAGAACCGGATTAACATAGAGCCAAATAAAATTCTTAGGAAAGATAAAATGGATTGGAAAAACACATTTCAGCCGCTCGCTCATACGCAAAATGAATCGCTTCCAGATCTGATGATGACACACGTGTCAGACTGGAGTGCAATCACCATGATAGGCGATGACAAAAAGTCGTACCTACAAGGTCAAGTAACGTGCGATGTCGTCACTCTTCCTAATGATGAATCCACGTTAGGCGCGCATTGTGATGCGAAAGGAAAGGTTTGGAGTATCTTTCGTTTGTTCCACCACAATGGTGGCTACGCTCTTATGCAGCCTAAGTCTGCGATTGAAATCGAATTAGTTGAAATTAAAAAATACGCCGTATTCTCTAAGGTTGATATCGAGCAAACGTCTGACGTTGTTATCGGTGTCATGGGCGCGTCAGCTGATCAATACATTGACTCGATTTCAGAAAGCCAAGGTAAAGTGCGTGTAATCTCTGGTGGTACAGCGGTTCAAGTCTCTGACAACCGTTGGGCTCTACTTGTTACGCAACAAGTAGCAAAAGCCTTGGTATCAAGCAGCACTGCAGAAAAAGTATCAGAAGCGCTTTGGCAGTATCATGAAATTCTTGATGCTCAGCCGAACCTATCGAAAGCAGAGCAAAACGAACACATCCCTCAAGCACTCAACCTGCAAGCGATTGGCGGTATCAGCTTTTCAAAAGGCTGTTACACAGGTCAAGAAACGGTTGCTCGTGCTAAATACCGAGGCATGAACAAGCGTGAAATGCGCATTGTTTCTGGAACGAGTTCAGATGTATTGTCTCTAGAGAATACGATTGAACTAGAGCGCAGCGTAGGTGAGAACTGGCGCGGTGCAGGCCGACTATTAAACGTCTATCAATTTGCTGATAATAAGGCGATTGGTTTGATGGTGTTGCCAAACAACCTTGATGACGATGTTCAGCTTCGATTGACTGCGCAACCTGAGCAAATATGGAACATTCTGCCACTGCCTTACAGCCTTGACGAAGAGTAGCCACGTGGAAACACTGATTACACAATGGTTGGATCAACAGCAGGTGGACTATCGCCTGCTGGTGCAAAGCAAGCCAACCACCAGCATCGAAGAGACCGCGCAAGAACGAGGTATTAATGCCTCTCAAATGGTGAAGTGCATCCTGCTTAAGGATATGGGAAACCAGTATGCGTTGGCATGTACTCCTGGCGATCGCTCTATCGATCCAAAGAAAGTACGCTCGGTACTGAATTGCCGTCGAATGACCTGCGTATCACTTGCTGATGTTGAAGCCATCACCGGCTTTAAAGCTGGATGTGTTGGGCCTATTGCTCTAAAGAGATACATGCCGATCATTTTTGATCCTTCCATTCAGAGCAACTCGACCGTTACCATTAGCTCGGGTGATCGAATGGCTGGTGTTGCGTTGGAGCCCAATGATCTTATAGCACTATGTGCACCGATCGTCGCTGACATCAGTCGATGATCGTTTCGAACAGATCATGCTTCGCAAACTTCATTTCAATATTTCATTGAGTACATTTTTAGTGTGAACTTCGTCATAAGAAAAACACACCCACATTAAATAGTTACTCAAAATAAAAGCATAAGTAGTCACAAGGTTGAATTTGCGTTATTGTAATTTTACTGACTAGCCTTTAAGCAAATCAGTACAAGTGAATCCACTGAGTAACATCAGTATCCACTTTTGTGTAATGCATCTGTGACTATTCGCCCGTTTTAGACGGGCTTTTTTTTTGTTCAAAATTTACAATTTGATTACACAAACAAAAAAATCCCGCCTATTCTTATACTTGTAACATTAATACTGCTTAATACCAAACAAGAAAGTTCGTAGCAGTTCACTACTCAGTATTATTTTGGGGAGAAGCTCACGTAAAAATAGATATTTACTGAAGAAAGTGCTCAGAACAGCACAAATATCTAATTAACGTCAACTCTACTGCATATTACTCCATGCTCATCACAATAATTATCTCGGAGTTTTTCTATAATATGCAGGCTAGGTAAATATAAGGATAATTAAAAATGAGACTGTTTAAGCGCTATACACCGAGTATGATTGCTAAACATGTAAGTCGACTTTTCAAAGGACGAATCTACATTTACGGCGTAGGAAAATTTGAATTTGATAACGGTAAGCTAGTGCTACCAGACCGAGCAGAAAAGCGTCACTTTCAGACAGTGAAAGAAATAAATAGTGAAATCATGAAACTGCGCTGCGCGTACGCATAACCTGATTATCTACAGAATTAAAAACAAAAAGGGTTGGCATAATGCCAACCCTTTTTTCGTGTTCGTGATGTCGTCAATTACTATCAACTTTAGCTACTGACCATCAAAACAATCCATCTCACGCGACTATCGGTGTGCTACGGGGCGCTTAGCTAAATTCGGAAGGTTGCCCGACAAACCTAGCGCTCGCTTCATTATCTCATCTTTCGCACCCGGTAATTGACCTGCAAGCTTCATACCGATACCACGAATCAGCTTCTTAGCCGGATTATCGCCTTCAAACAGATCTTTAAAGCCCTGCATTGAAGCAATCATTTTCGCCGCCTCAGCTTTTCTCCAGCGCTCATAGCCACGAAGGTTACGCTTGGTGCCAATATCCTCACCAGAAGCCCATAGCGTTAACAGCTCTTGCGCTAAGCTTGCTGCGTCTAATAGACCAAGGTTCACGCCTTGCCCTGCTAATGGGTGAATAGTATGAGCAGCATCACCTACCAAAGCGACACGCTCTACAGCAAAGTCACGTGCATAACGCATGCGCAGTGGGAAGGCAAAACGGTCACCAACCACTTCGCATAATCCAAGCTTTGAGTCGAACTCTGCCGTTAGCTGCTTATTAAAATCAGCATCCGACATTGATACAAGCTTCTCGGCACGATTAGGCTCCGTAGACCAAACTATCGAGCTCATATTCGTTGGTTGCATTGGCAGGAACGCCAACGGCCCTTGCGGTGTGAATATTTGACGAGCAACGCTATGGTGCGGCTCTGAGGTTTTGATGTTCGCGACAATCGCACTGTGGCCGTAATCCCAATGAGTTAATGGGATATCTTGTTGTTTACGAACCCAAGAGTTTGCACCGTCAGCTCCAACAACTAACTTTGCTGTCAGCGCTTGGCCGTTATCTAACGTTAGCCATGCTTCGCTCTCACCAATCGCCATCGTTTTACACGTTGCAGGCATGTATAGGCTGACATTATCTTGCTTCTTAACCTGATCAAGCAGCGCTAATTGGATCACACGGTTCTCTACAATATGGCCCAAGTTCGGCTGAGCCAAGCGTGTCGAGTCAAACTCGATGCGAGCAAAGCTGTCTTGTTCCCACACTTCCATTGCTTGGTAGGGCGCAGCACGTCTTTGTTCGATACCTTGCCATGCGCCTAGGTTACGAAGAATCACTTCACTCGAGCGGCTCAATGCCGACACACGCACATCAGGCAATTCGCTAAGCCCTTCGCTAGGCGCTCGGCCTTCAATTACAGCAATTCTTAGGTCACTGTCTTTTAGTGCAGCGGCAAGCGCTAGGCCAACCATGCCACCACCAACAATCGCGATATCAACACTTTGCATCATTATTTATTACCTTATCTTTCTACTAGGCCAAGCGTATGACGCAAAAGTGGACCTTTAAGTGGTGGGAGGCTATCAATTACGGCTAACCCAAGATTTCGCCCAATACGAGCGGTCAAAAAATCGTTTGAGAACAGATGAACTAGGCTTGAAGTCAACGTAATCGTCGTGTCTCTGTCTTGTTCTCTGCGCTTTCTAAAGTTAACAAGACCTGTGTAACGACCCACATCATCCAATTGAGTACATAACTCTTCAGCCAAGGAAGCCACATCACGGATGCCAAGATTAAAACCTTGTCCCGCAATAGGGTGAAGTGTTTGAGCAGCATTGCCTACGATCGCAAAACGATGAGAAATATTCTGCTGGCGATGACGAAGAATTAATGGGTAACTCGCACGCTTGCCCACTTTTTCTAATCGACCTAACCGCCAACCAAAATCTTTCTGCAGCTGCTCAAGAAATTCATCATCGCTTAAAGCGGTGACTTGCTGTGCTTGCTCTGGTGGCAGACACCAAACCAGCGACAAACGGTTATCACTCATCGGTAATAGAGCGACTGGCCCATGATGAGTAAAACGCTCAAATGCTCGACCTTGATGGGGTTCGCTCGCTACGATATTGGCAATCACAGCAACCTGTTCAAAGTCATGCTCACTCAATGAGATATTGAGTTGCTGACAACAGGTTGAGATAGCACCGTCAGCTGCAACCAATAACTTAGTGGTTACTGTCTGTCCACTTGTCAGCTCAATCGTCGTTAACGATTCATCACGTTCAACGGTTCTAACAGACTCAGGGCAAAGCATCGTAATTGCAGCTTCTGATTCAAGCTTCTGCTGATAGATTCGCCCCACATCCGCCAACTCAACCACATAGCCAAGCGCATCAACAGCGAGCTCTTCGCTGTAGATGTCCGTCATTCCGGCATGGCCCCTATCCGACACATGGATATCTTTAATTGGGGTCGCGACCGGAGCGATAGATTGCCAAAGGTGCAAAGAGTCGAGGATCTGCACCGTGCCATAAGACAGAGCGATCGAACGAGAATCAAAGCCAGGGTGAGCTTGATGATCAACCTGATAAGGCTCTACTACCGCGATCGATAGTGAACCTTGACTGAGGTGATTCAGAGCAAGGGCTAAGGTCGCCCCCGCCATTGCGCCACCAGCAATTACAACATCATACTGAGCCATTATAACCTCAAACCGACAAGCGGATTAATGAATGGTTGGAGCCGCATCTTCAGATGGGCGAGCACCGAATTCAGCATGAATCGTTAGTGCACACGCTTTTACGTGTTCAATAACGTGCTCTAGAAGCTGCGCCTGCTCTTCCATATCATCGTCTTCGTCAATGCCTAGCTTGGCCATCTCTTCAAGATCAGCTAATGCTTCTTTGGTACCGTCAGACGCTTTATTCAATTGAGCGCCAACCAAGCCTAAACCAGAAATAAAGTGGTTAATCCAATCAGACACGCCATCAGCCAAATCATACAAGCTTGCGCTTGCGTCTTCGTCAGGCAACAACATGGACAGCTCCATGCCTGAACCTGTGATTTCGCTGGTCGTCACCTTTAATGTCGCTTCCGCTAACGTTAATGCGCGATCTGGCCACCCCATACCTTCATTGGTGTAATCAAAGATAAGTGGTTGCCAGCTTTTATCTGCTAGGTTTAAGCCTCCGCTCAACATACCCGTTAATAAACCATGCATCTCAGCAGGGTTTACGGCTAGGCTTGCCGATTGAAGTTCAGTCGCAACCGTTAGGTAGTCAGGTAAAGTAGTTTCGCTCATCAAATAGCTCGCTCAGTTATTCTTTATATCGATAGTATAATCGTACCACTTCACCCCAATTCTGGTAAGCATCGATCCTGAGCAATTGAAGGATGACTGACTACCAATTGTTCAATTTGCTGAATTACTGTGTGCTCAAGCTCTCATTTACAAACAGTCACTCTGAAAAGCTTGAATCTTAATAGCGGTTTACCTATAGTTTCTCCCTCAGAGGAGATTGCTTCCTCATCGGTACTTGCACTTTTTCTTTCTCAAAAAATGATAAAGGGCAACAGCCTTAAATAGTGCGTTAAAGAGTTCATCCATCATGAGTAATCAAGCGGTAGACGTTGAAATATTAGGAAAACTGACTCGAGTGAATTGTCCCCCAGGGCAAGAAGAGTCATTGATTGCAGCGGCGGCCGATCTTGATAATCGATTGAAAGAGATGGCTGAACGTACTAAGGTAACCAATGAAGTGAAGCTGCTAACGATCGCAGCTCTGAACATTTGCTATGAATTACAAACCAAGAAGTTTGAAGCAAATGATGAACAAAACGCACTGACCGAGCGAATGGAACAGCTCACGACATCGCTTTCAGATGTCCTCAGTAAAGTTAAGCACGGACAGCAATAGCGTACACAAAATTTACCCTGGAGTGTTTGTCAGAGGATTCACGTCCCCGAGCCGATAAGCAATCCCTAAGGGTTAGTACTTGAGTGCTATTGAGCATGCTCGGTCCGCCGAGAAGCCTACGGTAATCATTGCTGATCCGCCTTGAACTCGCTGGTTCAAGGGCCATCTATTCTCAACGGCACTTTGGGGTATCCCTTCATATGAAGACGCTCACACGCAGCGAATTTCGCAAACAGATCCGTATCAAACGCAATGCCTTATCTGGCAATCAACAAACTCAATCCGGTATAGACTTAGTTAAGCAGTGTGCTCAGCTTGATGAGATTCAGTCAGCTCAACATATAGCCCTCTATATTTCGATTGATGGCGAACTCGATACCCAGCCGTTAATTGAATGGTTATGGGCGCAAGGTAAGCAAACTTATTTACCAGTATTGCACCCCTTCTCTGCCGGACACCTGTTATTTCTTCATTATTCTTCAGACACACCGACCGTCCTTAATAAATACGGTATCGTTGAACCCCAGCTCAATCAATTGCTCGTCAAACCATGCCAACAACTCGATCTTATTCTCACACCATTGGTGGGCTTTGACTCTAAGGGGCATCGCTTAGGCATGGGCGGTGGATATTACGATCGCACCTTGGCTCGATGGTTCGAGACGGGCACTGGCGCAACACCTATTGGCCTTGCTCACGATTGCCAACATGTCGATCGCTTACCAATTGAAGGTTGGGATATTCCGTTACCTAAAATCGTGACTCCGAGTAAAACTTGGCAATGGGAAAACAACCATTAAAGCGCTATAATCGCGCCGCAAACGTTAACCTCGATATCCAAAAGTTACCCAATATCTAAACGTTAACTTCATCATTACGCAAACGATTAATTCAAAGCGCAAGACCTTATTCAGGAGAATGGCATGACTCAAGATGAAATGAAAAAAGCAGCGGGCTGGGCAGCACTTCAATATGTTGAAGAAGGCAGCATTGTAGGTGTAGGTACTGGCTCAACAGTAAATCACTTCATCGACGCACTTGGCACAATGAAAGACAAAATCAAGGGTGCGGTTTCAAGCTCTGTAGCCTCTACTGAAAAACTAGAAGCGCTAGAAATCAAAGTATTCGAATGCAACGACGTATTCAAGCTAGACATCTATGTTGATGGCGCTGACGAGATTAACGGTTCTCGCGATATGATCAAAGGCGGCGGCGCTGCTTTGACTCGTGAAAAAATCGTAGCAGCTATTTCTGATAAGTTTATTTGTATCGTTGATGGTACCAAAGCAGTTGATGTGTTGGGTAAATTCCCACTGCCTGTTGAAGTTATCCCAATGGCACGCTCATACGTAGCACGTGAACTAGTAAAACTTGGTGGTGACCCAGTTTACCGCGAAGGCTGCACAACCGATAACGGCAACGTGATCCTAGATGTGTACGGCATGGCGATCGAAAACCCAAAACAGCTAGAAGATATCATCAATGGCATCGCTGGTGTGGTAACGGTTGGTCTGTTCGCTCACCGTGGTGCTGATGTAGTTATCACTGGCACGCCTGAAGGTGCAAAAATCGAAGAATAAATAATAGAAGATTGAGTTTTTCTGTTACTTCATTACAGACGGTGCCCTAGGGCGCCGTTTTTTTTGCTTTATTGCTGTAAAATTATGTCTTATTCCGTAATTTTCTTACCCAAAACATTTTTTTTTTGTTACTTTATTGTTCAGAAGACGCACAGGGAAAACGTTTGTCTCCTAACAAAGTGGTGAATTTGTTCCCCTTTCAGCCATTTTGTAGCACGTGCGCCGCATTTGCCCAACCTTTCCATTTTAAGGACGAGAACAATGGCCAAAGTTTCACTGGAAAAAGAAAAAATAAAAATTCTACTTCTAGAAGGTCTTCACCCTTCTTCTGTAGAAGTTCTGCAAGCCGCTGGTTACACAAACATTGAGTACCACAAAGGCTCACTACCTGAAGATGAACTTCTTGAAGCAGTTAAAGATGCTCACTTCATTGGTATCCGTTCTCGCACCAACATCTCCCAAGAAGTTATTGATGCGGCTGAAAAGCTGGTTGCAGTCGGTTGTTTCTGTATTGGTACCAACCAAGTCAACCTTCAAGCAGCAGCAAAGCGCGGTATCCCTGTTTTCAATGCACCGTTCTCAAACACTCGAAGTGTTGCTGAACTCGTTCTAGGTCAGGTTCTATTGCTGCTTCGCGGTATCCCAGAGAAGAATGCTCTTGCTCACCGTGGTATCTGGAAAAAGAGTGCAGACAACTCTTACGAAGCTCGTGGTAAGCGTTTAGGTATTATTGGCTACGGTCACATCGGTACTCAGCTGGGTATTATTGCTGAAAACCTTGGTATGCGTGTTTACTTTTACGATATCGAAAACAAGCTGTCTCTAGGTAATGCCACTCAAGTTCATACTATGACCGAGTTGCTGAATAAGTGTGACGTGATCTCTTTACACGTACCTGAAACGAATGAAACTAAAGACATGATGGGTAAAGAAGAGTTCGAGCGCATGAAGCCAGGCTCTATCTTTATCAATGCAGCTCGTGGCACGGTAGTTGACATCCCTGCTCTGTGTGGCGCTCTGGATTCTGGTCACCTTTCTGGTGCGGCTATTGATGTTTTCCCAACAGAACCAAAAACCAATGCAGACCCGTTTGAGTCTCCATTAATGCAGTTCGATAACGTGATTCTAACGCCTCACGTGGGTGGTTCAACTCAAGAAGCACAAGAGAACATCGGAGTTGAAGTTGCTGGTAAACTAGCGAAATACTCTGATAACGGCTCTACGCTATCAAGTGTTAACTTCCCAGAGGTATCACTGCCATTGCATACGGGCACATCTCGCTTGCTACACATTCACGAAAACCGCCCAGGTATCCTAACTCAGATCAACACCATCTTCGCAGAAGAAGGGATCAACATCGCAGGTCAGTACCTACAGACCGCAGCAGATATGGGTTATGTTGTTATCGATGTAGAAGCCGATCGCTCTGAAGAAGCACTGCTTAAACTGAAAGAGATCGAAGGCACAATCCGTGCTCGTCTTCTTCACTAATCATCGTACTCAAAATGCATAAAAAAGGCTCTCATGATGAGAGCCTTTTTCGTATTTGGCCTATCGTAGGTAATTATACCAATCACAGTAAGTAAGTGATCAAAAATAGCGTAGGAAAAAGGCTTGAGAACAAGGCGGCATTTTTCGATAAGTAGTTATTCTACAATCAAAAATTCCAACGCAGCTATCGAGCATTTTAACAAGCTAGGGTGAACAGTTATTTACTATTAGATCATCATGATCCAAAACCTTCGATAACGCTGCTGTTACTCTTCGATCTGATAGATCACATTGACACGATCACGAATGGTGATCGTTGAGTCTTCATAAGAGTTCGACTCTGTTCTTGCATCCATCGCCATTGAACGCATTAGCACCGGCTGAGAAGATTGTGCGTTGTAATCAACACGCCAAACATCACCGAGCTCACGCTCAAAACCACTCGCTAATGATTTAGCTTTTGATGTCGCATCTTTGATCGCTTCTAAGCGTGCTTGCTCTTGATACTTAGCTTGGTCACGAACTTGCAGCTGGATGTTATCGATCTGGTTAATACCCTGTCCTATCGCAATATCCATGTACTCGTTTAGATTGGCGAGTTCATTCACTTGAACGGTCACATTACGTGAAGCTCGGTAGCCGACCAATTCTGGTTTGCCATCTTTTGGATAATGGTACTGAGGAGATAGGTACAGATTAGAGCTGTGTACGCTCGCCTCATCTACGCCGGCTTGATGCAGCTTATTTAGAAAGCCCGTTACCACTTTATCAACCGTGCTTTTAGCCTGTTCAGCTGTCATCGTTGACTCAACCACTCTCACTGAGAATGTCGCCATATCTGGTGTCGCGATCACTTCACCATAGCCTGTTGTTGAAATATGCGGAAAGGATGGAGAGTCAGCCAGTGATGGAAAGCTCACAGCACTCAACGCAGCAGTAAGAGTAAGAGACGTTGCTAACATCTTTGGTACAAACTTCATTAGGTAGACCTATGCTAAACAAATGTCCTTCCATCATAGAGTAATTTATCGTTTAGCCAATCCTGATTGTGCACATCTAACAGAACTTTGACGCTGAAAAAACCGACAACTTACTGAGGTAAATGATTGTGAGCAAAACTTAATATCGCTTGGGATACCTCTTTTAGCACCCCGCTCTCAAGCTGCCAATGGTGCCAATAGATGCGATAAGACAGCAGAAAGCCAGGGGTAATATCAATCAAAGCACCAGACTCTAGTTCCTCGATAATCTGCAATCGAGGAATCAAGCAATAGGCAACACCCGATAATGCCAAGCGCACAAATGCTTCTGAACTGCCGACCGTATGATTGATCACACTGTCTCTGGGTACATTGAAATGATCATGCAGAAATTTCTTATGCAGATCATCGTATTGATCATAGGAAACCGCAGGCGCCTTGCTTAATGTGGCGTAGTTTACGCCCTCAGAGAAGTAACGCTGATGAAAGCCAGGGCTCGCCACACACACATAATCCATCCTACCGAGGTAGTCAGCACTGCATCCAGGGATCGCTTGGGGCTCCAAACTGATCGCACCGGCAACCTCACCGCTTTTTATTTTTTCAATGGTTCTAGACTCGCCATGAATCGCGAGGTTCAACTCGACTTGGCGAGACTTCATCACATCCGACAGTGCAGGTAACAACCATGTCGCCAAACTATCAGCGTTGGTGGCTATGGATATCGATAGTGGTTGAGTACCCTCTTCATTCATTAACTCAGGCACAAGCTCGTGCTCTAGCAAGCGAACACGACGATACAAACCCAACAGTTTTTTTCCTGCTGGTGTCGGCCTTGGTGGGTTTTCTCTCACAAGCGCTGGCTGGGCTAACCACTTTTCTAGCTGTTTGATACGTTGGGACACCGCTGATTGGGAGATGTATAACTGCTCAGCAGCCCTCTCAAAGCTACGTTGTTTCACCACGGCATCCAGTGCTTCAATCCATTTATAATCCAATCCACGCATCAATTTGCTTCCTTTTTAAGCTAACCCAACACCACATTAGCAACTCTAATAATGGATTAAAATCATTAATTATACTTATTTACAGGGTCGGAGTATCTTCGCTACATAGCACGTAAATATCGTTAATTAAGTGGAGGTTAAAATGAGTTTTTGGGTTTTATTACAAGGTTTTGGTCTAGGGGCAAGTATGATAATCCCTATAGGTGCACAAAATGCGTACGTCCTAAATCAAGGAATAAAACGCAATCATCATTTAACGACTGCAACGATTTGTAGCCTGCTCGATACCCTGTTTATCTCATTGGGTATTTTTGGTGGCGGAGCAATTCTGTCTCAAAATGAATTACTGCTTACCTCTGTCACATTGGGCGGTATCGCTTTTCTAACGGTATATGGTTTGCTATCACTGCGCAGTGCATTCAAAACGCGCACCAGTGATGAATCAAAAGGTGAGGTATTGGCTCGTGGCAAGCGCACCGTTATTTTGGGTGCATTAGCTGTAACAGTATTAAACCCACACCTCTATTTGGATACCGTAGTGATTCTTGGATCTATTGGTGGGCAATTTGAAGGCAACGACAGAGTTGCGTTTGCGATGGGGACTATCTTAGCTTCATTCGTGTGGTTTTATTCCTTATCATTAGGCGCAGCAAAGCTAGGTCCAACGCTATCGAAACCTAAAGTTAAGAAAGGCATCGATATCGCAGTAGCAACCATGATGTTCGCTATTGCACTTGTACTCGCCAATGGACTCATTGAGCAATACGGGTAAACCTATTCTTCTTTAGTCATCAAACAAACGTTACTCATCCAACAAAAAAAGGCGAATAACCTAAGTTATCCGCCTTTCCTTATAAAAGTTTATAGCTATAAAAACTAACTAGAAATTAAGCTTCAACTTTATTCATGTGTACATCCATTTGCGGGAATGGGATTTCGATACCTTCGTTATCCAAGCCTTCTTTGATAGCTTGCATAAGGTCGAAATAAACATTCCAGTAGTCAGCAGTGCTAACCCATGGACGAACAACAAAATTAACTGAAGAGTCAGCTAGCGTGTGAACACCAACTTGTACACCTGGATCTTTCAATACGCGCTCATCAGATTCACAGATCTTAGTCAGTAGCGCTTTTGTCTTCTGAAGATCAGCGTTGTAAGAAACACCAATCATTAGGTCAATACGGCGCGTCGCATGACGAGAATAGTTAGTGATTGGGCTACCGATAACGCTTCCGTTAGGTACTACAACCATTTTGTTGTCTGGTGTTGTTAAAACAGTTTGGAAGATCTGAATTGACTCAACTGAACCCGCTACACCACCAATTTCCACGTAGTCACCAGACTTGAATGGACGGAATGCAACAATAAGTACACCCGCTGCAAAGTTAGATAGTGAGCCTTGCAGTGCAAGACCAACAGCTAAACCAGCCGCACCAATAACAGCAACTACAGATGCAGTTTGAACGCCTAAACGACCAAGTGCAGCGATAAGAACAATAACAAACAATAAGTAACGAACTAAACCATGGATAAATTCCACAACAGCTCGGTCCATCTTCTTCTTCTCAAGAACTTTAGATACGCTATTCGCGACTGCTTTAACAATCAAGTTACCAATAAATAGAATTATCAGTGCAGAGATAATGTTTACACCGTATTGGATAAATAGATCTGAATTATTTGTTAACCACTGCTCGGCCTGAGATAAACCATCCACAATTGGAGTCTCAAGCGCTGTCGAACTATCAGCCATAATGTGCATCCTCTATATAATATGCTATGAGCTAAACTGTCTTAAGCCAAAGTTACTTTTACAATAATAAACAGTTTAACTCCTGTTAAGTCACTGTGTTAAAAGTAAATTAAAGCCAAGTCCTTTTTATAAACTGAACCAGGTCCAGTTTTTCGGCACGATATCCTATCTTTGACCGATTGCAAAGTCATATTTATGTAAGCTTTTGAATTAATAAAACTTCCCAATAAACGCAAATATCGATAACTAAAAGACTACGAAATTTATTCACCGTAGGCTAGGTTTTTCACATATTTAATACAAGTTTTTATCAGACATAAAAAAACCCGCTCAATGAGCGGGTTTTTAAAACTTAAAGAGTACTTAATTCAAAGAATTATAGTACGTCTACAGCGTTAAGGTCAGCGAATGCTTTCTCAAGACGAGTAACCATTGAAGACTGAGCAGCACGTAGCCATACGCGTGGATCGTAGTACTTCTTGTTTGGCGCAGCTTCGCCAGTTGGGTTACCGATTTGACCTTGTAGGAAATCGAAGTTATCAGCAGAGTACTGACGGATACCATCCCAAGTTGCCCACTGTGTATCAGTATCGATGTTCATTTTGATAACACCGTAACCGATAGACTCTTGGATTTCTGCTTCAGAAGAACCAGAACCACCGTGGAATACGAAGTTTAGAGCGTTAGGTGCAATACCGAACTTCTCTGCACAGTATGCTTGAGAGTCACGTAGGATAGTTGGAGTAAGTACAACGTTACCAGCTTGGTAAACACCGTGTACGTTACCGAAAGATGCAGCGATAGTGAAACGAGGGCTAACAGCCATTAGCTTCTCGTATGCGTATGCTACGTCTTCTGGAGAAGTGTAAAGCTCAGATGCGTCCATATCAGAGTTATCAACGCCGTCTTCTTCACCACCAGTACAACCAAGTTCGATCTCGATTGTCATGTCCATTTTCGCCATGCGAGCTAGGTAAGTAGCACATGTTTCGATGTTCTCTTCTAGAGACTCTTCAGAAAGGTCTAGCATGTGAGAAGAGAATAGAGGCTTACCAGTTTGTGCGAAGAACTCTTCACCAGCGTCTAGTAGACCGTCGATCCATGGTAGAAGTTTCTTAGCAGCGTGGTCAGTATGCAGGATAACTGGAACACCGTAAGACTCAGCGACAGCGTGTACGTATTTTGCACCAGCTACAGCACCAAGAACTTGTGCGCCTTGACCTTCAAGTTTAACGCCTTTACCTGCGAAGAATGCAGCGCCGCCGTTAGAGAACTGAACAACAACTGGAGACTTAACTTTAGCAGCCGCTTCTAGTACTGCGTTAATAGAGTCAGTACCAACAACGTTTACTGCAGGAAGAGCAAATTTGTTTTCTTTTGCTACTTCAAATACTTTCTGTACGTCATCGCCAGAAATTACACCAGGTTTTACAAAATCGAAGATCTTAGACATGGAAATAGTCCTATTTATTCTATTCGTTTTAAGATAAAAAACTTAAGTTTAAAAATTTGCAATCGTTTGCTCACAACTTCCGCTATTCTAGCAAATAAGTGTGATATGCAGCAAACGTTAAAAGGCGAGATTCGTATCTCGCCTTTCTAAATCAATTACGCTTTAGCACGCTCTTCAAGCATAGCTACTGCAGGAAGTACTTTACCTTCAACAAACTCAAGGAAAGCACCGCCACCAGTAGAGATGTAAGAAACATCTGCTTTGATACCGAACTTGTCGATAGCTGCTAGCGTGTCACCACCGCCTGCTACTGAGAAACCTTCAGAATCAGCGATTGCTTTAGAAATACCAGCTGTACCCGCTTCGAAGTTCTTGAATTCGAATACGCCTACAGGGCCGTTCCAAAGAATAGTTTTCGCGTTGCCGATGATTTCAGCTAGAGCTGCAGTTGAATCTGGACCAAGGTCGAAGATCATGTCGTCGTCTTGAACTTCAGAAACGTGCTTGATTTCAGCTTCTGCGTTTTCGTCGAATGCTTTAGCACATGCAACGTCAGTCGCTACAGGGATAGCACACTCTTTCATTAGTTTCTGAGCCGTTTCAACTAGGTCAGCTTCGTATAGAGACTTACCTACGTTGTGGCCTTCAGCAGCGATGAACGTGTTCGCGATACCACCGCCAACAACAAGTTGGTCAGCGATTTTAGAAAGAGATTCTAGAACGGTTAGTTTAGTAGAAACTTTAGAACCACCAACGATAGCCACTAGCGGGCGAGCTGGGTTGTCCATTGCTTTACCAAGCGCTTCAAGCTCAGCAGCTAGAAGAGGGCCAGCACATGCTACAGGAGCGTAAGTACCCACACCGTGTGTAGACGCTTGAGCACGGTGAGCTGTACCAAATGCATCCATTACGAAGATGTCACATAGTGCAGCATATTGCTTAGAAAGAGCTTCTTCGTTCTTCTTCTCGCCTTTGTTAAAGCGAACATTTTCAAGAACAGTTAGTTCACCAGCGTTTAGCTCAAGACCATTTACGTAATCTTTCGCTAGTTTAACGTCACAGTCTAGTGCGTCGTTTAGGTAGTTAACTACAGGAGCTAGAGAGAACTCTTCGTTGTACTCGCCTTCAGTAGGACGACCAAGGTGAGAAGTAACCATAACTTTTGCGCCAGCTTCTAGGCAAAGTTTGATAGTTGGTAGAGATGCAAGGATACGAGCATCTGAAGTTACTTTACCGTCTTTTACTGGTACGTTTAGGTCAGCACGGATGAATACGCGTTTACCTGCAAGTTCCAGGTCAGTCATCTTGATCACAGACATGATTTGTCCTCTCAAATTTAAATAAAAATAAAGTTTTGGAAACTCAGCAACCCTGCTAAGCCTATAAATTATTCAACTGGTAATGCTTTAACTGCTAATAATATGTGGACACTTAGTATTTATTTCAAGCTAAAAAATAAATAATCCACACATTTGCTTCTAGGTCTTACTTCTTGCCTTCTGAAGCTTGCATTGCAAGAACCGTATCCAGCATTCGGTTCGCAAAGCCCCATTCATTGTCACACCACACCAGCATTTTCACTAAGGTGCCATTGCTCACTCGAGTTTGTGAACCATCAACGATTGCGCTATGGGGATCGTGATTAAAGTCGATGGAAACGAGCGGCGCTTCAGTATAGTCAACTATATTGTGTAATGTACACTGGGAAGCATTAACAATGGTTTGATTTACGTCATTAACTTTCACATTTGTATTAATTGTGACACTTAAATCCATCGCAGTGACGTTTACCGTCGGCACACGCACAGATATCGCTTCGAACTTGTTAGAAAATTTCGGGAAGATTCTTTCAATACCTTTATGCAATTTGGTGTCGACAGGAATGATAGATTGGCTTGCCGCTCGAGTACGACGCAAGTCGCTATGGTATGCATCAATAACTTGCTGATCATTCATTGAAGAGTGAATAGTCGTAATGGTACCTGACTCAATACCAAAGGCATCATCAAGTACTTTAATGATAGGGACAATACAGTTAGTGGTGCATGAACCATTGGAAACGATTCGGTGGTCAGCTTGGATGGTATCGTGATTCACACCATAGATAATGGTGTTATCAAGGTCGTTAGCACCAGGGTGTGAAAACAGTACCTTTTTAGCTCCAGCAGCGATGTGCGCTAGGCCATCATCTCGGCAACCGTAAACACCGGTACAATCGAGAACAATATCGACTTCAAGATCACGCCAAGGCAACAGTTCAATATCAGCCAGATGTAAGATACGAATGGTATCAAACTCGCCTTTATCTTCAGCACCAATGCCATGATGAACATAGATGTGCTCTTGATCATTAGATATTTTCTTGCCGAAGCGGCCGTGACTGGTGTCATACTGCAATAGGTGAGCCATAGCATCAGGCTGAGCAAGCTCATTGACCGCTACTACTTTGATTTGTTGGCTTTTGCCACTTTCATAGATAGCGCGCAATACATTGCGCCCTATTCGTCCAAATCCATTTATCGCGACTTTTAGCATAGTTCCGTACATCTAACCAAAATTTCGTGCAACAGATGATAACTGAATCCTACTCAAAGCGCATTAGTTGAATACTAAAGCAGTCATAACTTCAAAACTTTAAATATAAATAGACGCCACCAACCATAACGTTGATAGCGTTACTATTTATGTATAAGAGACAACAAGCTTGTTGTCATCAGCTTTATCGGAAGTCGCCCGTACTTTTAACTTGGGTTAGTTGATAGTGCACTTGGTGACTCACCAGTTCTTTCACTCATAAGATCAGCCACAAATTGAGCTCTTGAGCCCAAAATAATTTGCAGGCCACTTGAACCTACTTTTATGACCCCCATAGCACCTAGGTCTTTGATTCCTTGTTCATTCACAAGAGCCTGATCTTTAATCTGTAAACGCAATCTCGTAATACATGCTCCTATCGAAGTAATGTTAGCGGCACCACCAATCAAGATTGTGATTTCACTAGCTAAATCTTCATTGTCCAAAGTGATCGCCTTACTTTGAGTATCCTCACGTCCTACTGTTTTCAAATTGAACTTTCGAATAGCAAAACGGAAAACCGTGTAATAAATAGCGGCCATGGTTAGCCCCCAAAGAATCACATTGATCCAGTTAGTTTTGAACCCATCCATCGCGGGAAGAACACCAAAAGACACGAAATCAATAATGCCGGCTGAGAAGGTTTTACCAATATGAACATCCAACGCATAACTCACCGCGTAAGACACCCCTGCCATGATTGCAGAAAAAACATAAAGTAAAGGTGCGACAAAGATAAACGCAAATTCAACGGGTTCTGTTATACCTGTAACAAAAGAAGTAAGAGCAGCAGAGCCTAAAATACCTGCTGCAATTTTTTTATTTTTATCATTCGCTTCATGATACATAGCTAAACATGCAGCAGGGAAAGCAAACATGTAGATAGCAAAATTACCCGATAGGAATTTTCCTGCTTCTTGGTATTCACTGGTTGAGAACGTTTTTACTCCATCTTCAAGCATTTTAAACCAAATGGTATGATCGCCATTTACAATGGTACCCGCGGCAGTTGTGTACTCACCGAAAGAAAACCAATAAGGGCTATAAAAAATATGATGGAGACCAACTGGAATTAAAGCGCGCTCCATAAATCCGTAGATGAAAGTTGATACGTACATGTTTCCGCCATTCGCCATATGCGATAGCGCATCAATACCTGATTGAATATATGACCAAATATGGGGTAAAACTAAACCAATTAGGAATGCAGAAAACGCAGTCACAATCGGTACAAAGCGTTTACCGGCAAAGAAACCAAGGAAATCAGGCAGCTTAGTATCATAAAAACGTTGATACATAACGGCTGCGAGGATACCTGCAATGAGTCCGCCAAAGACACCTGTTTGCAATGAAGGAATACCCATCACCATTGCATAACGGCCACCTCCCATCGCCATCTCAGGTGTAATGCCGAGCGCCACCCCCATTGTCGCATTCATCACGACCATGGCGACAATCGCGGCTAAAGCGGCAATCCCTGACTCCTTAGTCAAACCAACCGCGGCTCCTACCGCAAACAGTAAGGCTAAGTTATCAAATATAACGCCACCAGCACGCATCATTAGGGGAATGTCGAGCTTAGCACCGAAGGCAAGTAATAACCCCGCAGCGGGTAATATAGATATGGGCAACATCAATGCTTTACCAATTAAGGAAAGCTTAGATAAGCCGCTTTTAAAACTATCTAGCATAATAAAGTCCTTTAATATCGTTAGAATACCAACGAACTTTATCAAGCTAATTGAATCTCAAGGTTACAAATAGCAAGCAGTTTGTAACTCGTTTTTTACATTAGGTTCGCCCTAACCAATGGCAGAGAAATGTGGTTAAGAGTAATGCCTATTCGTTCATGACATATCAATGTAGGTAGGCTATCAACTATCGAAACATTTCATTATTAATAGCATTAAGGTGACCGATAAGCGTTTTAGACGTTATCGATGAATCAATAAAATAACGATAAAGTTCATTCGAAACTGCATTCTGAATGACGGGATTAACAGCCATTGAATCGGTCAAGCTTGGCATTGCCGAACCATCCCGACTCGCTCGTATATAGTCATCATAAGATTTCTGTTGGCACCGCGATAAGTCATCAATTGGAATATTAGCTTGTGCTGGTATTGAGCCCTTTTTTTCACTGAACTCTAAAAGAAACTCAGGGGCAGATAGCGCGGCCATAATTGAGGTTATATTCTGTTCTTCATTTGAACGAGTGGAAAAAAAGGCTAGGCTATCTACATTGTAGATAAAACCATTTTCCGTAGAAGGAAATGGGCTGCATTGAATGTAGTCAGGAATGCTAGAGCCAGAGCTTAGCATTGCTCCTAAAGCCCAATCTCCTGTAAATTGAAATGCGTATTCCCCCTTGAGCAGTGCTTTTGTTCCTTGATCCCAACTTATTTTTGATAAATCATTTCCAACAATATTAGCAAGAGATCGAAAGCGATCTAGTGCTTCTAGTGTTTCGGGGCTGTTCAAAGCTGCGGAGTCTAAATCAACAAAAGCCTGGCGATAATAGTGAGCCCCCCCCACTCCGAATGCAATGTTTTCAAAAATTTGAACAACTTGCCAAGGGTCTTCCCCCAAAGCCAGTGGTGTAATACCTTTGTTTTTTAGTACATTCAATGCTAGCAATAGTGAATCCCAATCATTAGGGGGAGACAACTGGTGTTCAGCTAATACCTCTGTGTTTATCCACATCCAGTTTAGTCGATGAATATTAAGAGGAATGGCAACATAGTTCCCATTATATTTGTGAATGGCTTGAATATCAGGGTACAGCGATTGATCCCACAGATTCAATTTAGCGACTTCATTCATGTCCATTAAGAACCCGAGTGCTGCCCAAGACTGAATAGCAGGTCCTTCCATCTGCGCTATGTCTGGTGAATAGCCAGCAATCGCTCTCGCTTGAAGGATAGATTTAGCAGGCCCACCTCCTCCTCCTGCAATTGGATCACTTTTTAATGTAAAAGGCAGCAGACGAAACCTGTCTTCGATCACCGACAGTGCTGAGTCTTCACCTTCTGCCGTCCACCAATGCAACATCTCTATAGAGGGGGTAGATAATGCAGGCTGTGTAACAAAAAGAGCAACCAAGAATACCCACATTTTCATAAGCTGCTTACCAAAATAATATCGACTTCTAGTCCTCCTTCTGGTGCATTCGATAATTTAATATCCCCTCCATGGCTTCTTGCGATACTTCGAGAAATAGCTAAGCCTAAACCGGATCCATCCACGCTTGAATCGCTACCTCTAAAATAAGGCTCAAATACTTTTTCTAGTATGCTTTCGTCAATCCCTGCACCTGAATCGCGCAGTACAATATGAATAGAATCAGAGTTAACAAACATGCTGATATTCACGACATTCCCATATTTAATGCCATTATCCACTAGGTTAAAAAGACAACGCTTAATTGCTAATGGTTTACCATAGAATTTAACATCGGGCATATCGACAAGGTTCACGCATAAGTTGTTTTTGTTATGAATAGCCGCACATTGTTCAAAAATATCATTCATGTCTATCCACTCAAATTCTTCATGAATATCATTATCTCGCATGCACTGTAACGCTCCGTTTAACATCATCTCGACTTCATTCAACAGCTTTTCAAATTTAAGCCTTGTCGTATTGTCGCTGAGCATTTCTGTACGAAGTTTTAAGCAGGCTAGAGGTGTTTTTATGTCATGTGAAATAGCATTAAAGAACATATTTCGGTCACGTAAGTTCGCTTTAATACGACGATTCATTTTGTTGAAAGCATGGATCGCAGCTCTGGTTTCTGAACTTCCTTCTTCTTTGATTTCTTCAATCTGCATTTCCGACCCCATAAGCGTTGCGGAACGAGCAAGAGATCGAAAAGGACGAATTTCTTTTTGTAGCACAACGTATGAGACCCCCATGAGCATAAAAGTGACAATTAAAAGAAAGGTGATCTGGCGACTATCTATAAAATTATCGGTCAAGCTATCGAAAGACAGCGGAATAACGGTCGCTAAATAGAGCCACTCATTATTTTCTAGTTGAACTTGAATAACGGCTATTGGGAGATCGAGTTTACCTAACACTAAGCTGTAATCTTTCCACAATGCAGGCAGCTCATTCAGCTTGATACCTGAGTTGAACAATAGAAGATCGTCTCGCTTGGTCAAAGTGACGTGTACTGAGTGTGACGTTTTAAGTTGTTGTTCTAAAAGATCTGATGCTTGCACCTGCATTTGAGGCACTAAAGAGTGATGACTAAGCGAAGGAACAGGAAGCCTATGATTATTCATGGAAATAAAGAATCGTGTTCCCCCAATATTTCGTAATTGATCGAGAACCAAATGACGATAATTGACTGGAAGCCCTGAAAAGTAATTTATAGTGTCCGAAGCTGCAGAGGCTATCGCAAACATAGCATGGCTCGCCGATTCTCGTTTAGATACCGAGGTAGTGGAAAACCAAGCTGCACCTGCCAGAACTTCAGCCATGACAATAACCAAGAACGTAGACAACGTAATACGTACGATCATTGACTGAAAGAAGTTTTTTTTCAACATTGAAGTCCATGAGAGTCAATCACAAGCATGTAGCCACGATGCCTTACCGTCATAATCGTATTTCGGTCATCGTCCCTCAATTGCCTTCTCAACCGGCTAATTTGTACATCAATCCCTCTCTCTAGTGGCTCGGCATCCCTCCCCCAGAGTGCTTGTGCAATGTCATTACGACTTAATAATTGATTAGGAGAGTCAAGCATAAGGGTAAGCAAGTTATAATCGGCGCTAGAAAGAGAGACAGCCTCACCATCTTCATGTTTCAATTGTCGTTTTAGGGTATCGAACGTCCAATCCATAAATTTTAACTTACGTTCATTTGTGCTGTGACTGAATGTTGAACGCCTGAGTAGAGCTTTGATTCTTGCTAATAGTTCACGAGGGTTAAACGACTTGGTTATGTAATCATCAGCGCCAATTTCTAACCCCGCAATACGATCTGCATCATCAGTTACTGCGGTTAGCATAATGATAGGGACTTGAGATCGTAAGCGTAACTTTTGGCACAAAGTTAAACCATCATCTCCTGGTAGCATGATGTCTAAAATAATGAGGTCTGGGGTGACAGTTTCTAGCTGTTTCCACATCGCGTTACCTTCAAGTGCAGTAATCACAGTGAAGCTTGAGCGTTCTAGATATTCGCTTAAAGCATCGAGAATTTCCTGATTATCATCCACAATCAAAACAATCTTATTAGCCATGACCTAACCTATGCCACTAAATGATTATGGATACATTCGCTCACTTCCTCATTCATTTCAAGAACATGAGTGATGAAATGCGTTCAAACTCCACAATGTAAGCTGTCCGTTACAAATAGGTTGCCCTTATCATCCGATAATTTAGGCCTTCACCTTTATGTGCACCTCCTTATAGTTTAATAAAAACAATATATTAGAGTGCCAAACTGAGTGAAATGGGTACAAACCCTACCTTATGAATTTGATTAATACATTCATACTGTTCATAGTATCTATGAGAGTGTCATTTTCTATTGGCTGTTTCTAACCTCGTTTTATCAACCAAAGGAAATGACTATGTCTGGATACCCAGCAGCTCACTTTTGTAAACAATGCGAACAAAAAACACCTCATCGTGAAGTGCTTGTAAGAAAGACCAGCAGCTACGATACGGATACTTCTCTTTTAGGTAGGATCAAATTAATGATTCATACTTTTATTAATGGCGGCGAATACTATGACATGGACAGATATGTCACGTGTAAAGTATGTGGTCATAAAGAGAAAGATAACTGGGGCAATAAATTTGAGTAATCATTACGTTTCTTCAATTTGAACGCATAAAAAAACCGAGCCATTGGCTCGGTTTTTATGTTCATATACGGCTATTTATTAAGCTAGAAGCTCTTTAGCTGTGTTTACTACATTTTCAGTAGTGAAACCGAACATCTTGAATAGCTCGCCTGCTGGTGCAGATTCGCCGAACGTTGTCATACCGATGATCTTGCCACCGAAACCAACATACTTGTACCAGAAGTCAGCGATGCCAGCTTCTACAGCGATACGAGCTGTAACGTCAGATGGCAGTACAGACTCACGGTACTGCGCGTCTTGCTTATCGAACGCGTCAGTTGCAAGCATAGATACTACGCGTACCGCTTTACCTTCAGCTGTAAGTTCAGCAGCAGCGCTAACCGCTAGCTCAACTTCAGAACCTGTAGCGATGATGATTAGCTCTGGCTTACCAGCACAATCTTTCAGGATGTAACCACCCTTGGCGATGTTAGCTACTTGCTCAGCGTCACGGTCTTGCTGTGCAAGGTTTTGACGAGAGAAGATAAGTGCAGAAGGGCCATCTTTGCGTTCGATTGCTAGTTTCCAAGCAACAGCAGACTCAACTTGGTCACATGGGCGCCATGTGCTCATGTTTGGAGTCAAACGTAGAGAAGCGATCTGCTCAACCGGTTGGTGAGTAGGACCATCTTCGCCAAGACCGATAGAGTCATGCGTGTAAACTTGAATGTTCTGAACTTTCATCAGAGCAGCCATACGCATTGCGTTACGTGCGTATTCCATGAACATTAGGAATGTTGCGCCGTATGGTACGAAACCACCGTGCAGAGCGATACCGTTCATGATAGCCGTCATACCGAATTCACGTACACCGTAGTGGATGTAGTTACCAGAGAAGTCGTTTGCTTCAAGAGACTTAGAACCAGACCACATAGTCAGGTTAGAAGGCGCAAGGTCAGCAGAGCCGCCCATGAATTCAGGTAGCATAGCACCGAACGCTTCTAGTGCGTTTTGAGATGCTTTACGTGATGCGATGTTTGCTGGGTTAGCTTGAAGATCAGCAATGATTGCGTTTGCTTTCTCTTCCCATTCAGCTGGAAGCTCGCCGTTAGTACGACGTTTGAATTCTGCTGCTAGCTCTGGGTGAGCCGCTGCGTATGCGTCAAACTTAGCATTCCACGCTGCTTCTTTCGCTGCGCCAGCTTCTTTCGCATCCCACTCAGCTGAGATATCAGCTGGAATTTCGAAAGGACCGTGTTCCCAACCCAGTGCCGCTTTAGTTGCTGTGATTTCATCAGCGCCTAGTGGAGCACCGTGACAGTCGTGCGTACCCGCTTTGTTTGGAGAACCAAAACCGATAATAGTCTTAGTACAGATAAGCGTTGGACGAGGATCCGCTTTAGCCGCTTCGATAGCTGCGTTAATAGCGTCAGCATTGTGACCATCAACCGCTGGGATTACGTGCCAACCGTATGCTTCAAAACGCTTAGGTGTATCGTCAGAGAACCAACCTTCAACTTCACCATCGATAGAGATGCCATTGTCATCCCAGAAAGCAACCAGCTTGCCAAGACCTAGCGTACCCGCTAGCGAACATGCTTCGTGAGAAATACCTTCCATCAGACAACCGTCACCCATGAATGCATAAGTGTAGTGGTCTACGATGTCGTGGCCTTCTTTGTTGAACTGTGCAGCAAGCGCTTTTTCAGCCATTGCCATGCCAACAGCATTCGTGATGCCTTGACCTAGAGGGCCAGTCGTTGTCTCGATACCAGGAGCGTAACCGTACTCTGGGTGACCTGGAGTCTTAGAGTGCAGTTGACGGAAGTTTTTTAGGTCTTCAATTGAAAGCTCGTAACCTGCTAAGTGAAGCAGAGAGTAAATCAGCATAGAACCATGACCGTTAGACAGAATAAAACGGTCGCGGTCAGCCCACTCTGGATTTGCTGGGTTGTGGTTCAAGTGGCCACGCCAAAGAACTTCAGCTATGTCAGCCATACCCATAGGTGCGCCTGGGTGGCCTGAATTTGCTTGTTGAACACCGTCCATGCTAAGTGCGCGGATTGCATTGGCTAGATCTTTACGAGAAGGCATGTCTGCTCCTGGATACATAAGCGATTTAAAAAAGAGATAGATGCTAAAGTTTTCATTTTTATTAGCGCGGGTATTCTCTCAAACGACTATAGCGACTGCAAACGTTTTACTGGCACTTTAACTGTCATTTTCCGCAATTTTCGATCATTTACATCACTTAACATGCCTTTCCACGACCAACGCGCAAACGTTTAGTTATGACATATCATAAAAAAGAGCTTGTAATTCGACCGCTGAAATTTAAAATAGCCGTCTAGATGTAGAAACACCTACGAAATATACTGTATTGAATGGCGGCGCTTCCTCGATTGCGACGGCATAAATTATTTGCATTTAACTATTTGCAACTAAAAACTAAACTAAAAGTGGAGCTCTCATGGCTAAGCACCTATTCACTTCTGAATCTGTTTCAGAAGGCCATCCAGATAAAATTGCAGACCAAATCTCTGATGCTGTTCTTGATGCCATCATTGAACAAGATCCAAAAGCACGTGTTGCTTGTGAGACTTACGTAAAAACCGGCATGGTAATGGTTGGTGGTGAAGTAACCACGTCTGCATGGGTTGATATCGAGGAAATCACTCGTGAAACAGTACGTGAAATTGGTTACGTGCATTCTGACATGGGCTTTGATGCTGACTCTTGTGCAGTACTAAACACCATTGGTAAGCAGTCTCCAGACATCAACCAAGGTGTTGATAAAGCCGATCCTAAAGATCAAGGCGCAGGCGACCAAGGTATCATGTTTGGTTACGCGACTAACGAAACGCCAATCCTAATGCCAGCTCCAATTACTTACTCTCACCTTCTTGTTAAAAAGCAAGCTGAAGTACGTAAGAGCGGCAAGCTTAACTTCCTTCGCCCAGATGCGAAATCTCAAGTAACGTTCCAATACGACCAAGGTAAAATCGTTGGTATCGACGCTGTTGTTCTTTCGACTCAACACTGTGATTCAGTAACAACACCTGACCTACGTGAAGCGGTAATGGAAGAGATCATCAAGCCAGTACTTCCTGCTGAGTGGATCAACAAAGACACGAACTTCTTCATTAACCCAACAGGCCGCTTTGTAATCGGTGGTCCAATGGGTGACTGTGGTCTAACAGGTCGTAAGATCATTGTTGATACGTACGGCGGTGCCGCTCGTCACGGTGGCGGTGCATTTTCTGGTAAAGATCCATCGAAAGTTGACCGTTCTGCAGCTTACGCAGCTCGTTACGTAGCGAAAAACATCGTTGCAGCTGGCATGGCTGATCGTTGTGAGATTCAGCTGTCTTACGCTATCGGTGTTGCCGATCCAACATCTATCATGGTTGAAACGTTTGGTACTGAGAAAGTAGCTCACGAAATCATCATTGAAGCAGTTCGTCAAAACTTCGATTTACGTCCATACGGCCTTCAAGAGATGTTGAACCTTCTTCAACCTATCTACAAGAAGACTGCAGCATACGGCCACTTCGGTCGTGAAGAATTCCCTTGGGAAGCAACGGACAAAGCAGCAATCCTTGCGGACTTCGCGGGCCTGTAAGCATTACGCAACATGCTTAGCTGAAACGTAATTTTAAAGCCTCTGTTCTCAGAGGCTTTTTGCTTTCTATTCTTCCTATTCTTCCTATTCTTCCTATTCTTCCTATTCTTCCTATTCTTCCTATTCTTCCTATTCTTCCTATTCTTCCTATTCTTCCACTAATCCTAGCCCTCTCACGTAAAGCAAGCGTTAACTTATAGATTATTTTGATAATAGTGGGAATTTTACGTGCTGAGATCAATGTTACGCAAACGTTTAAATTTTAATGTAATAGCACTTGTTAAAAACAAACCATTCTCAGTAACTCATGCTCTATTGCCACAACCTTTCTGTTCAACAACAAAACACTCAACGACTACACCCACTCGATCTAAAAATTAGTCAAGGTGAGCGCTGGGTTGTCATTGGGCGTAATGGTTCAGGAAAAACCACGTTATTAAAGGCACTTGTTAATTTGCTTCCCTTCAAAGGCGAAGTCGTCATAAACCAATTGCCGCTACGTAAGTTAACTTGCCAGCAAAGAGCAAAACAAATCAGTTACCTTCCACAACACAGTCAAGTGGATGGCCGTTTAGCACTAAGAGAGTACATTCAACTTACCGCTTCCCATCAAGCCAGTTCTAGCTTTTCACTTGATCATATAACTGAAGCACTAAAGATCAATGCTTTCCTCGAACGAAGAATTGGACAACTTTCAGGAGGCCAGAAGCAGAGAGCGCATATTGCTCGAACTTTATGTCAGAACGCAGAATTTCTGGTATTGGATGAGCCTCTAAATCACCTAGACCCATGCGCTCAAGGGGAAGTTTTATCACTATTGAAAGATCAAGATAAAACACTGATTTGCTCACTGCATGATATTTCCCTTGCGGCCAAGTTCGCGACGCACATTGTGATTTTAGAGCACGGTAAGGTGGTAACCAAAGGGAAAGTAGAAGAGCTACTGACCCACAAACAGCTTCAGCCGATTTTTGAAGTCGATTTAATCAGCTCAACCAATGAGCGAACACAGAAAACAAGCAAATTTTTCGATATTGAACTAGACCAAGGACAGGAAATTTCATGAAAAAACTATCAGCATCAGCATTCACTTTATTGCTTTCCATGTCCGCACAAGCCCAAATTACGGTAAAAAACTGCGACTCTACACTCACCTTAGATAAAGCGCCTAAAACCTTAATCACTCACGATATCAATATGTCTGAGATGGCATTTTCTCTCGGGCTTGAAGGCAATATGATCGGAGTGACCGGTATTAGCGGATACTACAAAACGACCCCTGAATTTAATCGCCTCCAAGGCAGCATTCCGGAGCTCGCACCTAAATACCCTTCTTTGGAGGTATTAGTTAATGCCAACCCTGATGTTTTCTTTGCTGGATGGAATTACGGTATGCGCTTGGGCGGCTCTGTCACGCCTGATTCTCTGAAAGAGTTTGGTATTAATACTCTGATTCTTAATGAGAGTTGCAGCCACATCCGTAAAGATAAGCAGCCAGCTAACATGGAACAAATGTTCGATGACGTGACACGCCTTGCGACTTTATTCGGTCAGCAAGACAGGGCTCAAACACTTATCTCCACTTGGAAAGAGCAATTAGTATTGATTCAACAGCAAACTGAGAATCAAACTCCGCTTAAAGTCTTTCTATATGATTCTGGGGAAGAGAAACCATTTACAGCAGGGAAATACGCAACCGTGAGTGCCATGATAGAAGCGGCAGGTGGCAACAATGTCATGAAAGAACTTGATATCAGTTGGGGGACCACATCATGGGAGTCGGTTGCGATGCATAACCCCGATGTCATTATTCTTCTCGATTATCAAAATGGTACAGGTGCTAAAGGCATGCAAGCCTTTTTAGAACAACACCCAGCAATGAAACTAACAACAGCGGTAAAGACCACCCAATACCTTCCTCTGCGTTATGAGGAAATCACTCCCGGGCCAGCAAACATAGCTGCAATTGAAAAATTGGCACAGCGTATCCAAGAAATCCATGACAAGTCTTAGTACTAACCTAAACCGAACCGTACTGAACACCTGCGTATTCAGCTCTGTTTTTGCCCTCTTAGCGATGTTTTCTCTGAGTTTAGGCAGCGTTCAGCTATCTTTTGCACAAGTCGCTACGATTTTTTCAGCGGCTATGAATCAACAGATCGACTCTCCGATAGATCAAGTCGTACTACACTTACGCCTGCCAAGAACATTCATCGCCATTATTTGCGGTGCTGGCCTAGGTATTGTTGGGGCGTTATTGCAAACCGTCACAAAAAACGATCTTGCCGACCCCTTCATTTTTGGGCTGTCATCCGGTGCTGCGACTGGGGCTGTCTTTGTGATTACAGTAATCGGCAGCGCTATCGGTATTTGGACGCTTCCACTCGCCGCTTTTATCGGCGGAATAATCTCGGCTTCGGCAGTGCTATTTCTAGTCAGAAAAGTAGATGGGCAAGCGTCTTCTCAAATTGTTTTAGCCGGGTTGGCTATTTCATTCTTATTTACAGCCTTGACTAACTTCTTGGTCTTCCATGGTGATCAACGAGCTGCCCACTCAATTCTATTTTGGTCGCTGGGAGGCCTAGGAAACGCACGCTGGGACAATGTGCTAATTGTGCTTGCTGGACTTATCGCCTTGATAGCCCTAAGTATATTAAAACATCGCCAGTTAGATTGTTTACTTGCGGGAGACGACGTAGCACAAACAATGGGCGTAGACACAAAACGCCTGCAAAGCGGTGTCTTTATTGTCTGCGCTTTTGCTACTGCATGTTTTGTTTCTATCATTGGAGTTGTCGGATTTATTGGCTTGATGGTTCCTCATATCGCGAAGAAAATCATCGGCCCATTACACAAAAAGTTACTCATCTCTTCAGGGCTGATTGGGGCTTTGCTTATGCTATTAAGTGATATTTTGGCGAGAACCTTAGTTGCCCCTCAGGAACTTCCGCTTGGTGTCGTCACCACTGCATTTGGCGCACTATTCATTGTTTCTATTTTGATGGAGAAGCGTAATGAATACTAAATGCTTAACCATCATTGCGATTCGTCATGGCGAAACAGAATGGAATCGAATTGGCAAAGCACAGAATCAACTGGATAGCCCTCTGACAATGGAAGGCAAACGACAGATGCATAAAGTAGGTCGTTATCTTTCGACTCAAAGACCGTTGACTATCCATGCTATTTACACCAGTCAATTAGGACGTGCCATTTCCAGTGCTAAAACTATAGCTCGTTACCTCAACGTACCCGTTATTTCACAGGTGGAACTCAATGAATTCAACTCTGAAGAACAGCGTAAAGCAATGGCGATTCAGTGGCTAAAACGAATATCTCGTCATCAAAACAATGAAAAAACAGTGTTGCTCCTCGGACACGGCGATTGGATAAAAACATTAGCCAGTTTAGGGACACCAAAGCAAATAATTGAAACACCAAACAACGGAGAAATCCTCAGAATAGATATCGAAATATAACGTCAACATCAGGGAATCAGGTGTAACTCCTGAACTGTACCCGCAGCTGTAAGCGATGAGCGTTTCATAGGCCACTGAATCATAAATTTGGGAAGGCGAAACGCAGTGAATATTTTCAACATCGTAAGTCAGAATACCTGGGCACACATGAATATCGAGCGGGAAAACTCAACACCAATCCATACCTTGTCTAGCAAGGGAACGCTCTGTATTCGTCAATACCTCAAACGTAGATGAAGAATACTGTGGTCACAAAAGTTAAACGATCAAAAAATAAGTCCGATCTCCGCAGTGGGTTTACCACAGGAGCATGCGCGGCTGCAGCTAGCAGGGCGGCAGTTCAAACACTGTTGACCGGACAAAAGCCCGACTACATTTCCATCACTTTACCTAATGGTGAGCCCGCTACGTTTAAGGTCGCGTTTATCCAAACATCCAACGATGCGGTGACCGCCAGCATCGTTAAAGATGCAGGGGACGATCCTGATTGTACCCACGAAGCCCATATTCAGAGTATTGCCCGCTGGCATTCAGATCCCGGTTTTCACATCGATGGCGGGGTTGGCGTAGCTCGTGTGACTCTCCCCGGATTAGAACTTCCCGTCGGTCAGGCGGCGATTAATCCTGTTCCTCGAAAAAACATTCTCGATATGGTGACTTTGGAATGGAACCAAGCTACCAGTCAACAGAAAAAACACGTCGGTATATCACTGGAAATTTGCGTCCCTGATGGCGAAGAGCGAGCCAAGGAAACCATTGGGCCAAGACTTGGTTTAATCGGTGGTATTTCCATTCTAGGGACACGCGGAACGGTAAAACCCTACTCCACTTCAGCGTTTTCAGCATCTGTGCGTCAATCGGTACAAATAGCGAAACAAAATGGCCAAAACCACTTGGTTCTCACAACAGGATCTCGCACCGAAAAGTCAGCGATGGCCATGCTACCAAGTTATGACTCGATGTGTTTTATCCAAGCTGGTGATTTTGTTGGGGTCGGACTGCGCGCGGCAAAACGTTATCAAGTGAGCAAAATCACCGTGGTCGCCATGATAGGCAAACTAGGCAAGATGGTCGCTGGGCACATGATGACTCACGTATCCGGTAAAGCGATCGACTTTTCATTGCTTGCCGATCTCGCCACTCAATCAGGCGCACCATATGAGTTTGCCGAAGCTGTTAGCCAAGCAAACACAGGTCGCCACGTACTAGATACATGGAAAGAAGCCCAATCAGGCCAAGATACACCTAATTACGACTTTCTTACCTTGCTCTGCAAACAAGCTGCAGAGCACGCCGCTGTGTATGTCAAACATCACGTCAGCATTGAATTCAAGTTGATCGATTTTAATGGCGATCTGTTAGCAGAACATCTCTGCTCAAAAGGAAGTGAAGCTAGTACTCACTTTCATGATGAATAAGCATGAACAAGGAAAATCCCATGACTAATGATATGCGTCAAATGACCAAGCAAGGTCGTCAAATTGAAAGTGACTCTTTCTCTATCATTGATGAAGAAATCGAAACACTCCATGGTGGTCACAACTTCAACCAAGGAGAATGGAATGTAGTTCGCCGTGCTATTCATACCACGGGGGATTTTGAATACGCAAAACTGTACCAATTCAGTGAGGACGCCGTTGAAGCTGCAATTTCAGCACTGAAAAGTGGTGCCAACATAATCACCGATGTCAGCATGATAGTCACAGGACTAAATCAAGCACGCCTTAATACTTACGGCAATAAAGCCCAATGTTTCATTAGTCATCCAGATGTCATTACCACCGCGAAAGAGACAGGAGAAACACGTGCCATTCACTCTATGCGTTACGCGCGTGATAACGGCCTACTCGACGGCTCTATCATAGGTGTGGGCAACGCTCCGACAGCACTACTTGAACTATTACGAATGATTGAGGCAGGTGAAGTAAAACCAGCTCTGATTATCGGTATTCCTGTTGGTTTTGTAAAAGCAGATGAATCTAAGCAAGCGCTAACAGAACAAGACACAGTGCCCTACATTGCCAGCCTAGGCCGTAAAGGTGGCAGCCCGTTAGTGGTATCGACTATTCACGCCCTACTTGCTGAGTCAGTAAAATGAATAATGTAAGTACTCACTCTCAGCTCATCGATTACTATCAATCGGCTATCACGGTAGTCGGAGTACCCGAAGATGGCTGCTTAAGCCTAACCAGTCGAGCTGTTAATGCAGTTGAATCTGCACGCGTTGTTGCAGGTAACGACCGACTATTGGATTGGTTCCCCCAATTCAAAGGTCAACGCTTATCGATGAAAGAAGGCTATCAGTCTTGGTTTGCTAAGTTGCTTGATGAATGCGAGGAAGGCAGCGTCGTCGTATTAGCTTCTGGCGACCCATTGTTCTTTGGCATTGGCGAATCGTTATTAAAAAAACTGCCTAATGATGAAGTGCGCTTTATTCCCTCCCCTTGTTCAATGCAACTCGCTTGCAGCCGAGTCGGCATTGCATGGCAAGAAACCAAAGCGATCTCGCTACATGGACGAAAGCAGCATTACGATGGCATTAAAGGTATCGCAAGCCAAATGCAATGGGGAACTAGCTACTGCTTGCTAACCGATGTTCAAAACAATCCCGCTCGTATTGCGAAACATTTGGTCGACTTTAATCAACAAGGTTGGACGGTTTGGGTATGTGAGAATTTAGGTGGTACAGAAGAAAAAGTTAGCCAGTGGGCTCTCGAAGATCTCGCACTAAAAAGTGCGGAAGATTTCTCTGCTCTGAACGTCATGGTACTTCACAGAAGTGAACCACACGTATGGGGTGAATTGGGCCAATACGCCAACGATGATGACTTCATGAAGCGCATGCCTAAACGCGGCTTAATTACCAAACAGCCAGTTCGTCATTTGGCTCTCGCCAGTATGCGAATTCAGCCTAAATCTGTGGTGTGGGATATTGGCACAGGCTCAGGTTCGATTGCGATTGAAGCGGCGAAACAGTGTAGTCAAGGGCAAGTGTTTACCATTGAATCGAATCAAGAGTGTTACGAGTCTATCGAAGCTAACTTTAAAGCGCACGGTACTGACAACGTACAACTGATTCGAGATAAAGCTCCAATGCAGCTCGACACATTACCCAAACCTGACAGTATTTTTATTGGTGGAAGCCGCGGCAACATGCACACCATTTTAGATTTCTGTTGGTCCGCTGTAAAACCCGGTGGCGTGGTCATTGGTTCAGCGGTAACAGTAGATTCAGTTTGCGAACTTCACCAATGGAGTAAAGATAATAATGCTCCGACACAGGTTCAACTGGTCTCTATATCAACAGGCGTACCACTCGCTCACTACACCCGTTATCAATCAGAAAATCCGATTCACTTATTTATTTTTACCAAACCGTTTATTCAGAAATAGGCGCTTAATTTTTTAATTAAGCGCCACTCAACATATTAAATAAAAACATAATTAGAGAAAGCACAGATGAAATTAGGAACTATGTATGCAATTGGTGTCGGTACTGGCGACCCAGAATTATTGACACTTAAAGCTCACCGACTTCTCAGCACCGTCGACATTGTCGCCTTTCCTGAAAAAGACGCGGGCAGTAATCACTCTTTTGCTCAACAAATTGCAGCGGGTTCTGTTAGCCCTGAAAGCATGAAAGGCGAATACCTATTTTTGCATTTCCCAATGACGCGCGACCCAAGCATCAACGTTCCTGCATGGCGTAAAGCAGCGGTCACTATTGTTGACCTATTGAAGCAAGGTAAAGATGTTGCCTTCGCGACCGAAGGAGATCCTTCGGTTTACAGCACATGGGCATACATCCAAGAAGAGCTGACAGAGCTGCTTCCTGAACTTGACCCGGTGATCATTCCGGGGATCACCTCAGTAACGGCTATTCCATCGCAAACCAAGATCCCACTTGCCGACGGCCAAGAACGTTTTTGTGTTGTACCTGCAACATGGGGGATTGAGTGTTTAGAAAAGCTAGTCGAAGATTTTGACACCATCATGCTAATCAAAGCAGGTCGCGTTATCCCCAAGCTGATCACTCAACTTGAGTCGATGGACATGTTGGATTGTGCAACCTACGTGTCGCATGCCACCACAGAGAAACAAGAGCTTTACTCTGACTTACGTGATGTACCGAATGAAAACCGTTACTTCTCTATGGTTCAGCTTTCTGTTCGCGCTCGTCGTGGCGTTCTACGTGGTACTAATGAATCAAAGAAATGTGCCGTTCTTGATAGTGATAAAGCAGATAGTGGTAAAGATGACATCAATAAAACTAATAGCGGTAAAGCGTAATGAAAATCGCCATTTATGCCATTACGCTGCACGGAGCAAGGCAAGCCAAACGCTTAGCTAAAACGTTTCCGTTTGCTGATGTCTTTATTGCGCCAGTTGGACAAGAAGAATACCCAGAAGCCGATGAGTTAACCCTGCCGCTTTCTGGTTTTCTTCCTCCTCAATTTAAGCAATATGATCACCATATCTGCTTTTTTGCTGCGGGCATTGTCAGCCGAATGATCGGCCCTTTGCTAGAAGACAAACGCACCGACCCCGGCGTGATCTGCATTGACGATCACGGCCAATTCGTGATCCCTATGTTATCTGGGCATCGCGGTGGAGCAAATGGGATCGCGTTACAAGTCTCACAAGCACTCAATGCGATCCCTGTGATCACCACCGCTTCTGACGCCGCCGGCAGCTTATCGGTTGATATGCTCGGATCACCTTTTGGTTGGACACTTGATCCACAATGCGAACCCGCGATCACCGCCACCAGCGCGGCGGTTGTGAATGAAAAACGCATTCTAGTGGTTCAACATGCCGGTGAACAAAATTGGTGGCAGAACAAACGTTCCATGCCAAGACACATCATTACCCACCCTGCACTAAGCGATACAGACCTTTCTCAAATCAGTACTGATGATTGGGATGGTTTAGTTCTGATTTCAGATGAAGCACAACCAAAAGGTTACGCCGACTTTAAAAATAAAACCGTACTGTGGCGACCAAAATCGCTTGTGCTTGGAATAGGCTGTGACCGCAATACTCCTTTGCATGTATTGAAAGCAGGTATCGATGTTTTCCTGACTGAATATAACCTAGCAAAAGCAAGTGTTTCAGCTTTCGCCAGTATCGCTTTAAAAGCGGATGAAAAAGGTATTTTAGAACTCTCGTCTGAAAGCCAAACTCCTTTCCACACTTATTCAGCCGAGCAACTCGATGGTGTTGAAGGGATTGAAAACCCATCAGAATACGTAAAAAAAATCACGGGGGTATCATCGGTTTCTGAAGCGGCCGCGCTAAAGCACGGTAAACGAGATCAACTATTGGTTCCTAAGTGGAAGTTCAAACAAGACGGTTTCAACATGACTTTGTCTTGTACTCGCATCGAATACGATGAACCTCTAGCCAAGAAGAAATGGAAAAACTGGCTAGATGAAAGCGTCAAAATCAACCTGCACGGTAATGAAGTGGTTGATGGTTTTCAGTGCAAACCTAAGCATGTCGATTTAAACCGCCCAATGCTGTACCACCGCCATCACGTATTGCTATGTGAAGGTGGTCGCTGTGCGAAAGAAGGCAGTAAAAACCTTGCACACGATCTAAGACAGGTACTTAAAGCGCTCAATTTTTCCGACGGTGAACAGCGCATCAAGATAAGCCGCACACACTGTGCGGGCACCTGCCGAAACCGCGCCGCAATGGTGATTTACGAACGTTTACTTGAGCATGAAACACCTGTTAATAACGGGCTTTGGATTCGAGGTATCGAAGAATTTACCGAGCAAGACTGGAAAGATTTGTTCACAAATTTAGTCGAGAGGAAATCATTAAAAGCTTATTTAGATCCTAAGTTTATCGCACCAATTGAAAATGCAGACGGCACCACTGAGCTTTAGGGAACACTTAGTTTTAAGAACTACTTAGCTTTAAGAACTACTTAGCTTTAAGAACCACTGAACTTTAGGTATCACTGAGCTTTAGGAACATAGTAGGCCAAATACTTTGCAAGCTATGAACATGATATTTCAAAGCTCACTTTAACCTCATTACCAACATGAGATAACCCGTTTATCTTGTGATATAGATTTGATAAGGACAGCGACAATTATGAAACGACTTCGTCATTATAACCAAGGCACAGCCATTGTACTGAGCTGCTTTGGTAGCGTTGTAGAACAACAACGTTATGAAACTCTCGCAGAGCGCGTACGTCAAAGTTACCCAGATGTGCCAGTGCGTATCGCCACCAGCTCAAAGATGGTGATCAAGAAGCTGGCTCGTAAAGACACGCCATGTTTCAGCCTACCTCAGGTACTCGCCGATCTAGACACTCAAGGTTACGAACGCATTTTGATTGTTTCAGTGTACCTATTCCCTACCGATGAGCATCGCTACATGACATCCATTGTCGATGGCTTCAAGCAGTTCTCATTTGCGCGCATCGAACAAACTCCGGCGATCATGCATCACAGCCAATTGACGACCAACTTGCTTTCAGCCCTACACGACCGTTTTGCTCCACAAGATCATTTCAACGTGTTCGTTCACCACGGTGCGCCTATGTTAGATAACCCGGGCCACCAGTCGATCCATTACTGCGATGATCTACTAGGCAAACTATCGCAGCGTAACTTCACTTGTTCACTAGAAGGCGCGTGGCCATTTAAGTTGATGAAAGATGAAATGATTCGTCGCATCAAAGATCAATACACAGGCCAAGGCAAGCCCCTTCTTAATCTAGTTCCACTACTGCTTGTTTCTGGCAACCACTTCATCAACGATCTTAAAGAAATCAAAGAGATGCTAGCAGAGGACGCTGATGTTCAAGTAGCAGAGCCAATCCAAGGCGACAAATTCTGCATGCTCGACATGCCAGAACTCTTACAGATTATCGATAAGCAAATTAAAGAAGGCTTAATTCGTTTAGGCGCACCAGAGAAAGAGAAATAATAATGGCAAAACTAACACTGGTAGGCCTAGGGCCTGGCGCAATTGACCTAGTAACACCCGCGGCGCAACACGCCATTAAAAATGCGGACGTAGTCGCGGGTTACAAACCCTACGTAGAATCCATTAGAACGCTTATCGAGTCGCAAGAAGTCATTCAAAGCGGAATGACTCGCGAATGGGATCGCGCTCAAGCAGCGGTAGAAGAAGCAGCAAAAGGCAGAGAAGTGGTACTCGTGTGTTCTGGTGATTCAGGCATGTACGCGATGGCGCCTTTAGTGCTTGAATTATTAGAGCAAAACGCAGAGCTTAATTCGCAAGTTGAACTGGATATTATTCCAGGCATCACAGCTGCAAACGCCTGTGCGTCTTTAGTTGGCGCACCTCTTGGCCACGATAGCTGTACCATTTCTCTGTCTGATTTATTAACCCCTTGGGAAGTCATCACTAAACGTATAGAAGCTGCGGCTATGGCTGATTTCGCGATTACTTTCTACAACCCTCGCTCTAAAAAGCGTACTCAGCACATCGAAACGGCACGTGAAATCCTTTTGGAACATCGTAAGCCAAATACTCCTGTCGCTGTGGTTAACGCTGCGTACCGTGATGAGCAAAAAGTCACACTGACAACGCTGGCTGAATTTACCAAAGTAGAATTCGGCATGAACGCAGCTGTCGTTATTGGTAACAGCAACAGCTACCGCTTCGGCGATTGGATCGTAACACCTCGTGGTTACACCAATAAGTATCAGTTAAAAGACGGTAAGGTACTAGAAGGACAAAAGCGTGGCCACTCGTTAAAAGTTGAGCCAAGAACAGAAGCAATGACGGAAGAGGCGAACTAATATGACGGTATTTTTCATAGGTGCAGGTCCAGGCGACCCAGACCTGATCACAGTAAAAGGTGCACGCTTAGTTGAAGAGTGCCCTGTGATCGTTTACGCGGGCAGTTTAGTCCCTAAAGCCGTCATCGATCGCGCTCACCCAGATGCACTGGTCTATAACTCCGCTGATATGGATCTAGATGATCTAACCAATGTGTATCTAACCGCACACAAAAAAGGGCAAAATGTTGCACGTGTACAAACGGGCGATCTTTCGATTTACTCGTCGCTTGCCGAACAAACTCGTCGCTTGAACGAACTTGGCATCGATTGGAAGGTGGTTCCGGGGGTATCGTCTTTCCAAGCGAGTGCTGCGGCTCTTGGCCAAGAACTGACGCTTCCTGAAAAATGCCAAACCATTATTCTTAGTCGAGCATCAGGCCGGACACCTGTACCTGAAAAAGAGAACCTACGCGCCCTTGCCTCTCACGAAGCGACACTGTGTTTATTTCTTAGCGCAACATTGATCCGCAAAGTGGTTCGTGAATTATCGGATGTTTACCCACAAGATTGGCCAGTGGCTGTCGTTGAAAAAGCCAGCCATCCTGAGCAACGAATATTCCGAGGTACACTCGGTACGATCGCTCAAATTATGCATGATGAAGGGATTCGTTCCACCGCAATGATCATCGTCAGTAAAGTGCTAGGCGATAATGATTTTGTTGATTCTAAACTCTACGATCCCACCTTTTCACACGCTTGCCGAAAAGCACGTATCGTTGAAGAGGATATAGCTGAAAGTAGAACATTGGAAGACGATAAGAGCGCAGACTAACCTCGCTCATTAGCTGTTGATTGGTTTATGCGTTTATTCATTTTCACTATCCAGTCAGCAGCATTATTTGGCAAATATGATGATCTTTTTTGATTTAAATTTTGGTTATTCAAGTTTAGCGATCTCGCTCATGATGATTTGTGCTTTATTGCTTGATCACTTATTGGGTGAGCCTAAACGATTTCACCCTTTGATCGGTTTTGGCAATGCGGTTCAGAAAATCGAGAAGCTGTTAAACCGAGCCACTAAACTCTCAGGTTTGATCGCGTGGTTAACCGCGACCCTTCCATTGTGCTTACTCAGCTTTTGGCTGCAACATACGCTACTAAGCATGGGGAACACATTAGGCGTTTGGCTATTTAATATTGTGGTTTTGTATATCGCGATAGGTCAACGTAGCCTGCTTGAACATGCACAGTGGATCCATCAACCATTGAGTAAAGGCGATCTTGAACAAGCGAGAGAGAAACTCAGTTGGATCGTTAGCCGTAATACTGAAACCATGGATTCACGCCAGATCACGTCATCGACGATTGAGTCGGTATTAGAGAATGGTAACGATGCGATCTTCGGCACTCTATTTTGGTTTGCACTGCTTGGAGCTCCTGGGGCATTACTGTTTCGCTTAGTCAATACACTCGACGCCATGTGGGGCTACAAAAACGAACGCTGGCGAGAGTTTGGTTATGTGGCAGCAAAAATCGATGATGCAATGGGCTGGATACCTGCGCGCTTAACCGCACTTAGCTACAGCCTTTTAGGCAACACTAAATTGGCCCTGAAATGCTGGAAAGAACAAGCAAAACATTGCTCTAGCCCAAATGGTGGGCCAGTGATGACATCAGGTGCCGGCGCACTACAAATCATCATAGGTGGTGATACTTATTACCATGGAAAGCTTGTGAGAAAACGTCCGATGGGAAAAGGCAACATTGCGACTTTAGACGATATTCCACGAGCGATATCTTTGGTTCAAAAAACCAGTGTGCTTTGGGCCATCGTAATGCTATTGCTTTCTCTTTTAACTCTTTGTTTATTTTGATTTCATGTCTATTTTAACTCTTTACTTTAAGTACGCTAATGACGATTAAACAACACTCAACCTCAAACGAACTTCCGCATCACGGTGGTAAGTTAATCGAGTTTTCATTGCGCTATCAAAGGCCAATCGAACAATGGGTCGACCTTTCAACTGGAGTAAGCCCGCACCACTACCCTATACCTGAAATCCCGGCATCGGTATGGAATCGGCTACCAGAAGACGATGATGGCTTAATCACAGCAGCGCAAACGTACTATCAAAGTGATGCCTTGTTACCCGTAGCTGGCAGTCAGGCAGCTATTCAATCGCTACCACATATGATTGCAAAGACACAGCCAACATTGACGCACATCCTATTACCTCATACGGGTTACAAAGAACATCAACATGCTTGGCAGCAGTACGCAGAACAAAGCATACAAGCCGTCATATTCGACTTTTACCGACATAAACCGACAATAGAACAGCTGAAAACAGCAGACGTGGTCGTAGTGATTAATCCCAATAATCCAACCGCGCTGAGTGTGCCACCAAGTGAAGTACTGACTTGGCTAGATCATATCCAAGATCATTCAACGCTCGTGATTGATGAGGCGTTTGTAGACTGTACTCCTGAGCTTTCAGTGTTACCAAGTTTCCCAACAGGAGTCCCAGATAAGCTGATTGTATTGCGTTCAGTGGGTAAATTTTTTGGACTGGCGGGTATTCGCGCGGGCTTTTGTTTTACCTCATCATTACGTTTACAAATTCTTAAACAACACCTTGGCCCTTGGACACTCAGTGGCCCAACTCGCTATGTCACCACACATGCCTTGCTCAATTCTCACTGGCAAAAAGAAAACCGCCAGCGCCTACATGAAGAGGCTGTGCGTATGAACCAACTCTTACAACAACATTTTGGCCAAACCGCGGACTCGGTAAAAATAACGTCACAGATACTCTTTCACCGAGTTGAAATTTCAGACTCTGCATCATGGCACCGCCAGCTCGCCCAGCTCGGTATTTTCACTCGTCATTGTGATGAAAAAGATGCACTTCGTTTCGGGTTACCCGCAAACGAATCACAATGGCAAGCGCTCACTCGCGCACTCGAACAACTCAAGGAATAATTATGTCTACAGCTTATTGTTCTGCCCTAGTGGTAGGTGCTCCTTCTTCTGGAAGCGGAAAAACAACCGTGGTCGCCGCTTTAGCAAGAGCTTTGGTTCAACAAGGAAAGAAAGTTCGAGTCTTCAAAACTGGGCCTGATTTTATTGACCCACAATTTTTATCTATTGCATCAGATACGCCCACCTACCAATTAGATTTATGGATGTGTGGCGAAGCAGAATGCCAACACTTAATTTATCAAGCCGCTCAAGAAGCGGATGTGATTCTCATTGAAGGCGTAATGGGCATGTTTGATGGCAAATGCTCCAGTGCTGATATTGCCGCTAAATTTAACCTTCCGATGCTGGCCGTCGTTGATGCTGGCGCAATGGCACAAACGTTTGGAGCCATTGTTAATGGCTTATCGACATTCCGTGATGACGTGGATGTATTTGGTGTAGTTGCCAACCGCGTAGGTTCAGAACGTCACGCTGAAATGCTAAAAGAAAGCCTAAAACCTGAAACCGAGTTTTGTGGTTGGTTACCAAAAGACATGGATTTGTCGCTGCCAGAACGCCACTTAGGTTTAGTACAAGCACAAGAGTTAGATGACATAGAGGAGCGATTTAATCACGCAGCCAAGCTACTACTAAAACATGGTGATATACCACTTCCTCCTGTACAAGCGTTTGAAAAACCAGAACATGTACTTCCTATCAGAAGTGAATCTTTATCGGGCCATACCATTGCTGTTGCTCGAGACAAGAGTTTTGCTTTTTTGTATCAAGCCAACCTTGATCTGCTGGTTGAATTAGGCGCAACATTGTCATTCTTCTCACCGCTGGCACATGATGATTTACCAGAGTGTGACGGCTTGTATTTACCGGGAGGATACCCAGAATTACACATGGATAAGTTAGCGCTCAATCATGTTCTGAAACAACAAATCATTACCCACATTGAACAAGGAAAACCCTGCCTAGCCGAATGTGGCGGAATGCTGTACCTGAACAAAGCTCTAACCGATTTAGAAAGCCAAACAGAAAATATGGTTGGCGCATTAAATGCCAGAGCAACGATGCAGAAGAAGCTAGCTGCGCTTGGGATCCTAGAAGCTAATTTCGATGGTCAAATGCTGCGTGGTCATACTTTCCATTATTCAAAAACAGACAGTAAAGAAACCGTGCTAACTCAGCCTGAATCTCAATATGGTAGGCCAACCGATCCTGTTTGGATAAAACACAGAACCATCGCTTCTTACGCACATTGGTACTTCCCGTATAACCCTGATTTGGTAGCGAAAATATTCAAAGGAAAGTTTTATTAAGCATCGACGAAAAAATACGCCTTGAACGCTTTCAATAGGGCGTGTTGATCTTTCGAGCTAATTGTTGCAGCGAGTTGCAGGGTATTTATACAAGGCAGAGGCTTTGAGGTGTAGCTAGCCTACATGAGAAGCCGATAACGTAGTAGAAATGACCAGCAAACGCTGCCCGAAGGGTTCGGCTAAAAGCGTTTTCCTCTTTGTTAAGGGAGATTTGCTTAGAATGACTAGGCTACTTCCCCCTCGCCGCGATTAAAACGCTTTTATCTCGAACAAAATTTAACCACGAAAGGTCAACGCGCCCTAATAACAGCCAGTCAAAAGTTGATATTTGCCGCTTCACGGTCAATAGTTAAAATAATGTTAACGAACAAATCAAGATCAGACTTTGTTTCGTGAACTATTTAGCTGATGCGCGCTTACATCAAAGACGTCGCCAAGTCGGGCATCGAGTTTCGTTCGCTGCAATTTAACTGCAGCGCAGGTAGAAAACCGATCAAGGAGGATCTATGCCTCGTACATTGAATACGCAAGACTTCGACGATAAACAAAAAGAAATCAAAGACTCAGAATACGCTCGTACAATACCATGTAATCAGGTGAGCATTTCAGCCCCCTTTCATTGGTTGTCGCTTGCTCTACACGATTTAGTGAGAATGCCATTAATCAGCGCATTTTACGGTTTGTGCTTTATGGGTGCGGCCATCGCCATCGTTCAACTTGTCCAATGGCAAGGAACACACTTAGTCGTGATGCCAAGCTTGATTGTGTACATGCTAATAGGGCCGTTTCTTGCCCTAGGCTTGTATGACGCAGCCTGGGAAAGAGAAAAGGGGCACAACGCTAGCCTACTGCACTCTATGAAAGCCATCACACGCAACTCAACCCACCAATGGGCGTTTGCGATTGTATTAATGGTTGCGATGATATTCTGGATGCGTATCGCTGCATTATTGCACGCACTTTACCCTTCAGTACAAGGGGCACCATTGACCGAATTTGCTCCCTTCTTAATTACAGGGTCTGTGATTGGTTTTGTTATTGCTAGCCTGATATTTAGTATCTCAGCATTTTCAATTCCACTAATGATGGAGAGACGTGTAGATGTAATGAGTGCGATTTTTACTAGCTTCAACGCTGTTAAATCAAACATCCCTGCGATGGTCGTTTGGGCTGGCATCATTGGTACTGGTATCTTAGTCGGCTTCGCGACCTACGGTGTGGGTATGATTGTAACGATGCCATTACTTGGTTACGGAACATGGCATGCTTACCACGAAATCATCAAAAAGAAACATCACGTTTAAATCGTTTCACGATCGATGAGCAATGTTATGATGAGGCCTTAGCTTAAACGCTGAGGCTTTTTTTGGAGTTAACAACGCTTGTCTTACACCCCACAACAACATCGAGTAAATAAAAAACTGGGCGAATGCCTAGCTATTGCTAATCAACATTTTTCTCGTGAATTTCCATGCCCAACCGTCACTTACAAGTTAAGAGGAAAAGCAGCGGGAAAAGCCTACCTCCAGTTAAACGAGATAAAACTCAACCAAGTGCTATTCAGCGAAAATGAAGACGCCTTTATTAACGAAGTCGTGCCTCATGAACTCGCACATCTGATCACACATCAAGTCTTCGGACGAGTTAGGCCTCACGGGAATGAGTGGAAATACGTGATGGAAAAGGTATTCAATGTACCTGCCAGAACCACCCACAGCTTGGAAATAACCTCAGTGCAGGGAAAAACCTTTGAGTACAGCTGTGATTGCACCACTTATCCCCTGTCGATAAGACGACACAACAAAGTCATCCGCAACCAATCAACTTATCGTTGCCAACAATGCCAGCAAACCTTAGCTTTTACCGGCCTTCAACTGAGCTAAGTCTTAAGCTCACAAGGTAACGCGAATAAATGTAATAGAGAGAACTAACATTTGAGTGCTAGACTGTTGTTTATCATACTTTCATCAGTCTTCTTCTATGCAAAAAACCACTCTAAAAGCATTTGGCCTACCACTGTCTTTTTACCTATCAATAGTATTTGGCCTACTGGTAACCCAAAGCGTTTTCGCCGCTCCACCAAGTTCATTCTCCAAAGCAAAAAAAGAAGCCGTGAAGATTTATCTCGATCACCCAACTTCATTTTATTGTGGTTGTGATATTACTTGGAAAGACAAAAAGAAAGGCATCCCTGACCTTGATGGCTGTGGTTACCAAGTCAGAAAACAGCAAAAACGAGCGAGTCGAATTGAATGGGAACACGTGGTTCCAGCTTGGCAATTCGGCCACCAGCGTCAGTGCTGGCAAGATGGCGGACGTAAGAACTGCACTCGCAATGACAAAGTATTCAAATCGATGGAAGCCGATCTTCATAATCTGACTCCGGCAATTGGCGAGGTTAACGGTGATCGCTCTAATTACAATTTCAGTCAGTGGAATGGAATGGATGGCGTGAGCTATGGTCAGTGTGAAATGCAGGTCAACTTTAAGCAGCGCAAAGTGATGCCGCCAGACCGAGCAAAAGGTTCTATCGCACGAACTTACCTCTACATGAGCCAAGAGTATGGTTTCAAGCTATCTAAGCAACAAACTAACCTGATGATGGCGTGGAATAAACAGTTCCCGGTGGATGATTGGGAGTGTACCCGCGACCAACGCATCTATAAAATTCAAGGCAACCATAATCCTTTTGTTGCCAAAGCATGTCGATAACTTCATTACAGATCGCCTTGCAAAGCGTGGAATAAAAAACGGCTTAAACAATATCTTGTTTAAGCCGTTTTTCATCTTGGATGGAAGCTATCAAAAAGCTAAGTTTCGACCACTACATACATTATCGGTATAAATTCAGTTGATCGATCGCAACTTGGTTAGTCGCACTACCAGTACTGTAAAACTTAAATCGAACTTCAGTCGTATTTGCCGGAAAATCAACCGTATAATAAGCAGAAGCATCAAGACTCGCAGGATCATACCAGTCAGGATGACTTCCTCGAGTTGAGGTTGAACCTATTCCAGGGAAGCCAGAGCGCAGCCCACCAAAATCGTACCCACTTGCAACGCCACCTTTATACAACGTTATCAACGGCATCCAAGCTGTACCATTGTAATACTCAGCTTGTAAATGCCCTTCACTACCTGACACCCACTGTGCTGCAGAAAAACGTACTTGCTTAAATGGACGGTTGTTATTATCGGTCAAAGTAATGGAAGTATTGTTACTTAACCTCAATATTGATGCATCGTTGTCTCTTGTTTGTCCTGTGACTACAACATTAAAGCCATCAATAACCTTACTCACATTTTTAGGCCATGGAGCATTATCCGAACCAAAACCTGAGCCAGTTACCTCATCCTTGGTAAAAGCTAGCGCTAAAGCTTCGCCAATAACATTAGCATTAGTGATACTCCACACATTTCCTTCAACCCATTCACTGCCATGTTTACTGTCAACTCTCCAATACAAGGCTTTTTGGGTAGCGTCAGGCGAACCAATTTGAAAAGATTCTGCATTCTGTTCACTTATTATATTCACCATAGCTGATGTGTACCCCCAACGAAGCTTATAAGCTGTCGCATGTTGGCTATCCCACGTCAATGTAATTGGTTGAGAAAAAGACAGGCTTCCTCCATTAACAGGGTTATTCGTAAAGGCCTTTTCTTTATTGTGAGCTATGTTTTTAATCTCTTGTTCCCCAAGAGCATAAGTATAAATTTGCACGTCATCGACCGCGAAGTTATCAGAAATAAACCGAGTAGATGACTCCCAAATCCCATTTGCACCCGTTCCTTTATTCTGTCCGTTAGTATTCATAAACCAAGGGCCATAAACCTCGGTTGCCGCATCCCAACTCGAATCAATCCAAGCATGAGTGCCTCCCGGGTATACCCCCTCAAAATTAGAAGGTAAAGGGATGTAATTTCGAAAGTTGGTAGGTTCAGAACTCAATGCCATAGGGATTAAGTTACCGTCAACCCAAGTTGAAACCTGATTATTTTCTCTATCGATGACCCACGCAACAGAGTGCCAAACATTATTCGCGATATTGGCTTCATCTGGCTTAGCAAATGCATGAACAGTATGAGGACTATTCGAGAATGAAGTTCTTGTGTACATTTGACGGCTGACTAACGTCCAACCTAATCCTTTTTCAGGCTCTCCTGAACGGTGAGAGTTACCATTAAATTGTGACAACGCAAAACCATCATCAATCTTACCCGAACTAAATAGACTTATTTCATGGATGCCTTTGTTTTCCGGAACCGTCCGATAAAAACCATCTTGTTTATAACGAGCAACAACCGTAAAGCTTTGTTTACCTGGCGCCAAATCATGAGGCATGTGCTTTTGCAACGTCATCAAATTATTTTCTGAAAAAGTCGGCTCTGTTTGCGCAGCGGGTGTATTCGTTGAAGTTTGATCAAGCACATATTGATGAAAACCAATATCTGGATAAGCTGCAAAAGTAGGCTTACTAAAAAACATCTCTCTGCCAGCCCGGTTGATCAAATGTTTAAAGTTAGGTTGACTTAGTTTTGCATGGTTTTTTATATCTTGTCTGGTCGTAAACTTGCTATCTGACAGGTAGAGTACGCGCGCATTACTTTTCACACTGACGTGCACTTCTGAGCTATCTTTCAGGCCTGTGTCATCAGTAATCGTATAACTAAAATGGTCTTCTCCCACATAGCCTTCAACAGGTGTATATTTTAACTTACCGGATTGCAGCTCTATAGTACCTCCTTTTTGGCTCAACTTCGTATGGCCATCTAAAGATAACTTTCCACCAACATTCATTCCATTTGCATCAAAGTCGTTTTCAAGTACATCAACGATAATGGAGGTATTTCGAGTTGTGCCTACATGATCAATGTTTGCCTTAGGGTTCATACGAGACTCCATTGCAGGAGCCAAACGTCTATCAATGGCACTTGATGATTTCATTGTAGATATCATGTTGGTATCAATAGCCAATGAAAAGCTCATCAAAGTACTGGTTTCAGGGCCCACATGGTGACCCAGTGAAAATGTATGCCCGATTTCATGTAGTGTATGCGCGAGATCTGGATGAAAGTCACAGTTACTACTCAAACCTGAAGCAGCACAACGTAAACCTTTCTTAAAAAAGTTTTGATATATCGAAAATGGGCTCGATGACGTACTTTTGACCAACGACTTCAATTTAGAGTGAAGATCAGATGCAGGTTTACCGCCGCTGTTTACCGTAATTACCCCTATAGGATAATCCACTCGAATGAGCGCGTCCCTAGCAAAAAAGTAATCCAAAGAGTTGGTTGTATGATCCATTGCCGCAATAGCATCTGTCATGTTTTTATTGAATGATGTCTCAAACGATTCAATATCAACATGGTAACCGATGCTACTCATCTGAAGCTTCATGAGCGAACGAACCGGAATCGGTGAACTTAAAGAAGGCCCCGGCAACTGATGATTATTTTCGACTGGCACGAGCTCTGTTGGTGAACGATGTAGAGCCTTATCTAATTTCTTTTGGGCTGAACTGTTCAAATTCGGAACTGGAAGATTTTCAATTATCCACGCTTTGTCCTCACCATAAAAGACGAAGCCATAAAATTGATTTTTAGAATCCACATATCCAATAACTTGCGAGCTTGGCTCCCCCACAATTTGTCCGCGATAGCTACGAACTTCGGGAGTATAGTCAAAAGCAATTAAAGAAGAGGATTTTGAAGCGTCATAATAGTAAAACTCTGTATCTACTCTTCTTACCGAATACTTAGACACCTTAATTTGTACGGTATGTCCATTACGAGTCACATCCGCTGAGAACGTTAAAGGTAATGTCTCATATTTATCTAATGTAGGTTTGACCTGGCCGCCACCAGAACCACTTCCGTCTCCACCACCACTTCCACCTGAGCCGCCCGAACCACTGCCGTCTCCGCCGCCACTTCCACCTGAGCCGCCCGAACCACTGCCGTCTCCGCCGCCACTTCCACCAGAGCCGCCCGAACCACTGCCGTCTCCGCCGCCACTTCCACCTGAGCCACCAGAACCACTGCCGTCTCCGCCGCCACTTCCACCAGAGCCGCCCGAACCACTGCCGTCTCCGCCGCCACTTCCACCTGAGCCACCAGAACCACTTCCAGCACCGCCGCCACTTCCACCTGAGCCAACTTGTGTATTATCAGTTGCTTTTCCTTCAGAACCACCTCCTCCACATCCAGAGAGAAATATTAACGTAGAGATTAATAACAGTGTTTTTTTCATATATATCGATTGCTGCATAGGTAAGTGGGAATAGGTAACCCTGAAAATACGGGATCAATGTCACATTTATTTTTTGGGGAGCATACAGTAAACAATAATAATGATGAATATATCACTCCATTTAGAGTGGTCTTTTCGTGTAAATATTTATGTACCGACTTGTTTTATTTCACCTTAGACTCCATCCTATTGTTCTGCTCTACAGCGTGAGATATTAAATAATGCGAACTCCAAGAATTTACCACCCTGAATTGATTCACCAACTGGGCCAACTCGCTCTTAGCGAAGATGCCGCGGGTCATGTTGGTCGAGTCCTTCGTATGAAAGAAGGTCAAGATGTTCTTCTGTTTGATGGCAGTGGCGCAGAATTCCCTGCGACAATTGCTGAAGTATCAAAAAAGAACGTCACGGTTAATGTTACTGAGCGTATCGAGCGTAGCAGCGAATCTCCGTTAGACTTACATTTAGGCCAAGTGATTTCACGTGGCGACAAAATGGAATTCACGATACAGAAATCGGTTGAGCTTGGTGTGAACACTATTACCCCGCTGATTTCAGAGCGCTGTGGCGTTAAGCTTGATACTAAACGCTTCGAGAAAAAGCTCGCACAGTGGCAAAAGATTGCTATCGCGGCATGTGAACAATCTGGTCGCAATACGGTTCCAGTTATTCGCCCAATCATGCAACTTGAAGAGTGGTGCAGCGAACCGAGTGAAGCGTTAAAGCTGAACCTACACCCTCGTGCAAAATACTCAATTAATACCCTTCCAGAACCAATCAACAAAGTACGCCTATTGATTGGCCCAGAAGGCGGACTGTCAGCTGAAGAAATCGGCATGACAGAACAATACAAATTTGAAGAGACGCTACTCGGCCCACGTGTACTTCGTACCGAGACAGCAGCTCTAACCGCAATTACTGCCTTACAAGTCCGTTTTGGCGATCTAGGCTAGGAGAAAGAAATGATCAAACTTGGCATCGTAATGGATCCAATTTCATCCATTAACATCAAAAAAGACTCTAGCTTTGCCATGATGCTTGAAGCTCAGCGTCGTGGTTACGAAATCCATTACATGGAAATGGATGATCTACATTTAGATCAAGGCGTAGCCATTGCTGACACTAAGGTTGTTGAACTAAAAGAAGATCCAAACGGCTGGTACGAATTCAAATCAGAACAAACTATCGCTCTCTCTGATTTGGATGCTGTACTGATGCGTAAAGATCCTCCGTTTGATACTGAGTACATTTACGCGACTTACATTCTTGAACGTGCTGAAGAGAACGGCGCACTGATCGTAAACAAGCCACAAAGCCTGCGTGACTGTAACGAGAAGTTGTTCACGGCTTGGTTCCCTGAACTGACACCAACCACCATCGTGACTCGTAAAGCGGAAAAGATTAAAGAATTTCGCGAGAAGCACGGTGACGTGATCCTAAAACCACTTGATGGTATGGGTGGTGCGTCAATTTTCCGAGTGAAAGAAGGCGATCCAAACGTATCCGTGATCATTGAAACCTTGACTAACCATGGTCAAAACTACGCAATGGCACAAACCTTTGTTCCAGACATCAGCAATGGTGATAAGCGTATTCTTGTGGTTGACGGTGAGCCAATGCCTTACTGCCTAGCGCGTATTCCAGCTAAAGGGGAAACTCGAGGTAACCTTGCTGCTGGCGGTACAGGTGAAGCTCGCCCGTTGAGTGAAACAGACTGGGCTATCGCAAGAGCGGTTGCACCGGCACTAAAAGAGAAAGGCTTAATCTTTGTAGGACTTGATGTTATCGGCGATAAGCTGACTGAAATCAACGTGACAAGCCCTACCTGTATCCGTGAAATTGAAGCTGCTTTTGATATTTCGGTAACAGGCAAATTAATGGATGCAATCGAGCGTCGCGTTAACGCTAAATAGCCTAAACTAAAGAAAGCCTTAGCTATTCGAAAACACAGAAATATCTAGGCAAAGAACAATGAGCGGCTTTACGCCGCTCTTTTTCCTTTACTGGGAACACACTGGCAGGAGGCTCTATGAATTTAACGAACCACTTTCTGGTCGCTATGCCCGGAATGAAAGACCCATACTTTCAAAATTCGGTGATCTATCTTTGTGAGCACAATGACGAAGGTGCGATGGGTTTGATGATCAACGCTCCTATCGATGTCACTGTCGGCAGTATGCTTAAGCAAGTTGAGGTTGATTCTGAACAGCCGAAACCCAACCAAGCAAGCCTTGATAAGCCAGTACTTAATGGTGGGCCAGTCGCAGAAGATCGTGGGTTTATTTTGCACAAACCCAAAGGCAGTTATCAATCCAGCATCAACATGACGGATCAAATCTCGGTAACAACCTCGAAAGATATTCTGATGGTCTTAGGGACAGAAGATGAACCTATGCATTATCTGGTCGCGCTTGGTTATGCAGGATGGGAACCAGGACAACTGGAAATCGAGCTGACTGAAAACTCATGGCTAACCGTTGAGGCCGATCCAAAGGTTATCTTCGACACGCCAATTTCGGATCGCTGGAAAGTTGCTGTGCAAATGTTAGGTATTAACGCGGCTCAGCTTTCAGCAGACGCAGGACACGCCTAGCTCAAATCAGTCACCACTCTCAAACACAGATAAATTTGGAAACCCCATGTCACGAACAATTATGGCATTTGACTACGGTACAAAAAGTATCGGCAGTGCGATAGGACAAGAAATCACGGGCACCGCAAGCCCTCTAAAAGCTTTTAAAGCCAAAGATGGCATCCCTAACTGGGACGATATCGAGAAGCAAATTAAGGAATGGCAGCCAAATCTTATCGTGGTTGGCCTTCCTACCGACCTTCATGGTAAAGATCTAGCAGCTATTACACCCAGAGCGAAGAAGTTCGCTAACCGTCTTAAAGGACGCTTTGGTGTGGATGTTGAACTGCATGATGAAAGACTTTCTACGACAGAAGCAAGGGCCGACCTTTTTGAAATGGGCGGCTATAAAGCGCTAAGTAAAGGTAACGTCGATAACCAGTCTGCAGTCGTCATTTTAGAGAGCTGGTTTGAAGCACAATATTCTTAACGAAAATAATGACAATTGAATACGCATCTGCAAACGCCTGAGTTTTTAATCTCAGGCGTTCTTCTTTAGAGCCTATAGCTTCTACCCCATATCAATCTTCACGCCAGCCAACGCACCAGTTCCGTAGTCATCATCGCCACGTTTAGTCTTAAGCATTAAGCGCAAGTCATTGGCAGAATCTGCACTATGGAACGCATCATCCTCGCTAATCTTGTCCGCAAGCACTAAATCATACAAAGCTTGGTCAAAAGTCTGCATACCAATCTCTTTCGATTTGGCCATAGTCGCTTTTAACTCATGCAAGTCACCACGACGAATCAAGTCAGATATACGAGGGCTATTCAGCAGAATTTCGAAGACACCATGACGACCATTGCCATTTTTATCGCGTATTAACTGCTGAGCAACCACACCACGCAGATTCATCGACAGATCAAACAGGAACTGTTCTTTCTGCTCTTTCGGCACCAAGTGAAGAATACGCTCTAGCGCCTGGTTAGCGTTATTGGCATGCAGGGTTGCCATACACAAGTGACCCGTTTCAGCAAAGGTCATTGCGTATTCCATGGTTTCACGACTACGGATTTCGCCAATCAAAATCATATCAGGGGCTTGGCGTAACGAGTTTTTAAGCGCGACTTCATAGCTTTCGGTGTCGAGTCCAACCTCACGTTGAGTCACGATGCACTTTTTATGTTCGTGTACGAATTCAATTGGGTCTTCAACCGTTAAGATATGTCCTGAACGATTGGTATTGCGATAGCCTGTCATCGCAGCCATCGAGGTCGATTTGCCAGAGCCAGTCGCACCAACCACCAGCACAAGCCCGCGCTTAGCGATTGAAAGGTCTTGTAGTACGTCAGGAAGCTTTAATTGCTCAAAGGTTGGGATGTTAGTCTCGATGCGTCGAATTACTGCTCCTGGTAGCTCTCGCTGAAAGAACGCACTGACACGAAAACGACCAAAATCACGCACGATGGCAAAATTAGCCTCACGCGTTTGTTTGTATTCATCGCGTCGATCTTGATCCATCATTGCATCAAGTAACTGAGATACTTGATCAGCATTCAACTTCTCTCCCTGAGGTCGCAGTTCACCATCCACACGAAATAGGATTGGCGCATCGACAGTGATGTAAAGATCCGACGCCTTTTGAGAAAGCATCCCTTCAAGAATTTGATTCAATTCCATTTTGTTCACCTTGATTAAAACATTGAGGTTTCAATTTCGATCTTTTTCTCGACCTCTTCCGAGTCAACCAAGCCTTGCGACATCAGCTGTTTCGCGTTTTGCTCCATGGTCTGCATACCATGTGCCGCGCCCGTTTGAATAATCGAGTACATCTGCGCGACTTTATCTTCACGAATCAAGTTTCTGATTGCAGGTGTCGCCATCATGATTTCGTGACAAGCGACACGACCACCACCGACACGCTTTAACAGCTTCTGGGCAATCACCGAACGTAACGATTCAGACAGCATCGAACGAACCATATCTTTGTCGCTACCCGGGAATACATCGATAATACGGTCTACGGTTTTTGCTGCAGAGCTGGTATGCAAAGTACCAAAAACTAGGTGACCAGTTTCTGCGGCCGTTAACGCTAAGCTGATCGTCTCTTGGTCACGAAGCTCACCTACAAGAATTACGTCTGGGTCTTCACGTAACGCGCTGCGCAGCGCAGCTTTAAAGCTGTGGGTATCACGATGGACCTCTCGTTGGTTAACAAGGCATTTATTGTTGGTATGAACGAATTCAATCGGGTCTTCAATCGTTAGGATGTGCTTATTGTGGTTACGGTTAACATAATCAACCATCGCCGCCAAAGTTGTCGATTTACCAGACCCCGTAGGGCCCGTCACCAGCACTAAGCCTTTTTCATAATTGGCAATTTTTTCAAAAATATCAGGTGCGCCCAACTGCTCTAACGTTGGGATTTCTACAGGGATGGTTCGAAAGACCGCTGCGCACCCACGAGCTTGGTTAAAAGCATTAACACGGAATCGACCAACATTGGGTAATTCAAAAGAGAAGTCGACTTCCAATTTTTCTTCAAACTCACCACGCTGTGAATCGCTCATGATCTCAAAAACCAAACGATGGACATCAGCATGACTCAAAGCTGGTATTCCAAGCTTCCTTACTTCACCATCTATACGTACCATTGGAGATACACCCGCTGAAAGATGTAGATCTGACGCGTTATGCTTTACACTAAAATCTAGTAACTCAGTGATATCCATTTATTTTCCCTTAAGTAAAGTCAGCTATGAGTAGTATTCAACAAAATATCGAACAAATCACCTCACAGATTCGTAGTGCTGAGCAAAAGTGCGGACGAGCTCCAGAGTCCGTGCAACTTTTAGCCGTCAGCAAAACTAAACCTATTGATGCGATTCTAGAAGCCGCACTCGGAGGCCAAGTTGCCTTTGGTGAAAACTATGTTCAAGAAGGTGTCGATAAAGTAAAACACTTTTCAGAACAACATTCTAACCTAAATTTAGAATGGCATTTTATTGGCCCAATCCAATCTAATAAAACTCGCCCTATTGCGGAAAGCTTCCAATGGGTGCATTCCGTTGATCGCGATAAGATCGCACAAAGGCTTAATGATCAGCGACCAAACGAGCTTCCACCTCTACAAGTGCTCATTCAAGTGAACACCAGTGGTGAAGATTCGAAATCAGGAACGTCAGAAGAGACAGTTTTTGCACTGGCAGAGTTGATTTCGTCACTCCCCAACCTCACTTTAAGAGGATTGATGTCGATTCCCGCTAACGTATCTGACTATCAATCTCAGCTTAAGGCATTTTCTCAACTGGCAGAGCTTCAACAAAAGCTCGCAGCGAAGTATCCAGACATCGATACCCTGTCTATGGGTATGAGTGGTGATATGGATGCAGCAGTTGAGGCTGGAAGTACCATGGTTCGTATTGGAACGGCCATCTTTGGTGCTCGTGATTACGCGAATAACCGTAGTAAGTAACCAACGACAAGTACAAGTATTGATACCGCTTCGCTTGAACCGCGCAGCGACACGCTCAGGATTTTATATATGGAACATAAGAACATCGCCTTTATTGGGGCGGGAAATATGGTTCGCTCGATTGTGGCGGGCTTAGTGGCAAGTGGTTACCCAGCGCAAAAGATTACTGCAACAGCGCCTTCAGACACCAGAAGGCTGCCGTTAGAGCAAGAGTACGGCATCAATACCACCAGCGATAATGTTGCCGCAGCAGAGCAAGCAGACGTTGTTGTGTTATCCGTGAAGCCACAGATGATGGCTGATGTATGTAAACCCTTACAAAGCATCGACTTTAGCAACAAACTGGTTATATCAATTGCTGCGGGTATTAATGCGAATCGATTCAATGAGATGTTAAACTGCCAGCTGAACCTTGTTCGTGTGATGCCAAACACGCCATCGCTGCTTGGTAAAGGGATGAGCGGTCTTTATGCCGATTCAACGGTCAGCCAAAATGATAAAGACTTTGCTTCTCAGCTGATGCAAGCTGTAGGTGAAGTTAGCTGGGTTGAGCAAGAGTCTGGGATTAATAACATCATTGCGGCGGCGGGCAGTGCTCCAGCTTACTTCTTCCTGTTTATGGAAGCGATGCAAGCCGAGGCAATCAACCAAGGCTTCGACCAAGAAACCGCTCGTAAATTAGTGCAGCAGTCGGCATTAGGCGCGGCAGAGATGGTGATTGCTAATCCAGACACAGAATTATCTACACTGCGTGAGCAAGTGACTTCAAAAGGTGGAACGACCGCAGAAGCACTGCGCACGTTTAACGACCATCAACTATCAGACATCGTAGCAAAAGCCATGCAAGCGGCGGTTGCTCGAGCTGAAGAGATGGAAAAACTGTTTTAATACTAATTACAGTAAAAAAGCATTGTGTCGTTCAGGCGATACCTAAACGGCAAGTAAATCCGAAAAAGGAAACAATATGAACTCGATGAGCTTTCTGATCTCGACCGTTTTTGATCTTTACATCATGGTTGTGATCTTGCGTATCTGGCTACAAGCATCACGTGCAGATTTCTACAACCCATTCTCACAATTTATCGTAAAAGCGACACAACCAGTTGTTGCCCCACTACGCCGAGTGATTCCATCAATCGGCAGCCTTGACCTTGCGACGGTTGTTTTCGCTTATGTGCTATGTGTACTTAAGTTCGTCGCTCTAAATCTCATTATCTCTGGCGGTGCGGCTGTATTTGACATCAGCTTCCTGATCTTTGGCGCACTATCTCTGCTCAAAGCGGCTGGTGGTTTGATTTTCTGGGTTCTACTAATCCGTGCAATCCTGAGCTGGGTTAGCCAAGGCCGTAGCCCAATCGAATACGTGTTCCATCAACTGACGGAACCAATGCTTGCTCCAATTCGTCGTATTCTTCCAGCAATGGGCGGTTTTGATTTAAGCGTACTGGTACTGTTTATTGTTCTGCAATTTGCGAACTTCTTAATGGGTGACCTAATTGGTCCTATTTGGTATCAGCTATAATTCAAGTACAAACATCAGGTACTTTGACGATGCCAAAATCGGTTTGGGCCGAGGAAGACGATATTCTTCTTAGGCTCTATATCCAACCCAAAGCAAGCCGAGACAAAATTGTCGGCTTACACGGCGAGGAACTGAAAATTGCCATTACAGCACCACCGGTTGATGGCAAAGCCAATGCTCACTTAGCGAAATACCTTGCGAAACAATTTAAGGTCGCTAAAGGGCAAATTACGATAGAAAAGGGAGAGCTAGGTAGGCACAAGCAAGTTCGAATATGCTCGCCAAGCCAAATCCCAACTGAAGTCAAAGCCATCCTATGATGGCTTTTTGCTATTTATTGGAGTCATTATGCGTTTATGGATAACAGCACTACTCACCGCTCTTGTTGCCTTACCAAGTTCGGCAGGGCAGTTTAAAAGTATCAAGGATGTCGAGGTTCACTACTCGGCTTTCAATTCCACGTTTCTAACTGCGCAGGTCGCTAAACAATATACACTTAAACGAAACGGATACTCTGCGATTCTAAATATCAGCGTGCTAGACAACGCTTCTCTAGGCAAGCCTGCAACAACGGCTAAAATTACGGGAACAGCACGAAACCTAGTAGGCAACACTCGCACGCTTAACTTCCGTGAAATAAAGGAAGGTGATGCGATTTATTACCTTGCAGAGTTCCCTATCACTCACGAAGAAAACATCACTTTTAATATCGATGTTAACGCCGGTTTGAAAGGCACAGGTCCACTGCGTTTCACACAAAAATTCTATATAGAAGAGTAGCTTCAAAGCTCACATTTCTAGTCATTAACTTATTAGAGCCACATCCCCATGAGTAAGATTGTTTTAGCAACAGGCAACCAAGGCAAAGTTCGCGAGATGGCAGATATTCTGTCTGAGTTTGGTTTCGACGTTGTCGCGCAAAATGAATTTAACGTTTCAGAAGTCGCAGAAACAGGAACGACTTTCATTGAAAATGCCATCATCAAAGCTCGCCACGCAGCGAAAGAAACAGGGCTACCAGCCATTGCGGACGACTCTGGTTTAGAAGTTGATTACCTTAATGGTGCACCCGGTATCTACTCAGCGCGTTACTCAGGTGAGGGGGCGACGGATAAGCAAAACATCGAAAAACTGCTTGATACCATGCAAGGTGTGGAAACTGAAAAGCGTACCGCTCGTTTCCACTGTGTGTTGGTACTAATGCGTCACGAAAACGATCCAACACCATTGGTGTGTCACGGTAAATGGGAAGGTCGCATTCTGACTGAAGAGCACGGTGAGAATGGCTTTGGCTACGATCCTGTATTCTTTGTACCAGAAGATAACTGCGCCGCAGCAGAGCTTGAATCATCACGTAAGAAGCAACTGTCACACCGTGGTAAAGCCCTCACGTCATTATTTAAGACGCTCAAGGAGCAAGCTCTGTAATGCACAATACAGCGCTTATACCACCCGCACTTAGCCTCTATGTCCACATCCCATGGTGTGTACAAAAGTGTCCGTATTGTGATTTTAACTCTCATGCTCTAAAAGCCGAGATTCCTGAAAAAGAGTACATCGATGCGCTACTTGAGGATCTCGATACCGATATCGAAAAATACCAACTCAATGGCGCACCTCGCCCATTGCATTCGATCTTTATTGGTGGCGGCACGCCGAGTCTATTTTCTCCAGAAGGAATAGGTCGATTGCTGCAAGGCATTGAACAACGCATCCCGTTCAAACCTGAAATAGAAATCACCATGGAAGCTAATCCGGGAACTATCGAAGCTGAACGTTTTGCAGGTTACCAAAAGGCAGGTATTAGTCGTATCTCAGTGGGTGTACAAAGTTTTGAGCAAGAGAAACTGGAAAGGCTTGGGCGTATTCACGGTCAAGACGAAGCGGTTAACGCAGCTCACTTAGCGCATAAAATTGGATTAAATAGCTTCAACCTAGATTTAATGCATGGCTTACCCGATCAAAGCATTGATCAGGCCTTGGCTGATTTAGACAAAGCGATCGAGCTTAATCCTCCGCATTTATCTTGGTATCAGCTAACAATAGAACCTAACACCATGTTCTATTACAAAACGCCAAAGCTGCCTGACGATGATGACCTTTGGGATATTTTCGACTTAGGCCATAAGAAGCTCGCAGACGCAGGTTATGTACAGTACGAAATTTCAGGCTACAGCAAGCCGGGATATCAGTGTCGGCATAATCTCAATTACTGGCGCTTTGGTGACTACCTAGGAATTGGCTGTGGTTCTCATGGCAAGCTAAGTTTTGCAGATGGACGTATTGTTCGCACCACTAAGGTTAAACACCCTAGAGGCTACCTAGCAGCGTATCAAAATCTGGTGAAGCCTTATTTATCTGATGAACTTGAAGTACCGAACGAGGACCGCCCTTTCGAGTTCTTCATGAACCGCTTCAGGCTAATGGAAGCGTGTCCAAAACAAGACTTCATTGATACGACTGGGTTAGAGTTTGATTCGATTCAGCCAACGATAGAGTGGGCCAAAGACCTCGGTTATCTTAATGAAACCGACAGCCATTGGCAGATCACTGAAAAAGGAAAGCTGTTCCTAAATGATCTACTTGAAGCCTTTATGGCAGAAGAAGACGAATAGTTCGAACGCTAGAATGCAAAAAGCCTCTCATCACGAGAGGCTTTTTTGTCGAGCTTAGAGCTTAGAGCTTAGAGCTTAGAGCTTAGAAAATAGAACGACCAATACGCTCTGAAAGCAACTCTAGAGCCTTAGTACCAGCAAGAGAGTTACCAGAAGGATCAAGCTCTGGAGACCACACCGCGATTGTCATCTCACCCGGAACGATAGCAATAATACCGCCACCGACACCCGATTTTCCTGGCATGCCAACACGGTAGGCAAACTCACCAGCCCCATCGTACAAGCCACATGTTGCAAGCAAAGCATTCAGCTGTTTGGTTTGAACTGGCGTGATGATCTCTTTCTTAGTCTGAACCGACACGCCTTTGTTTGCCAAATAGCTAAAGGTCTTCGCCAAGTCAACACAGGTCATTTTAAGCGCACAAGCATGAAAGTAATTGTTGAGTACGGGGATAACATCGTTCTCAAAATTACCAAATGAACGCATCAAATAAGCGATAGCAGCATTACGATCGCTGTGCATCATCTCAGAAGCCGCCACAACCTTGTCATACACAATATGAGTATCACCTGATAACTGACGTACAAATTCTAATAAACGATGTCTCGGCGCTGATAGACGGCTTTGCAATAAGTCAGCAACGATAATTGCACCTGCGTTAATAAACGGGTTACGAGGGATGCCGTGTTCCATCTCAAGCTGAATCATCGAGTTAAAGGCTTGTCCTGAAGGCTCCTTCCCAACGCGTTGCCAAATTTCTTCCGGCTTATACAACACCATTGCTAGCGTCAGGCTTAAAGCTTTAGAGATTGATTGCACGGAAAAGGCTTCATCGGCATCGCCAGCTTGAATGACTTCACCTTCATTGGTATATACCGCAATCGCCAATTTCTGGTTCGATACACGAGCCAATGCAGGAATATAATCTGCGACCTTTCCCTGACCAATTAAAGGGCGAACTTCATCTAAAATCTCGGCCAAAATAGCTTGAGTTGGTTTCATGTGTGCTTACTTCTTTATTGTTATTTTTGTAGGGGGGTGACATTACTTTCTGTCCTTAAACCTTTATCGCAATAAAAGCCTAAGGACAAAAAAGCCAACACTACAATAATGTTGGCTTTAATCAATCCCATAAAGTGTAGGGGTTAAATCCTAAGTCGGATTCACCTTCACTTAATTTAATTCAGAATTACTTAGTACGCTTGAACTTAATGTCCCAAACACCATGACCTAAACGGTGGCCACGAGCTTCAAACTTAGTTAGCGGGCGCTCATCCGGACGAGGAATGTAATCACCATCTTCAGCGATATTCTCGAAACCTGGAGCAACGTTCATCACTTCAATCATATGTTCTGCGTAGTTTTCCCAGTCAGTCGCCATATGGAAAATACCAGTATCAAGTTGAAGCTTACCGCGAACCATCTCTGCAAACTCAGCCTTAACGATACGACGTTTGTGGTGACGAGCTTTATGCCATGGGTCAGGGAAGAACAGTTGCAGTGTATGCAGGCTGCTGTCTGGGATCATGTGTTCAAATACTTCTACTGCATCGTGACACATTACACGCAGGTTAGTTACGCCAGCATCGCGAGCTGTACCTAGACACGCACCAACACCTGGGCTATGAACTTCAATACCTAAGAAGTTTTTCTCAGGTGCGTTCTTTGCCATTTCAACCAGTGATGCACCCATACCGAAGCCAATCTCTAGTACAACAGGGTTATCGTTGCCAAATACTTCTTTCCAGTTAAGAAGTTCTGGATTGTAGTCGATACCCATTGTTGGCCAACATTCGTTCATCGCGTTTTCTTGGCCTTTTGTTAAGCGGCCTTCGCGGCGAACAAAACTACGGATCTTACGAACCAGTTTGCCGTCTTCAGTATATTCGTTAGTGGTCACTTCACTCATTGATTTTTGCCTGCACATTGATTAATCAAAGCGGGGATTATCCAAAGAATTGCCTCCGGTGCAAGTCTTTCCGTGGATAAATTCCCACACAATTTGTCTGTTTTACATCCAACCGTAAGTGTGGTGCAATTTCACTCCTAATAATAGCAAAGCATAGAGCATGTCGTGACTCCTTTCGCAACCGCCATATTAAAGTGGTATGACGCCTACGGGCGTAAAGAATTACCTTGGCAACAAAACAAAACCGCCTACACCGTTTGGCTATCTGAAATCATGCTTCAGCAGACTCAAGTCGCTACTGTGATTCCATATTACCAACGCTTCTTAGAACGCTTTCCTACGGTTATCGATCTAGCGAACGCCGAACAAGATGAGGTGCTGCACTTATGGACGGGGCTTGGTTATTACGCACGAGCTCGCAATCTACATAAAGCAGCCAAGATCGTTGCTGAGCAATATGGTGGTGAATTTCCGCTGTCTATCGAAGAGATGAACGCGCTACCGGGCATCGGTCGCTCAACTGCTGCAGCAGTTCTATCATCTGTTCATAAACTCCCTCATGCGATTCTTGATGGCAACGTCAAGCGCACCTTGGCGAGAAGCTTTGCAGTAGAAGGTTGGCCGGGGCAAAAGAAAGTCGAGAACCAGCTTTGGGAATACGCTGAAGTTCATACCCCGAAACAAGACGTCGATAAGTACAATCAAGCGATGATGGATATGGGTGCAATGGTTTGTACTCGTAGCAAGCCTAAATGTACTTTGTGCCCAATTGAGACCATGTGTGAAGCCAAGAAGCTCGATAGACAGCTCGATTTTCCGGAAAAAAAGCCGAAGAAAGAAAAACCAGTGAAAGAAACATGGTTTGTGATTTTGTACCACGACAATCAAGTATGGCTTGAACAACGCCCTCAAACAGGTATCTGGGGAGGGCTATTCTGTTTCCCTCAGAATGAAAATGCAGAGATCGAACATCAGTTAGACCTTCGTTCGATCAAAGACAATGAAACCGATTCGATCAAGACCATGATTGCGTTTCGACATACTTTCAGCCACTACCACTTAGATATCACGCCTGTATTAGTAAAATTAGATAAACAACCAGATTTGATAATGGAAGGGACTAAAGGTCTCTGGTATAACTTATCAAAACCGGAAGAAATTGGCCTAGCCGCTCCTGTAAAGCAGCTTATTGAGAGCCTACCCTTTGAACTGAACGACGACGTTTGAACCAACGAACGCGATAAGAGGAACCACTATGAGCCGCACTGTATTTTGTGCTCGCCTTCAAAAAGATGCTGAAGGCCTAGATTTTCAACTTTACCCGGGTGACCTAGGTAAGCGTATCTTTGACAACGTATCTAAAGAAGCTTGGGGACAATGGCAAAGCAAACAAACCATGCTTATCAATGAAAAGAAGCTAAATATGATGGATCCAGAACATCGTAAACTTCTTGAAACTGAGATGGTTAACTTCCTTTTCGAAGGTAAAGATGTCGTTATTGATGGCTATACCCCACCAAGCGAATAAGACATTTATTTCAGTAAATTTTAATGACATCATGGTTAGCGCCGCGATGTCATTTTTGTATGAGGAACTATGAAAAAGCTAAGTTACTTCCTAACTGCCATGTTGTTAACCGGGTGCAGTCGTGAGTTTGTCGAAAGCATTTATGATGTTAATTACGAACCAACCAACCGGTTTGTAAGTAATTTGGCAGAACTACCAGGGCAATTTGAAAAAGATACTGGTGCGCTGGATGCTTTGATTAGTAGCTTTTCTGGCAATATCCAAAAGCGCTGGGGCAACAGTGAAGTAAAGATGGCAGGTAAGAGTAACTATGTGAAATACATAGACAATTATCTAAGCCGTTCAGAAGTTAACTTCAGTCAAGGTATCATAACGGTAGAAACCGTCTCCTTAACAGATCCTAAAAAGCATCTCAAAAATGCGATCATGACGACGCTCCTGACGCCCGATGACCCAGCTCATGTCGATCTATTTTCGTCCAAAAGCATAAAGCTAGAAGGTCAACCCTTCCTCTACAACCAAGTCGTAGACCAAGAGAAAAAGCCCATTCAATGGACATGGCGTGCTAACAAATTCGCAGATTACCTGATCGCCAACAATCTAAAAACCAAAGAAGTCGACTTTAAAAAAGCCTACTACGTCGAAATCCCAATGGTGGCAGATCATGCGAGTAAACGTAGTTATAAGTATGCCGATATAGTACAACGAGCATCTCAACGCTATGACATCCCTGAAGACTTGATTTACGCAATCATCAAAACAGAAAGTAGCTTCAACCCCTACGCTGTGAGCTGGGCAAATGCTTATGGTCTTATGCAGGTCGTACCAAAAACCGCAGGTCGAGATGTCTTTAAGCTCGTTAAAAAGAAACCGGGAGAACCAAGTCCTGAGTACTTATTCAATCCAGAAAACAACATTGATGCGGGCACCGCATACTTTTACATTCTTAAAAATCGTTATTTGAAAGACGTAAAACACCCGACAACGCTTGAGTACAGCATGATCTCAGCATATAACGGCGGCACTGGTGGCGTACTCAATACTTTCAGTAAGGATAGAAAGCGAGCAATGCGTGACTTAAATTCATTGCAACCGAGCCAAGCTTACTGGGCACTGACAAAGAAACACCCCAATAAAGAGTCGCGCCGATATTTAGAGAAAGTAACAAAATTCAAGAAAGATTTTAACCAAGGTAAAACGTAAGCCTCACTTTTGAATAAAAAAACAACTAACGAACGTTTTTTTTAGTTATTTTCAAAAAAGGTGTTGACGGTTATGCAGAAAATCCGTTTAATAGCGCTCCGTTGCCCGGATAGCTCAGTCGGTAGAGCAGAGGATTGAAAATCCTCGTGTCGGTGGTTCGATTCCGCCTCCGGGCACCACAATTTGATTTGTTGGTGTCAATACTCTTTAACAGGGAGTAGCAACACGGACAAAAGCATAAAGAATTTAGTGTGCCGACTTAGCTCAGTAGGTAGAGCAACTGACTTGTAATCAGTAGGTCACCAGTTCGACTCCGGTAGTCGGCACCATTCTTTTGCCTCGATAGCTCAGTCGGTAGAGCAGCGGATTGAAAATCCGCGTGTCGGTGGTTCGATTCCGCCTCGAGGCACCATTATTTGGTACTTAACAAATGATGGTCTTTATAGACCTAATGTTGAGACAAGTAATTCCCCTTTAGTTCAGTTGGTAGAACGGCGGACTGTTAATCCGTATGTCGCAAGTTCAAGTCTTGCAAGGGGAGCCATTTTAAAGAATTTCATTTTATATGAGGTTTTAATTAGAGAGTTTACTCTCTAAAGCAAAGAATTTAGTGTGCCGACTTAGCTCAGTAGGTAGAGCAACTGACTTGTAATCAGTAGGTCACCAGTTCGACTCCGGTAGTCGGCACCATTCTTTTGCCTCGATAGCTCAGTCGGTAGAGCAGCGGATTGAAAATCCGCGTGTCGGTGGTTCGATTCCGCCTCGAGGCACCATTATTTGGTACTTAACAAATAATGGTCTTTAATAGACCTGATGTTGAGACAAGTAATTCCCCTTTAGTTCAGTTGGTAGAACGGCGGACTGTTAATCCGTATGTCGCAAGTTCAAGTCTTGCAAGGGGAGCCACATTCAAGAAAGCCAAGTCGAAAGACTTGGCTTTTTTTCGTTTGAGCAAAGGTAAACTCCATTCAATATACACATCAGAACAACATTAAATCTTGATAGACTAGTAAAAATAACACTCTCGCCACTCCCAGTAGAGTAATTGCTCTTTGCTCGATTTATTCACTAACACTAAACAAATGTTCTTTTTGGGACTTTTTTTTCTTCGTAAATTTAATCTTCATCATGTTTTGATACCTTTCTGATACCTGCACTACACGACTTAGATTAAGATTCGTTGAATGATACACCATACTTATTATTAAATCGCTGCGCGGGGAAATATGAAATTAAAAACGCAAGCTTACTTATTATCTGGCATCATTTTGATCGCTCTGCTCGCACTGACGGCTACTGGTTTATGGACCCTAAGAGTTGCTAGTAACATAGACAACAAAGCTCGCGTAACAGAGCTGTTTAAAAGTGCATACAGCATCCTAAATGAAGTCGAAAAAATGGCTATTGATGGCACTCTAGAAGAACAGCAAGCTAAACAACTTGCCACTCGCCTGCTACGCAATAACATCTATAAAGACAACGAATACGTATACGTTGCTGATGAAAACATGACCTTTGTCGCGACACCTTTGGATCCGCAACTACACGGAACCAGCTTTAATGATTTTAAAGACGGTGATGGAAATAGCGTTGGCCAACTGATCCAGCGAGCACTTGGTAATCGAACCGGGCAAATAGTCGAGTACACCTGGACACAGAAACTACCCGACGGAAGCATTGAAGAAAAACTGTCAATAGCAGAAAAAACACCTCACTGGGGATGGGTTGTAGGTACAGGTATTGGCTTCAATGAAGTCAACGAAAGATTTTGGTCAACAGCACAATGGCAACTGATTTTGTGTTTGGCTATTGCTGGTGTCATTCTTTCAAGCTTGATTATCTCAATTAAACGTATGCTATCTCTACTTGGCGGTGAACCCAAAGACGTAAGAGAAGCAGTACAAGCTGTCGCAAAAGGAAAAATCCAAACATCGTTCGAGACTCAAGCAGAACAAGGTAGTATCTACCACGCAGTACAACAAATGAGTCAATCACTGGCAGAGTTAGTATCAAACCTTAACTCTTCAATGTTGGCATTAAGAGGCGAATTACAGCGCGTAGAAGATCGTGCAGGTTCTATCGCTCAACTGACTGAAACTCAGCAACAATCAACTGAAATGATCGCAACAGCAATGACCGAGATGGCGTCTTCAGCAAATAATGTTGCTGATTCAGCTGGCGATACTGCACGTAACACCGACGAGGCCGACAAGCAAAGCCAACATACTCAGCTCCTAATTCACAACACAGTAGATAATATTCAAGGCCTAGCAGGACAATTAGGTACAGCGAGTGAAGCTGTCGCTAACCTAGATAACGACGTAAACAATATTGTAAAAGTACTGGACGTTATAGGTGATATCGCAGAGCAAACTAACCTGCTAGCACTTAACGCTGCTATCGAGGCTGCACGAGCAGGTGAGCAAGGTCGCGGCTTTGCTGTAGTGGCAGATGAGGTGCGTAATCTTGCTGGTCGAACGCAATCAAGCACCAAAGAAATTCAGTTAATGATCAATAACCTTCAAGAAGGCTCCCGCAACGCAATTCAAACGATGAATGTATGTGCTGCAACGAGTGAAAGCACTGTGACTGAGTCTCAGAATGCCTCTGAGGCCTTACAACAGATTGTGATTGCATTAGAGTCCATATCATCAATGAGTCATCAAATCGCTACAGCAGCCGCAGAGCAAACTCAGGTAAGCGATGATATATCGAAGCGTATCAATATGATCGAAGAAAGTGGTAACCAACTGAGCGATGTCGTAACGGAAAGCCATAACAGTACTCAAACTTTAGCTTCTCTTTCTAACGAATTAGAGACTTGGGTAAATAGGTTTGAAGTAAAACACTAAACTTTCGAGAAAAGACTTAAATATTAAAGCACGTTTTCATACGTGCTTTTTTTATTTAAGTGCACATTCAAAGCAGTTAATCGTAGTTTTGCCGTCTTTTAAGGCATGCTAGACCTAGGTTTTTCAGCCCAAACGAACAAAAACACCCCACTAAGTATAGAAAAACATCAAACAATACTTTTTTTGCAATTTAATGTTGACCCAGAACGCGAAAACACGTTTAATACACCTCGTCGCCCGGATAGCTCAGTCGGTAGAGCAGAGGATTGAAAATCCTCGTGTCGGTGGTTCGATTCCGCCTCCGGGCACCACAATTTATTTGTTGGTGTCTTAGACAACAACAGTAAAGCACAAAGAAATATTATGTGCCGACTTAGCTCAGTAGGTAGAGCAACTGACTTGTAATCAGTAGGTCACCAGTTCGACTCCGGTAGTCGGCACCATTTCTTTTAAAGCTTTAAGAATAATTCCCCTTTAGTTCAGTTGGTAGAACGGCGGACTGTTAATCCGTATGTCGCAAGTTCAAGTCTTGCAAGGGGAGCCAAGTTAATCATTAAGCGTAAGCTTCTTGATATATGATGCCGACTTAGCTCAGTAGGTAGAGCAACTGACTTGTAATCAGTAGGTCACCAGTTCGATTCCGGTAGTCGGCACCATTCTCTTGATTAGAGATAAAACAATCAATTCCCCTTTAGTTCAGTTGGTAGAACGGCGGACTGTTAATCCGTATGTCGCAAGTTCAAGTCTTGCAAGGGGAGCCAATTAAAGAAAGCCGCATCATTGATGCGGCTTTTTTGCATCTGAAGATTCAAACTTATTCATACAAGTCCACTCACCTTTCTACTACCTCATTTAATTCGAAAACCAACCCTTTTAATACTCTTCTAAAGCAATCAAACTTTTCTCTTTAATTCCGTTTAAGCTATCACAACAACGAGCTAGTCACTCTTGTAAAAAGTCAGTCATCACAAACGTACTAGTTTGGTTACCTTGCTGAAAAACGCTAGTAATGAGTACGGGAATTGAAAAGCTAAAGAATGAATTCAAATAAGCTCTAGAAAGGCTCAGCGGGTTCCTTAAATTGAAGTGATGCACGAATTCATTCTTTATCGAAACTATCCACCACAATCGCTCCCATAGACGCTGGCATAGAAATGACAATCACCCTTTTGATAGATATAATTGGATCGCTTAACAAAGGCAGTTTATCCAAACAAGTCAGCACCAAAGCAACAACCAATGCAGTCATCACATAAGCAATAACAATTCTGAAAATAAATACCGGCAACCGAGCGATGATATCTTTCTGAAATACACTCTCATACGTATAAAAGCCAAGGAATACAGCAGACAATAGAAACAACAACATCAAGTTAGCTGTAGGTAAAGTCTCCCCTAACTTCCAGGCCTCTTCAGAAAAGGAAATCGGCACAGCTAAAGCAAAAGATCCTACAAAGATCTGGCTCGCATCTTCAAAGTTAAAGCTTAGTTTCATAGAACTACCTTTAAGGCTTTTGGACTCAATCAATTTATCGAAGTAATACCAAACTATCCGTTCATGATCTTGGAGAGTTTGGGCTTCCAACTAACAAAGATAACTTTGTGTAACTTTATACTAGTCGCATTTACCAAAGCACAACTTGAATTAGTAAGCAGTAAATCAAATCACTCACAGAAAAAAGGTTATCGCTACAACACTCATAACTCATCATGACAAATCAATAACTAATATCGAGTAAACAAACACACCTGAGTAAAAGAAAGCCTGAAACGTCACTAAGGTAGTGTCTATTCTTCCTCCAAATCGGGATACGGGAGATGTTCTATCTATTTGATTGATCGAAGATTGTAATTTCAAACCTCCGCTATTCTAATCATTAACTGCAGGGCAACACATTGCTAATCACTTAAATACTATCCTTGGAATTGTTAGCCTTTATTAAGCCCATTAAACAAGGTGCTCAAATCCGTTTCGGAATGGCTTTAGGTTGATCTGTATGTAAGAGTCGTTAAGTAATAAAAAACGAGCTCTACCACGCTCTAAAGAGGTTTCTGACGCACAGCAAGCTCTTGTCTCCATCAAGGAATTCCAACCTAATAGGTAGTGATCTTTGCAGGCAAGCATATGAACAATGCTAGATAGCGATGCCTACATAATTTAAGTAGCTAATTATGTAGGCAGTTAAAACATATCTAAATCATCTCGATTAGAGTCGCAAGAAAGCCTAGTTATTGATAACAGAGCTTCTCTAAAAAATATCTAGATATAGTACATTGCAAGGGATTGGGATTGTAGGTAACCCCGAGTAACATTACCTAAGATACAGGTAAACCTAGTCTGTAAAGACTGGTTTTATGAGAGGAGCTGAAATGGCCCAAATTGACACGGTCCCTCAATGAGCTAAGCCCATTTTCAAAATGTAGAAAGCCTCACTATTTCTAACGAGACATTTGGGTCAGTGATGGCATTGTTGGGAAACCTTTTGCGGTACTAGCTGGGCGACAACCAAATAATGATGCCAGAAACGGCGAAAGCCTAGTCGTGAGATTAGGCTTTCTAATAAGAGGCAGAATAGTTGAAGTTTATGACTTCAGGAAAACCCTCACGGGACTCGTTCGACCAAAGAGGGGAATTACTATTATTTAGATGTAAAAAAACCCCGCTATTTCTAGCGAGGCTTCTAAATAAGTGGCGGAGTGGACGGGACTCGAACCCGCGACCCCCGGCGTGACAGGCCGGTATTCTAACCAACTGAACTACCACTCCGCAGTGTCTATTCAGCATAATGCAATTTAAGCCTGACGATGTCCTACTCTCACATGGGGAAACCCCACACTACCATCGGCGCTATTATGTTTCACTTCTGAGTTCGGCATGGAATCAGGTGGGTCCACAATGCTATGGTCGTCAAACAAATTCTGTTGTTAACTTGATTAATCAAATCAACTAAATAGTGGTGCTGATACCCAGACTCGAACTGGGGACCTCACCCTTACCAAGGGTGCGCTCTACCGGGCTGAGCTATATCAGCAATTCAAGAACCGTTTAAAACGATTTTGAAAACTTTTTGTCTTCACTTTTAAAAAGTGAAAATAAATTTGGAGCCTGGCGATGTCCTACTCTCACATGGGGAAGCCCCACACTACCATCGGCGCTATTGTGTTTCACTTCTGAGTTCGGCATGGAATCAGGTGGGTCCACAATGCTATGGTCGCCAAGCAAATTTTAAAATTCGGAAAGCTATAATTTAAAAGTATCTCTCAAACTCATTCAAGGTCTGTCTTTGAGTCCACAAAACCCCTTGGGTGTTGTATGGTTAAGCCTCACGGGCAATTAGTACAGGTTAGCTCAATGCCTCGCAGCACTTACACACCCTGCCTATCAACGTCGTAGTCTACGACAACCCTTTAGGACGCTTATAGCGTCAGGGAAAACTCATCTCAAGGCTCGCTTCCCGCTTAGATGCTTTCAGCGGTTATCGATTCCGAACTTAGCTACCGGGCAATGCCATTGGCATGACAACCCGAACACCAGAGGTTCGTCCACTCCGGTCCTCTCGTACTAGGAGCAGCCCCTTTCAATTTTCCAACGCCCACGGCAGATAGGGACCGAACTGTCTCACGACGTTCTAAACCCAGCTCGCGTACCACTTTAAATGGCGAACAGCCATACCCTTGGGACCGACTTCAGCCCCAGGATGTGATGAGCCGACATCGAGGTGCCAAACACCGCCGTCGATATGAACTCTTGGGCGGTATCAGCCTGTTATCCCCGGAGTACCTTTTATCCGTTGAGCGATGGCCCTTCCATTCAGAACCACCGGATCACTATGACCTGCTTTCGCACCTGCTCGAATTGTCATTCTCGCAGTCAAGCGGGCTTATGCCATTGCACTAACCACACGATGTCCAACCGTGTTTAGCCCACCTTCGTGCTCCTCCGTTACTCTTTGGGAGGAGACCGCCCCAGTCAAACTACCCACCAGGCACTGTCCGTAATCCCGATTCAGGGACCAACGTTAGAACATCAAAACTACAAGGGTGGTATTTCAAGGACGACTCCACCACATCTAGCGACGCGGTTTCATAGTCTCCCACCTATCCTACACATGTAGGTTCAATGTTCAGTGCCAAGCTGTAGTAAAGGTTCACGGGGTCTTTCCGTCTAGCCGCGGGTACACTGCATCTTCACAGCGATTTCAATTTCACTGAGTCTCGGGTGGAGACAGCGTGGCCATCATTACGCCATTCGTGCAGGTCGGAACTTACCCGACAAGGAATTTCGCTACCTTAGGACCGTTATAGTTACGGCCGCCGTTTACCGGGGCTTCGATCAAGAGCTTCGACCGAAGTCTAACCCCATCAATTAACCTTCCGGCACCGGGCAGGCGTCACACCGTATACGTCATCTTACGATTTTGCACAGTGCTGTGTTTTTAATAAACAGTTGCAGCCACCTGGTATCTGCGACTCTCGTCTGCTCCATCCGCAAGGGACTTCACTGATAAGAGCGTACCTTCTCCCGAAGTTACGGTACCATTTTGCCTAGTTCCTTCACCCGAGTTCTCTCAAGCGCCTTGGTATTCTCTACCCGACCACCTGTGTCGGTTTGGGGTACGATTCCTTACAATCTGAAGCTTAGAGGCTTTTCCTGGAAGCATGGCATCAATGACTTCACTACCGTAGTAGCTCGACATCGTATCTCAGCGTTAAGAAAGTCCGGATTTACCTAAACTTTCCGCCTACATACTTGAACCTGGACAACCGTCGCCAGGCCCACCTAGCCTTCTCCGTCCCCCCATCGCAATTGTAAGAAGTACGGGAATATTAACCCGTTTCCCATCGACTACGCCTTTCGGCCTCGCCTTAGGAGTCGACTTACCCTGCCCCGATTAACGTTGGACAGGAACCCTTGGTCTTCCGGCGAGGGAGTTTTTCACTCCCTTTATCGTTACTCATGTCAGCATTCGCACTTCTGATACCTCCAGCATGCCTTACAGCACACCTTCAACGGCTTACAGAACGCTCCCCTACCCCACATACCCTAAGGTACGTAGCCGCAGCTTCGGTGTATAGCTTAGCCCCGTTACATCTTCCGCGCAGGCCGACTCGACCAGTGAGCTATTACGCTTTCTTTAAATGATGGCTGCTTCTAAGCCAACATCCTGGCTGTCTGAGCCTTCCCACATCGTTTCCCACTTAGCTATACTTTGGGACCTTAGCTGGCGGTCTGGGTTGTTTCCCTCTCCACGACGGACGTTAGCACCCGCCGTGTGTCTCCCGGATAGTACTTACTGGTATTCGGAGTTTGCAAAGGGTTGGTAAGTCGGGATGACCCCCTAGCCTTAACAGTGCTCTACCCCCAGTAGTATTCGTCCGAGGCGCTACCTAAATAGCTTTCGGGGAGAACCAGCTATCTCCAGGTTTGATTGGCCTTTCACCCCTAGCCACAAGTCATCCGCTAATTTTTCAACATTAGTCGGTTCGGTCCTCCAGTTGATGTTACTCAACCTTCAACCTGCCCATGGCTAGATCACCTGGTTTCGGGTCTAATCCTAGCAACTGTACGCCCAGTTAAGACTCGGTTTCCCTACGGCTCCCCTAAACGGTTAACCTTGCTACTAAAATTAAGTCGCTGACCCATTATACAAAAGGTACGCAGTCACACCACGAAGGTGCTCCTACTGCTTGTACGTACACGGTTTCAGGTTCTATTTCACTCCCCTCACAGGGGTTCTTTTCGCCTTTCCCTCACGGTACTGGTTCACTATCGGTCAGTCAGTAGTATTTAGCCTTGGAGGATGGTCCCCCCATATTCAGACAGGATATCACGTGTCCCGCCCTACTCGTTTTCACTGATTATGAGATGTCGATTACGGGGCTATCACCCTTTATTGCGGCACTTTCCAGAGCCTTCATCTGTCTCATTAAAAGCTTAAGGGCTAATCCAATTTCGCTCGCCGCTACTTTCGGAATCTCGGTTGATTTCTCTTCCTCGGGGTACTTAGATGTTTCAGTTCCCCCGGTTTGCCTCCTGTTGCTATGTATTCACAACAGGATACGTGCTTATGCACGTGGGTTTCCCCATTCAGAAATCCCAGACTCTAAAGGTTATTACTACCTAATCTGGGCTTATCGCAAGTTATTACGTCTTTCATCGCCTCTGACTGCCAAGGCATCCACCGTGTACGCTTAGTCACTTAACCATACAACCCGAAAGGGTCTCTGTTTTACTTTCACTTTTGAAAAGTGAAAACAAACTAGTATGGCAACTAACCAAGGTTTTTGGTTGTCATCAAGAAGGGTTAATTCTTGATAACTGTTTGCCGGACTCAATTGTGAATCAAACTAAAGTTTGATTCGAATACAAGACACTTGAATGTGTTTGTTGTGTTTATACCGTTCTTATTAAATAAGAGCAGATAAACATTGAGAACTTTTAAATTTGATTGAATTACTCGTAAGTAATCAATCAGTCAGCTTTCCAAATTGTTAAAGAGCTTGATTCATAAAGAACCATTTTTAAATATTTTCAGATAAAAACACTTAAAGATGGTGGAGCTATGCGGGATCGAACCGCAGACCTCCTGCGTGCAAGGCAGGCGCTCTCCCAGCTGAGCTATAGCCCCATCTTTGTTTCTAGTCGATATTGGTGGGTCTGAGTGGACTCGAACCACCGACCTCCCGCTTATCAGGCGAGCGCTCTAACCAGCTGAGCTACAGACCCAATATCGTCTCTTTACTTTTCTAAACCTAATCAATCTGTGTGGACACTCATCGTAAGTATCTTCGTATAAGGAGGTGATCCAGCCCCAGGTTCCCCTAGGGCTACCTTGTTACGACTTCACCCCAGTCATGAACCACAAAGTGGTGAGCGTCCTCCCCGAAAGGTTAAACTACCCACTTCTTTTGCAGCCCACTCCCATGGTGTGACGGGCGGTGTGTACAAGGCCCGGGAACGTATTCACCGTGACATTCTGATTCACGATTACTAGCGATTCCGACTTCATGGAGTCGAGTTGCAGACTCCAATCCGGACTACGACGCACTTTTTGGGATTCGCTCACTATCGCTAGCTTGCTGCCCTCTGTATGCGCCATTGTAGCACGTGTGTAGCCCTACTCGTAAGGGCCATGATGACTTGACGTCGTCCCCACCTTCCTCCGGTTTATCACCGGCAGTCTCCCTGGAGTTCCCGACATTACTCGCTGGCAAACAAGGATAAGGGTTGCGCTCGTTGCGGGACTTAACCCAACATTTCACAACACGAGCTGACGACAGCCATGCAGCACCTGTCTCAGAGCTCCCGAAGGCACACCTGTGTCTCCACTGGCTTCTCTGGATGTCAAGAGTAGGTAAGGTTCTTCGCGTTGCATCGAATTAAACCACATGCTCCACCGCTTGTGCGGGCCCCCGTCAATTCATTTGAGTTTTAATCTTGCGACCGTACTCCCCAGGCGGTCTACTTAACGCGTTAGCTCCGAAAGCCACGGCTCAAGGCCACAACCTCCAAGTAGACATCGTTTACGGCGTGGACTACCAGGGTATCTAATCCTGTTTGCTCCCCACGCTTTCGCATCTGAGTGTCAGTATCTGTCCAGGGGGCCGCCTTCGCCACTGGTATTCCTTCAGATCTCTACGCATTTCACCGCTACACCTGAAATTCTACCCCCCTCTACAGTACTCTAGTTCACCAGTTTCAAATGCAGTTCCGAGGTTGAGCCCCGGGCTTTCACATCTGACTTAATGAACCACCTGCATGCGCTTTACGCCCAGTAATTCCGATTAACGCTCGCACCCTCCGTATTACCGCGGCTGCTGGCACGGAGTTAGCCGGTGCTTCTTCTGTTGCTAACGTCAAGAGATGTTGCTATTAACAACACCCCCTTCCTCACAACTGAAAGTACTTTACAACCCGAAGGCCTTCTTCATACACGCGGCATGGCTGCATCAGGCTTTCGCCCATTGTGCAATATTCCCCACTGCTGCCTCCCGTAGGAGTCTGGACCGTGTCTCAGTTCCAGTGTGGCTGATCATCCTCTCAGACCAGCTAGGGATCGTCGCCTTGGTGAGCCATTACCTCACCAACTAGCTAATCCCACCTAGGCATATCTTGACGCGAGAGGCCCGAAGGTCCCCCTCTTTGGCCCGTAGGCATTATGCGGTATTAGCCATCGTTTCCAATGGTTATCCCCCACATCAAGGCAATTTCCTAGGCATTACTCACCCGTCCGCCGCTCGACGCCCATTAACGCACCCGAAGGATTGTTAGTGTCGTTTCCGCTCGACTTGCATGTGTTAGGCCTGCCGCCAGCGTTCAATCTGAGCCATGATCAAACTCTTCAATTTAAGATTTTGTGACTCAACGAATACTGACTTCAAAACTAATATTCATTCGCTCTTTTCGAAAAAGGAACGTGAACATGTAATTCTAAAGCTATTACCATTCCAACAGAATGGTAATGAATTGACTGTGCCAAAATTAAGTAAACTTAATTTTGTATTGGTCACTCAGTTCATTGAAATCAATTTTGATTCCGAAGAATCTGTTTTATCTAACGATAAAACGTTTTGATATTCATCAACGAGTGCCCACACAGATTGATAGGTTTAAATTGTTAAAGAGCTTGTTCTCTAAAAAGAGAACGCTTTCAGTGCCTTAGCACTCAAGCAGGACGCGTATAATACGCTTTCCACTTTGAAAGTCAACATAAAACTCTAAGAAACTTAGAATTCTATGGTGACTTGTCTACTTTGTAGACAAAGTCGAAATTAAAGCCTGGCGATGTCCTACTCTCACATGGGGAAACCCCACACTACCATCGGCGCTATTGTGTTTCACTTCTGAGTTCGGCATGGAATCAGGTGGGTCCACAATGCTATGGTCGCCAAACAAATTTTGCTTTTACTTTCAGCTTTTTAAAAACTGAAGGCAAAATAATCTGGAAAACTGATTTAAAAGTCTCTCTTCAAACTCATTCAAGGTCTGGTCTTTCTATTGAGTCCACAAAACCCCTTGGGTGTTGTATGGTTAAGCCTCACGGGCAATTAGTACAGGTTAGCTCAATGCCTCACAGCACTTACACACCCTGCCTATCAACGTCGTAGTCTACGACAACCCTTTAGGACACTTATAGTGCCAGGGAAAACTCATCTCAAGGCTCGCTTCCCGCTTAGATGCTTTCAGCGGTTATCGATTCCGAACTTAGCTACCGGGCAATGCCATTGGCATGACAACCCGAACACCAGAGGTTCGTCCACTCCGGTCCTCTCGTACTAGGAGCAGCCCCTTTCAATTTTCCAACGCCCACGGCAGATAGGGACCGAACTGTCTCACGACGTTCTAAACCCAGCTCGCGTACCACTTTAAATGGCGAACAGCCATACCCTTGGGACCGACTTCAGCCCCAGGATGTGATGAGCCGACATCGAGGTGCCAAACACCGCCGTCGATATGAACTCTTGGGCGGTATCAGCCTGTTATCCCCGGAGTACCTTTTATCCGTTGAGCGATGGCCCTTCCATTCAGAACCACCGGATCACTATGACCTGCTTTCGCACCTGCTCGAATTGTCATTCTCGCAGTCAAGCGGGCTTATGCCATTGCACTAACCACACGATGTCCAACCGTGTTTAGCCCACCTTCGTGCTCCTCCGTTACTCTTTGGGAGGAGACCGCCCCAGTCAAACTACCCACCAGGCACTGTCCGTAATCCCGATTCAGGGACCAACGTTAGAACATCAAAACTACAAGGGTGGTATTTCAAGGACGACTCCACCACATCTAGCGACGCGGTTTCATAGTCTCCCACCTATCCTACACATGTAGGTTCAATGTTCAGTGCCAAGCTGTAGTAAAGGTTCACGGGGTCTTTCCGTCTAGCCGCGGGTACACTGCATCTTCACAGCGATTTCAATTTCACTGAGTCTCGGGTGGAGACAGCGTGGCCATCATTACGCCATTCGTGCAGGTCGGAACTTACCCGACAAGGAATTTCGCTACCTTAGGACCGTTATAGTTACGGCCGCCGTTTACCGGGGCTTCGATCAAGAGCTTCGACCGAAGTCTAACCCCATCAATTAACCTTCCGGCACCGGGCAGGCGTCACACCGTATACGTCATCTTACGATTTTGCACAGTGCTGTGTTTTTAATAAACAGTTGCAGCCACCTGGTATCTGCGACTCTCGTCTGCTCCATCCGCAAGGGACTTCACTGATAAGAGCGTACCTTCTCCCGAAGTTACGGTACCATTTTGCCTAGTTCCTTCACCCGAGTTCTCTCAAGCGCCTTGGTATTCTCTACCCGACCACCTGTGTCGGTTTGGGGTACGATTCCTTACAATCTGAAGCTTAGAGGCTTTTCCTGGAAGCATGGCATCAATGACTTCACTACCGTAGTAGCTCGACATCGTATCTCAGCGTTAAGAAAGTCCGGATTTACCTAAACTTTCCGCCTACGTACTTGAACCTGGACAACCGTCGCCAGGCCCACCTAGCCTTCTCCGTCCCCCCATCGCAATTGTAAGAAGTACGGGAATATTAACCCGTTTCCCATCGACTACGCCTTTCGGCCTCGCCTTAGGAGTCGACTTACCCTGCCCCGATTAACGTTGGACAGGAACCCTTGGTCTTCCGGCGAGGGAGTTTTTCACTCCCTTTATCGTTACTCATGTCAGCATTCGCACTTCTGATACCTCCAGCATGCCTTACAGCACACCTTCAACGGCTTACAGAACGCTCCCCTACCCCACATACCCTAAGGTACGTAGCCGCAGCTTCGGTGTATAGCTTAGCCCCGTTACATCTTCCGCGCAGGCCGACTCGACCAGTGAGCTATTACGCTTTCTTTAAATGATGGCTGCTTCTAAGCCAACATCCTGGCTGTCTGAGCCTTCCCACATCGTTTCCCACTTAGCTATACTTTGGGACCTTAGCTGGCGGTCTGGGTTGTTTCCCTCTCCACGACGGACGTTAGCACCCGCCGTGTGTCTCCCGGATAGTACTTACTGGTATTCGGAGTTTGCAAAGGGTTGGTAAGTCGGGATGACCCCCTAGCCTTAACAGTGCTCTACCCCCAGTAGTATTCGTCCGAGGCGCTACCTAAATAGCTTTCGGGGAGAACCAGCTATCTCCAGGTTTGATTGGCCTTTCACCCCTAGCCACAAGTCATCCGCTAATTTTTCAACATTAGTCGGTTCGGTCCTCCAGTTGATGTTACTCAACCTTCAACCTGCCCATGGCTAGATCACCTGGTTTCGGGTCTAATCCTAGCAACTGTACGCCCAGTTAAGACTCGGTTTCCCTACGGCTCCCCTAAACGGTTAACCTTGCTACTAAAATTAAGTCGCTGACCCATTATACAAAAGGTACGCAGTCACACCACGAAGGTGCTCCTACTGCTTGTACGTACACGGTTTCAGGTTCTATTTCACTCCCCTCACAGGGGTTCTTTTCGCCTTTCCCTCACGGTACTGGTTCACTATCGGTCAGTCAGTAGTATTTAGCCTTGGAGGATGGTCCCCCCATATTCAGACAGGATATCACGTGTCCCGCCCTACTCGTTTTCACTGATTATGATGTGTCGGTTACGGGGCTATCACCCTTTATTGCGAGACTTTCCAGACTCTTCACCTGCATCATTAAAAGCTTAAGGGCTAATCCAATTTCGCTCGCCGCTACTTTCGGAATCTCGGTTGATTTCTCTTCCTCGGGGTACTTAGATGTTTCAGTTCCCCCGGTTTGCCTCCTGTTGCTATGTATTCACAACAGGATACGTGCTTATGCACGTGGGTTTCCCCATTCAGAAATCCCAGACTCAAAAGGTTATTACTACCTAATCTGGGCTTATCGCAAGTTATTACGTCTTTCATCGCCTCTGACTGCCAAGGCATCCACCGTGTACGCTTAGTCACTTAACCATACAACCCGAAAGGGTCTCTGTTTTACTTTCACTTTTGAAAAGTGAAAACAAACTAGTATGGCAACTAACCAAGGTTTTTGGTTGTCATCAAGAAGGGTTAATTCTTGATAACTGTTTGCCGGACTCAATTGTGAATCAAACTAAAGTTTGATTCGAATACAAGACACTTGAATGTGTTTGTTGTGTTTATACCGTTCTTATTAACTAAGAGCAGATAAACATTGAGAACTTTTAAATTTGATTTGAATTACTCGTAAGTAATCAAATCAGTCAGCTTTCCAAATTGTTAAAGAGCATAAAGCAAAAAGCTTTAATCAATAACTTACGTTATTAATTAAAGCTCTGGCTTTAACTAAATCTAAACCATCAATCTGTGTGGACACTCATCGTGACTATCTTCGTATAAGGAGGTGATCCAGCCCCAGGTTCCCCTAGGGCTACCTTGTTACGACTTCACCCCAGTCATGAACCACAAAGTGGTGAGCGTCCTCCCCGAAAGGTTAAACTACCCACTTCTTTTGCAGCCCACTCCCATGGTGTGACGGGCGGTGTGTACAAGGCCCGGGAACGTATTCACCGTGACATTCTGATTCACGATTACTAGCGATTCCGACTTCATGGAGTCGAGTTGCAGACTCCAATCCGGACTACGACGCACTTTTTGGGATTCGCTCACTATCGCTAGCTTGCTGCCCTCTGTATGCGCCATTGTAGCACGTGTGTAGCCCTACTCGTAAGGGCCATGATGACTTGACGTCGTCCCCACCTTCCTCCGGTTTATCACCGGCAGTCTCCCTGGAGTTCCCGACATTACTCGCTGGCAAACAAGGATAAGGGTTGCGCTCGTTGCGGGACTTAACCCAACATTTCACAACACGAGCTGACGACAGCCATGCAGCACCTGTCTCAGAGCTCCCGAAGGCACACCTGTGTCTCCACTGGCTTCTCTGGATGTCAAGAGTAGGTAAGGTTCTTCGCGTTGCATCGAATTAAACCACATGCTCCACCGCTTGTGCGGGCCCCCGTCAATTCATTTGAGTTTTAATCTTGCGACCGTACTCCCCAGGCGGTCTACTTAACGCGTTAGCTCCGAAAGCCACGGCTCAAGGCCACAACCTCCAAGTAGACATCGTTTACGGCGTGGACTACCAGGGTATCTAATCCTGTTTGCTCCCCACGCTTTCGCATCTGAGTGTCAGTATCTGTCCAGGGGGCCGCCTTCGCCACTGGTATTCCTTCAGATCTCTACGCATTTCACCGCTACACCTGAAATTCTACCCCCCTCTACAGTACTCTAGTTCACCAGTTTCAAATGCAGTTCCGAGGTTGAGCCCCGGGCTTTCACATCTGACTTAATGAACCACCTGCATGCGCTTTACGCCCAGTAATTCCGATTAACGCTCGCACCCTCCGTATTACCGCGGCTGCTGGCACGGAGTTAGCCGGTGCTTCTTCTGTTGCTAACGTCAAGAGATGTTGCTATTAACAACACCCCCTTCCTCACAACTGAAAGTACTTTACAACCCGAAGGCCTTCTTCATACACGCGGCATGGCTGCATCAGGCTTTCGCCCATTGTGCAATATTCCCCACTGCTGCCTCCCGTAGGAGTCTGGACCGTGTCTCAGTTCCAGTGTGGCTGATCATCCTCTCAGACCAGCTAGGGATCGTCGCCTTGGTGAGCCATTACCTCACCAACTAGCTAATCCCACCTAGGCATATCTTGACGCGAGAGGCCCGAAGGTCCCCCTCTTTGGCCCGTAGGCATTATGCGGTATTAGCCATCGTTTCCAATGGTTATCCCCCACATCAAGGCAATTTCCTAGGCATTACTCACCCGTCCGCCGCTCGACGCCCATTAACGCACCCGAAGGATTGTTAGTGTCGTTTCCGCTCGACTTGCATGTGTTAGGCCTGCCGCCAGCGTTCAATCTGAGCCATGATCAAACTCTTCAATTTAAGATTTTGTCGGCTCAATGAATACTGACTTCAAAACTACAAAAAGTAATTCTAAAGCTATTATCCCTCTCTTCTTAAATAAATAGGAACAGAAAGATAATGAATTGACTGTGCCAAATACTTTCTTTCTACAAGAGAAAGTAGTTATTCGTATTGGTCACTCAGTTCATTGAAACCAAAGTTGATTCCGAGGAATCTGTTTTACTTCTCTTAATAAAAAGGAAAGATAAAACGTTTTGATATTCATCAACGAGTGCCCACACAGATTGATAGGTTTAAATTGTTAAAGAGCTTCACTTATTGAGCGTTCCTTTTAAGTAAGGAGCCTCTCGAAGTGGACGGCCATTCTAGCGTTTTAATTCTCAGTGTCAAACACTTATTGGGAATTAATTTCTACTTTTTAAAAGTAGAAGCGATTAATCGCTTTAAGCTAGTTGCCTTACTAACATTCTGCGCTAAAGCCTTGTGGCGTCTGCCGTGTCAGTGAGGCGGCATTATAGAGATGCCGCTCATATTGGCAAGCATTAAATACGTTTTTTATTAAAAAAAGAGGTTAAGTGAAGACATTTCAACCAAGCGCTTGTTTATACCACTTTCAATCCAAGTTTCGAACAAACTACCCACAACAGCCTGTGGATAACTACTCACCATTATCAAAAAAGTAAGATAAACGAGCCCTAGGGTTTAGATATTCTCTAACTTGCTCCGGTAACTTGCTTGGATGAACTGCATTGACAATTTTTATCTCTTTAGTAAATAGGTCAATAATCGGGGCTTGGGTTCTTGGAACGCTAGGATCATAGATCAGTACGTTCGGATAAAGCATATGTTTGGCATTAACCGAAATCACGATTCCAATTGATTCATTGGAAAGCTGCACGACAGTACCCGGCGGATAGACTCCCATGAACTTAACCAATAGACTCAAATTATCCTGACTATATAGATGTTTGCAGTTCTTATATAAGTGGGACAATGCCAAGTATGGGATCATTTGTTGAGATTGCGCTTTACCATGACAAAGATTATCGAATGCGTTAGCCACTGAAACTATTTTGGTAAGTTCATCTATCTCTTCTTCTTTTAAGCCTTCAGGATAACCAGAGCCATCATTCATTTCATGATGTTGAACGATTACTTTTTTGGCACTTTCAGGAAAGTCATCAATTCCCGAGACAATATCAGCACCATATTTCGTATGAAGTTTTAAGTAATTCTCTTCCGGTACTGTCAGCGTACTCTGCTTTCTAAGTATTGCAGCTGGTATTTTGATCTTTCCTACATCATGGAACAACGCAGCAAAAGAAAGCGCTTTCAATTGTTGAGTATTGTAGCCTTTAGCTTTACCTATCATTAACGCAACGACAGAGACATTTAATGTATGAAAGTAAATGTCTTCAAAATCAGCTTTAGCATTCATAAGATGCAAGGTAACGCTATCGTCACTTGCCAGTATTTCAACAATATCATCAACTAGACTCTTAACCTCTCCTACCGCATCTATAGGTCGGTTACGAATTTTTGTCATGACTGAACGCATTCGAGCAAGCGAGCGCTCGAATTCTTTCTCACAATGACTGACTCTACGACGGTAAGAGCTTAGGGTTTCGATACGTTCATGCTTATCTTTCCACATCCTTTCAGTTTCAAGGCTTATCCGTAGTTCTGAATCGGACTCTTGCTCTATCTCGTGATTAGAAGGTAAAGGTGCTGTATCGCTTTGACTTAGATTTATATAGACATGCTTAATCCCAAGATGCCGAATTATTTTCACTTGAGCGTCATCTTTTATTTTGAAGCTGTTGAATAAAAATGGGTGTTCATTCCATTTTAGGGGGAGTCGTATATGTAGGCCGGGCTGGATGCGATCTACAGTAATCTTTATGCTGCCCATATTTATATAATATTGATTAATAATCTATATTTATAATTCTAATAAAACCACGCGGGAATTTCACTATCCAATTTCACAGGTTCAACTTAAAGAGTCACAATGCACCATCCAACGAATACCGAACTTATCTTCCACTTTACCAAATCTAGCGCCCCAAAACGTATCTGCGAGTGGCGTCATTATTCGCCCCCCTTGTTTAAGCTTCTCAAAAATTTTCTCTTGAGTCGCGGTATCCTCTGTAACCAAGGAAAGTGCCAGATTGTTCCCTTCAAGTTCTTTAGCTTTAACGCCATCAGACATCATAAGCTTCATACCAAATGCTTCGAACTCAGCGTGCATAACCCAACTAGGTTGTGCACCCTCTATTACTTGTGGCGCATCACTAAAGAGTTGCTTCGATAAAACAACACCACCAAAGCATTTATGATAAAAATCTAACGCTTCACTACAACGACCATCAAAAAACAAGTAAGGGGTTACTGTCAGCATATGTTTCTCCTCTGTTAGTCCTTTAAACATAGACAATAGACGAGAGAATGACAGGTAACATTCTGATTTAAGATAATTAATTTACTAAGAAATCGAATTGCGAAGGGAAACTGCGATATTTGGGAGTGGCACAACAAGATCGGACTGATTGGGTCGGCATTCCTGCCGTTACTACGAAGGTAACGCTTTCTGTTCTCCAGATACAACAAAGCCCCGACTTGAGTCGAGGCTTTATCATTTAAATATGGTACCGGTAGGCGGACTTGAACCGCCACGCCCGAAGGCAACGGATTTTGAATCCGTCGTGTATACCAATTTCACCATACCGGCATTATCTTGGGGCATTGCCCTTTCGATGTCTGGCATTATACGTATGCGCACCGATGTGGCAAGTATAAAAACTTGAATTCATGTGTGTTTGCCGATAATTTCGCCACTAAGTCATAAGCTGTGCGTTATGTCTCTTTTCAGGCTAAGCCTTAAACTATATTCTGACGCCTCAATTTTTAAAGAAGTAATAACACATGACATCAACAAACACTCTGCCACCAGCAGGGGTAATGCGCCGATTCGGTGCCTTGTTCTATGACGCCCTTATCGTAATCGCCATTGAAATGATGGCGGCCGGCATCATTGTTGCTCTACTGCACGCGCTCATGGCTCTTGGTATTTTTAACCATAGCGGCTACGCCGATGTCAGTGACTTCTTAACCAACCATCCTATTTGGAGCCCGACGTATACTTTTTACTTAGTCATCGTTTGGGTGTACTTCTTTGTGTTCTTCTGGACTAGGGCTGGCCAAACGCTAGGAATGAGGGCTTGGAAACTACGCGTTCAAAACAAAGACGGCTCCGCGATCACAGTAACTCAAGCGCTAATACGCTTAGGTACTTCGGGATTTGGATTAGCAAATTTATGTGTTCCATTCGATCCTCAGAAACGTGGCTTTCACGATATCTGGGCAAAGACCGAAGTCGTTGTGTTACCAAAGGCACAATAACGCAATTAAGCGAACTTAATGCTAGATCAAAAAAGGAAGGCTTAACGCCTTCCTTTTTCATTTATAGTTTCCGCCTCAAGAGCATGATGGCAATTCCGAAGAACACCACGCTAGGGGCTATCGCACCAAAGGCAGGTGGTATTTGATAAACCAAGCTGATTGGCCCAAAGAACTCACTGGATATATAGAAAGTAAAGCCAGCAATCACACCAGAGAGAATCCTTGCTCCCATGGTCACGCTACGTAAAGGACCAAAGATAAACGATAATGCCATCAACATCATGACCGCTATCGAAATAGGTTGAGTTATTTTTCTCCACAACGCTAGCTCATAACGTGCAGCATCTTGCTCCGATGCCTTGAGATAAGAAACATAATCATACAAACCACTCAACGACAGCTCTTCCGGTTTCACCGTCACTATCGCGAGTTTGTCTGGAGCTAACGATGTTTCCCAAGAGAAAGTCGGTAAACTCTCTTTAGTGACCTGAATTTCATTCTCAAAAGAGGTGACCTCAACATCGCGCATTGTCCAAACGTTGTCTCCAACGTAATCGACTTCTTTTGAGTATATGGCCGTTTTCAGAGCCTTGTTCTCATCATAGCGCCACATGTTCAAACCATAGAGCTTATCATCGTCTATTTTAACAATGAAAATGAAGTCATTGGCATCTCGAGCCCAAACACCGCTTTGAGTAGAGATAATACTACCACCAGCAACCGAGATGGTTCTTAAGTCACGAGCCATCTTCTGCGCTTGCGGAGCTCCCCACTGCCCAAGTAATGTCACTATCACCATTAACGGAATCGCAGTCTTAAGTACCGATAAACCAATATCTAACTTAGAGAAACCCGCGGCTTGCATAACCACAAGCTCAGAACTCGCAGCAAGCATACCAAGCCCAATCAATGCACCAAGTAATGCAGCCATTGGGAAGAACATTTCGATATCACGAGGAATACTCAATAAAACGAAATACAACGCTTGTAATAGATCATATGTACCACGACCTACCTTCCGCAATTGCTCAACGTACTTGATAATTCCAGAGAGACCGACAAACGTTACCAATACCAGTGAGGTGGTCGCGATGATGGTTCTGCCTATATATAAATCGAGAATCTTAAACACGGCTTAAGCCAACCTCTTATTCTTGAATTTTTCTTTCAAACGCCTAACAGGCACACTATCCATAAAGTTGGCACCAATCGCGACAAACAATAATAATGCATTGATTGGCCACATGCCTATTGCAGCAGGAATGTCCCCTTCTTCAATTGAAGATTTGGTTGCACTGATTGCTAAGAAGTAAGTCAGATAAATCAGGATTGCCGGACCTATTTTTGCAAAACGACCTTGTCGTGGATTAACTGCTGACAGCGGTACAACGAGCATAGTCAACAATGGGATACACAACACCAGTGACATGCGCCACTGCAATTCAGCCTTGGCACGATTATCTTGATTTCCAATAAGATCAATAGTTGGAATCGCTTCCCACTCTCGACCTTTCTTCTCTACTTCACGCTGACCAATTAAGCCTTCATACTCTTCAAAGTGCGTAACTCTATAATCAAGGCGAGAAGGCACTCCTTCATGACGAGTACCATCGTACATCACAATAACTTGGCGGCCATCGCTCAATTCTTTTACGTCTCCCGACTTGGAAAACATCACACTAGGAAGCACTGAGTCACGAGGTCGCATTTGAGAAACGAACACATTGTCTAATTGATTACCATCGATACCCTCGATAAACACAACAGAAGAACCATCGGGAGTCCTTGCAAATTTGCCTTTGGGTAGTAAATCGACGCTGTTCTCTGCAGCCACTTCCTCATACATTTGTTCTACTTTATCTTGTGACCATGGAGACAGCCAAAAGGAGTTAAAAGCAGCGACAGTTGCGGTAATTAACGCCAGATAAAGTGCTGATTGGATAAGGAATTTATTGCCAATACCCGTAGCATTCATCACCACAATCTCACTTTCGGCATAAAGGCGACCAAAAGTCAGCAAAATGCCAATATAGATACTAAGTGGAAGCATCAAGAGCCCCATCGCTGGCATATTTAGCCCCACGATCGATAATACAAGGCTTGCTGGAATATCACCATCAGAGGCGTCGGCTAAAACACTGATGAACTTTTGGCTGAGAAACACGAGAAAGAGAACAAAAAATATCGCAAATTGGCTCTTGATTGTCTCTCGGATCAAATATCTAACAATAATCACGCTCAAATTACCTATACAAAACTTGTTTTTTTGATTGAATCACTATAATTTCCCGTTGAACCTTTTATTTTTTAAATTTTTAGCTAAGTGTTAACGTTCTTCTTTAAGGTCAGTTCCATTATAGGATCCAACAAGTAAGAACCCATTATCCAACATTTAGTTCGATTTGTCTTCAGGATGTAGGAGTACGCATGGAGTTCAGTGTAAAAAGTGGCAGCCCAGAGAAACAGCGCAGCGCATGTATCGTTGTCGGTGTATTCGAACCGCGCCGCCTTTCTCCAGTAGCCGAGCAATTAGATAAGATTAGCGATGGCTATATTAGTTCACTGCTTCGTCGCGGTGATCTAGAGGGTAAACCTGGCCAGATGCTACTACTGCATCAAGTACCCGGTGTACTTTCAGAACGTGTTCTACTTGTAGGGTGTGGTAAAGAGCGTGAGCTAGGCGAGCGTCAATATAAAGAAATTATCCAAAAAACCATCAGCACGCTAAACGAAACGGGTTCTATGGAAGCAGTATGTTTCCTGACTGAACTGCACGTTAAAGGTCGTGATACTTACTGGAAAGTTCGCCAAGCAGTAGAAGCGACTAAAGATGGCCTTTACACTTTTGACCAATTCAAGAGTAATAAACCAGAGACTCGTCGCCCACTACGTAAATTAGTATTCAACGTACCAACTCGTCGTGAATTGAGCCTTGGTGAGAAAGCAATCTCTCACGGTCTTGCGATTGCTTCAGGTGTGAAAGCGTCTAAAGATCTAGGCAACATGCCACCTAACATCGCAAATCCTGCTTACCTTGCTTCTCAAGCTCGTCGCTTGGCCGATGATTACGAGACAGTGAAAACTAAGATCATTGGCGAAGAAGAGATGGAAAAGCTGGGTATGACTTCATACTTAGCGGTAGGCCGTGGTTCTAAGAACGAATCTATGATGTCTATCATGGAATATAAAGGTGCTGCTGACCCAGATGCAAAACCGATTGTTCTAGTCGGTAAAGGTCTTACTTTCGATTCAGGCGGTATTTCGCTTAAGCCTGGTGAAGGTATGGATGAGATGAAGTACGACATGTGTGGTGCGGCTTCTGTATTCGGTACAATGAAGGCACTAGCTAAACTGAACCTACCGATTAATGTAGTTGGTATCCTAGCAGGTTGTGAAAACATGCCAGGCAGCAATGCTTACCGCCCAGGTGATATCCTAACGACCATGTCAGGCCAAACAGTTGAAGTGTTAAACACGGATGCTGAAGGTCGCTTGGTTCTATGTGATGCGCTTACTTACGTTGAACGCTTTGAACCAGACTGTGTTGTCGATGTAGCAACACTCACTGGCGCGTGTGTGATGGCGTTAGGTCACCACATCAGTGCTGTACTGTCTAATCACAACCCACTATCTCACGAGTTAGTGAATGCTTCTGAGCAAGCAAGTGACAGAGCATGGCGCATGCCAATGGCCGATGAATACCATGAGCAACTAACGAGTCCATTTGCAGATATGGCAAATATCGGTGGCCGACCTGCTGGTACAATCACAGCAGCATGTTTCTTATCTAAATTTGCTAAAAAGTACCACTGGGCACACATTGACAGTGCCGGCACAGCTTGGAAGTCAGGCGCATCGAAAGGCTCGACAGGTCGTCCTGTCTCAATGCTTGTCCAATTCTTATTGAACCGCAGCGGCCATGAGACTGAAGAGCAATCTTCAAAATAATAGAAAGGGCCTACGGGCCCTTTTTTAATAAGCGTTATTTGCTAGCTCCTGTTGACCAAGTATGATTGGTTTCCACGATTCCAAGTTCGAGTATTCAGTATGCAGACTGCAACATTTTACATTGTGTCTTCAGACAGCCCACAAGCCGGCGAAGAGGGTTTTGCTCACTACGTGTTGTTTCTTGCTCAGCATTTTGCAAAACAAGGCGCTAAACTTTATCTCAACTGTAACGATAAAGTTCATGCTGAGCGTATCGCTGAAGTTTTTTGGCAGGTAGAGCCTACTGAATTTATCGCGCACAACTTGGTTGGCGAAGGTCCAAAATATTCAACGAATATTGAGATAGGCCATCAAGGAGTCAAACCTAATTGGAACCGCCAATTGGTAATAAATCTGGCCGATAATCATACAACCTTTGCGAACGCCTTTGCTCAGGTGATAGACTTCGTTCCTTGCGAAGAAAAAGCTAAGCAACTCGCTCGAGAAAGGTATAAAATTTACCGTCAGGCTGGATATCAGCTACAAACTATCGAGATTCAACATCCATAGTCAAACCTCATAGTTAAAGCTATCTTTGAATTTAGATTCAAGAAGCTTCACTTATGAAGTTTGACCACGATTAACCATTCACAGTATCCGTTATAAGAGCACTATGGAAAAGACATACAACCCAACATCAATCGAACAAGCTCTGTATAAGACTTGGGAAGAGAAAGGCTACTTTAAGCCACACGGTGACACATCAAAAGAAGCTTACAGCATCATGATCCCGCCACCGAACGTCACTGGTAGCCTACACATGGGTCACGCGTTCCAAGATACGATCATGGATACGCTTATCCGTGCTCAACGTATGAAAGGCAAAAACACGCTTTGGCAAGTGGGTACTGACCACGCTGGTATCGCAACTCAAATGGTTGTTGAGCGTAAGATCGCTGCTGAAGAAGGCAAAACAAAACACGACTACGGCCGTGAAGCTTTCATCGACAAGATCTGGGAATGGAAAGGCGAATCAGGTGGCACGATCACTCAACAACTTCGTCGTCTTGGTGCATCTGTAGACTGGGATCGTGAGCGATTCACTATGGATGATGGCCTATCGGCTGCGACTCAAGAAGTGTTTGTTCGTCTATACGAAGAAGACCTAATCTACCGTGGTAAGCGTCTAGTAAACTGGGATCCTAAACTGCACACTGCAATTTCTGATCTTGAAGTTGAAAACAAAGACAAAAAAGGTTTCATGTGGCACTTCCGCTACCCGCTAGCGAATGGTGTTAAAACCGCTGATGGCAAAGACTACATTGTCGTTGCGACTACGCGTCCTGAAACCATGCTTGGTGATACAGGCGTTGCGGTTAACCCTGAAGATCCTCGCTACAAAGATCTTATCGGTAAAGAAATCCTGCTTCCTATCGTAAATCGTCTTATCCCTATCGTAGGTGATGAGCACGCTGACATGGATAAAGGCACAGGCTGTGTGAAAATTACGCCAGCTCATGACTTTAACGATTACGAAGTGGGCAAGCGCCATAGCCTACCAATGATCAACATCCTAACGTTCAACGGTGATATCCGTGATGCGGCAGAAATCTTCACAACTAACGGTGAAGAAAGCGATGTGTACTCAACAGAGCTTCCAGCAAAATACCAAGGTATGGAGCGTTTTGCAGCTCGTCGTGCAACGGTTGCTGAGTTTGAAGAGCTAGGCTTACTTGAAGAAATCAAAGATCACGACCTAACTGTTCCTTACGGTGACCGTGGTGGCGTGGTTATCGAACCAATGCTAACGGACCAATGGTACGTACGTACAGCGCCTCTTGCTGCTCCTGCTGTTAAAGCCGTTGAAGATGGTGAGATCCAATTCGTGCCTAAGCAGTACGAAAACATGTACTTCGCGTGGATGCGTGACGTGCAAGACTGGTGTATCTCTCGTCAACTTTGGTGGGGTCACCGTATCCCAGCCTGGTACGACAATGATGGTAAAGTTTACGTAGGTCGCACTGAAGAAGAAGTTCGTGAAAAGAACAACCTTTCACCGGTAATTGTTCTTAAGCAAGACAACGACGTTCTTGATACATGGTTCTCTTCTGCACTTTGGACGTTCGGCACACAAGGCTGGCCTGAAGATACTGAAGCAATGAAAACATTCCACCCATCAGAAGTACTAGTATCTGGTTTTGATATTATCTTCTTCTGGGTTGCTCGTATGATCATGATGACTATGCACTTCGTGAAAGACGAAGATGGCAAGGCTCAAGTACCTTTCAAAACAGTTTACATGACGGGCCTTATCCGTGATGAAAACGGCGACAAGATGTCTAAGTCGAAAGGTAACGTACTTGACCCTATCGATATGATTGACGGCATCGGCCTTGAAGAGCTAGTAGAGAAGCGTTGCGGCAACATGATGCAACCGAAACTGGCTGCTAAGATCGAAAAAGCTACACGTAAAACTTTCGAAGATGGTATCGAACCATACGGTACTGATGCACTGCGTTTCACTCTTGCTGCTATGGCTTCAACTGGCCGTGACATCAACTGGGACATGAAGCGTCTTGAAGGTTACCGTAACTTCTGTAACAAGCTATGGAACGCAAGCCGTTACGTACTGATGAACACAGAAGAGCACGATTGTGGCATGTCACTATCTGTTGAAGACCGTGCAAACATGGAATTCTCTCTAGCGGATAAGTGGATTGAATCTCAGTTTGAAGTTGCAGCGAAAGAGTTTAATGCTCACCTAGACAACTACCGTCTAGACATGGCAGCAAACACGCTTTACGAATTCATCTGGAACCAATTCTGTGACTGGTACCTAGAGCTAACTAAACCTGTTCTTTGGAAAGGTACTGAAGCTCAACAACAAGCGACTCGTTACACGCTTATTACGGTTCTTGAGAAGACTCTGCGTCTTGCACACCCTGTTCTTCCTTACATCACTGAATCTATCTGGCAAAGCGTTAAGCCGCTAGTAGACGGCGTTGAAGGCGAGACCATTATGACTCAAGCGCTTCCTCAGTTTAATGAAGCTAACTTCAATGCTGAGATCGTTGACGACATCGAGTGGGTTAAAACTTTCATTACCGCTATCCGTAACCTACGTGCGGAATACGACATTGCACCAAGCCAAGGCTTAGAAGTAATGATCAAAGTCGCTGATGAGAAAGATGCCGCTCGTATCGAAGCAAACAAGATCGTTCTGACCTCTCTAGCTAAGCTAGACGATATTAAAGTTCTAGCAGACGGCGAAGCAACTCCAGCTTGTGCAACTAAGTTAGTTGGCAAATCTGAGCTGATGATCCCAATGGCGGGTCTTATCGACAAAGATGCTGAGCTTGCTCGTCTAGATAAAGAAGTAGCGAAGACTCACGGTGAGATTAAGCGTATCGAAGGTAAGCTAGGTAACGAAGGTTTCGTTGCTAAAGCGCCAGAAGCGGTTATCGCGAAAGAGCGTGAAAAGCTTGAAGGCTACCAAGAGACTCTTGTGAAGCTTGAAGAGCAAAAAGCAACAATTGCTGCATTGTAATTGGTAAATTAACCTACCAATTCAAGCATATAAAAAAGGGCAGATTATTCTGCCCTTTTTTGATCTTGTTAGTTATTACTATTGAACACTTTTCAGTAAATCAATACGCTCTGTTAACTCAGGATGAGTCCTTAACCAAGCTGGCAACTCAGTCATATGGTCAGAGCTTCCTTGCAACAATTCAAACATCTCACTCATTGGCTTGTTGGTACCATGTATCAACCACATCGAGTCCTCAGCATACCTATCAGCTTCGCGTTCCGCTTGCTGTGACTGACCATTGTTAGCAACAAATACACCAATTCCCGCTAAGTTATCAATCACTCCGGAACTCTCTCCGGTCAACAATGCGACAGAGAGCGAGAGCAAGCTCGAACGCACAATGCTTTTCATGACATGCTGATGCTCTAAATGCCCCAATTCATGAAACAAAATACCATCCAATTGCTGCTGGGTTTCCATGAGCTTTACCAAGTCATCGAGCACAATAATGGTGTTATGGCTTAACGCAAAAGCATTTACTCCTAAATCGGAAGAGCGAAATAGTAAACGAACCTTTCCATCAATACCAAGCTCTCTTAAATGTCCTTCAAATCGCTGCCGAATTTTGCCCTGACGAGACAAAGCTAATTCAGACGGCTCAAATAATTGCTTGTCCAGAGAAACTAAAACTCGCTCTTCTACCATTTTTGAGACCGGTTCAGGAAGATAAGCGACAACACGCTCAGTCATCCACGGAATACCATGAGTAAATGTTCCAACCGTCAAGGAAAGTATGACTACGCTGCAGATTACGAGCGCTAGTGCGTTCTTTTCTAACTTTCCGACCCAATCATACTGGTTATGCTGCTTTAAAAATGTCGTTAGTTCATCACAAGGTTGAGCGACAAAAAGCCAACCATCAGGAAAAGTAATTTTACTTGGCGTTGAACCAACACCAACACTGACCTCGACCCTCTCAAGCCCTGCAGGTATACGTTGCTCTCCGACATAAAGCACCAACATACCATCCAATGAAGTATCAAGCTTTGCCTCACAGCGTTCAGAGCTGCGAGGCGGGTGAGCCAATCCCAATAACATTAGCCAATACCGAGATCGACATCAAAAGCTTGCGCTACTTCATCAGCAACAGCTGACTTCACATTAGAGTCTTGATCGCTAGCAACTAATAACTCTATGTCACCGTAAACAAAGGTATTATTAGCAAGATAGTTCGTCGTTCTTACCATAACCCAAGGTCGAGCAAGACCAATAGTCACAACTTGAAGTAAGAAATTAGTTACTACTAAGCTCACATAACCTTTAACGGTCAACGTCGATGCAAAGCTAAATTCAGACGCAGCCTCTGAGCCTTTTCCTTCTAGAACCAATCGAGAGAATGTGTAGTTGCGCACTTTTACTTTAAGGTACGCACCAATCGCAAGACCGATAGCAATAAAGACCAAGTAGTACCCGATCATAAAGGTAGCAATATCGCTATGACTCATGATCTCAGTAAATGATTCAAGGTTACTAACTAGGTTTACGCCAACAATAGCAACAAAGCTCACCAAAACCAGAGCCATCAGCGCCAACCAAATCAGTGTCGCGATAATATAGGTTTTAAAGTAAAACGCATTTTTGTAACCCGCTTTAAACTGGCGTTCGCCATAGCGATAACCATTAGAGAAGTAGTTTGCAATGCCAACCAACGACCACGCTTGTAGGTATACATAAGCAGGTAATAACACCAACGTTGCTAGCACGCCTGCCACTATATTCAGCTTCATTGCAAACACAACCACACCAATTGCTACAACAAATCCTAGAGTCGCTAAAGTACCGCGCCCTAGAATCGCCCAATATGCGCCTGCAATTGTTCCATTAAATGAAAAATGTACATTACGAAAGCTGGTCATCGCCGAATCAAAGCGAGCATTGCTACGAGACAATAAAGGCAACAGTAGTACAAACGCGACTATTAGCCCTAAAGACAACAAAGGTGAAACTTGTTCAGAAACAAACCAAATCACTACACAAACGACCGCAATAATGCGCCCTTTTAGGATCTGCATTGGTTGCCCATGATATTCAAAGCTATCACCTGCGATCGACGTATGGCCGTAGAAATATCGCTTATTACGTACTTTTGCCCACGCCGAATAAATACCGAACGTGATCACTGATAATAGAATGTTAACAATCCATATTCCAAAGTACTCTTTCCCTTTCCCACTAAAGAGAACCTTAGTTTCCAACTCTTTGTTTTCCATTTTAACTCCATCTGACGTTTATCATTAAACCATGCGCATCTTAGTGCTCATTGAGAGAATGCACGCTATAGAAACACGCCAAGTTAATCAATAATTTGAGTGGATAAATCAAAGGGAGTTATCATAAACTTTACAAATAATAACAAAGGGTTGAATAACTCTTACTAAGGTATTTGTCACCATACAAATACACTTAACTAGGGGTAATATTATCTCTAGAATTCTTTGATAGCTTTTGCCTATCAAAACAATCTGAACTACCCATTATATTTAATGATAATAATTCTCAATAATAGTTCTATCGAAACAACACAACGACTGAGTAATTATCATGAAAAAGACACTAACCTTTGCTGCATTACATTTTACTATCGCATTTAGTGTCGCTTACGTACTAACAGGCGACATCTTAATTGGTAGCTTAATCGCTATGATTGAGCCTTCTGTGAATACCGTCGCCTTCTATTTTCATGAAAAGGCGTGGACTCAAGTTCCAGCGCTTAAAGCTCGTCTGTGGATGACAAAGTTAAAAACAGCAAGCTTCGCTACTATCCACTTTAGTGTTGCCTTTACCGTTGTCTACTTATTAACTGGCGATGCCTTTGTTGGTGGTGTGATGGCAACGTTAGAACCCGCTTTGAATACCGTGTCTTACTACTTCCATGAGAAAATTTGGCTACGGAAAGCAGAAAGCCAAACAACACAACCACAGTTTTGTTTGCACCAACATGCTTAATCACAATATATTGGGTCACTGATGAGTAACCCATTTTATAGGCAGAACATGGAACAGATTGCTAACATCACCATTCGCTCAATTGAATTAGAAGATAATCCAAGCATTGCTAACGTAATTCGCCAAGTCTCTTATGAGAACGGGCTAACTGAAGATAAAGGTTATGGTGTGGCTGATCCCACCTTAGAAGACATGTTCAGCGTTTATAACAATGAAAGGTCTCAGTATTGGGTAATTGAACTTGATGGAAAGGTTGTCGGTGGTGGTGGATTTGCACCATTACCAGGTATGCCAGAAGTCTGTGAACTGCAAAAGATGTACTTCTTACCAGAAACCAGAGGTAAAGGCTTAGCGAAGAAGTTGGTTAATATGTCGATGGAGAAAGCTAAGAAACTGGGTTATCAACATATGTATCTAGAAACAACTGAATGTCTAAATGCCGCCGTTAAACTTTACGAAAAGTTGGGCTTTGAACACCTTGATTCAGCTTGGGGAGAAACAGGCCATGACGCTTGTGAGGTTGTCATGGCCAAAACGCTATAATGTGTTTTTGAAATAGGGTTAGCGTCGGCAGTTTATTAGATGACAAGCGAGTGAGTAAATTGATTCATTGCGTAACGGGCTAATTAAATAACCGCTAGTTACGCAAAAAGTTACTCACGCAAGAGGCTGGATTCAAGACGACAAAAGAGCTCTCTTTTTGCCCATCGAGTTCCACTTCTAACTGATATAAATGCTTAGGGTTGGGCTTTTCAAGGTTAAATACCATTGGAGCCTCAACCTGAAACACAACACCGGTATGTTCTGCTCGCACATCAATAGGCGTTACGAGAGTCATACCATTAAACTTGATTGATGCCGATATTAACCCTGGCTTTAGCGTTTGATAGATAACATCGACTTTAAACTCACAGCCACCACCGTGATGCCAGATTTGCTCGGTGACAACTTGCTCAAGCTTGACGTTACGAACGAACTGCAGATATGGTGCTTGCCAGATTCCGATACGAGAATCTGATTTAGTGACGACCTGTGAAGGGGTAGAGTCATCCATATCCTCTTCAAGTAACAGGCTCTCCTCTTCTTCAAGGAAAAGGATCTCAAAACGATTTCGACCAAGCTGCATATAAGGACGGATGTCTTTACGATATTCGGCTTCGCTGCCATCACAATCAAACACAGCCACACCATTAAGTCGAACTTCAGCAAAGTAATCGACTCCTGCCATCACTAACTCTACAAATGGGCACGCCAACATAGCGTCATCCACTTCGATGTCATGCATCAGGTGCCACTCTTGCTCTGCGATTTCATTTTCACTCAAGCTATCAGGGAGCTTTAAGCTTAATGGAGCAGGAAAGGTAATGTCATCTTGTGGGATTGAGAGATCCGTCAGTGGCGAGATTTGCCAAAGACCGTCGAGAGGTAGCCGCATGTCATTCCTTGAGCTAGATCAATTTTGACCGCATTATAATGAATGAATGCATATAAAGACATTTATTTTTCTGAGGACAAAAAAATGCCAGCTCAAGGCTGGCATTCTTTAAAACTGGGAGAGATTACTCTTCGTCTTCATCATCTTCGTCAGGGTAGATAGCATCTTCACCTTCATAGTAAGTGCCCCAACCGTCGTAGATAATGTCAAACTTCTCTGCAAGATTTACAAGCTTCTCAACTTGCTCATCAATCGCTTCTGCGTTCAGAGTACACTGCATCGTTGCATCACAACAAAGTAGCTTGTTGCCATCTTCGTCTTCAGTCTCTTCAGCTTCAAGCACTTCAAAGCCCATTTTGAATGCTTCAACAACGGCTTTCTCAAGTACTGCGAAATCTTCAGCGAATAGGTGATGCTCGATATCGTATAGAGCTTCAGGATCGCTACCATCTTCGATTAGTGCTTCAATGATGTCGCGAGTCTCTCCCTTTTGAAATTCAATTAATTCCGCTACTGATAGATATTCATCTTCGTGAGACATGTGTCTGCTCCAGAGTGTTGACTATGAAAAGATCAAATTTGATTGCCACGAAATATGGCACGGATCGCCTAGAAAAGCCACCTAGATCAGGTGTAGAAGAGTAAGTTTATCGCTAGATAACAGAAGGGATATCAATTAAAAAGTGAAATCAAAATCACAGAAACAAATTTTCAACATATTATTAACCATCGTGTGTTTTAGCATTTCATTTTTATTGTTACTTTTTGCCTTACTCCTTCAAAATTGAGTGGTTAGTCATATGAGATGCATACTGCCGATCACTTCATCGATGCATAAAACCTCACTTATAAGTAAGTAACTGCATAAATTTTGAATGAAAAATCACGTTCACCAAGCAAAGTGGATTATCAAATCACTGAAATTTGAGCATAGAACCGCAAAAAGTTTGTTCTAGAACCCAGTCTTTCGTTTGGATTTTAATATTAACAATCCCAAACAACTCAGAATTTAAAACCAAAAATATCAAAATAACACAACCTTTACACAAGTTTCAAAACTTGCATATTACGAACAAGCTTGTCATAAATAGACGCTGGATTAATAGTAAGGATGCAAAATGAGTAAGCTGTACGTTGGCTCCGAAGTCGGTCAATTAAGACGAGTTCTCCTAAATAGGCCTGAAAGGGCGCTCACCCACCTCACCCCTTCTAACTGCCATGAGCTACTTTTTGATGATGTACTTGCAGTAGAAGCAGCAGGTGAAGAACACGATGCCTTTGCGACGACACTTCGTAACCAAGACGTTGAAGTATTATTACTGCATGACCTACTGGTTGAGACACTCGCTGTAGCTCAAGCTCGTGAGTGGCTGCTTAATACTCAAATCTCTGATTTCCGTTACGGCCCTACATTCGCACGTGATTTAAGAGAGTACCTTGCTCAAATGGACAATGAGCACTTAGCCACGATCCTACTTGGTGGTTTAGCCTACTCTGAACTTCCTATTAAATCTTCTTCAATGCTACCGAAGATGCACCGCCCGCTTGATTTCGTTATTGAGCCGCTACCTAACCATCTATTTACTCGCGATACTTCTTGCTGGGTTTATGGAGGCGTCTCTCTTAACCCTATGATGATGCCTGCTCGCCAACGAGAAACGAATCACTTACGAGCAATATACCGTTGGCACCCTGTATTCGCTGGTCAAGATTTCATTAAGTATTTCGGTGATGAAGATCTTCATTACGACAATGCGAATATTGAAGGTGGAGATGTACTGGTTATCGGTAAAGGCGCTGTTCTTATCGGTATTTCAGAGCGTACTAAACCACAAGGTGTTGAAAACCTAGCGGCTAGTTTATTCAAATCCGGTCAAGCTAAAGAAGTGATTGCGATTGATTTACCGAAGCATCGCTCTTGTATGCACCTTGATACGGTTATGACGCACATGGATATCGACACATTCTCAGTCTATCCAGAGATCGTTCGCAAAGACCTAGATACTTGGCGCTTAACGCCTAAAGAAAATGGCGAAATGCGAGTAGAGAAAGCTGAAAACTACCTAACAGCGATTGAAGGCGCGCTGGACCTCGATCAGCTGAAGATCATCACAACTGGTGGTGATAACTACGAAGCTGAACGTGAGCAGTGGAATGACGCTAACAACGTACTGACGGTGAAACCGGGTACGGTTATCGGCTATGAGCGTAATGTATACACCAATGAAAAATACGACAAAGCCGGTATCGAAGTTCTGACGATTCCGGGCAATGAGCTAGGTCGTGGTCGTGGTGGCGCTCGCTGTATGAGCTGTCCTATCGAAAGAGACGGTATCTAAGCTACAAAACTCAATAAAACGAACACACTAACTTACCTAGGCCAGTACCATTGTACTGGCCTTTTTTATTAACCCAATAAAATAAATATTCACAAATATAGCATCTTTATGTTTAACTAGGTTCTTCATTGACTCTATATACCCAAGGAGCGAGAGATGGCCTTTAATCTTCGCAATCGTAACTTTCTAAAACTTCTCGACTTTACTCCTAAAGAGATTCAGTTTTTACTCGACCTGTCTGCCGATCTAAAAAAAGCAAAGTATGCAGGTACAGAGCAGAAGAAGCTTAATGGTAAAAACATCGCTCTGATCTTTGAAAAAGCATCAACTCGAACACGTTGTGCTTTTGAGGTAGCCGCCTTTGATCAAGGTGCTCAAGTCTCTTACTTAGGTCCTTCTGGCTCTCAGATTGGTCAGAAAGAATCAATGAAAGATACAGCGCGTGTATTAGGTCGTATGTACGATGGTATTGAATACCGTGGTTTTGGCCAGAGTATTGTCGAAGATCTTGGCGCTTATGCGGGTGTACCGGTTTGGAATGGTCTAACCGATGAATTCCACCCTACTCAGATCTTGGCTGATTTCCTCACTATGCTTGAGCATGGTCGAGGAAAGCATCTGCACCAAATCAGCTTTGCTTATCTAGGTGATGCACGCAATAACATGGGTAACTCTCTGTTAGTCGGTGCGGCGAAAATGGGCATGGATATTCGCCTTGTCGCACCTAAAGCGTTCTGGCCAGAAGAACAGCTTGTGGAAGAATGCCAAGCTATAGCACAAACTACAGGTGCAAAAATCACGCTAACAGAAGACGTTACCGAAGGCGTGAAAAGCTGTGATTTCCTTTACACCGATGTTTGGGTTTCTATGGGTGAAGCAGCAGAAGCTTGGGACGAACGTGTGGCTGTAATGACGCCTTACCAAGTGAATATGGATGTCATAAAGCTCACAGGTAACCCCCAAGTGAAGTTCATGCATTGCCTGCCTGCTTTCCACAATAATGAAACCGTGATCGGCCAGCAAGTCGCAGACAAATATGGAATGAACGGTTTAGAAGTGACAGACGAAGTATTTGAGTCTGACTACTCGATTGTGTTTGATGAAGCAGAGAATCGCATGCACACCATCAAAGCGGTAATGGTCGCAACACTTGGCCAATAGAGAATAATGAAAGTAAACAAAAGCTTGATGTAATCGCTTGCGCTCACAAATTGAAAGCGTATAATTCTCGGCAATTTGTCTGAGAGTAGTGAAAATGACGCCAAGCAATGTTGTGATAAAACATAATAAAATTGTGAAAACACCTAATATTGCTCGCAAGCTAGCATGCTTGCCAGGCCGTCTATTCTGCTTTTCAGCACTTTTTTAAAGCCTCCCATTATGGGGGGCTTTTTTATGGCCAATACATTATTGTGGGGAAGAAGATCATGGCGAATTCGCTCTATCAAAAGCACATCATCTCAATTCCAGAGCTTTCTCGTGAAGAGCTAGAATTAATTGTTCAAACGGCAGGTCAACTCAAAGCTGAACCAAACCCAGAACTCATCAAGAACAAAGTTGTTGCAAGCTGCTTCTTCGAACCTTCAACGCGAACTCGTCTCTCTTTTGAAACGGCAATTCAACGCATCGGTGGTGACGTAATTGGTTTCGACAGCGGTGGTAACACGTCACTGGCGAAGAAAGGCGAAACGCTAGCGGACTCAGTACAGGTTATCTCTTCATACGTTGATGCTTACGTAATGCGCCACCCTCAAGAAGGCGCAGCGCGTCTAGCTTCTGAGTTCTCTAACGGTGTACCTGTGATTAACGCGGGCGACGGCGCAAACCAACACCCAACACAAACACTATTAGACCTGTTCTCTATTGCCGAAACTCAAGGTCGCTTAGATAACCTAAACGTGGCATTCGTTGGTGACCTTAAGTACGGCCGCACGGTTCACTCGCTGACTCAAGCACTAGCGAAGTTCGACAACATCTGTTTCTATTTCGTTGCTCCAGAAGCACTGGCGATGCCTGACTACATTTGTGAAGAGCTTGATGAAGCGGGAATCAAGTACCAACTACTGACAGACATGGAAGATGTGATTCCTGAGCTGGATGTTCTGTACATGACTCGAGTTCAGAAAGAACGTTTTGATGAATCGGAATACGCGCACATCAAATCAGCGTACATCCTGACAGCTCCTATGCTGGAAAATGCACGTGATAACCTAAAAGTTCTTCACCCTCTTCCTCGTGTTGATGAAATTACTGTCGATGTCGATAAAACACCTTACGCTTACTACTTCCAGCAAGCAGAGAACGGTGTTTACGCACGTGAAGCACTGCTAGCCCTTGTTCTTAACGAAACGCTGTAGAGGAGAGATATCATGTCTAAAGAGACTCAATTAAAAGTTGAAGCAATCAAGAACGGAACGGTTATCGACCATATCCCAGCCAACATCGGGATCAAAGTACTCAAACTGTTCGACATGCATAACTCTAATCAGCGAGTAACCATCGGCCTAAACCTGCCATCTTCTGCTCTAGGCGGTAAAGACTTACTCAAGATAGAGAATGTGTTTATCACTGAAGAACAGGCGAGCAAGTTAGCACTTTACGCTCCTCATGCGACCGTAAACCAAATCGAAGATTACGAAGTGGTTAAGAAGCTACCACTAGAACTTCCAGAGCAAATCAACGATGTGTTCGAGTGTCCAAACACCAACTGTATTACTCACAATGAACCGGTTGAAAGCAGCTTTAAGATCTTTGAAAAGAAAGAAGATATTCGATTGAAGTGTAAATACTGCGAAAAAGTCTTCTCTCGTGAGATCGTGACAGAAAGATAACGTCATACGGCAACGACGATCGAACGCAAAAACTATTCAATACCTCGCCTGTGCGGGGTATTTTGCTCTTTACCTATCCTAAGTTTGAAGGCACACTAAAAATCGCTTTTTATCCAATAACTGATGGAATAACCAATGACTAAAGTACTTCACACAGAATCAGCTCCAGCTGCAATCGGCCCATACGTACAAGGTGTTGACCTTGGCAACATGGTTCTGACTTCTGGCCAAATCCCAGTAAACCCAGCAACTGGTGAAGTATCTGCTGATATCGCAGAGCAAGCTCGCCAATCTCTAGACAACGTTCAAGCGGTTGTTGAAGCTTCTGGCCTGACTGTAAAAGACATCGTAAAACTAACGGTATTCGTTAAAGACCTAAACGACTTCGGCACAGTAAACGAAGTTTACGGTAAATTCTTCGATGAGCACGGTGTTGCAAACTACCCTGCACGTTCATGTGTTGAAGTAGCTCGTCTGCCAAAAGATGTAGGTATCGAGATCGAAGCTATTGCAGTTCGCAAATAGATTTTAATATCTAGAATAAACGGTTTCTAGTAAACAAGTTGGCATAAAGCTGAGCGTTTATCAGATACAAAAAAGGTTGCCCAGTTGGCAACCTTTTTATTGTTCATCGTTTCGCTTAGATGATTACTTCTTATTAAGCTCAACGACTTCTTTGTCTAACTCTTCAAGTTTAGCTGCCATCTGCTCACGAGCTAGGTTAGCCAGTTGACGAACATTAGACTTATCGTAGTCTTCAGTGCTGATTGGTGGCAGCATCTCAACAATCACATGACCATTGTTCCAACGGTTCAGCTTCACGCCACCTGTTGAGCTACACACGATAGGGATAATAGGTAAGCCAGCGCCAATCGCAGCATGGAAAGCACCCGTTTTGAATGGCAACAAACCACGACCACGAGAACGCGTCCCTTCAGGGAACATCCATACTGAAACATCACTCTCTTTAAGGCTAGTAACCACTTGATCGATCGTACCTACCGCTTTGCTGCGGTTAGCTCGGTCAATGAGGATATTACCCGTCAACCAGTACAGCTGACCAAAAAGAGGCATCCACGCTAGGCTTTTCTTGCCTACTGTCACAACTTTAGGTGTTACCGCTGATGAAATCGTGAATAGATCCCAGCTATTTTGGTGGTTTGCAACGTAAACATGTTGGCCACGAGAGTAAGCATCTTCCGGGATACGAAGCTCTAATTTCATACCAAAGATTTTCGACATGCGACCGAAATAACGACCAAAGGTAAATACGTGTTTCGGGTTTCGTGGGCTTAGTAAACAGTAACCACACCCAAATACAAACATAAGAATCGCAAATATCGCCACTGCGAAAATACGTAATATTGCTATCATTTTTTTCCTCACCAACCGCTAAGCAGATTCATCTATTCACACAAACATTGGCAATAGGTTTACTTGCGGTAAATACAACTATAAAAAAGCCGAAACCAAGGTTCCGACTTTTGTGTTTTCATCTTACTGATTCATGAACTCACTAACCTAAGTTAGCTAGACTCACGAAATCGTGTAATGTTTGCGCCTAGGGCTGACAGTTTATCTTCAATCTTATCGTAACCACGATCGATGTGATAAATACGGTCAACAATGGTTTCACCTTGAGCGATACAGCCAGCAATAACAAGACTCGCAGATGCACGAAGGTCCGTTGCCATTACTTGAGCGCCGCTCAATTTTTCCGTTTCACCACAGATAGCCGTGTTCCCTTCGATTTCCGCTTTTGCACCCATTCGCTGTAATTCAGGAATATGCATGAAGCGGTTTTCAAAGATAGTCTCAGTGATAACACCACTGCCCTTCGCCATCATGTTAAGCAGAGTAAACTGAGCTTGCATGTCGGTTGGGAAACCAGGGTGAGGTGCTGTTACGATTTTCACCGCTTTCAGCTCACGACCTGTCATATCAAGGCTGACCCAGTCTTCGCCCGTTTCAACCTTCGCACCCGCTTCTTCAAGCTTCGCTAGGGCAGCTTCAAGAAGATGAGCGTTAGTGTTACGACAAACTACTTTACCGCCAGACACTGCCGCAGCAACAAGGAACGTGCCTGTTTCAATACGGTCTGCAACCACAGAGTGTTGACCACCACCAAGGCGTTCAACACCTTCAATAGTAATCGTGTCTGTACCTGCGCCAGAAATCTTAGCACCCAGCTTGTTTAGGAAATCAGCCGTATCTACAATCTCAGGCTCACGCGCTGAATTATCTAATACAGTTTTACCTTCCGCGAGTGTTGCTGCACACATGATCGTAATCGTAGCGCCAACGCTTACTTTATCCATCACGATGTGCGCGCCTTTCAGACGGCCATCAACGCTTGCTTTAACATAACCATCTTCCAACGTAATCGTTGCACCTAACTGTTCTAGGCCATGGATATGCAGATCAACAGGACGAGCACCAATCGCACAACCACCAGGAAGTGACACTTGGCCTTCACCAAAACGAGCAACTAGCGGCCCCAAAGCCCAGATAGAAGCACGCATTGTTTTTACTAAATCGTAAGGCGCACAAAATTCATTAATTTCGCTGCCATCAACATGAACACTACCGTTACGTGATACTTTTGCGCCTAAACGCTTAAGCAATTCCATCGTAGTATCGATGTCACGTAGATGAGGAACATTACTCACTTCAACCGGCTCTTCAGCTAGAATTGAAGCAAATAGGATTGGTAGCGCTGCATTTTTTGCGCCTGAGATCGTCACTTCACCGCTTAGCGGCTTGTCTGATCCAATAACTCGAAACTTTTCCATCATAAACCTTAAAGTGACATCAGTTTCTTATCACGTTCCCACTCTTCCGGCGTGAAAGCCTTAATAGAAAGAGCATGGATGTCATTGCGTTGAATGTATTCCATTAGTGGGCCGTAGATTAGTTGCTGCTTCTTAACTCGATTCATGCCGTCAAAACATGGATCAACCGCAACAACTTCGTAATGACTGCCTTCACCCTTCACGAAAATTTCCTGAAGGTTCAGAGCCTCTGCTAATAATTCTTGTACTTTTGTGCTGTCCACAAATAGCTCCTGCCTAATTTTTTATGTGTTCTGCCATCATTGGCTGGATATTGCTCAATTGGAACAACGTTCGTAATTGTTCTGGCACGAAACTGAGCATTATATGACAGTTTTGATTTTTTGCATGCTCTAATAAGTGAATTAGCATCACCATTCCTGCTGAATCGACTCGATTTATATGGCTAAGGTCAATTTCAACGCTCGATTCCGTCGTTTGCCACTTTTCCAATATACGCCAGATTGCAGGTACACTATCTCGATCTATATCACCAAGAAGTTGATATTCTTTAGAGCTTAGCGCTTGCCACTGAGAATGACTCATTATTTATTACTCTCAAAACGAATCGGTTGAGAAGCCAGTTTCTCGAGTTCGTCGGCTACTTGTAAGATGCCTTCTTGACGAATCTTAGTGTTCCACTCAGACTTCTTACTTGATAGCAGGCTTATACCTTCGGCAACCATATCAAATGCCTTCCACTCACCTGACTTCTTATCTTTGCGCAGTTTAAACTCAAGGTTAATGTTTGGTCGAGGCGTATCAATGATATCAACCTTAATACTGGTAATACGGCTATCTGTTTTAATTGTTGGTTCTGGACCAAATTTAATCGTCTGATCTGTATATTGAGTCAACACTTGAGCATAAGAAGAAACGAGATATTTACGAAATGCATCAATAAATACGCGTACGTCTCCTCTATCAGCACCTTTCAAGTTCGGCCCTAGCAACTTCAGCGCCGCATATTGAGCATTCACATAAGGCATCAACTCTTCTTCCACGATGACCTTCAGTAACTCAGGATCTTGATGGATATTCTCTTGCTCGTTCTTCAAACGGGCGAAAGCCTCTTCTGCAACTTGAGTCATCATCTGATAAGGCTGAGTTCGGTCAATCGGTTTTGCCGAAAAAGCTGGAGTCGACATCAGTAAAGCGACTGCTGCCAGAAACCATATTTTCAATAAGTAATTAGCTTTCAATAAGTAATTAATCTTCAATAAATTATTCGTCTTTAACATGAGCCTACTCCTTAGCTTCGCTATTATCAGAACCACCGACGCTATACAGCACTTGGCCAATCAAATCTTCTAATACTAATGCTGACTTGGTGTCTTCGATAGAATCACCATCAACCAACATCTCTTCATCATCAAAGATGAAGCCCGGAACTAAGCTGATATACTGCTCACCGATCAAACCCGACGTTAAGATTTGAGCACTAGAGGTATCAGGAAATTGTGAGTACTTCGCATCAATAGACAGTTCAACCACAGGAAGGTAGCTCTCAGTATCAAGTTCAATACTTTGAACTCGACCAACAACGACGCCCCCCACCTTTACAGGTGAGCGAACCTTTAGGCTGCCAATATTGTCAAAGGTCGCTTTTAGGTTATAAGTATGGTTTGAACCGATACCTTTTACGTCAGCGACTTGAAAGATCATGATTAAGATTGCGCAAATTCCGGCAATAACAAAGGTGCCGACCCATAATTCTAATTTTCGAGTTTGTTGCATGATTAATTCCCAAACATCAATGCGGTAAGAACAAAATCTAGCCCTAATACCGCTAGAGAAGAGTGTACTACTGTGCGTGTGGTTGCCTGACTAATACCTTCGGATGTCGGTACTGCATCATAACCATTAAAAAGTGCGATCCAAGTTACGGTGATAGCGAAGACCATACATTTGATCATGCTGTTACCAATATCACGGCCAAGCTCAACGGAAGACTGCATCGCAGACCAGAAACTGCCGTGGTCAATACCTTTCCAATCCACACCGACTAACTGAGCCCCCCAAATCCCGACCGCCATAAAGATCATAGCGAGCAGTGGCATTGAAATAAGGCCGGCCCAGAGACGTGGCGCAATAATGCGTTTAAGAGGATCAACCGCCATCATCTCAAGGCTAGAGATCTGTTCCGTTGCTTTCATTAAGCCGATCTCAGCCGTTAATGCTGAACCCGCACGGCCAGCAAACAGAAGTGCTGTCACCACAGGGCCCAATTCCCGTAACAACGAGAGCGCGACCATTTGCCCAAGGTTACCCTCTGCGCCATAGTCGATTAATACGACATAGCCCTGCAGACTGAGTACCATGCCAATAAACAAGCCTGAAACTAAAATGATAGCCAATGACTGAACGCCAACGCTATAAAATTGTTTAACTAATAGAGGGAAGTTTTTTAGTTTCGGGATGCCAAACAAAGCTCCAAATAGCATTAGGCTTGCTCGACCAAATGACTCACAGATCGCAAGTGCGCGCCTACCGACACCCGCAATAGTTTTAGCTATCATATTCAAACAAATCCTTTTCTAAGCTATTTGCAGGAAACCTAAATGGCACAGGGCCATCCGATTCACCTTGCAAAAATTGCTGCACTCTTGGGTCGCTGTTGTTGTACAACTCATCAGGAGAACCTGCAGCAATAATTTTCCCATCAGCCATCAAATAAACCCAATCAGCAATGCTCATCACCTCCGGGACATCATGAGAAACGACAATAGAGGTTAAACCCAAGGCTTGATTGAGGTTACGAATCAACTCAACCAAAACACCCATGGTGATTGGGTCTTGGCCAACAAAAGGCTCATCATACATAATAAGTTCTGGGTCCAATGCGATCGCACGGGCCAACGCCGCTCGTCTCGCCATACCACCAGACAACTCACTCGGCATTAATTGCGCCGCGCCTCGCAACCCTACCGCCTCAAGCTTAAGCAATACAATGGTACGAATGAATTTTTCGTTAAGTTCAGTGTGCTCTCGCAAAGGAAACGCCACATTATCAAAGACATTCAGATCCGTGAAAAGTGCCCCCGATTGGAAAAGCATGCTCATTTTCTTGCGTGCTTGATATAGCTTTCGACGTGGCAATGCAGGGATGTTGTCGCCATCAAACCAAATTTCACCTTCATCTGGTGGTAATTGTCCACCAATCAGACGTAATAAGGTTGTTTTGCCGATCCCTGACGGCCCCATGATCGCGGTTATTTTTCCTTGAGGAACTTCTAAACTGATGTCATCAAAGATAATTCGTTCACCGCGTGAGAAGCTGAGATTCTTAACTTTCACAAGCTCAGTGTTCAACATACTTTTGTTGTTTCCTTGCTTTAAAAACGCCAATTATGGCTGCAATAATAATGAGTCTACTTTAGAATTAAAAGCGCTGTTCAATTAATTATTAAAAACAGAAAACAAAGGCAGGGATTTGAAAGCATTGAGAAATTCATTCCTCATCAACATTTCTTTACCACTAACTGGCAATTAATTTGTCGAGTGACTTCCCTTTTATCTAGCAACAAGTCAAAATTAGCGGTTAATTCTCCGTTTTTTATTAATGTTTAGGAATCATCATGCTTGAAGCGATTGCGTTTCTTATTATCGGTCTAGGTTTTTTGGTGTGGAGTGCAGATAAGCTGGTCTACGGTGCCGCTGCTCTTGCTCGCAACTTCGGTATTTCACCACTAGTTATCGGTATGACAATCTTAGCAATGGGCTCTTCAGCTCCTGAAATGATGGTTTCAGCAACAGCGGCTCTTGATGGTAAAACAGATACGGCGGTAGGTAACGTATTAGGCTCAAACATCGCTAACATCGCGCTGATTTTAGGTATAACAGCCCTTATCAAACCATTATCGATTAGCTCTGGTGTGATTCGTCGTGAACTACCTTTAATGATAGGTGTCACTCTATTAGCGGGCGCACTGCTTTGGGATAATCACTTAGGTTTCTATGAAGGTGTGTTGTTGTTTGTTCTTTTTGCCGCTTTCTTATTTGCGATGCTGCAAATCAGCCGTAGTGAGAAAAAGAACGGTGATGCCTTTCTTGACGAACAAGAATCTGAAGTTCCTGAAGGCGTGAGCAACCCCAAAGCCGCAATGTGGGTGGTGGTTGGTCTGATTATTCTACCTCTAGCGGCCAACATGTTGGTTGATAACGCGGTTGTTATCGCGAAGTTCTTTGGTATGAGCGACCTTGTGATTGGTTTAACCATTATTGCCGTTGGTACAAGTTTACCTGAACTTGCAGCATCACTAGCCGGTGTTATGAAAGGTGAAGATGATATGGCTGTGGGTAATATCATTGGCTCAAACGTATTCAACATCCTTGCCGTGATGGGTATCCCAGGCATCCTAAACCCTTCAATCTTGAGCGAGTTTGCAATGGGTCGTGACTTCTGGGTAATGCTCGGCGTATCGTTACTCCTTGTTATCATGGCACTAGGAAAATCTCGTAGCGTGAATCGTATCGAAGGCGGCGTGTTAATTGTGACGTTTGTGGCATATCAAAGTTACCTACTAATGAACATGTCAGCTTAATTGTTGATTTAACTTCCTGTACTTGGAGTATTTGATGTCTCAGCCATTTGATTATTGCAGCGTTGCAAAACAAGTTTTGGAAACTGAAGTTGCAGGTCTCACGCAATTAGACCAATATTTTAATGATGATTTTAGCAAAGCTTGCGACCTAATCCTGAACAACAAAGGCAAAGTCGTAGTGATGGGCATGGGTAAATCAGGCCACATTGGTAACAAAATAGCAGCTACACTGGCAAGTACTGGTACATCGGCTTTCTTTGTACACCCAGGTGAAGCGGCGCATGGTGATTTGGGCATGATCGAACCTGGCGATATTGTGATTGCAATATCCAACTCAGGTGAATCAGGAGAAATCCTCAGCCTATTCCCAGTATTAAAGCGTTTGAACATCAAGATTATCAGCATGACTGGCAAGCCAGCATCAAACATGGCGACTTTATCTGATATTCATTTACAGATTTCAGTACCCGAAGAAGCGTGTCCCCTTGGTTTAGCACCAACAACCAGCACTACCGCTACTTTAGTTATGGGTGATGCATTAGCCGTTGCACTTTTACAGGCAAGAGGTTTTACCGCTCAAGATTTTGCACTGTCTCATCCTGGTGGTGCTTTAGGGCGTCAACTTCTGCTGAAACTAGACGACATCATGCACACCGGCGATGCACTCCCAATTGTTGCTCCAGATGCACTAGTTCGAGATGCCCTGTTAGAGATATCTCAAAAAGGCTTGGGTATGACGGCAATCGTCGATGAAGATGGCCAAATGGCCGGCATTTTTACCGATGGGGATTTACGCCGTATCTTAGATAAACGTATTGATATTCATAACACGCAGATCGGCGATGTGATGACACTGAACCCAACGGTAGCAGAACCAAATATGCTCGCAGTTGAGGGCTTAAATTTGATGCAAGCTAAGAGCATCAATGGCCTTATGTTGTGTGATAATGGAAAATTAGTAGGCGCTTTAAATATGCATGACTTACTGAAAGCAGGAGTAATGTAATGTCACAGGCAATTGAAACCCTTTACGGCACAGTGGATTCACGTGTATTTGCGATAGCAAAAGATATCAAACTGCTGATTTGCGATGTCGATGGCGTATTCTCTGATGGCCGCATCTACATGGGTAACAACGGTGAAGAGCTAAAAACTTTCCATACGCGCGACGGTTACGGCATTAAATCGTTGATGAACGCGGGCGTTGAAATCGCAATCATCACTGGCCGTAAATCTCAAATTGTTGAGAATCGAATGACCGCTCTCGGTATTAAGCTAATTTATCAAGGTCAGGATGATAAAGTTAAGGCCTACCAAGATATTTGCGATAAGCTTTCCGTTAATCCTGAAAACACAGGTTATATCGGAGACGATTTAATCGACTGGCCTGTAATGGAAAAGGTTGGCTTGAAGGTATGTGTGGCAGACGGTCACCCATTACTTGCACAAAGAGCAAACTACGTAACAACCATTAACGGCGGTTACGGTGCAGTACGTGAAGTCTGCGACCTTATTTTACAAGCAAGAAACGAACTCGACGTGCACAAAGGTTTAAGCATATGAGTTTTAATCGTATTATCTACTTAATACTCATCTTTATTGCCTCTTGGTCGGCCTATTACTTGTACGACAAAGAGCAAACTTCAACGATACAAGTAGATCCAAACTTGGAACTGCCTGCGTTTAGTGGCAAGAATCTTGATAACATTAGCTATGGCGAAAGCGGTATTCGTAGCTACCGAGTTGAATCAACTCATCTAGAGCACTACTCCGTCGTTGGCGATACGCACTTTCAAGCCCCTACTCTTTCAGTATTCCGTGAAGGGCATACGATAGAATGGCGAGTGACCGCTGAGCGCGCAATTATGGATGAAAATCAAGTCATCACTTTTTATGACAACGTTGTGGCGAAGAACCTGTTGCCAGATGCTAGTTTCGATACAATGACCACAGATAAAATGGTTGTTGAACTGACTAGCCGAGATTTTTATTCAGACACTCCGGTCCATATGATCGGTACATTTTTTGAAAATGAGGGGCAAGCAATGAAAGGGAACTTCGGTACCAACAATGCGACTCTCTTTAATTCTGTTCAAGGTAGATATGAAACTCTCACACCTTAGTTTATTCGCTTTGACCCTTGCGGCGTCTAATGTCTATGCTCTATCTTCGGATAGCGAGCAGCCTGTCTATATTGATTCAGACAGTCAGCAATTAGATATGAAAAGCAATCAAGTAACCTTTCTTGGCGATGTGAACCTTAAACAAGGTAGCATCAATATCAATGCCGATAAGGTCATTGTTACACGTAATGCCGTCAACGGTGAAATTGAAGAAATACAAGGTTTCGGAAAGCCAGCAACCTTTTCTCAACTTACTGACGATGGGAAAACACTCTATGGTGAAGCTGACGATTTACATTACCAGCTGATTGCCGATAAATTGATCATGACTAAGAATGCGATGCTATCTCAAGATGGCAGTATCATTCGCGGCTCTAAGATTACCTATCAGATCACCTCTCAGAAATTGGTTGCCGATAGTGATAGCAGTGAGCGTGTATCAACGGTTTTACAACCAGCGGAAGTGAATAAGTAATAATGGCAGTCCTTACAGCAAAGAACTTAGCGAAAACCTACGGCAAACGTAAAGTTGTGACTGACGTAAGCTTGCAAGTAGAGTCAGGTCAGATCGTCGGGCTACTTGGCCCAAACGGTGCAGGTAAAACTACCTCTTTCTATATGATAGTAGGTCTGGTTGCGCGTGATGAAGGTACTATCAGTATTGACGACCGAGACATCAGTATCTTACCAATGCACAGTCGTTCTCGTCTTGGTATCGGCTACCTACCTCAAGAAGCATCGATTTTTCGTAAATTGTCAGTTGAAGACAACATTATGGCTGTTTTGCAAACGCGCGATGAGATGACTAACGCGCAACGCCAAGATAAGCTGGAAGATCTTCTCGAAGAGTTTCACATCCAACATATTCGAACGAGTAATGGTATGGCTTTGTCAGGTGGTGAGCGTCGCCGTGTTGAGATTGCTCGCGCACTAGCAGCAAACCCTCAGTTCATTCTTCTGGACGAACCTTTTGCCGGTGTTGACCCTATATCGGTTATCGATATCAAAAAAATCATTGTTCACTTACGCGATCGCGGCTTAGGCGTTTTGATTACCGACCACAACGTTCGTGAAACATTAGACGTGTGTGAAAAAGCTTACATCGTAAGTCAAGGGCATCTAATAGCTGAGGGAACTCCTGAAGATGTTCTCAATAACGAACAAGTTAAACAAGTTTATCTAGGCGAACAATTCCGTCTATGATTAGATAGAGAGTATCGAGAGTTCTTAGAATAATAACTAGGTAAGTAACACTGAATGAAACCCTCATTACAACTTAAGCTAGGCCAACAGTTAGCAATGACTCCTCAATTGCAACAAGCGATTCGTTTGTTGCAATTGTCTACTTTGGATTTGCAACAAGAGATTCAAGAAGCACTTGAATCGAACCCACTACTCGATGTCGAAGACGGCAATGAAGATACGCCAACATCGGAAGAAAAACCTAGCAGTGACGAGAAAGAAACAGTTGAAACAGTTGAAACAGTTGAACAAGACTTACCTGATAGCTCCGATTTGATCGAAAAATCAGAGATTGGCAACGAACTAGAAATCGATACAACTTGGGAAGATGTTTACAGCGCAAACACAGGTAACACTGGCATTGTGATTGATGACGACATGCCCGTTTATCAAGGCGAAACCACACAAAGTCTATACGATTACCTGCTCTGGCAACTCGATTTAACACCATTTACTGAAACTGACCGCAGCATAGCTTTTGCGCTAATTGATGCTATCGATGACCGCGGTTACCTTACCGTATCTTGTGAAGACATCCTTGAGAACTTCGACAACGAAGAGATCGAGCTTGATGAAATTGAAGCCGTTCGTAAACGAATTCAGCAGTTTGATCCGCTAGGTGTCGGTTCTGTGAATCTGCAAGATTGCTTGTTACTGCAATTGGCGACCTTCCCACAAGATACCCCTTGGCTTAACGAAGCTAAGTTAGTACTTACTAGCCATATCGACCAACTCGGCAATCGCGATTACAAACTGGTTATCAAAGAGACCAAGTTGAAAGAAGCGGAACTACGCGAAGTTTTGCAATTAATCCAACAGCTGGACCCTCGCCCTGGCAGTAAGATCACGCCAGACGAAACCGAGTATGTGGTTCCTGACGTGTCCGTCTTCAAAGAGCTTGGGAAATGGTTGGTCACCATCAATCCAGATAGCGTGCCAAAACTAAAAGTGAATCAACAATACGCTGCCCTTAGTAGCAAAGGCAGTAGTGCTGACAACCAATTTATCCGCTCAAATTTGCAAGAAGCAAAATGGCTAATTAAAAGTCTAGAGAGCCGAAATGAAACGCTACTAAAAGTCGCTCGGTGTATTGTTGAACATCAACGCGGTTTCTTCGAACATGGCGCAGAAGCCATGAAGCCGATGGTACTGAATGATGTGGCTTTAGCTGTTGATATGCACGAATCCACGATCTCTCGTGTGACGACTCAAAAATTCATGCACACACCGCGTGGCATCTTCGAACTCAAGTACTTTTTCTCAAGCCATGTCAGCACTGACAATGGCGGTGAATGTTCATCTACAGCAATTCGCGCACTCATTAAGAAGCTTGTCGCAGCGGAAAATACCGCAAAGCCTCTAAGTGATAGTAAGATTGCTGCTTTACTGGCTGACCAAGGAATTCAGGTAGCTAGACGTACCATAGCGAAATACCGTGAATCTCTGGGCATTGCCCCATCGAGTCAGCGTAAACGCCTGCTATAAACTAAAGTAGTTAGCTCTTTATTCATTAACGATTGATTAGTTAACTATTAATTTAGTTGTAACCTGGCAACCAACTGAAAAGGAAAGTCTATGCAAATCAATATTCAAGGCCATCACGTTGATCTTACCGATTCAATGCAAGACTATGTTCACACCAAATTCGACAAACTTGAGCGCTTCTTTGATCATATCAATAGTGTTCAAGTTGTTTTAAAAGTTGAGAAAATCAATCAAATCGCAGAAGCTACCCTGCATATAAATCAAGGGGAAATTCATGCGACAGCAACAGATGAAAGCATGTATGCCGCTATTGATTCATTGGTTGATAAACTGGTTCGCCAACTCAACAAGCACAAAGAAAAACTAAGTAGTCACTAACATGCAATTAAGCGAAGTACTTTCATTGGACTGCACTAAAAGTGCAGTCCAATGCACAAGCAAAAAAAGAGCCCTTGAACTGATCAGTCAAATCGCAGCAGAAAGCTGCGGTCAAGATTCAACAGAACTGTTTGAGTGCATGCTGAGCCGTGAAAAAATGGGCAGTACAGGTATAGGTAACGGTATCGCGATTCCCCATGCACGCATGAACGTCAGTGATAAAGCGATTGCTGTATTAATACAATGCCAAGATCCCATCGAATTTGATGCGATTGATAATCGTCCTGTCGACCTACTGTTTGCCCTACTTGTTCCAAGTGAACAGTGCAAGGAGCATCTAAAAACCCTTTCTTGTATGGCAGAGCGACTTAACGACAAGCAGACTCTTAAACAGTTGCGTAATGCTCAAAGCGATCAAGAGCTTTACGACATCATGATTCAAGTGCCAACTTGCGAGTAATAACATGCGATTAATCGTTGTTAGTGGCCAATCAGGAGCCGGGAAAAGTGTTGCGCTACGAGTCCTTGAAGACTTGGGGTATTACTGTGTTGATAACCTACCAGTAAACCTGCTCAACGACTTCGTCGAATCGGTACGCGAGATCAATCAAAACGTCGCTGTTAGCATTGATATTCGTAACCTACCTAAAGAGCCTCAGTTAGTTACAGAAACGCTAGACCAACTAGAAGCCGCCACAGATATTGACCTAAACGTCTTATTTCTAGATGCGAGTAAACGGACGCTACTCAAGCGCTACAGCGAAACACGCAGAATTCATCCTTTATCAATCGGCCAAGAAAAACTCTCTCTTGAACAAGCTATTGATTTAGAAAAAACACTTCTAACTCCTCTGGTAGAGCAAGCCAGCATTGTGATTGATAGCAGTGATTGTAACCTCTACGAATTGAGTGAACAGGTTCGTTTCAAAGTTGAGGGCAAAGAAAAACAAGAACTCATTATCGTTTTTCAATCTTTCGGCTTTAAGTTCGGCTTACCAAGTGATGCCGATTATGTGTTTGATGTTCGTTTCTTGCCGAACCCTCACTGGGAACCGGCTCTTCGACCATTGACAGGGCTTGATGCACCTATCCATTCTTTTCTAGAAAAACACTCTGAAGTGCTTGAACTAAAACAACAAATTCAAGGCTTTGTTGAGCAGTGGTTACCCATGTTAGAGAAAAATAATCGCAGTTACCTAACGGTCGCGATTGGTTGCACTGGCGGCAAACACCGCTCGGTTTATCTAACTCAGAAAATTGGTGAATACTTCGAACAACTCGGTCATCAAGTTCAAATCAGACATGCCTCCCTAGAGAAGCACCAACAGGGCTAACCATGGAATTAACTCGAACTGTACTGATCCAAAATCGCTTGGGTCTTCACGCTAGAGCAGCCGTAAAATTGGTTGAGCTTGCCCAAAGTTTTGATGCAACTATCACTATCCATAGCGAAGAAGATAAAATCGCAACTGCAGACAGTGTGATGGGTCTGCTTATGCTGGAATCAGCGCAAGGGCAACACATCACGATCCAAGCTACAGGCACCGATTCACAACAAGCACTTGATGCTGTTTGCCACCTTATTGAAGATAAGTTTGATGAGGGTGAGTAGCGAAAACTCATCACTCACAACACTGAAGACTCAAACTTCGAATCAACCAGTATTAAATCTTAGTTCTAGCTAAGTTTATGATTTAAATAAGCCCCAGAATTAAGTTACTATTCCAAGCATTGTTAGAATAATGAAATAGGAGGAAAATATGGCAGAGCAATTAGAATTCGACCAAGCTCACCAAACCCTCCAAGAAGTCAGCGAAGCCCTAGAAAACGGCCGATTTGTTCACGTACGTCGACAACTTCAGGACATGGAACCTGAGGATATTGCACACCTTTTAGAAGCCTCCCCTCGCAAAAGTCGTGACGTACTCTGGCAACTCACCGATCCTGAAGACTACGGTGAAATTCTTGATGAACTAAACGAAGACGTCAAAGATGCTCTTGTGTCAAAAATGGCACCCGAGACCTTGGCAGAAGCAACCGAAGGCATGGAAACCGATGACGTTGCGTACGTACTTCGAAGCCTACCCGACGATGTTTCTCGCGAAGTCCTTTCTCAAATGGACTCCGTCGATCGTGCATTAGTTGAAACTGCCCTGTCGTACCCTGAGGATTCAGCGGGTGCGATCATGAATACCGACGTAATCACGATTCGTGGTGATGTCGATGTTGACGTTGTTTTGCGCTACATGCGTATGCGTGGCGAACTGCCCGATGCAACTGACGCTCTGTATGTTATTGATGAAGAAGAGCGTCTTATCGGTAACCTATCGCTTACCACACTGGTAACGACTCAGCCTGATGTGGCAGTTTCCGAAGTGATGGAGGATGCCGACGAAGCGATCGCGGTTGAAACCAGCGCTTCCGATATTGCGAGCCTGTTCGAACGTCGTAATTGGGTTTCAGCGCCAGTAGTCGATAGCAATCAACACCTTGTTGGTCGTATCACCATCGATGACGTGGTTGATGTTATCCGTGAAGACGCCGAGCACTCAATGATGAGCATGGCGGGTATGGACGATGACGAAGATACCTTCGCTCCGGTCGTAAAATCAGCTCGTCGTCGTAGTGTCTGGTTGGGTGCTAACGTACTTGCAGCACTTGCTGCTGCATCCGTTTCAAATATGTTTGAAGCAACACTGGACCAAATGGCAGCGATTGCGGTTCTAATGACTATCGTACCTTCAATGGGTGGTGTTGCGGGTAACCAAACCGTTGCTTTGGTGATTCGTGGTTTAGCACTCGGTCATATCGGTGACAGTAACAAACGCGAACTACTACTCAAAGAGGCGGCTATCGGCTTCCTAAACGGCGTGTTATGGGCTGTTATCATTGGTGGTATTGTGGTTGCTTGGAAAGGTAACTGGATACTGGGAGGCATCATCTCAGCTGCGATGATGACCAACTTGATTGTCGCTGGTATCGCCGGTGTAACCATCCCGGTAATGCTGAAAAAGATGAATATCGATCCAGCACTTGCGGGCGGTATGGCTTTGACCACAGTAACCGATGTTATTGGCCTATCGGTGTTCTTAGGCTTAGCAACCATTCTTATTTAAATCAGACTTATCTAGTGTGAATAAACAGATAGCAAATTCTAAGACGATACACTGAATACAAAAAGGGAGCCATCGGCTCCCTTTTTAATGTGTCAGATTTTAAGCTCCAGATTAAAACTGAAGTAAATTGAGCTAATTACTCACCCGCAACTTTCATTGATTCAAGCAAGATAGAACCCGTTTGAATTTGCGAACGTGTTTCTACGTCGTTACCAACTGCAACAATCTGAGTGAACATGTCTTTTAGGTTACCCGCGATCGTCACTTCAGATACTGGGTATTGGATTTCTCCATTCTCAACCCAGAAACCTGCTGCGCCACGTGAATAATCACCTGTCACGGTATTAACGCCTTGACCCATTACTTCAGTCACAAGGAAGCCGGTGCCGAGCTCTTTTAGCATCTGCTCAAAGTTTTGACCCGTCGATTTAACAAACCAGTTATGAATACCACCCGCATGACCTGTTGGTGTCATATCCATTTTACGTGCGGCATAGCTGGTTAGCAGGTAGGTTGCTAACACACCATCAGTGATGATTTCACGATCTTGAGTGAACACACCTTCGCTATCGAATGGGCTTGAAGCCAAACCACGTAAGATATGAGGACGCTCAGAGATATTGAACCAATCTGGTAGAATTTTCTGACCTAGGTGATCCAATAAGAACGACGACTTACGGTATAGGTTACCACCACTGATCGCCATCACAAGGTGGCCAATCAAGCCAGTAGCGACATCGTTAGCGAACATTATTGGGTATTGGCCTGTTGGTAACTTTTTCGCATCCAAACGGCTAATGGTCTTTTCTGCTGCTTCTTGACCTACGCGCTCAGGCGTCCATAGCTCATCACGATGACGTGCAACGGTGTAGCTGTAATCTCGCTCCATCTCACCGTTAGCGCCTTGTCCAATGACACAGCAGCTCGTGCTATGGCGACTTGAAGCATAGCTAGCTAGTAAGCCATGGCTGTTACCGTAAACCTTAACGCCGTAATGACTGTCGTAGCTCGCACCATCACTTTGCTTGATCTTGTCGCTATAAGCTAGCGCTTGCTTCTCAGCAGCAATCGCAATCTCAGCGGCATAATCAGGGTTTGGTTCATCAGGGTGAAAAAGATCCAAGTCTGGAATGTCTTTGACCATGTATTCTTTTGCTGCAGGACCCGAAAATGGGTCTTCAGAAGTGTACTGAGCGATATCAAGCGCAGCCGCGACTGTTTGAGCAATGGCCTTCTCACTCAGATCAGATGTAGATGCGCTGCCTTTTTTCTGACCGCGGTAAACAGTAATACCTAGAGCACCATCACTATTAAATTCAACGTTTTCCACCTCACACATACGTGTTGAAACACTTAAACCCGTTGACTTAGTAATAGCAACCTCAGCTGCGTCTGCACTCACTGATGCCATACCCAACGCTTTAGCTACTGCGGCTTCTAGCTCAACTCGTTGTTGGGCGACTTGCTGTTTTACATCCATATCTATTCTAATTTTTTAGGTCAATATTACGTAGGATAACAAGAATTTCGCTTTCTCCCCAAGATTCTTGCTAAAATAGGCAATATATTCGTTTGAGATAGTGACATAGGCAGAAAAGATGGCTCGCAAAAACCAAAAAGCCCCATGGGAACCAGAAGAAGAAATCATCTGGGTAAGTAAGACAGAAATGAAAACGGACATGGACGCCCTGCAAAAGCTGGGAGAAGAGCTTGTTGAATTAAAGCCTTCTGTATTAGACAAATTTCCGCTGTCTGAAGATTTGGCACAAGCGATTAAAGATGCACAACGCTTTAAAAATGAAGCGAAGCGCCGTCAACTTCAATACATCGGTAAAGTAATGCGCAGTGTCGATCCAGAGCCAATTCAAGCGGCTTTAGATAAGATTCGCAACAAACACTCTCAAGCAACAGTTGAACTGCACAAACTAGAACAACTGCGTGATCGTGTTGTTGCAGAAGGCGATGCGGCCATTTCAGACGTTATGGAAATGTACCCAGAAGCAGACCGTCAACGTCTTCGTCAGCTCGCTCGTCAAGCTAACAAAGAGAAAGCGGCAAATAAACCGGCTAAGTCTTCTCGTGAAATATTCCAAATCTTAAAAGAGCTAAAGCTAGGCGACTAATCTTCGCCGCCCTTTAATCAGAAAGATAATAAAAGACCTAGCACATGCTAGGTCTTTTTGTTTTCGACGCACTCAATATTAAGAAGTACTCACAGGAGTGAAAAATCATTCACCCGCTTTAACAAACGAGCTTAGCTCTTGCTGTGGATGTTCAGCCGTCAGTGCCTCTATCGAGTCTGCAACCAACACCTTACCTAGCGCTACAAAAACAAACTTGTTTGCGATACTGCGTGCATCACCTAAGTGGTGAGTAACCATCAATACCGTAATGTTTCGCTCTGCGGCTAATCGCCTAACAAGGTTAAGCATTTCCTCACGAAGCAAAGGGTCAAGCGCAGAGAAAGGTTCATCAAGCAACCAAATATCATGAGGCTGAACAAAACAACGAGCTAACGCGACACGCTGACGTTGACCACCCGATAAGTGCTCAGGCAATCTATCTAAATACTCAGCGACACCCACTTGTGCAGCGGCCTGTACGACTTCGTGCTTTTGGGTTGCCGTAAGCTTTAACCCTGGATGCAAGCCTAAGCCAATATTTTCACGTACGGTGAGATGGGCAAACAGGTTGTGCTCTTGAAACAACATCGCTAATGGACGCTGATGTGCTTCTTTGCCAATCAGTGATTGTCCCGCTACAGAGATCTCACCCGAAGTGGGCTCAATAAACCCAGCAACCAGTGCCAACAGCGTTGATTTACCGGCGCCACTTGGCCCCATTAGCGCAACAATATCGCCCTGCTCAGCTTGAAAATCAAAGCAAAACAACTCTCTGTGATAGTGGTAGTCCACATCTTTCATCACTAACATCATCGGTTCCTCAACTCTTTAGCATCGAGCTTAGATCTTCGAGTAAATAAAAATTCAATCAGGCTAAAGCTGCCAACACTCAGTAACAGTAAGCTCACGGAAACCACAGCTGCGGCTTCCATTTGATAGCTGCCTAATAATTGGAATAGGTACAAGGGCAGAGTTCTAAAATCTTGGCTACCAAACAAAGCAATCGCGCTTAAGTCACCCATTGCTAACATAAAGCTGATCGAGAAGGCTTGTGCCATCGGTTTACGCAATGCGCGCCACTCCACTAGCCTAAAACGCGTGAAACCAGTCATTCCCAAACTTGCGCACACATACTGATACTGCTGAGACAAATGCAGCATAGGTTGAGCCAAGGTTTTAATTACGTAAGGCAGCGCCATTAAACTGTTTACTGCAATCACGATAAAGAAAGCTAAGCTGAAAACATCGGTGAATGAACGCAGTAATAAGAAGAGGCCCGTACTGATCACAAGCCCGGGAGTCACTAAGATAATAGTGCCAATCAGCTCGATTTTATCGGCTCGAAAATTCCTGTTCTGTAAACGCCATGCTCGACTAGTCAGTAGTATGGCGATACCAATACCAACAGCGATAACACTTGCTAATGACGCGACTTTAACCGAGGCCATTAACGCAGCCCAAAACGGCTCGCTGCTCAGCACAATTAATGCCTGCGAGTTAATGCCACTGACGATAACCATAGCTAATGGCGGCAATACCAGCATTGAGACGATGATGATCCAAAAGCTATCCCAAGCTTTTGACCACCAGCTGTCCTTAACCAAATATTTCTCTTCCGACAATTGACTGGCTGTCACTGAAATAGGTTTCGATAGACGTTGAATGCTCACAGCTAACACACCACACAGCAGCATTTGCCATATCGCGAGCAAGGCACCGGCCTGCAGGTCAAAGTCGAATTTAATCGCCTGATAAATCGCAAGTTCGATAGTGGTTGATTTAGGTCCACCGCCTAGTGCCATCACGGTAGCAAAGCTGGTAAAACACAGCATGAAGACCAAACCACACACATGTGGCAGTTGCTGTCTTAAGCGAGGCCATTCAACCCATCTGAATTTGTTCCAATGACTCATACCCAAATGAGCACACAGCTTATGCTGCTCGGCAGGTACGGTATCTAAAGCTTGTAAAAGTAAACGGCTAGCATAAGGCAGGTTAAAAAAGACATGTGCGAGCAAAATACCATTCAACCCATAAATCGAGAATGGTAGTTTAATATCGAAGTTCGCCAGAAATTTAGCTAACCAACCACTGTTACCATAAATCGCGAGCAAACCAAATACACCAACTAATACGGGCAAAACCAAGGTCGAAGCAAAAAGCCTTAACAACAAGGCTCGTCCAAAAAATTGTCTGCGACACAGAGCATGAGCAATAGGTATAGCAAAGCCAACACTCAGCACAGTTGAGAGTGTCGCTTGATAGAAACTGAATTTCGTTACATGCCAATAGTAAGGATCGGACCATACTTGGCTGATATCAAGAGAAGGGGCATTGCTTAGCAATGCCCCAACTGCTGAAACCACGAAGGCGGTAATGAGTATCGCAACCCAAACCCCGACCTTAGGTGTTTTCTTTATCATAAATTGATTTTTTACCGTAAATGGTTCACTCCAAACATAACGAATGAACCTTTAAATACAGAAAGCTAGTTTTTTAAAAGTACGTTAGAAAACTCATTTTCTTAAATAATAAGTTAAATAGTAAGTTAAAAAGTAAGTGCACTCTGCCATTCACGAATCCAAGGCTTACGCTTCTCGGCAATCTCTTCTGGTGTGAAGCTTAGCGCTTTCTGAGGAACCGTAAGTTGCTCGAACCCTTTTGGTAGCTCAACATCGGTCACTGGGTACATCCAGTTACCAGTAGGCATCGCCGATTGGAACTCATCACTTAAGATAAATGCCATAAACTCATCGGCAAGCTTTTCGTTCTTGCTACCTTTAACCTTCGCTGCCACTTCCACTTGAGTGTAATGACCTTCTTCAAAGCTTGCTGCTGCGTACTTAGAATCACTTTCTGCAATGATGTGGTAAGCAGGAGAAGTTGTGTAAGACAACACTAAATCCGACTCGCCTTCTAGGAACATAGAGTAAGCTTCAGACCAGCCTTTAGTCACAGTAACCGTTTTCTGAGCGAGCTTCTTCCACGCCGCAGTTGCTTCATCACCGTAAACAGACTTCATCCATAGCATCATGCCTTGACCTGGTGTTGATGTACGTGGATCTTGATAGATAACCTTAAGATCGTCACGTTGCTCAACCAGTTCTTTCAGGCTCTTTGGCGGATTTGCTAGCTTTTCTTTGTTATAAATAAACGCAAAGTAACCAAAATCATAAGGAACAAAGGTACTGTCGTTCCAACCGTTAGGAAGCGCCACAGATGATGTATCAACACTGTGCTCAGCCAATAAACCCGTAGATTTCGCTTCAGCCATGAGATTATTATCTAGGCCTAAAATGATGTCAGCTTTGCTGTTGCCACCTTCAAGACGTAAGCGGTTTAAAATAGATACACCATCTTCTAACGCGACAAAATTCACATCACAGCCACACTTTTCTTCGAATGCTTTTTCAACGACAGGGCGAGGGCCCCAATCCGCAGCAAAAGAGTCGTAAGTGTAAACCGTTAAGGTGTTGTCTGCGGCGAAGGCAGAAAAAGAGATGGCTGTAGTAACAGCAAGAGTTGTTAATGTTAATTTCACTGGACGCTCTCCATGGTCTGAGCGGCACAGGTTTGAGGGAGGAGAACGGTAGAGGTTGTTCCTAACTCAATTCCTACGCCAGCATTATCTGGTTCAGGTTTACGGGTCCCAAGTGTCTGCTTGATCTCAGCTCGCATTCACTATTTGAATGGTTCGCTCCCCGATGAGTGTTCAGGATTGTAATTTGATTTTTAACAATAAGCCATCAAGTTTGGATCAATTACGTAGATCGTACCCCCAACGTGGCACTAAACCTTGCTCGATACCAAGGTGATCGAGAATACGTGCCACCATAAAGTCGACCAGGTCTTCAATCGACTTAGGTTGATGATAAAAACCCGGAGCTGCAGGCATAATCGTCACGCCCATGGTCGAGAGTTTGTGCATATTCTCTAGATGCAACGTAGAAAATGGCGTCTCACGAACCACCAATAACAGCTGACCTCGCTCTTTCATAACTACGTCTGCTGCGCGCTCGATCAAGTTATCTGATAGGCCATGAGCAATCGATGCCAAGCTTCCCGCAGAGCATGGACACACTACCATCTGCTTCGGTGCTGCTGAACCAGAGGCAACCGGTGAGAACCAATCATCTTTGCCACACACCACCAGCTTTTCTGGGTCGCAATCTAAATGCTTAACCAAAGCTTGTTTCGCAGCATCTGGCCCAGCAGGTAACTTCAGTTCATGCTCGGTCGCCAACACCACTCGCGCTGCCGATGATATCAGCAAGTAGACCTGATAATCGGCAGCCAAAAGGCATTCAAGTAAACGCAGGCCATAAGGCGCACCGGATGCGCCAGTGAAAGCAAGAGTTATCGCTTTATCGTGTTTTGTCATGTTCTCAATTACTTCAAATTATAAGGTCGTGGATGCTTTAGCCTTTGAGTGCTAATCCATCCAACAGTTTCTGATGAATACCACCAAAGCCACCATTACTCATTACCAAGATTTGATCGCCTGCTTGTGCCTCTGAGACAATTTTAGCAACGAATGCATCCATGTCATCACTCACGTGCGCGGGTTGGTGACACGCATCGGCAACGTCTTGTACCGACCAATCAATATTACCCGGTTGGAATAAGTAGGTAGAATCCGCTTGCTTAAGAGAATCAGCTAAAGTTTCTTTGTGTACACCGCGCTTCATGGTGGCAGAGCGAGGCTCTAAAACGGCAATGATTTTTTTCGTGTCGACCTTATTACGTAAGCCGCCCAGCGTAAGTTCAATTGCCGTTGGGTGATGAGCAAAGTCATCATAAACAGACACACCAGCCACTTCGCCTTTAAACTCCAAACGACGTTTGGTGTTAATGAAAGTAGCCAACGATTCACACGCTAAATCAGGTGTCACACCAACATGTCTTGCCGCCGCAATCGCCATTAAGGCATTGTTAACGTTATGGTCGCCTACTAAATCCCAGTCTACCGTTCCAACACACTCGCCTTGGAAGTAAACCTCAAATTTAGAGCCGTCTTTAACCAGCTTCTTCGCATCCCAATCACCGAGTTCACCGCTCGATTCAGTCTCACTCCAGCACCCACGAGCTAGAACATCTTGAATAGCCGTATCTTGTTTAGGAGAGAAAATTCGGCCATTACCTGGGACAGTGCGCACTAAGTGGTGGAACTGACGCTTAATCGCCTCAAGATCATCGAAGATGTCAGCATGATCGAACTCGAGGTTATTCATTACCAAGGTTCTTGGGTGGTAATGGACGAACTTAGATCGTTTATCAAAAAAAGCACTGTCGTATTCGTCGGCTTCGACCACGAAGAACATGCTTTCACCAAGGCGAGCAGAGATACCAAAGTTACCCAACACGCCGCCAACTAAGAAGCCAGGCGCATAGCCACAGTCTTCTAAAATCCAAGCCAGCATGCTCGATGTTGTTGTCTTGCCATGTGTTCCCGATACCGCTAATACCCAACGATCATGCAACAAGAACTCTTGCAACCATTGCGGGCCTGAGGTGTATCTAAGATTGTTATCCAATACATACTCAACACATGGGTTGCCACGACTCATCGCATTACCAATCACCACGAGATCCGGCCTTGGTTCTAACTGGCTTGGGTCAAACCCTTCAATAATTTCAATCCCTTGAGACTCCAACAAAGTGCTCATTGGTGGGTAAACATTCGCGTCACTACCGGTAACCTTGTGACCTAATTGACGAGCCAATACCGCAGCACCTCCCATGAAGGTGCCACAAATTCCTAAGATATGAATATGCATAAATTGCTTCCAAACGCTTGGCTAAATGAACCATGTCTAAATCAAACTACTGCACTCATTATCATTAAATGACGATTAAAAGCGAGTAGCAATGCAAAACAAATTTAGTCGACATAGTAAGTGAGATCTGCGTCGCTTAGTTCATTACCATTAAAAAGATCTAACCTTTAGAATTTAAGTAGGCGTCTAGGTGAATAAAGCCCGAGTAAGAGGCAAATTCTATAGTGCTCAAATCCCCCTAATATTGAGAGAAGTTTAAGGAAATAACATGTCTGAGATGCGCACCCTTGGTGAGTTCATTGTTGAGAAACAGAGTGACTTCCCCCATGCAAGCGGTGATCTATCATCCCTTTTGTCGTCTATTCGACTTGCTGCAAAAATTGTTAACCGTGAGATCAACAAGGCTGGTCTAGTCGATATCACTGGCGCTGTTGGTACAGACAACGTTCAAGGTGAAGAACAGCAAAAGCTAGACCTTTACGCGAACGACAAATTTAAAGCGGCTCTAGAAGCTCGTGATCAAGTTTGTGGTGTTGCAAGTGAAGAAGAAGACGAAGCTGTCGCCTTCAATAAAGAGCTCAACAAAAACGCAAAATACGTCGTTCTGATGGACCCCCTTGATGGTTCTTCAAACATCGATGTCAATGTATCTGTTGGTACAATCTTCTCTATCTACCGTCGAGTATCACCTGTTGGCACCCCACCAACACAAGAAGACTTCCTTCAGCCAGGACACAAGCAAGTAGCCGCGGGTTACGTAATTTACGGCTCTTCAACTATGCTTGTTTACACAACTGGTGCAGGTGTAAATGGCTTCACCTACGACCCATCTCTGGGCACCTTCTGTCTGTCTCATGAAAACATGATGATCCCTGATGAAGGTAAGATTTATTCCATCAACGAAGGTAACTACATTCGCTTCCCTACGGGTGTTAAGAAGTACATCAAGTACTGCCAAGAAAATGAGCCAAGCGACAACCGCCCTTACACATCACGTTACATCGGTTCTCTAGTATCAGATTTCCACCGTAATCTTCTGAAAGGCGGTATCTACTTATACCCGAGTACGCAAAGCCACCCTCAAGGTAAACTGCGTCTGCTGTACGAGTGCAACCCAATAGCCTTTATTATGGAGCAGGCCGGTGGTACCGCATCAGACGGAGCGCAACGCATCATGGATATTAAACCAACCGAGCTGCACCAGCGTGTGCCTTTCTTTGTTGGTTCTAAAAACATGGTTAAAAAAGTAGAAGAGTTTCTTGAACTTAACCGAGACTAATCGTCTCGCTTATTTTTCAAATTAACGCCATTAAAAAAGCCAGCATTCATATGCTGGCTTTTTGTTGTTCTCTGAGCTAATTGTTCACAGGGCTATCGAAGGTCAAATTTCGATTCTGCGCCTCTTTCATACTTGAAGCGGAACCACTTATCGACATCATCGCAAATTCCAAGGTAAGTATCACCTCGGCGTCCTAACGCTCTTGGGTTTTGAGAACAATATTGAGTTTTACCCATTTCATAACCTTTGCCATAAGCAGCATACAAATCGGCATCAATCGATGGTGAAGATACAGCTTCAGCTAAACTGGCTTCGGTTTGTTTGGTCTTACCTTTCCGCGCCATTTCTTCGCCAAAGTTCTGCCAGTCTGTCGTATTCATTGACGTTGGTGGCGGAGTTTGCGCACAACCAAATAGCATGATGGAAAGCACTAATAATAGATATTTCATAATTTCCTCCTGATGGAAAAGACTAGCCTATACATTGAGACTTCTAGCTATTACGTCAGAAAGCTTCCAGTAGTTCATTCACTTTCGTAAGTTTTTCGCTTACACCAGTCACCCGAAAGTATTTCTTTATTAGCCGTTAGATCAAGCTGATACAAATATACCCATGCTAATCCAAATATAGTCTCTATTTGCTCGCGACGATACTCAACAGGAACATCTTCTAGCCGATCGAGCGAAGCCAAAACTTCATCGTTAATGATATAGACCTCGCCAACGACATTTTTCTTTCCAGAAATCATCGCCGGATAGGCACCTAAATCAAAAAGAGCGTATTCCTCAGGGGTGTCAAACCTTCCTAAGCACGCACACTGCTGCAAATAGTGGTGGTTGGACTGACCTTGTCTCAAGGTTCCATAAACAAAAACAAGTTGCTGCATAACCCCTCCTCAGCATTCGTCATCCGCTAATCACTCACGACTCCAGTGTTACTCGAATTCAAATTGATAGAGAAGATCCACGGCGCTGTCTAGCCCCGACACGGCTTCAACATAGAGATCCTGCATCAATCGATAACGAACAGTAAACTCACCTAACGAGTTAAAGATACCTACGCCATACTTCACCTGTAAACCAGGGAGAATGTAGCCGCTGACCGTAACCTGGGAATCATCTCCAGAGCCTGCAGTATCCAGTTGCAAGTCCTGTACGCCAAAAGCCTCACCAATTTCACCGACAACCTTACCGCTCTTCGCCAAGCTTAAGCCAATTAAGGTCGTTGTCATTGAACCATTCGACTCACCATCAATATCTTGACCACGCAAAATATAAGACAACGCGTTGGCTTGCGGCATCGCAGGATCAGAATAAATTTCGATGGTCGGCTCTGTCGCCGGGCCTGTCACTCGAATACCAGCTGTCACATCATCCTGAGTATTATCAGGGTTACGTATCGCATTGATCGCTACATATGGCTGATCCGGAGGCCCATTCATTAGAATCTTACCTTCTTTGATCAAGAGATCTTGTCCAAAGGATTGGTAAGTACCATCGACGATGTTTACCTCACCTGTAATAAAAGGACCTTGATCTTTTTGAGCCACGTTGAGCTTGCCGACCAAATCACCTTCAAGACCAAAAGCAGACAGTTTAAAGTCATCGCCAATGGAAATATTAATATTGGTCATCACATTGAATGGAATCGTGTCTTCGTTCTCTGGCTCAAGATCTTTATTCAAGATAACTTGATCAGAAGACACTCCAACCGCTGACGGTGGTAAGTCTTCGACAACGATACGTCCCCACGGTAATGCGATATCACCAGTGATTTTTGCAAGCTCTGGCGTGACATCAATGGTCATATCAGGCACGACCTTCACCTTAACCATAGGCGGAATATCAACCATCAACTCATCAGCAAAAACTCTAACGTTAGAGTGCCATGCTTTAAGATCTTGCCAATCCCCGGAGCCTTCGATATCAAGGTGACCATCAGGAGTTTCAACATTGGCATCTAACTTCGCGCTGTAGCCGTCAAAATCGAGGTCAATACGGCCGTCTTTAATATCCACTGGCGTGACATCGCCTTTGACTTGAATACCATCAACCGAGAACTGACCAAAGACTTGAGGATGCATCAAAGAGCCTTTTACCTGTAGGTCACTCTCAAGATCGGCCTTCAACAGGCTGTACTCACCTAAGATTGGTTGTAAGAAGTCCAGATGGAAGGTTGTCAGCTTAATTGCCGCATCGACCATTTTGTCTTCGGCGAGAATGTCTGGTAACGACACAGTGCCAGACAGGTCACCATTGTCGGAAACATCCAGCTTAAAGTCGGCATCCAGTTTGTTGTCTTTTAGTTGGGCATTCAATGCAACGCTTTCCCAACCGAGTGTGATTGGCTCACCAACTTGTTGAACAACCTGTCCTTTCCGCATATCGACGCTAACCGTCACCTCTGGTTCACCTTGTTCCGACCACGTGGCATGAACGGTCGCATTGACTAAGCCCTGTAATTGCGTTTCTTTAGGCATGAGGGCTTGGATCTGCTCAAAATCGAATTGGTTAACGCCCAGTTTTGCCTCACCCGACTTTCCAACACGAACATCTTCATCCAAACACACACTCGAACCCGATTGCTTCCAACAGTGCGCTTGTACATCAGCTAACTGCTTGTCGACATCGGCTTTAATAGCGACAGGTTGATCTAATACCCAAGGCCCCTGCTGAGTGGTAATTTTTACTCTGTCTAACGACCCATCCCAAATAAGAGAGGGCTTTTGAATCAACTCACCAGAGATGGCCAAGCTTGTCGACACTATATCGGATATCACATCAAGTGTTACGGTATGCTGCTTCTCACCGCCATTCACGGTTAAATCAATGCTTTCCACGCTTTGATCTTGATAGGTTAAGTTCTTAGCTTTTAATACAAGATCTGCTTGAGCTTCAGGCAATGGCAGGGGAACGACCGAACCATTAAGCGATAAGGATTCTAATGTTGCTTCGTTATTCCAATCGACCTTGTCAACATTAAGCGCGAGATCGACCTTTGGCTCTTTCGTTGGGCCACTAAGCTGGATATTACCCATCACTTTACCCGTCAGCTCTGGAACACTCTTATCTAACTGTGGGAAATTTATCGCAACGCCCATACCCCATTGCTTATCCAGTTGCCCTTGAGCCTTAATCGAATTAACACCGTGAGCCAAGCTCAAACCACTGGTTTTCAGTTTAGGTTCACCGCTCGCGCTGCGATCTGACGCTGACAACTGCCCTTCGATATCCAGAGGGTATTCACGTAGGATCCCCTCAATATCGAGCTTAGACAGTTCAATCGCCCAACCACCCGCTTGTGTCAGTTCACCAGAAGTGACAATACTTCCGCTAATGTTACCCTCGGCTTCTGGCCACTGCAGACCCGGTTGTATGTCTTTGAGCGTCACATCGGCTTGCCAATTAACGAGCTTCTTCCAGTTCGCTTTGACTACACCATTTAGTTCGCCACCCAAGGTATTCAGTTTCAAGCGTTCAAGTTCAATCTGTTCCGTAGTGCCTTTCCCTTCCAGATCTATTGTTAAGGCAGGTATATCCTTACCATCTGCTTCACCTTTAAGCTGCACATTAAAACCATCTAATGAACCATCGGCTTTGAATTTCTCAATTGCAGCTTGGTAGTCACTTTTACCTGTCAAAGGCCATTGCGCTTTACCTCTCTCTAAAAGAAGGTCAAATGGCAGAGTCGGTTCTAAGGGTTGAATATCACCAGACAGTTGTGCCTCAATCAATTCAGAAAGCTGAGAATCTAAGTGCAGCTTAGCCACGCTGCCTTGTGCTTTCAGCGATAGTTTCTGACCAGCGAGGTCGGTTTCTTTCACTAACGCATCCAAAGAAAGTTCTAGCGGATAGCCATCCTTGAGCTCAACCTTCGTCGCTAAATTCGCGCTTACTTGTGGCATATCGAGTTCGAGAGCTGAAACATCAACCATATGTTTACCCGCTCGAGCTTCTAATCCAAGGTGGTTTACCACAATCGGGGTTTCTTGTTCTAAAGTGAAATTGTTGAGATCAAAACGCTCAAGTACAACCTGCAAAGGAATTAAGACTTCTGGCAACTCGATAGCTGTCTTAGTTGCAGTCTCTGGCTCGACCATTTCTGATTGCGGCGCTTCAGTAGACTCTGCAAGTTCAACTTTAAGATCATTGAATAAGGTTGGCGATACTGTCAGCTTTTCACCCTGCATACTCAAAGCCGTAGAGAACAGGCTCCATTCAATTTCATGACCTAAGATATTCAGCTTGATATCAGATAAAGCGATTCGATTAATGACGATTGGTAGTGGTGTTTTTACCGATGTTACGGGCGGAGTAGGTTCTGCCTCTTCTGTAGAAGCTAGTGGCAATTCAGTAAATGTAAAGTCCAGCCCTTGAATCGCTAAGCGGTCAACACACACTTGAGGGTCAAGCAGACAGCGCGGATTGATAGCCAAGTTCAGCTTTTGAACCTTGGTGTCAATATGCAGGCTGTCATCTTTAAACTGAACATTATTAAGCGTAAAGCTTGGGAAAAGAGCGCCTTTAGTACTTTCCACTTTCAGTTGTGGCAATGCTTTTTCAGCGCCCCACAACACAGTTTTCAACCCCAAATTGGTGAACAAAACAAAACCTAGTAGGGCGATTAACAGTAGCAAAATCGACGTCACTGAAATCGACGCCCACTTTATACACTTACCCACCACTTTGATCATAATTCTGGCCCTAAACTAAAGTGCAGTTGGAACTCATCACCTTTTTTCGCATCTAGACCCCAAGCAAAATCTAAACTCACAGGGCCGACGGGGGACGCCCAACGAATCCCTACACCAGTACCATGCTTCCACTCTGGCGTGTCATTGAATGCGTCACCAATATCGTAGAAAGCCGCTCCCCACCAATTCCCTACTAAGCGATATTGGTATTCAAACGAACTGGTTGCAATGAATTTCGCACCCGTTAGTGCGCCACTTTCATCTCGAGGAGAGATAGACTCATAGCCATAACCACGGATGCTATTATCACCACCCGCAAAAAATCTTAAAGAAGGAGATAACTTATCAAATTCGTCCGCAAAGTTTCCGCCGAATTGAAGGCGGGTTAAACCTCGGTGGTTATTACCAATGCTTCGAATCCATGCGGTTTGCCCTTGAAAGCGCACGACTTGGGTTTCAGATAACAAGGTATCATCAGCCGCTTCAACCATGATGGTTTGTTTATCGCCCCACATCGGCATTGAACCGCCTCGTGTTCGAGTGCGTGAGAAAGAGACACCAGGCAACACAAACTGCGCCAAATCGTCTTGTAAACCTTGTTTATAGTTTTCGACTAGGTATCGAATGAATACCGTGCGTTGCCAGCCATTATCCAGACGCCAGTACCTTTCTAAGGCTAAGTTTGACTCCAAACTCTTGGTATCACGGTTATCCAGATTCTTCATTCCATACTTAATTTGATAGTAGTCATTAAGTACGTCATCCAATGGGATTTTATAAGCCGCCGTAATCGTCTGCTCAGGCTTAGAGATCGATAAACTACTATTAAAACTATGACCTTTCTCGTTAACCCAAGGTTTCTTCCATTTAAGGGTACCTTTTACACCCAAGTCTGTTGATACACCGATACCCGTTTCAATTTGGTTCCGCGCTTGCGGAGCAAGGCTTACCTTCATCGGAATTTCTCGACCTTCACCCAATTGACTTAAATCTGGCTCAACAAAGACTGAAGAAAACCAATCCGTATTGGAAAGGTTTTGGTTGTATTCGCCAACTTTGGTTATCGAGTAAGGTTCGCCATCTTCAAATGGTTTAAGAGACTGCACCTTCTCTTCTTCTATTTGGCTACCAGTAACCTGAGTAGAGCCAAAGTGATAGCGAATACCACTGTTATAATGAAGTCGGACATAAGCGCGGTTTAATTCAGGAGCGACTTCTAATTTGCTAAGATCATACGCCCCATCGAAGTAACCTTTCGCTAATCCAAGGTTGCGTATCGATGACTTTAAAGAGTCATAATTACCATGATTCAAAATCGAACCTTTAGACAATTTGCTCTTAGCTATCAAGGCAAAAAAATCAGGATCATCTTTGGCTTCACCAGTCAGAACAATATCTGAAGCATAAATAAGAACAGGCTCTCCCGGTTCAACCGTAACAATCAATTCGGTATCATCTTCAGAGTGAGTAAATGTGATATTCGGTTGGTAGTAGCCTAATGCATTCAGCGCTTCTTTGATCATCGACTCCAAGCGAGATTGGAACCTCAATGAAACCGAATACTCTTCTTCAGGAATCGCACTCAGATAAGCATCCACATTATCAGCAAGCGCGCCATCAAGCCCTTTAATATCAAGGGAAACGTCAGCGAAAGCGAGCGTCGATGACAGTAGAGTGCCAATCAGAACTGGTAAAGTTTTTCTTATCATGTTTAATTGGTGAAGAAGTTATCAATACGTTAATAAGTGAAAATAAATCATACCGCTAAAACGACATTGAGTCTGTAATAAATCCGGTAATAACACGGTCTAATGTAAAGACTTAATCAATATTCACCAGCCGTTAATATGAGCCTACAGTTAATATAAACCTAGATCTAATGTTAACTAACGCGGTAAACGTATGCGAAAAGGAATATAACATGCTAAACAAACAACAACTGGTTTCCGCAGCAACCGCATTACCTGGAAATGCTGACCCAATCCGCATCACTGAGCGCCATTTCGTCAATCAAACTGACTTGCTCACTTCCCCTACGGGTTCTCAACAAGAAGTCCTACTTGGTATGGGATGCTTCTGGGGAGCAGAGCGTTTGTTCTGGCAGTTGGACGGCGTTATTTCAACATCCGTTGGCTACGCTGGTGGATACACGATTAACCCCACTTATGAGCAGGTATGTAGCGGACAAACTGGCCATACCGAAGTCGTTCGTGTCATTTTTGATAGCGAACAAACATCTCTGGCTCAAGTACTTGAAATCTTTTGGGAGCGTCATGACCCGACTCAAGGGATGCGCCAAGGCAACGATTTAGGGACTCAATACCGTTCTGCGATATACACCTTCAGCGAAGAACAACAAACTATCGCTGAGCACTCTAAACGTGAATACCAACGAGCAATGACTGAATCATTAGGCAACGAAATCACGACGGAAGTTCTGCCTGCTGGAAAATATTTTTTCGCAGAAACCTACCACCAGCAATATCTAGCTAAAAATCCGAATGGTTATTGCGGGTTGGGTGGAACAGGTGTGTGCTTCCCTCCGCAATAATGAGTGTTAGGCATACAAACTAGAACAACATCCATTAATAAAGGGCTTCCGCTAGGAAGCCCTTTTTCATTGAAAATCTATTTGACGCAAGACAAATCTATAAAAGCAATTACACCGGCAGCGCAGCAATGGTGCCGTTAACTTCTTTAAAAATCGTTAGCTTTTGTTTGTCTGAAACTTCAGGAAGAAGCACCTTGCCTTGGTCGAAGCGAAACTCTCCGATACCCTCTATAGCAAACTGGCCTTTGAACAGGACTTTAACGAAACGCGCCACCTGATGTGGACGGTAAGTAGAAAATTTTCTTAACATAATACAACCTCAATTCCATTTGAGTACTACAGCCACGTACCTGAACACCAACGTATTCAAAGCACATTAAATCGCTAATTCCTTTAGCAAACAGCAAGATAATCTATTGTTTATCTCGATATTGATGCATTATACCTTTTGGTAACAAGCCTGCAACTTATTTACACACCGTACGATAAAAAAGTTAAAGAGGCATTTTTCAAATTTCATATTATACTTCCAGAGCAAACCAATAAGCGGAACAAAAATATAATGAAAAACAAAACTCTACTGGCTTTTTTAGCCGCAGCCTCTCCACTTTTCGCCAATGCTCATAATCTATCAGTCGGTGCAACTCTGCCTGCTGTCGATGTTAGCAACTATGGTGAAATCGTACTAAACGACGGAAATACTGGATATCAAGCTTGGGCTACCAATGATCTTCTAGGTAAAGTTCGCGTCGTTCAAGCTATTGCTGGCCGTAGCAGCTCGAAAGAGCTCAACGCACAACTGATGGCAGCCATTACAGCATCGAAATTCGCAAAAGACAGCTACCAAACCACTACCATCATCAACCAAGATGATGCGATTTGGGGAACTGGGTCTTTTGTTAAATCGTCAGCAGAAAGTAGCAAAGAAGAGTTTCCATGGTCTTCTATGGTGCTAGATGAAGACGGAACCGTAGCGTCATCATGGGCTTTAAAAGAAGAGAGCTCAGCGATTATCGTTCAAGACAAGCAAGGTAAAATATTGTTTGTTAAAGAAGGAGCATTAAACGACTCAGAAGTCACTCAAGTCATTGAGTTGATTAAAGCGAATCTTTAATAAGATATTCGCGTCTTTTTCGAGACCTGACTAAAGGATATTGTTATATTATAACAGTATCCTTTTTTAATTCTGTGGTTAATCATCCTGATGTGGAAAAACACACCTAATAATGTGAAACGTAAAACAGGCTTCTTGCTTGGGCTGATGCTCATGTTGAGCGTGTTAGCAGCGACACATATTGTGGATATCGACCCACATCATCACTCTTCACATCATTGTGAGCTGTTTTCGATAAATCAGTTCATTACGGCGCATTCACTTCCACAGATCCCAGAGCTCCATTCGGAATTTACTGTCGCTATCACAGAGTCAGTCATTTCGTTACAGCGCCTGTATTTCGCTTATTTAGCACGTTCACCTCCTGTAAAGATTTATTAATTACCACTACTTTTTAATTAACCTTTATTCAGGAAAAAAACATGAAACCTACTATTCTAGCCGTTGTTATCGGTATGACTGTCTCTACTAATGTTCTAGCTAACGAAGAATTCCGCTCTCACGAAGCACACGTGCACGGTAAAGTTGAAGTGAACATCGCTCAAGATGGGCAAGAACTACTTGTTGAAGTAACAGCTCCCGGCGCTGATGTGGTTGGCTTTGAACATGCTCCAGAAACTGCTGAGCAAAAGAAAGTATTTGAACAAGCAATTGCGCAATTAAACAAGCCAGATGAGCTATTTAGTTTCAAAAATGCAAGCTGTACTCTGAAGTTCAAGTCGGTGACGAACACCTTGGAAGACGATCATGATGACCACAAAGGCCATGACCATGCAGAACATAATCATGATGACCACGAAGGCCATGACCACGCAGAACACGCTCATGACGACCACAAAGGCCATGACCACGCAGAACACGATCATGACGACCACAAAGGCCATGACCACGCAGAACATAATCATGATGACCACGAAGGCCATGACCACGCAGAACACGATCATGACGACCACGAAGGCCATGATCACTCAGAAGGTGGGCACGGAGAGTTCACTGTCGAGTACCATTACCAATGTTCAGATATTGCGAAGCTAGATACTGTGATCACTCAATGGTTCTCTAAGTTCAGTAATACAAAATCAATGACGGTAAACCTTCTAACTGACAGCGCTCAAATTCAAGAAGTGCTTAACGCAGATCGTATTAGTTTTCGATTCTAATCAGTATTAGATTGAATTAAACGTAGATAAGCAGCCAAGTAAGTAGTCACTTACTTGGCTGTGCAAATCGGTGTGTTCTGGAAATTTATTTTTCTAATAACTGTCCAGTAAATACACCGCTTTAATCATTGGAGCTAATATGTCTTTTGACAGTTCATCACTTGTGGTCAAACTCGAAAATATCAGCTTTCGTTGGAAGCCTGAATTATCCCCAACGCTAGAGATTCCCTCACTGCATATCCAAGCCCAAGAGCACCTTTTCATCAAAGGGCCAAGTGGCTGTGGGAAGTCAACATTATTAGGGTTACTGACCGGAATCAACCAAGCTGCACAAGGTGAAGTTTCTATCCTTGGCCAAGACCTCACACAGCTAACACCTCGTCAGAGGGACAAGTTCAGAGCCGATCATATTGGTTATATATTCCAACAATTTAACCTGCTTCCTTACTTGTCAGTCATCGACAACGTGACGCTTCCTTGTCAGTTTTCTAAGATTCGTAAGCAGCAAGTCGCTGAAAGTCAGAATAGCCTGCAAGCAACCGCTCAAGAGTTGTTGCTCAGATTAAAGCTACCTCAAGCTCTAATGGACAAGCCCGTTACCGAGTTGAGTATTGGTCAACAACAACGCGTTGCTGCCGCTCGTGCTTTGATCGGCCAACCCAAAATCATTATTGCCGACGAACCGACATCGGCTCTGGATCATGACAACCGAGAAGCCTTTATCGAACTGTTGCTAGAACAAGCGAATCAGGCGGGGTCTACCCTGATCTTTGTCAGTCACGATCCAACATTAGAAAAGCTGTTCACTCTAACCATAGATTTAAAAACCGTTAACCAAGCTAAGGTTGTCGTATGAAAGTAATTACTCACTTAGCCTTAAAAAGCGTACTCAACCGTAAAGCCACAGCCATTCTGACTATTCTCACCGTAGCAGTGTCAGTGATTCTATTACTCGGTGTTGAACGTGTAAGAACCGAAGCTAAGAGCAGCTTTGCGAATACGATTTCAGGAACCGACCTTATTGTTGGTGGCCGCTCTGGTCAGGTAAACCTGCTGCTTTATTCCGTATTTAGAATTGGTAATGCGACCAACAACATCGACTGGAAAAGCTATGCAGAATTTAGCCAGCACAACGCTGTAAAGTGGGCGATCCCAATCTCATTAGGTGATTCACATAAAGGCTTCCGCGTAATGGGCACGAACCATAGCTACTTCGAGAATTATCGCTATGGAAGTAAGCAACCACTTACTTTTCAGCAAGGTAAAGAGTTTAATCAGCTATTTGATGTCGTGATTGGTGCCGATGTCGCGAAGAAGTTAGATTACAAGATTGGTGATCACATCATTCTAGCGCACGGTATCAGTGATGTGGCATTCAGTCGCCACGACAACCTGCCCTTCACCATTGTCGGAATACTCGCGCCAACCGGGACACCAGTAGATAAAACCGTGCATGTTTCGTTAGAGGCAATTGAAGCGATTCATGTTGGCTGGGAGTCAGGTGCCAACCTAGGACACACACCAAACGCTGAAGCGCTAAAGCAACGTAACTTCCAACCAAAGCAGGTTACCGCGATGATGGTTGGCCTTAAATCGAAGATCCAAACCTTTGCACTGCAACGAGAAATCAATAACTACCGCCAAGAACCTTTGAGCGCCATTATGCCAGGTATTGCTCTGCATGAATTGTGGGGAATGATGGCCGTAGCAGAGCAAGCACTACTGATTGTTTCAGGGTTTGTGGTAATCGCGGGACTATTAGGGATGCTGAGTAGTCTACTCACTAGCTTGCAAGAAAGGCGTCGAGAGATGGCCATTCTGCGCGCGATGGGAGCAAGGCCTCGCCATGTATTTGGTTTGCTAATTAGTGAAGCCAGTGCACTGACCTTCCTCGGTATCACACTGGGTGTTGCCGTGTTGTTTGCGCTAATCGCAGTAGTTGCTCCTATTGTGCAACAAAGTTATGGTATCAACATATCGATATCCGCAATCACACCTCATGAGTGGAAACTGCTTATGTTGGTGCAAGTTGCCGGAATCATTATTGGCTTTATTCCCGCTTTCAGAGCTTACCGTCAGTCATTGTCTGATGGCATGACTATTCGAATCTAAAATAGGAACCTACGATGCAACGCAAATTCCTACTGATACTTGGGGGACTTATGTTCCCATTTATCAGCACAGCTCACGCTGAAACCACTCAGACTGACGAATCGGTATTAACACTCGATTGGATTGACTTGATTCCAGAGTCAGAGCGAGCACAACTCGACTCATTTGGTATGCCGATGGTTAACCACGACAGTATGGACAAACCTCAACAATCGACACTTGGCGCTGTTCGCCCAGAGCTGAATGGCAGCACAGTCAAGATTCCTGGCTTTGTGATTCCATTGGAAGGCGATGAGAACATGATCACTGAGTTTCTGTTAGTACCGTACTTTGGCGCATGTATCCACGTACCGCCACCGCCGCCGAACCAAATCATCTACGTGAAGTTCCCTAAAGGTGCACCAATACAGCAGCTATGGGATGTGATTTATTTAGTAGGTACACTAAAAACCGAGTCAATAAGCCACGACTTAGCTCAAACCGGTTATCTTATTGAAGGTACTGCGATTGAAGAATATGACGACATGTAGTCATTAGAAGGGTGGCTCAAGGATGAGCTGCCGTCACTGAACGAGTGAGATTATTCAATAACAGTTTAGTAACGATAATTTTCTTCTAAATTACGCGATGTAATTAGATAAGTACGCTAGAACAGCGACATAAGTAGCGAGTAATAACCCTATACTAAGCTGTTTCTTCAGCTTGTTATCATTGACTTGATTCATAACTCCTCCTTGAGAATTACAACAAATTTAACATTTTATTATCATTAGCAAAAGTGAAATTTTGTTGAAACCTTCAACTCTGTACGCAAAATCTAGCCACCAATAAGATAAAGAGTTACATTTTAGACAGTTAGGTCGTTTCCTTAGGGTACTCTTATGTCAGAAACCAAACAGCCAGTGATCATCGAGCATGCTAGCGATACACAGCAAAAGCATGAGAAAAAGCCTCATATTGCCGACAGTGCCAGCAGAATGCTGCACATCGCACAAAGCTTCGGCCTCGATTCCTTAATTAGTCATAGTACAAAGCCAAACGATAAAGCTGAGAGTACGCTTATCGAACGGGCACTATTACGAGAGAAAAAACGTAGAGAACTTCGCCAAAAAAACCTAGAACAGATTCTAAAATTGGCACACTCTTCATGTAAGGATGAAGCGGCTGGAGACCCTGATCAGGACTGGCTATACCGTTTCTTCGATATGGCACAAGAGATCCACAATACATCGATGCAGAGGCTATGGGCTCAAGTACTGAAACGAGAAGTCACCAACCCAGGCTCGACTTCGATGAAGGCACTGCAGATCTTGAAAGACATGACACCAAAAGAAGCGCTCACCCTACAAAGAGCAGCGTCACTTGGTTGTAGCTTTGGTAGTGATAACAGCAGAAAACTATTACTCGGCTTTAAATCCCATGCTGGAATCTTCAGCTTTGGTAAAAGGGACACCACCAACACCATCAATCTTGGTGGACACAACCTTCCCTACTCTAGCTTGCTCCACTTGATTGAACTCGGGATTATTCTGGGCACAGAATTAGAATCTGGAGAGATTGATTTCGATCCAGCTCTGCACTTAACTTATCAAGGTAAGGGCATGTCACTGGCACCATTATCAAAAGGGGTGAAGCTGATTTACTACCGATTCAGTCCAACAGGCAATGAGCTTTGCAACTTACTTGGCAACAAGCCTAACATGCAGTATTACGACCAACTGATTACGCTATTGAGCCAAAAATTCACGGTTCAAACAGAAGTTAAAAGCAGTGTGAACTACACCGTCTAGACAATCGGATACTGTAAAAAATAGACGGTGTACGCTGTGAAGAGTATTGATAAGAGTAAAGAGAATCTAGAGGATAGGATTCTTGTCTCGGAAAACCAAGGCTGCACTATTTATCCGCCGTGAATAAGCAGATAAACAGGAGAGTAGCCTTAGTCATACCAGCGAGCTCAATTGGATAAAATATTACGCTTCTCTAACGCATCAATACACAGCTCGACCAATTCATCGAGTGTCTTCTCACCCGCAGGTAGATCTATCTCAGGGCTCTGAGGCGCTTCGTACACTGAGCTAATACCCGTGAAATTCGGGATTTCTCCAGCGCGTGCTTTCTTGTACAGGCCTTTCGGGTCACGCTGCTCACACACCTCAAGTGGTGTGTTCACAAACACCTCAAGAAACTCACCTTCCGGCAATAAGTCTCGCACCAACTGTCTCTCCGCTTGATGTGGAGAAATAAACGCTGACAACACGATCAAACCCGCATCCGCCATCAATTTAGCGAGCTCACCAATACGACGAATATTCTCTCGACGGTCTTGCTCAGAGAAGCCAAGGTCACTACATAATCCGTGACGAACATTATCGCCATCCAATAAGTAAGTATGGTAACCAAGCTGTGCCAAGCGGTTTTCTAATGCTCCAGCGACTGTCGACTTCCCAGAACCAGATAATCCCGTGAACCAGAGCACGGCTGGCTTTTGTGATTTCAGATTAGAGCGAAATGCTTTATCAATCGAGTGTTGATGCCACACAACATTCTCATCTTTTGGTTTGAGTACTGCGGTCATAATTAGTCCTTTAAATAAACAGCATTAAAATGGGAAAAAGTAAGGAATTAGGGTCAGCACCAAGCCCGAATAGACAATCGAGATTGGGATACCGATGCGTAGATAATCCGTGAGATGGTAATTACCTACGCTATAAACAAGTAAATTGGTTTGGTAGCCGTAGGGCGAAATAAAGCTGGCGCTGGCACCAAACAGAACCGCCATAATGAATGGCATAGGGTCAACGCCATAGCCGATAGCCATGCTGTAGCCAATCGGAAACGAGAGTGCTGCGGCCGCGTTATTGGTCACCAACTCAGTCAGAACCAAGGTCATGAAATAGGTCGCGACTAACGCACCGAACACGCCCCAGCCATTAAAGGCTTCCATAAACATCAACCCCATACGCTCAGACAGCCCAGATGAAATCATCAGTTGAGCAATAGACAGAGCGGAGCCAACGATCACCACAATATCAACAGGAAAACGGCGACGGAGTTCACCCAGTTGCACGACTCCAAATGCCACCAGCAATAATAAAAATCCCGCTAGTCCTTTGATAATCGGCACGACTTCAGCAAGGGCTAGACCAATCACACAGGCAAAACCGATCAATACAAGCGTCGATTTATCTGCGTCAAGCTTGGCACTTGAATCCAAGTCATTCATCAACACAAACTCTTTGTTGTGTTGCTGACGCTGCTCTTCAAAACGCTTACCGGGAACCAAAATCAAGGTATCACCAGCGGTTAGTGTGATGTTTCCAAGGCCACCTTCAAGGCGCTCATGGCCACGACGAATAGCAACCACAACCGCATCGAAACGATCTCTAAACTGGCTGGTTTTGAGGGTTTTGTTACAGAAGCTTGCCGACGAACTCACCACGACTTCAACAAAGCTCTGGCCATTCAAATGGTGCTGACCAAACAGAGTCAATCCTTGGATTTCTTGCAGTGTCGCCACGCTCTCGACATCACCACAAAACAGCAATCGATCACGAGCTTGAAGAATAAAATCAGGGTCAATAGATGCCGTGGTCTTACCGTCTCGAATCACTTCTGCTAAGAACAGTTTTCTCAATGCTCTGAGGTTATTCTCGCTGACGCTGCGGCCAACTAAAGGAGAACCCGGCTCAACTCGCGCCTCGAGAAAGTAAGGTAGATCGTCTTGAGATCCATCATCGTAGCTGGGTAAGAAGTAGCTCAGAGGAATGAGGATCAATACACCACCGACCAAAACCGCTAAACCGATCAAGGTCGGTGTAAAAAAGTTTAGGCTCGGCAAACCCGCATCTTCAACGAAACTATTGATGATCAAGTTGGTAGAGGTGCCGATCAATGTCAGGGTTCCACCTAAGATGGCAGCATATGACAAAGGGATAAGCAGTTTAGATGGCGCATGTTGTTGATTACGTTTGATCGCCCCGATCAAAGAAACAACCACCGCCGTGTTATTAGTAAAAGAAGAAAGTAACGCTGTGGAAATACCCAACTTCGCAACCACGGTACCTAGCCTACCTTCAGAGATATTACGGCTAACCCAGCTGATTAAGCGAGTTTTCTCCAACGCACTTGATGCGAGGATAAGAAGAATTAAAGTCAGTAACGAGGAGTTAGTGAAGTTATTGGCTAAGCTCGACAGATCGATCATGCCAGCCATAAAAGCAATAAACGCCGCGCCAGCAAAGATAAAGCTTGGCTTAATACGGGTAACGAGCAGGCAAGTAATGATGCCGAGCAAAATCGCTAATACAAATCCTTGTTGCCACATATACCCGTCCTTTATGGCGGAAACGATGGGTTTCCGCCTGATTCAATAAGCTGTTACTTGGTCGTTTATGACTTCAGTAGTTGGCTTAGATCTTTGGCATCCCAATGAGGGAAGTGCTTGCGTACCAATGCGTTGAACTCAAGTTCAAATGCAGAGAAGTTACCGACTTGCTGTTCAACAGAGTCCAAACGGTCTCGAATCAAACCAGCACCAACCGTCACATTAGTCAGACGGTCGATAACAATGAAACCACCGGTATCGGCACTCTCACGGTATTTATCCAGCGCGACTGTCTCGTTCAATGACCATTCACACAAACCAATACCATTCAGTGGCAACTCATCAACAGCGTGAGTCGACAGGTTGTTGATGTCATATTGGTGACGAACCGTTTCAACCTGACCGACGGTTTTCTTGCCTGCGATCTTGATGTCGTAAGCTTTACCCGGTTGCAGTGGTTGCTCTGTCATCCACACGATATCTGCCAATACATGGTTGGTGGATTCAATCTGTGCATCTTCTAGCACAATCAAATCACCACGGCTGATATCGATTTCATCTTCAAGAGTCAGTGTTACCGCCAAACCCGCTTGTGCTGATTCAAGTTCACCATCAAAGGTCACAATGCTTGCCACCTTAGAGGTTTTACCTGAAGGCAACGCCTTGATTTCATCACCCACGCTGACACGACCAGAAGCCACGGTGCCGGCAAAGCCACGGAAATCTAAGTTAGGACGGTTTACGTACTGCACAGGAAAACGGAATTCGCCCGCAGAACGTTTTTGGTCAATGTCGACGTTCTCTAACACTTCTAATAAGGATGGACCTTCGAACCATGCAAGCTCTTTGCTTGGCGCTGCAACGTTAATGCCTTCAAGTGCCGAAACGGGCAAGATCTGAATGTTAGTTTCGCCTTCTAGGTTTTCAGCAAACTCTAGATACTGATCGCGAATCTCTTCAAAACGATCCTGCGAGTACTCCACCAGATCCATCTTGTTGACTGCGACGATGAAATGCTTCAAGCCAAGTAGGTTAGAAATAAACGAGTGACGACGTGTTTGATCCAGTACGCCCTTACGAGCATCAATCAAGATCACAGCCAGATCACACGTTGAAGCGCCTGTTGCCATGTTGCGCGTGTACTGCTCATGCCCTGGGGTATCAGCAATAATGAATTTACGCTTTTGAGTCGAAAAGTAGCGATAAGCCACATCGATCGTAATCCCTTGCTCACGCTCAGCCTGCAAGCCATCAACAAGCAATGCCAAATCGGGCTTCTCACCCGTAGTACCCACTCGTTGGCTATCCGAGTGAACTGCTGCTAGCTGATCTTCATAAATCTGTTTTGTATCATGGAGTAAGCGACCGATTAAGGTACTTTTACCGTCGTCTACCGAGCCACAAGTTAAAAATCTAAGCATAGATTTATGCTGATGCTGACTTAGATAACCTTCAATCCCTAGTTCAGCCAATTCGGCTTCTACTGCACTATTCATTTTTCTTTCCTTAGATTCTTAGAAATAACCTTGGCGCTTTTTCAGCTCCATAGAGCCCGACTGATCATGGTCAATCGCTCGACCTTGACGCTCACTAGACGTCGCCACCAGCATCTCTTCAATAATGCCTGTTAGCGTATTCGCCTCAGATTCAACGGCTCCGGTTAGTGGGTAACAGCCCAAAGTACGGAAGCGAACGCTTTTCTCTTCAATCACTTCACCTTCTTGCAGTTCCATACGGTCGTCATCAACCATGATCAGCATGCCATCACGCTCAACCACAGGACGCTTGTCTGAAAGGTAAAGTGGAACAATATCGATGCTCTCTAGATAGATGTATTGCCAGATATCAAGCTCAGTCCAGTTAGATAGTGGGAAGACACGAATGCTTTCGCCCTTATTCACTTGACCGTTGTAGGTGTGCCAAAGCTCAGGACGCTGGTTTTTAGGGTCCCATGTATGGTTCTTATCGCGGAAAGAATAAACACGCTCTTTCGCTCGAGATTTTTCTTCATCACGACGCGCACCACCAAAAGCGGCATCGAACCCGTACTTGTTTAACGCCTGCTTAAGGCCTTGAGTTTTCATGATGTCAGTGTGCTTAGAAGAACCATGTACGAACGGGCTACACCCCATCTCAATACCTTCTGGGTTCTTATGTACTAAAAGGTCGAAGCCGTACTTTTTAGCCGTACGATCACGAAACTCTATCATTTCGCGGAATTTCCAATCTGTATCAACATGCAATAGTGGGAATGGAATCTTGCCTGGATAAAACGCTTTGCGAGCTAAATGAAGCATCACAGAAGAATCTTTACCGATAGAGTACATCATCACTGGGTTATCAAACTCAGCAGCAACTTCACGGATAATATGAATACTTTCCGCTTCAAGCTGTTTTAGGTGGGTTAAACGTTCTTGGTCCATTTCAGTGCTTCCTTTAAGGCTCGCAGTACGAGCAATTCATTACTTGGTCTTGCCAAGCAAGGGATTTAACTCATCCACTTGAGTGAATGGGAGTATTGGCACTAGAAGAAAACAGAAGCTTCGTTTTGAGCTATCCTTGCTATTCATCTGCCTGATACGTCCTTGATATAGGCATTATGACGAGCCTCTCATATTACTGGAAATTCTAAAATTTCATTTTTTATTCGAAAAGCTGATAAGGGATGAGATTCATCGATAAATAGGTGAAATGAATGGACTAATACTATCGATGTGATTTGTACATTGATTGAACAGGTTTGGGAGGCGTCTTGCAGAACACCATAAAGTAATCGATCTAAGTCACGAATTAACATTCGTTGTAATCATTGTTTCATTCCATTTTGTTACATTACGCAACGAATTTTCTACTAATCCACTTTGGAGCTCCAAAATGAAAGTTGCAATGAAACCTTTGTCATTGGCTGTACTTGCGGGTCTTGGTCTGACTTTAGCAGGCTGCACAACAACACCAGATACCGATGAAGTGATTAAATTACGTGTCGTAGAAACGACGGATATCCATACCAACCTAATGGATTACGACTACTACAAAGACAAGCCATCGAAAAAAATCGGCTTAGCACGTACTGCAACTCTAGTAAAAGAAGCTCAAAGCGAAGTAACCAACAGCGTATTAGTTGATAACGGTGACTTGCTGCAAGGTAGCCCAATGGGTGACTACATGGCAGACAAAGGCATCGAAGCTGGCGAAGTTCACCCTGCATATAAAGCAATGAACCAACTAAGCTACGACGCTGCAAACCTAGGTAACCACGAATTCAACTACGGTCTTGAGTTCCTAGAAGAATCTATCAACGACGCTGATTTCCCGTACATCAGTGCTAACGTTTACGACGCAGAAACCAAAGAACACTACTTCACGCCTTACATCATCAAGACGCACACCTTTGAAGATACTGCTGGCGTAGAACATGAAGTAAAAGTGGGTTACATCGGTTTTGTTCCACCACAAATCATGACGTGGGATAAGAAGAACCTAGAAGGTAAAGTGATCGCTCGCGATATCATTGAGACAGCTAACGAGTTAGTGCCTCAAATGAAAGCGGAAGGCGCTGAAGTAATCGTTGCTATCCCTCACTCAGGCGTATCAACTGACCCGTACAAAAATGGCGAAGAGAACTCAACGTTCTACCTATCTGAAGTAGATGGCATTGATGCAATCGCATTCGGCCACTCTCACGCAGTGTTCCCAGGTAAAGGTTTTGATGACATTCAAGGCATTAACAACGAGACTGGCACAATGAACGGCGTTGCGGCAGTCATGCCAGGCCGCTGGGGTAGCCACGTTGGTGTCATGGATCTAACACTTGCACAAAAAGACGGTAAGTGGGAAGTCGTTAAAGGCCAATCAGAAGCACGCCCAATCTACAACAAAATAGAAAAGAAATCTCTTGCTGCTGCTGATGAAGGCATCGTTTCTGCACTAGAAAAAGACCACGCAGGTACTCGTGAGTTTGTTAACCAACCGATTGGTAAAGCAGACGATGTGATGTACAGCTTCCTGTCTCTAGTACAAGACGATCCAACAGTACAAATCGTCAACCTTGCACAAAAAGATTACGTTGAACAGTTCATTCAAGGTGACCCAGACCTAGACGGTACACCAGTACTTTCAGCGGCTGCGCCATTCAAAGCGGGCGGCCGTAAGAATGACCCAGCGAACTTCACTGAAGTTGAATCTGGTCAACTGACATTCCGTAACGCGGCTGACTTATACCTTTACCCGAACACGCTAGTTGCAATGAAGGTAACAGGCCACGAAGTAAAAGAGTGGCTTGAGTGTTCTGCTGGTCAATTCCAACAAATAGATGTTAATTCGACCGTACCACAGCAGTTGGTTGAATGGGACGGCTTCCGTACTTACAACTTTGATGTCATCGATGGCGTTGAGTACCAAATCGATGTTACACAACCAGCAAAATACGATGGTAACTGTAAAGTTATTAATGAAGGCTCTGAGCGTATCGTAGGTCTAACTTACCAAGGTAAGCCAATCGACGTGAAGCAAGACTTCCTGATCGCAACCAACAACTACCGAGCATACAGCAATAAGTTCCCAGGTACGGGTGAAGGCTTCATCGCATTTGATGCACCAGATGAGAACCGTACTGTTCTAGCGAACTACATCTCTCGAGTGAGCAAAGAGCAAGGTCAAGTGAGCCCAACGGCTGATAACAACTGGTCATTTGCGCCAATCAAAACGGATAAAAAGCTAGATATCCGCTTTGAAACATCTCCAAGCGACAAAGCGGCAGAGTTCATCAAAGAAAAGGGTCAATACCCGATGAAACGTGTTGCGACTGACGATGTTGGTTTTGCTGTTTACCAGATTGACCTAACTAAATAGATTGCTTAAGTAATACATAGTTAACGTTCTGAAAGGCTGAGTTTAACGACTCAGCCTTTTTCTTTTGTTATTTATAAACCAAATCCACTGCCCTACTTTTCTCACCGTAAACGCCCGCTAATTCAACACCCAAACAGCGCGACTCCAACCGCCAATTAAATTAAGCACATAAAAAATCAGCAATCGCCTGTAAGTTTTTCTCCGCTCCTCCTGTCTATTTAATTTACTACACTCAATGAATGGTCATTAAGCCATTCATCTATAGGATAGATAAGGACATTTGATGAGCACCGTCGAGAGCATTCAAGCATGGTTAAATACTGGAGAGGAGTCGCTGCTATGGCTGATGATTGGCATTATCGCGCTTTCTTACCTGCTTGAAGATCTGGCGATTGTTACAGCGGCAGGTTTAGCCACTCAAGGCCTCATTTTTCCTCAATATGCGTTGCTTGCCATTTTCATCGGCATTGCGACAGGTGACTTAGGTCTCTACTACCTAGGAAAGTCAGGACGTTACTTCCGAGGCGTTCGTTACAAAGCCCTCACCAACCGATACTTTCGTGCACTTCGCACTAAATTACGTCAAAACGCTTTCAGCAGTCTTTTTGTCATCCGCTTTATTCCCGGGCTTCGTACCGTTGGTTTTACTTTAAGTGGCTTTTTCGCAATCCCACTGCCTACTTTTTTGTTTGCCGTTATTAGTGCCACTGCGCTCTGGACTGGCATTGTCTTCTCTGCGATCTACTATTTAGGGACATCAGCGTGGCTGCAAGCCTCTGAATATCAATGGATCATCATCCCGTGTGCCATCGCTTTGCTGTTTATCGGCAATCGATTAATGAATAGAACCTACTCTAGAGGATTATCATGAGTTCACCGCAAGATATTCGCATCATTCCAGCACATCAAATCAATGCAGGCATGCCCTTGCTTGAAAAAGATACCGTGCGCAGTGTCTCTCCTTATGAGTTTCTTCCCACTTGGTTTTTCTACACGCCAGTGGTGATTCAAAGCCTGATGCAAGGGTTACGGCACTTTGATTGGGCGCTGCCGCTCATCGCCAACCCAAGTATTAAGTTAAGCGGCATGGTAGGCGAATCGAAACACGAGATACTGAGCCTTGCCGGATCATCGAGCCAACGTTGGATCTCTCCGTTTATCACCTTAACCAAAACGGATCTTAGCAGTAAGAAACAAGCCGAAGATGCGCGCAGCGCACTCATACAGTCGGATCTCGATTTCCCCATTGTGGCCAAACCGGATCTTGGCTGTCGAGGTGTTGGCGTTAAGCTGATCAACACACAAGAGCAACTTGAGCAGTATGTTGAATCTTTCCCAAATAATGCTCGCTTTCTATTGCAAGAAAAGGCGCCTTATCAAGCCGAAGCGGGTGTTTTCTACGTTCGCTACCCAAATAAAAAGCAAGGCGAGATCATCTCGATCACACTCAAATACGCACCAATGGTGGTGGGCGATGGCAGCTCGACACTCAAGCAGTTAATTGAAAATAGCCCGCGTGCTGGGCAGCTTAGTCACCTCTATCTACCAAGACATGAAGATAAATTGGATCAAGTGCTCGCAGAGGGTGAAGAGTTCCAACTCGCGTTTGCAGGTAGCCATAGCCGTGGCTGTATCTTCCGCGACGGCAACCAATACGTCACTCAGGCTTTAACCGAACGCTTAGATGAGATATTCGACGACTTCGATGGCTTTCACTTTGGACGACTCGACGTCAAATTCAAGGACATGCACAGCCTAATGAACGGCGAGGACTTCACTATCCTTGAGGTCAATGGCGCAAGCAGTGAGGCCGGGCACATCTGGGATCGCAACACACCGCTGCGAGAGATATTTTCGACGCTACTCCTGCAATACCGCATTCTTTTTGATATTGGCGCTCAACAGAAACAAAGAGGCCACCAGCCTCCTTCTTTTAAGAGCTTATTTAACGCGTGGCAAGAAGAGCGACGTCTTGTTCAACAATATCCGACCACCGATTAACTTTGTACGAGGATCATGAATGAACCCCATAGCCCAACCGATCGCCCTCACCTCTTTCTCTCCTAGTATCAAGGGAGCGGTAGAAATATTGAATCAGGGTTTAGAGTTTTTGTTAGCGATATCTGACAGCGACTATCTGACACGAGCAAAGCCGCACGTCACAAGTTCTATTGGTGAGCATACTCGTCACACGCTCGATCTTTTTCACGCTCTGATTTTAAAAGAGAATGCGACCGTTGATTACAACACTCGTCGTCGTGGTCACCCCGTCGAATTCGATAGGTCTATTGCGTTGAAAGAGATCCATTACGTGATCAACTGGCTTGAACGATTAGACCGCAGAGATCTCGAAGCGCCTATCATGATCCAAACCGAAGTTTCAATGGATACACAAGTATTCGCCAGCCTGCCTTCTACGCTAGAAAGAGAGGTCACCTTTGCCGCGCTGCATGCCAATCACCATTACGCGATGATCAAGGTGATCACGACCTTTCTTGATGTCGAAACATGCAGCACCTTTGGCTATGCCCCAACCACCAGCAGCTATCTGAGGGAGCAATAATCATGTGTTCAGTATCTTGGCTGCTTGAAGACAATGGCTATCAGGTCTTTTTTAATCGTGATGAGCAAAAGACACGTGCACTGGCGATGCCACCTAAACAATATCGAGTTAACGGCGTCGATATCATCATGCCACTCGACCCAACCGGTGGTGGTAGCTGGATCAGTATCAATGAGTTCGGGCTTTCGTTATGCCTACTCAATAACTATCAAGGTATCGTACCTGATGGCCTTTTAGTCAGCCGTGGTTTGTTACTCAAGAACCTATCATCGAGTCGTAATATCAGTCAGATTTCTGAAGCATTTCATAAGCTCGACCTGCACTCTTTTGCCCCATTTACCTTGCTGGCTTTCGCGCCGAACTTAACTCAACACAATGGTTTGGTTATCGCCTATATGTGGGATGGCATTCAACAAAAAATAGTCGAAACCGATTCTCCGCTCTTCTCATCCGGTGTTGATTTAGATCGAGTACAAGCCTACCGACAAGCAAAATACGATCAGCTTATGGAAACAGGTAAGAATCAACAGAATTTACTTCAATTTCACTCTCACCATCACAGCAAACAGCCTCATTTAGCGACCTGTATGCATCGTGAAGACGCGCACACCGTGAGCTTTACACACTTACGCAATCTACACGGCCAAGCCTTTATGTTTTACGCACCCGGCTCGCCTTGTGAACCCATTAAACCATGCCAGATAAATCAACAGCATTTTACCTTCGATTTATCACCAGCAATCAACCTATAGATGGAGTCCATCATGAGAAAACTATTAACCATGGTCATGCTACTTGTTAGCCCATATGTATTTGCCGCCGATGAAATCTACACAGGGTTCTTTAGCAGTAAGGCGCTCGATGGCTACGACACTGTGGCTTATTTCACTTCAGGTAAGCCTATTGAAGGCAGTAAAAAATTCAGCACCGAGTACAAAGGCGCGGACTGGTATTTCTCTTCTGAAAAGAATCTGACTTTATTTGTTAATAATCCTGAAAAATATGCCCCTCAATATGGTGGTTATTGCGCTTGGGCTGTTTCAGCAAAAAGTGATTTTGCACCCGGAGACCCAAATCAATGGACGATTGTTGATAACAAGCTTTACCTCAACTACGACCAAGAGATTAAACAGCGTTGGGAACAAGACCGAGCACAACATATTCAAAAAGCCGACACCATTTGGCCGCAACTGATCAAATAAAGGAATAACCATGACACTCACTCCAGCTAAACATATCCCTGCAGCATTTATCGCTTTCGTATTTATTCAGTCGCTGTTTTTTAAGTTCACCGGCTCATACGAGACAGAACATATCTTTGGCACCTTAGCGACATGGTCTGGCTTAAGTTGGTTCGGTTCATTTGGCGGCTACTTGATTGGGTTCGCTGAATTGATTGCTGCCATTTTATTATTTACTCGTTGGCATGGCTTGGGTGCCATCATGAGTGTTGGGATTATGAGTGGCGCAATTTTCTTCCACCTGTTTACGCCGCTCGGTATTCAAATGCCTGAGTTTAATGCAGCCGGTGAAATTGTCGGCTATGACGGCGGATTACTGTTTGGTATGGCATGCCTCGTGTGGCTGTGCGGTGCATTTTTAAGTGTGAAAGATTTCAATAATCAAGACGGTTTCCTAAACAACTTTAGTCAATAAGGTAGCTTCATTATGATTGATAGTCCTTTTCGTTTACCACGTTACACGCCTTTTGGTTTAGGTGAGTCTGTTGTCGAGTGGGCAACTGGGCTATCTAAGCTAGATAAACTCTATCAAGATAGACCGGATGAGTTATCTAGCTTTGAATTCATGCATCACACCCTGTCGGCATTGAATATCGACTATTCCGTTTCAGCAGGCGCTACTGATAATATCCCTAAAGAAGGACCTGTAGTCATTGTGGCTAACCACCCACTTGGCGCAATTGAAGGTGTGATCCTTGCTGATCTCGTAGGATCGGTAAGGAAAGATGTGAAGGTGTTGGCGAATGAGTTGCTCAAGCGACTACCTGAACTGGATGATCTTTTCATCGGAGTCGATGTCTTTAATAGTAAAGAATCGAAACGAACTAACGCTAAAGCCATTCGAGATGCCAATCGTCATTTGGCAGACGGTGGATTGTTGATTGTGTTCCCTGCCGGCGAAGTATCGAGTTATCGTAAAGGGGTAAAAACACTGACAGACATCGAATGGAGCAAATCGGTTGCCAAGTTCGTTAAACGACACCAAGCCACTACAGTTCCTATCTTTATCAATGGTAAAAACAGTGAACTTTTCTATCAAGCAGGTCGTGTTCATCCGTTGTTGAGAACTGCTCTACTCGGCCGTGAACTTCTTAATAAACGAGCGACTACCATCTCTATTTCTATCGGTTCTTCAATCCCATACTCAGAGATAAAAACATTTGAACAAGAGATGGATATCGTCAACTATCTGCGACTCAATACCTATCTGATGAGTCAACAAGATAGCCCTAGCACGCTAATCCAAGCGCCCTCTTTTGACACTCAGGTTATTACGCCTATTCCGCCAGAAGTGTTGGCAATTGAGGTCAATTCTCTTCCAGAGGAGATGAAACTGCTCGAGCAAGGTGACTTCGAAGTCTACTGCACACCGAGCCAGACGATCCCCAATTTAATGCGTGAAATTGGTCGAGTCAGAGAGGAAAGCTTCCGTGAAGTCGGTGAAGGTAGCGGGCTTGCCTGTGATTTAGATGAGTATGATCTTTATTACCATCAACTGTTTGTCTGGAACAAAGCTAAGGCTGAATTAGTCGGTGCATATCGACTCGGTATGGTCGACAAGTTAATCGCAGAGCATGGGCTTGACCAGCTCTACTCTCGAAGTCTGTTTAACTACAATCAAGAGTTCATTGATACCCTAGACAACAGTATTGAGCTTGGGCGATCTGTAGTGAGCAAACCTTATCAAAAGAGCCTTAACTCGCTGTTACTATTATGGAAAGGTATCGCGGCCTTCGTGTATCGTCATCCTCAATACACCCACCTATTCGGCCCAGTCAGTATCAGTAATGATTACAGCCATAACGCGCGCCTGTTGATTGCGACGACTTTATCGATACATCATTATGACGAAGAAAAGGCAAATCTGGTTTCTCCTTCTTCACCACTCAATACCAGTAATCATGTGTTCTGGCAAAACCACCTGTTATCGTCATTGGCGAGTGTTCCTCTGCTCTCTAAAGTGTTAGCACGTATGGAGCAAGGAAAAGGCCTGCCAGTACTACTGCGCCAATACCTAGGGATGAACGGCAAGTTAGTATGCTTTAACGTCGACCCATCATTTAATGATGCTTTGGATGGCTTGATTGTGGTTAACCTTAAAAAGGTACCACTGAAGACCTTAAGTAAATACATGGGCAGAGAGCTCGCTCAAGATTATCTAGAACAGCACGCTCGACGCTGATTTAGCCCACTCTGTACCTATACTCAAATAAGTGCGATGATTTCGACACTTATTTGGGTTAGGTTATTTACATGCACACCTCTTTTATCGAACAGCTACAAAGCTTCGGCTTCTCTGAAAGTCAGATCGAATCTCTATTAGCCGTCGTGAAACCGCTTGAGCTACCAACCAGACACATCCTGATCAATCAAGGTGAGATGGCGAGTTCAATCTACTTTGTACTTGAAGGCTTGTGCCACGCTTGTTATCTCACTAATGACGGTAAGCAATACAGCAAAGAGTTCTACTGGGAACAAGATTGGATCATCGGCTTTGAGAGTCTGATAAAAAACCAAGCGTCCCCTTACCTATTAGAAACGCTCACACCAATTACTATGTTAGAACTGCCAATGAACGCGGTTATCGAGTGGCGCGCATCAAACAACCCTTTGTATTTAAAGTTATTAGAAACTCAACTCATGCATAAGGAAAACAAAGAACGCTTTATGCTGCTCTATACTCCCGAGCAACGCTATCAACTTTTCTGCGAACATTATCCCGACCTTGAGCAGCGCTTGAACGACAACCAGATTGCCGCTTACCTAGGAATAACCGCGATCAGTCTGAGCAGAATTAAAGGTCGAATTAACAATAGTTAATGCCAACACTCATCGCACATAGTACATTCAGAGCATCGATAACCTCTGGATGTAAACATGATCACTTGGCACTCAATTCCCTTCTCTGAACTTTCAACACAACAGCTTTATCAACTACTTAAATTACGAGTAGATGTGTTCGTCGTTGAGCAAAATTGCCCTTATCCAGATCTCGACGGTAAAGATACAATCGCAGGTGTTGAACACTTGCTTGGTTATGCTGATGCAGAGCTAGTAGCGTGTGCACGCTTGTTACCACCAGGTACTTCTTACGACAACACGAGCATAGGCCGAGTGGCGACGAAGCAATCGGCAAGAGGTGATGGTTTAGGACATCAATTGATAAAAGAAGCGTTAACACGCTGTGAGGCATTATGGCCGAACACGACCATCGACATTGGTGCGCAAGAGCACCTAGAAAGCTTCTACGCTAGCCATGGATTCAAAACAATCTCAGATATGTATTTGGAAGATGATATTCCACACGTAGACATGAGATTAGAGAAGTAATGTCGAATATCACTGTCGGTATACTACTTTTGATTGCGGGCAACCTGTTTGCCTCGCTCTCTGACGTCGCTGTGAAGCTATTGAACGGCGAAGTACCACCTCTTCAGTATATTTTTTTCCGTCAGTTGATATCTCTGTTACTCATTACTCCTTTGTGGCTGCAACAAAGCAAAGAGCAACGCCGCTTACAACAAGCCAAGGTCACCTTAATTCGCGGACAACTGATCTTAATCGGCAGTGGATGTATGGTGGTCGCGATCACCCATATGTCTTTAGCGACAGCTAACGCGGTATTTTACGTAGCCCCATTACTGATGCTGCCTCTGTCAGTACTGCTACTAAAAGAGCAACCTGCGCTAGGCAAGGTCATCGCCACAACTGTCGGCTTTATTGGCGCGCTGATCGTGTTACGGCCATCGCAGTTTCACTGGGCAGCACTATTTGCATTGGGCACAGCACTGACACTTGCCCTGTTTAATGTACTGGTAAGAAAACTTCCTAGTGAACAATCCGTAGTGACGACGCTGTGGTGGACAACCCTCTTCTCAATACCAGCCTCGTTAATACTGTGCTTACTGTATTGGCAACCCGTGTCTTTAGAACATCTTGGATACATAGCACTCAGCGCAACACTCATATTGAGCTATAACGGCCTCGCTGTTTCCGCCTACCAGAAAGCGCACTCTAGCCAAATCGCATTGGCTGAGTATTCAGGACTGGTGTTTGTCGCGCTAATAGGCGCAATATGGTTCGATGAGATACCAGATACGTTAACCTTTATCGGTATTATGCTGATCATATTGCCACTCGCCCCTTTCAAGCGACCAAAAAAAAGAGCTAACACTTAGCTCTTTTCTATCGTCTATCTATGTCAACTAAAGCGTATAGCTCAAGGTTCATCGCTAGACCTATTTGCTGCGGCCAAAGCCACCATCAGACAAACGGAAAAACATCACCGAAGTGTCGCCTTTCTCTAGCTGAAGAATATCGAGCTGCCCAGTTTCGGCTAACTTGAATCGAACCAGCTGACCTTTTCTGATCTGACTCAGCGGCTTGTCTGAACCTTCAATTCGTACTAACGCATTCAGATCAGACAACGGTAAATCGTTGTTTCGAAAAACCTGCGCCAACGTATCGCCCTGCTTAACCAGGTACTCCTGCCAGTTGTTGTTACTCGGTTCTGATGAACTGCTCTTGGTATTTTGCTGTTCGCTTAAGCCAACGGTGTTAATTTCAAGCTCAACACGAGATGTTGATGGCGCGGTCTCTACATTAGGCTCAGGTAGTGGAACAAACAGTAAGATTAATATGATCGGCGAAATCACCATCAATAGTCTCTGGTGTAATTTCGGTAGTGATCCCCAAGTTTGTACTGTTGAGGTTTTCATTTTCTTTATATCGATCGAACCTAATTTCTCTTTGACCTGATTCAGTCGATCCTTGAACTCTGCTAAGTGGTCTACTTTCTGTTTTTTCTTTTGACGACGATTCATGCCACTGCGTCCTATACATTGAATAACTACAGTATAAAAACCAAAGTACCAACAGTATAGATCTTTCCGCTACAACAGGGACCAATACAAGAAAATTGACATAGCTGTGATTTGGATAGGCTAAAGCGTAAGTGATCAGGGACTAGCCGTTTATTCAGGCTGCTAATACTGGTATTCTTACTCTTTTCGTACTGACAAAAAGAGTGACTTTTCATGTCTGAAGTAAAATTTGAAACTGTAGAGCAAAAAGCTAGCTACGGTATCGGTCTACAAATGGGCCAACAACTTGCTGGTTCTGGTCTTGAAGGCCTAAACGTTGATGCAATCGCTGCTGGTATCGCAACAGCTCTAGTTGGCGACATGCCAGCTATCGAAGTTGACGAAATCAACAACGCACTACAAGAGCTACACACTCGTGGTGAAGCTGCACGTCAAGAACTAGCTAAAGCTGCTGCTGCTGACGGCGAAGCTTTCCTAGCTGACAACGCTCTTCGTTCAGAAGTTACAGTTCTTGAGTCTGGTCTTCAGTACGAAGTACTAACTGAAGGTACTGGCGAAATCCCAACTGCAGACAAGCAAGTACGTGTTCACTACCACGGTGAACTAACTGACGGTACAGTTTTCGACAGCTCTGTATCTCGCGGTCAACCTGCTGAATTCCCAGTAACTGGCGTAATTCAAGGTTGGGTACAAGCTCTACAAATGATGCCTGTTGGCTCTAAGTGGAAGCTATACATCCCTCAAGATCTAGCATACGGTGAGCGTGGCGCAGGTGCTGCAATCCCACCATTTGCTGCTCTAGTATTCGAAGTAGAACTCCTAGCAATTCTTTAATTTCTATAAAAACCTATAGTGAAACAAAAAACTATAGGTAAATTAGACTGAATTAGCTCAACGGCGATGTGACTACATCGCCGTTTTTCGTTTATAGTGAAAGAGTAAATTACTTTATTACTTAAGGACGAATAATGAAGAAAGTACTCATCACCGTTTTAAGCAGCTTTGCTGTGGTATCTTGCGCTAGTACTAGCGACTCTGAACAAGTCAGTTCAACTTCTGAGATTAACTACTCCCAACTATCACAAACAGCCCTTATGGCTGCTGTAGACATGTGGTCTAAAAAAAATGAAGCAACACCATTTACGAGCACCCTTGCTAATTCCCTAAGTGACAAAGCATCTGTAACAAATGAGCAAGCTATAGGTGGAGTAGGTTCCATGCTAGCTCTTGCCCAGAATACCCTTGATAACTTTGACAACCAAGAGCTCGAAATGCTTTTCCCTGGAATGTCGACGCTTGATTCTAGCGGTTTAACGTCAGTCTTGGACTCAAAAACATCTGTTGAAAATGCATTTTCAGGATTAGGTATGGATTCATCAATGGTTGCGGCGTTTGCACCAATCATTATTCAAGGGCTAGAGTCACAAGGCGCAACAAGCGGTCTCGTTGATTCACTCGAAGCTATTTGGTTGTAATAACCAGTGATTAATAATTGATTTAAAATACTTAAAGGGCGCTTCGGTGCTCTTTTTTGTGCGTTGAGCAAAAGAGATACGAGATATTATTGAGAAGTGGAGCTGAGAAGGTAAAGAAAAGTGCCAAATATCGTGGTGCAATTCTTATGTCGGTCTCCTTATTCTACAGATACAAAAAAGCCGAGCTAATGCTCGGCTTTTGTATTAAGAATCTAGTTTAGATTACTCAGCAGCTTCTTCAGCAGCTGGGCGGTCTACAAGCTCAATGTAAGCCATTGGAGCTTTATCACCAGTACGGAAACCACATTTAAGAATGCGAGTGTAACCACCTTGGCGAGCCGCGAAACGCGGGCCTAGTTCATTAAATAGTTTTGCCACAACTTCGTTATCACGAGTGCGAGCAAATGCAAGACGACGGTTAGCAACACTGTCTGTCTTAGCTAGGGTAATCAATGGCTCAATTACGCGACGTAGTTCTTTTGCTTTAGGCACGGTAGTTTTAATAACTTCGTGACGAACAAGAGAGCTAGCCATGTTGCTGAACATCGCTTTGCGATGACTGCTGTTGCGGTTGAGTTGACGACCACTTTTACGATGGCGCATGACCTAATCCTTCTAACTTTTCGATTAATCTTCAGCGATTGACGCTGGTGGCCAGTTTTCTAGGCGCATGCCTAGAGAAAGACCACGTGAAGCAAGCACATCTTTAATCTCTGTAAGAGATTTCTTACCAAGGTTTGGCGTTTTAAGTAGCTCAACCTCAGTGCGCTGTACAAGATCACCGATGTAGTGAATCGCTTCTGCTTTCAAACAGTTAGCAGAGCGAACTGTTAGTTCAAGATCGTCTACAGGACGTAGTAGGATAGGATCGAATTCTGGCTTCTCTTCCTTCTCCTCAGGTACACGTACATCACGAAGATCTACGAACGCATCCAGTTGTTCAGCTAAAATAGTAGCTGCACGACGGATTGCTTCCTCAGGTTCTAGAGTACCGTTCGTTTCCATATCGATAACAAGCTTGTCTAAGTCAGTACGTTGTTCTACACGTGCCGCTTCAACAGCATAGGCGATTTTATCGACCGGGCTGTAAGTAGCGTCAACAAGTAGACGACCGATTGGACGCTCATCTTCTTCAGTATGGATACGAGCTGAAGCTGGAACGTAACCACGACCACGTTCTACTTTGATACGCATAGCGATCTCAGCGTTGTCATCCGTTAGGTGACAAATTACGTGCTCAGGGTTAGCGATCTCTACATCACCATCGTGGGTGATGTCACCTGCAACAACAGGGCCTGAGCCTGATTTGTTCAGTGTAATAAACACTTCATCTTTGCCTTCAGCAACGCGTACAGCTAAACCTTTAAGGTTTAGAAGGATTTCTAGGATATCTTCCTGAACGCCTTCTTTAGTGCTGTATTCGTGTAGCACACCTTCGATTTCAACTTCTGTTACGGCACAACCCGGCATAGAAGATAGAAGAATGCGGCGAAGAGCATTACCTAGAGTATGGCCGAAACCGCGCTCTAATGGCTCAAGAGTTACTTTCGCGTGTGTCGTATTGATCTGTTCAATGTCAACAAGACGCGGCTTAAGAAATTCTGTTACAGAACCCTGCATTGTGTCCTCTCTTTTTTTAACCTTACTTAGAGTAAAGTTCGACGATCAAGTGTTCATTGATGTCAGCTGATAGGTCAGAACGCTCAGGCATACGCTTGAATGTACCTTCCATTTTGCCAGCATCTACTTCAATCCAAGTTGGCTTTTCACGTTGTTCAGCAACTTCTAGAGCCGCTTTAATACGAGATTGCTGTTTAGCTTTCTCGCGGATAGAAACAACGTCGTTTGCCGCTACTTTGAAAGAAGGAACGTTTACAACTTTACCGTTAACTAGAATAGACTTGTGGCTAACTAGTTGACGAGATTCAGCACGAGTAGCGCCAAAGCCCATACGGTAAACTACGTTATCAAGACGACCTTCAAGAAGCTGAAGCAGGTTTGCACCTGTGTTGCCTTTAAGACGTGCAGCTTCTTTGTAGTAGTTGCGGAATTGTTTTTCTAGAACGCCGTAGATACGACGAACTTTTTGCTTCTCACGAAGCTGAACGCCATACTCAGATAGACGACCGCGACGAGCGCCGTGTACACCTGGTGCGTTATCAATTTTACACTTGGTATCGATCGCACGGACACCAGACTTAAGGAATAAGTCAGTACCTTCGCGACGGCTAAGCTTCAGCTTAGGACCCAAATATCTTGCCATGATCTTTCTCCAATATTCCTAGAAACGAAACTTAAACGCGACGTTTCTTAGGTGGACGACAACCGTTATGAGGGATTGGTGTCGCATCAACAATGTTAGTGATACGGAAACCAGCAGCGTTCAGTGCACGAACAGTAGATTCGCGACCTGGACCTGGACCCTTAACCATAACTTCCAAGTTCTTTAGGCCATATTCTTTAGCCATTTCACCACAACGCTCAGCTGCAACTTGTGCTGCGAACGGAGTAGATTTACGAGAACCACGGAAACCTGAACCACCTGCTGTAGCCCATGCAAGAGCGTTGCCTTGGCGGTCAGTGATAGTTACGATTGTGTTGTTGAAAGAAGCATGAATGTGCGCTACGCCATCAGCTACTTGCTTGCGTACGCGCTTACGCGCGCGAGTTGGTTGTTTTGCCATTGTACTCTACCTTATCCGACTATTTCTTGATCGGCTTGCGCGGACCCTTACGGGTGCGAGCGTTGGTTTTAGTACGCTGTCCACGTAGTGGTAGACTGCGACGATGACGAAGACCGCGGTAACAGCCAAGGTCCATAAGACGCTTGATGTTCATCGATACTTCACGACGTAGATCACCTTCTACAGTGTATTTAGCTACACCATCACGCAGTTGATCGATCTGCTCTTCAGTTAGTTCACTGATCTTAGCATCTTCAGCAATACCCACTTCAGCTAGAATAGCTTGAGAGCGAGTTTTGCCAATACCGTAGATTGCAGTAAGTGCAATTACAGAATGCTTATGATCAGGAATGTTAATGCCGGCTATACGGGCCATTATTCACTCCTAAGGGGGTTCATAAAAGAATTATCCGCAGCAAAGCCCGTTATGGATACGCTGCGGCATACTACTTCTTTTGCACGCAAAAGGTAGGCCGAGGAATATACTCGACTCTACCTAGTATTTCAAGTAAAAATTTCTGCTGATTAGCCTTGGCGTTGCTTATGCTTTGGCTCACTGCAAATCACGCGAACGACACCGTTACGCTTGATAACTTTACAGTTACGGCAGATTTTTTTAACGGAAGCACGAACTTTCATTGCTAAACTCCGTAAATGGAATCGAAATAATTACTACCGAATTAACGGCCGTAACCTTTCAGATTCGCTTTCTTTAACACAGAATCATACTGTTGTGACATCAGATGAGTCTGTACCTGTGCCATGAAATCCATGATAACTACCACTACGATTAGTAGTGATGTGCCGCCGAAGTAGAAACGAACGTTCCACGCGACCATCATGAATTCAGGAATCAGACATATAAAAGTAATGTATAGAGCGCCCGCTAGGGTTAGTCTAGTCATCACTTTATCGATATATTTCGCTGTCTGCTCACCTGGGCGGATACCGGGTACGAATGCACCAGACTTCTTCAAATTATCAGCTGTTTCACGCGGGTTAAACACCAACGCTGTATAGAAGAAACAGAAGAAGATTATAGCTGCTGCATAAAGCATTACATACAAAGGTTGACCAGGGCTAAGAGCTAATGACACGTCAGTTAACCAACCGAACGCGCTGCTTTCACCATTTTGACCAAACCATTGCGCTAATGTTCCTGGGAACAAAATAATACTCGATGCAAAAATCGCTGGAATAACACCTGCCATATTAATCTTAAGAGGCAAGTGAGAGCTTTGAGCTGCAAAAACTTTACGACCTTGTTGACGCTTCGCATAGTTAACGACGATACGACGTTGACCACGCTCCATGAAAACTACGAAGTAAATTACAGCAAAAGACAATACCGCGATAAACAACAGAAGAAGCACATGCAATTCACCTTGACGCGCTTGCTCGATTGTTTGACCGATTGCAGAAGGCAATCCAGCAACAATACCTGCAAAAATCAGAATGGAAATACCATTACCGATTCCTCGCTCAGTGATTTGTTCACCTAACCACATCAAAAACATGGTACCAGTTACTAAACTCACGGTAGCAATAAGCGTAAACATGGTTTGGTTGATAACAACCAGATTGTCGACCATGTTTGGTAAGCCTGTTGCGATACCAATAGCTTGGAATGTTGCAAGTACAAGCGTGCCGTAGCGTGTATATTGGCTTATCTTACGACGGCCTGCTTCACCCTCTTTTTTGAGTTCCGCTAACGCTGGATGAACTACAGTTAGCAATTGGACTACGATCGATGCCGAAATGTACGGCATGATACCCAATGCTAATATAGATGCACGCTCAAGAGCACCACCGGAGAACATGTTAAACATTTCTACGATGGTACCTTTTTGCTGATCGAACAAATCGGCAAGTACAGCTGCGTCAATACCAGGGATCGGCACAAAAGAGCCGGCTCGGAATACTAAAAGTGCACCAATTACGAATAATAAGCGCGACTTTAGTTCACTTAAGCCGCTCTGAGCACTACGAAAATCTTTTCCTGGTTTCTTAGCCATCTGTACCTCGTTCCTCGAGATTATTCCTCGATTTTACCGCCTGCAGCTTCGATTGCAGCTTTAGCGCCTTTAGTCACGCGTAGACCTTTAACAGTCACAGCTTTGCTTAGGTCACCAGAAAGAACGATCTTAACAAACTCGATGTTCTTAGTGATAACGTTAGCAGCTTTAAGGCTGTTAAGATCAACTACGTCACCTGTTACTTTCGCTAGCTCAGCTAGACGAACTTCAGCAGACACAAGGCTCTTACGAGAAGTGAAACCGAATTTAGGTAGACGTTGTTTTAGAGGCATTTGACCGCCTTCAAAACCTGGACGAACAGAGCCGCCAGAACGTGACTTTTGACCTTTGTGACCGCGGCCACCTGTTTTACCAAGGCCAGAACCGATACCACGACCTACACGCTTCTTAGAAGGTTTAGAGCCAGCAGCCGGTGATAGAGTATTCAAACGCATTCTGATTACTCCTCAATCTTAACCATGTAGTAAACCTTGTTGATCATACCGCGTACGCACGGAGTATCTTCAAGTTCTACTGTATGGTTGATGCGACGAAGACCTAGACCTTTAAGACACGCTTTGTGCTTAGGTAGGCGACCAATTGAGCTTTTAGTTTGAGTTACTTTAATAGTTGCCATCGTGTGCTTACTCCGAAATAGATTCAACAGTTAGACCACGTTTAGCAGCAACCATTTCTGGTGACTTAACGTCTACTAGAGCACCAATCGTTGCGCGAACAACGTTGATTGGGTTCGTTGAACCGTATGCTTTAGAAAGAACGTTATGTACGCCTGCAACTTCAAGTACGGCACGCATTGCACCACCGGCAATAACACCTGTACCTTCAGCAGCTGGCTGCATGTAAACTTTAGAGCCCGAATGACGACCTTTCACCGGGTGGTGAAGAGTGCCTTCGTTAAGCGCAACAGTAACCATGTTACGACGCGCTTTTTCCATTGCTTTTTGAATCGCAGCAGGTACTTCACGAGCTTTGCCGTAACCGAAACCTACGCGACCATTACCGTCACCAACTACTGTTAGTGCAGTGAAGCTCATGATTCGACCACCTTTAACCGTCTTAGATACACGGTTAACAGCGATCAGCTTTTCTTGCAAATCATTAGCTTGTTGTTGTTCTTTAGCCATCTTCCAACCCTACCTTAGAATTTCAGACCAGCTTCGCGAGCAGATTCTGCTAGCGCCGCTACTCGACCGTGGTATTGGAAACCAGAACGGTCAAATGCAACTGAAGCTACGCCTTTTTCAAGAGCGCGCTCAGCAACAGCTTTACCAACTGCTTTAGCTGCATCGACGTTACCAGTGTTCTTAACTTGCTCACGGATCGCTTTTTCTACAGTAGAAGCAGCTGCGATAACCTCAGAGCCGTTTGCCGAGATAACTTGAGCGTAAACATGGCGAGGAGTACGATGTACTACCAGGCGAGTTGCACCAAGTTCTGCAATCTTACGACGTGCACGTGTAGCACGACGGATGCGAGATGCTTTCTTATCCATAGTGATACCTTACTTCTTCTTAGCTTCTTTAGTACGCACATTTTCATCTGCGTAACGAACACCTTTGCCTTTGTAAGGCTCAGGAGCACGGTAAGAACGAATGTCAGCCGCAACTTGACCTACTACTTGCTTATCGCAACCAGTAATAACGATCTCAGTTTGGCTAGGGCACTCAGCTTTAATACCTTCAGGTAGAGCGTGCTCTACTGGGTGAGAAAAACCAAGAGTTAGACCTACAGCATTGCCTTTCATAGCAGCACGGTAACCAACACCCTTAAGAGTTAGCTTCTTAGTGAAGCCCTCAGTAACACCCACAACCATGTTATTAACTAGAGCGCGAGCTGTACCAGCTTGTGCCCATGCGTTAGTAACACCTTCTTTCGGACCGAAAGTTAGGTTGTTTTCTTCCTGTGCAATAACTACGGCGCTGTTAAGAACGCGAGTAAGCTCACCTTTGCTACCTTTTACAGTAACTTCTTGGCCGTTTAGTTTCACCTCTACGCCAGCTGGAATAGCGACAGGTGCTTTAGCAACACGAGACATAATCTACTCCTTAAGCTACGTAACAGATGATTTCACCGCCAAGACCTGCTTTACGAGCAGCACGGTCAGACATCAGACCCTTGGAAGTAGAAACAACTGCAATACCAAGACCACCCATCACTGTTGGTAAAGAGTCTTTATTTTTATAAACTCTTAAACCAGGACGTGATACGCGCTTGATTTGCTCGATTACAGGTTTAGCTTGGAAGTACTTAAGAGTAACTTCTAGCTCAGGTTTTGCTTCGCTGTCAACAGCGAAGTCTACGATGTAACCTTCAGCTTTAAGTAATGCAGCAATTGCAACTTTAAGCTTTGAAGAAGGCATTTTTACAGCAACTTTATTTGCTGCCTGACCGTTACGAACTCGGGTCAGCATATCCGAAATCGGATCTTGCATGCTCATAAGATTTACTCCAAATGATTAAGTGGCAATTACCAGCTAGCCTTACGAAGACCCGGAATCTCGCCTTTCATGCAAGCTTCGCGAACCTTAATACGGCTTAGACCGAATTTACGTAGGTAACCGTGTGGACGACCAGTTTGGTTGCAACGGTTGCGCTGACGTGATGCACTTGAATCACGTGGAAGAGATTGCAGTTTAAGAACCGCATTCCAACGATCTTCTTCAGATGCGTTTACATCGCTAATGATAACTTTTAGCGCAGAACGCTTTTCAGCGAACTTAACTACTAGTTTTGCACGTTTAGCTTCACGTGCTTTCATTGATTGTTTAGCCATAACAGTAACCCTACCCTTACTTACGGAATGGGAAGTTAAAGGCAGCCAGCAGAGCTCGGCCTTCCTCATCGGATCCCGCAGATGTCGTGATAGTAATATCAAGACCGCGGACACGATCGACTTTATCGTAGTCGATTTCCGGAAAGATGATTTGCTCGCGAACGCCCATGCTGTAGTTACCGCGTCCGTCAAAAGACTTAGCGCTAACACCACGGAAATCACGTACACGTGGAAGTGCGATAGAGATTAAACGCTCTAAAAATTCCCACATGCGCTCACCACGCAAGGTTACTTTACAACCAATTGGGTAGCCTTCACGAATTTTGAAACCAGCTACAGATTTACGCGCTTTCGTGATAAGAGGCTTTTGACCAGAGATCGTTGCCATATCAGATGCTGCGTTTTCTAGCAGTTTCTTATCGTTGATTGCTTCACCAACGCCCATGTTTAGGGTGATTTTCTCAATCCTAGGGACTTGCATGACGCTTGTGTAGCTGAACTCTTTGGTAAGCTCAGCGACTACAGACGACTTGTAGTAATCATGCAGTTTCGCCATAGTAGAACTCCAAATTACTTCTAATTAGTTAGAAACAGTTTCGCCGTTAGATTTGAAGAAACGAACTTTCTTGCCATCTTCGATACGGAAACCGATACGGTCTGCTTTACCAGTAGCCGCGTTAAAGACTGCAACGTTAGAAGCATCAATAGCTGCTTCTTGTTCAACGATGCCACCTTGTTGACCTAGAGCCGGAACCGGCTTTTGGTGTTTTTTAACAAGATTGATGCCTTCAACAACAACTTTACCAGTTGTCAGAACCTTAGTTACTTTACCTTTCTTGCCTTTATCTTTACCAGCAAGAATGATTACTTCGTCATTACGACGGATTTTAGCTGCCATGTTGCCGCTCCTTACAGAACTTCAGGTGCAAGTGATACAATCTTCATGAATTTCGCGTTACGAAGTTCACGAGTCACAGGACCAAAGATACGTGTGCCGACTGGTTGCTCAGTAGTGTCATTTAACAATACACAAGCATTACTGTCGAAGCGAATGACAGAACCGTCTGGGCGACGAACGCCTTTACGGGTGCGCACTACTACCGCCTTCAGAACATCACCTTTCTTTACTTTACCGCGAGGAATCGCTTCCTTCACTGTAACCTTGATGACGTCACCGATATGTGCATAACGGCGGTGAGAGCCACCCAGAACCTTAATACACATTACCTTGCGCGCGCCAGAGTTATCTGCTGCGTCAAGTGTACTTTGCATCTGGATCATTGTTAGTGCTCCGCTAAATATTAAAACTAGACCCTCTCGGGTCGGGCTGCCTCTTTAAAAGGGACGCGAATTGTACCACCCTTTTTTTAAATTGGGTAGACAAAAAACAAGCGGCTCCAAAAAATTATTTGGAGCCGCTTATAAGTTATAGAATTACAAAGATTAAATCTTCGCTTTTTCTAGAACTTTAACCAATGTCCAAGACTTAGTCTTAGACAGAGGACGACACTCAGCGATTTCAACTTTGTCGCCTAGGCCACAAGTGTTGTCTTCGTCGTGTGCGTGTACTTTAGTCGTGCGTTTGATGAACTTACCGTAAATCGGGTGTTTTACAGTACGTTCAATAGCAACAACGATAGACTTGTCCATCTTGTCACTTACTACACGGCCTTGCTGGATGCGGTTAGTTTCGCTCATTATGCGCCTGCCTTTTCAGTCAAAACAGTTTTCACACGTGCGATGTCACGGCGTACAGCTTTTAGAGTATGAGTTTGCTGTAGTTGACCAGTTGCAGCTTGCATGCGCAAGTTGAACTGTTCACGTAGCAAATTCAATAGCTCAGCGTTAAGCTCTTCAACGTTCTTTTCGCGTAGATCTTGTGCTTTCATCACATCACCTGCTTAGTTACAAAAGTAGTTTTAACAGGCAGTTTACGTGCCGCTAGGCGGAACGCTTCACGTGCCAACTCTTCAGGTACGCCATTCATCTCGTACATAACTTTGCCTGGTTGGATTTGAGCAACCCAGTACGCAACTGAACCTTTACCTTTACCTTGACGAACTTCAAGAGGCTTTTCAGTAATCGGTTTGTCTGGGAAAACACGGATCCAGATTTGACCTTGACGCTTAATGTGACGTGTCATAGCACGACGTGCCGCTTCGATTTGACGTGCAGTCAGACGACCACGGCCAACAGCTTTAAGACCGAATTCGCCGAAGCTTACTTCAGTACCTTTAGCTAGACCACGGTTACGACCAGTCATAACCTTGCGGAACTTAGTACGTTTTGGTTGTAGCATCGTTCGACTCCTTACTTACGGCCTTTACGCTGCTTCTTAGGCTTATCGCCTTTTGGCTCTACTGCGTTAGCAGCTGGCATACCGCCTAGAATCTCACCTTTGAAGATCCAAACTTTAATGCCGATCACACCGTATTGGGTGTGAGCCGAAGAAGTTGCGTAATCAATGTCTGCACGTAGAGTGTGTAGAGGCACACGGCCTTCACGGTACCACTCCGAACGTGCGATTTCAGCACCGCCAAGACGGCCGCCTACTTGTACTTTGATGCCTTTAGCGCCTAGACGCATAGCATTTTGTACCGCACGCTTCATTGCACGACGGAACATAACACGACGCTCTAGTTGAGACGCGATGCTATCAGCTACAAGCTGACCATCTAGCTCAGGCTTACGTACTTCAGCGATGTTAATTTGCGCTGGTACACCTGCGATTTTAGCTACAGCTGCGCGTAGCTTCTCTACGTCTTCACCTTTCTTACCGATAACAACGCCAGGACGAGCAGTGTGAATAGTCACACGGATGCTCTTCGCTGGACGCTCGATAACGATACGAGATAATGATGCTTTTTGTAGTTCCTTGGTAAGGAACTGACGTACCTTGAAGTCGCCGTCTAGGTTGTCAGCGAATTCGTTGGTATTAGCAAACCATGTAGCATTCCAAGGCTTAACGATGCCAAGACGAATACCATTAGGATGTACTTTCTGACCCATTGCTTACTCTCCTAGTCTTTAGCGATCTGCTACAACAATAGTGATGTGGCTTGAACGCTTCAAGATACGATCCGCACGGCCTTTAGCACGAGGCATAATACGCTTCATGATAGGGCCCTCATCTACGAAGATTTTAGCGACATTTAGATCGTCGATATCTGCACCTTCGTTATGTTCCGCGTTAGCGATAGCTGACTCAAGAACTTTCTTAACTAAAACAGCAGCTTTTTTGTTGCTGAAAGTTAGAATTTCTAGAGCCTGGTCTACCGACTTACCGCGAATTTGGTCTGCAACTAAGCGAGCTTTCTGTGGAGAAATACGAGCAAAGTTATGTTTAGCTAAAGCTTCCATCATCTACTCCTTATTTCTTCTTAGCTTTCTTATCTGCAGCATGACCGCGATAAGTACGAGTTGGTGCAAATTCGCCTAGTTTGTGACCGATCATTTCTTCGGTAACGAAAACAGGGACGTGCTGACGACCATTATGGACAGCGATGGTCAAACCAATCATTGTTGGGATGATCATTGAGCGACGGGACCAAGTCTTAATAGGCTTTTTGTCTCCGCTTTCCACCGCTTTCTCTACCTTCTTCAGCAAGTGTAGGTCAATAAAAGGACCTTTCTTGAGAGAACGTGGCATGGCGATTCCTCTTTATAAATTATTTAGTGCGACGACGTACGATGTACTTGTCAGTGCGCTTGTTCTTACGAGTCTTGAAGCCCTTAGTAGGAACGCCCCAAGGAGAAACTGGGTGACGACCACCAGATGTGCGGCCTTCACCACCACCATGTGGGTGATCCACCGGGTTCATTACTACACCACGTACGGTTGGACGTACGCCGCGCCAGCGTGAAGCACCAGCTTTACCAAGTTCACGTAGCATATGCTCAGAGTTACCAACTTCACCGATCGTTGCACGACCTTCAGAAAGAACTTTGCGCATTTCACCAGAACGTAGACGGATAGTTACGTATGCACCATCGCGAGCGATGATTTGAGCATAAGCACCAGCCGAACGAGCTAGTTGAGCACCTTTACCAGGCTTAAGTTCAACACAGTGTACAGTAGAACCTACTGGGATGTTGCGCATCGGCAGAGTGTTACCTGCTTTGATTGCAGCATCTACGCCAGATTGAATCTGGTCGCCTGCGTTAACACCTTTAGGTGCAATGATGTAACGACGCTCACCGTCTGCGTACAGAACTAGAGCGATGTTAGCACTACGGTTTGGATCGTATTCTAGACGCTCAACTTTCGCTGGGATGCCATCTTTAGTACGTTTGAAGTCAATCAGACGGTAATGATGTTTATGACCACCACCGATGTGACGTACTGTAATACGACCGTTGTTGTTACGACCACCGTTCTTAGAGTTTTTCTCTAAAAGTGGTGCGTATGGCTTACCCTTGTGCAGGTCAGCGTTAACAACTTTAACGACGTGACGACGACCAGGGGAAGTCGGCTTACATTTAACAATAGCCATTTTTACTACTCCTGTTATTCCGCGCCGCCAACGAAGTCAAGATCTTGACCTTCTTTCAAAGTAACGTAGGCTTTCTTAACGTCTGAACGACGGCCTTCACGCATACCTTGACGCTTGGTCTTACCCTTTAATACAAGAGTATTTACAGACTTAACTTCAACTTCAAATAGCTTTTCTACAGCTGCTTTGATCTCTTTCTTAGTTGCATCTTTAGCTACTTTGAAAACGATAGTGTTCGCTTTCTCAGCTGCCATAGTTGCTTTTTCAGAGATGTGCGGAGCACGTAGAACTTTTAAGATACGCTCTTCAGTGATCATGCTAGCATCTCCTCAACTTGCTTAACTGCGTCAGCAGTCATCAGAACCTTGTCGAAAGCGATTAGTGATACTGGATCAACACCAGCAACATCACGTGCATCTACTTTGTATAGGTTACGAGCAGCTAAGAATAGATTTTCATCTACTTCGCCAGTCACAATCAGAACGTCGTTTAGCTCAAGCTCTTTAAGCTTAGCTACAAGTTCTTTTGTTTTTGGTGCTTCTACAGAGAAGTTATCAACAACGATTAGACGCTCTTGACGAATCAACTCAGACAGAATGCTCTTCATAGCACCGCGGTACATTTTTTTGTTTACTTTTTGGCTGTGATCTTGTGGTTTCGCAGCAAAAGTAACACCACCTGTACGCCAGATTGGGCTACGAATTGTACCAGCACGTGCACGGCCAGTACCTTTTTGGCGCCATGGCTTAGCACCGCCGCCTGATACTTCAGAACGAGTCTTTTGAGCACGAGTACCTTGACGAGCACCTGCTGCATACGCAACAACTACTTGGTGTACTAGAGCTTCGTTAAAGTCACGTCCGAAAGTAGTCTCGGAAACAGTTAGTGCATCAGCACCTTTAACCATCAATTCCATTACTTACTCCTAGACGTTATGCTTTAACAGCAGGTTTTACGATCACGTTACCGCCTGTTGAGCCTGGTACTGCACCTTTAATAAGGAGTAGATTGCGCTCAGCGTCAACACGTACGATCTCTAGGTTTTGAGTCGTTACACGCTCAGCACCCATGTGACCTGCCATTTTCTTGCCTTTAAACACGCGGCCTGGAGTTTGACATTGGCCAATTGAACCCGGTGCGCGGTGAGACAAAGAGTTACCGTGAGTCATATCTTGAGTAGAGAAGTTCCAACGCTTGATAGCGCCTTGGAAGCCTTTACCTTTAGATGTACCAGTAACGTCTACTTTTTTAATTTCGTTGAAAAGTTCTACGTTTAGCTCAGCGCCAACTTCAAACTCTTCGCCGTTTTCTAAACGGAATTCCCAAAGACCGCGACCTGCTTCAACACCCGCTTTCGCGAAGTGACCAGCTTCAGGTTTAGTTACACGGTTAGCTTTCTTAGCACCAGTAGTTACTTGGATTGCTGCGTAGCCGTCTGTCTCAAGAGTTTTAACTTGAGAAATACGGTTCGCTTCAACCTCAACAACAGTTACTGGGATAGAAACGCCTTCTTCAGTAAATACGCGGGTCATACCCACTTTACGTCCGACTAGACCAATCATTATTCTTATCTCCCTTAACCTAGGCTGATTTGAACATCAACGCCAGCTGCAAGATCAAGACGCATTAGAGCATCAACAGTTTTATCTGTTGGCTCAACGATGTCGATCAAACGCTTGTGAGTACGAATTTCGTACTGATCACGTGCATCTTTGTTGACGTGTGGAGAGGTAAGAACAGTGAAACGCTCTTTACGAGTAGGAAGTGGAATAGGACCACGAACCTGTGCGCCAGTACGTTTTGCTGTTTCAACGATTTCCGCAGTTGAAGCATCGATTAGCTTGTAATCAAACGCTTTAAGGCGGATACGAATACGTTGGTTCTGCATGAGACAGAGCTCCAATTATTAAAAATTACACAAACAATATCGCCACTCAAGCTCGAAAGAACGAGAGAATGCCGATTGATTTATGTGAAACCGTAGCATCCAAGATTAGGACGCATTGTCAGTTAACTTTTGAAGTAAACACAAGGCTTACTATTTTTATTAACCGCGAACATAAGCTGAGTATACATTACTAGGTAAGACCTACTCCTCAGTGCTCATTGGTTCACAAACCGGCGTTAGCCAGTGCGATGCATTATACAGATCACGTTTTAGTATGCAAGTGGTGTTGGAAAAATAATCGGAATTTCTTTGATGAGGGTAATCGACGGTAGTTGAATGACGAAAGTCGAATTACAAAGAACAGGGGGACACTTGGGGGATTATAAAAACGAAAGGGGTCAGAAAAACAAAAGGGAAGCCGAAGCATCCCTTTTCTTATGCAGTTCTTCTAATGAAGAGTGTGCAAAAATCTAAATGCTATTAAGCGAAGATTTTAGCTACAACACCAGCACCAACTGTACGGCCACCTTCGCGGATTGCGAAACGTAGACCTTCGTCCATTGCGATTGGAGCGATTAGCTCAACAGTCATTTGAACGTTGTCACCTGGCATTACCATTTCTACGCCTTCAGGTAGAGTGATATCGCCTGTTACGTCAGTTGTACGGAAGTAGAACTGTGGACGGTAACCCTTGAAGAAAGGAGTGTGACGGCCGCCTTCGTCTTTAGAAAGTACGTATACTTCAGACTCAAACTTAGTGTGTGGGTTGATTGAACCTTTAGCAGAAAGTACTTGGCCACGTTCAACATCATCACGCTTAGTACCACGTAGAAGTGCACCAACGTTCTCACCTGCACGACCTTCGTCAAGCAGCTTACGGAACATTTCAACACCAGTACAAGTAGTAAGAGTAGTCTCTTTGATACCAACGATTTCTACTTCGTCACCTACACGTAGGATACCGCGCTCGATACGACCAGTAACTACAGTACCACGACCTTGGATTGAGAATACATCTTCAATAGGAAGTAGGAACGGTAGATCAACAGCACGCTCTGGAAGTGGAATGTAAGAATCTAGTGCTTCTGCAAGCTCAACGATCTTGTCTTCCCACTGCTTTTCGCCGTTTAGAGCGCCAAGTGCAGAACCTTGAATTACTGGAAGGTCGTCTCCTGGGTACTCGTACTCAGAAAGAAGTTCACGAACTTCCATTTCTACTAGCTCAAGTAGCTCTTCGTCATCAACCATGTCACATTTGTTCATGAATACGATGATGTAAGGGATACCAACTTGACGACCAAGTAGGATGTGCTCACGAGTTTGTGGCATAGGGCCATCTGTAGCAGCAACAACTAGGATACCGCCGTCCATTTGAGCAGCACCAGTGATCATGTTTTTAACATAATCGGCGTGTCCAGGACAGTCTACGTGTGCGTAGTGACGTTCAGGAGTATCGTACTCAACGTGAGAAGTTGCGATTGTGATACCGCGCTCGCGCTCTTCAGGAGCGTTATCGATAGATGCGAAATCTTTAGCAACACCGCCGTACACTTTTGCAAGTGTAGTACAGATAGCAGCAGTTAGAGTTGTTTTACCGTGGTCAACGTGGCCGATAGTACCAACGTTTACGTGCGGTTTCGTACGTTCAAATTTTTCTTTAGACACAATCGTGTTCCTTCCTAGTTATGATTCGCCACGTTCATTATTGAGCGAGACGCGCCAGAAATTGCTATTTTATGCGCCAACTCTCGTTAGCGCAATATTTGGACGCATTGTTCTTTCAAAAAATGAAAAAAATGCGTCCCTTTTGTTTAACCACGCTCTGCAATGATTGCATTAGCAACATTTTTTGGCACTTCAGCGTACTCACTAAACTCCATAGAGTAAGAAGCACGACCTTGTGTCGCAGAACGTAAATCAGTTGCGTAACCGAACATGACAGACAACGGAACTTGTGCACGAATTATCTTCAGGCCAGCTGTCCCCTCGTCCATACCTTCGATGATGCCACGACGACGGTTAATATCGCCAACAACGTCACCCATCCAGTCTTCTGGAGTAGTTACTTCAACTTTCATCATAGGCTCAAGCAAAACTGGTTGCGCTTCTAGTGCACCCGTTCTGAAAGCCATAGAGGCAGCGATTGTAAACGCCATCTCACTTGAATCTACTTCATGGTAAGAACCATCATATAGTGTAGCTTTGATATCCAAAACTGGATAGCCCGCTAATACACCATTGTTCATTTGTTCTTCAACGCCTTTAGCGACAGAGGTAATGAACTCTTTTGGCACGATACCATTGGCAATTTCATCTACGAAGACAAAGCCTTCACCGGCTTCTGATGGTTCCAGTTTCAGCCACACGTGACCGTACTGTCCTTTACCACCATGTTCGCGGATAAATTTACCTTCAGCTTTCGCTGTACCACGAATGGTTTCACGATAAGCAACTTGCGGGTTACCAACGTTGCAGTTCACGCTAAATTCGCGCTTCATGCGGTCAACGATGATATCTAAGTGCAGTTCACCCATACCAGATATTAGTGTCTGGCCAGTCTCGTCATCCGTTTCAACACGGAACGATGGATCTTCTGCCGCTAGCTTACCTAACGCGATAGTCATTTTATCTTGATCAGCTTGAGAGCGAGGCTCTACAACGATCTGAATAACTGGATCTGGGAATTCCATACGCTCAAGAACGATTTTATGGTTCTGATCACATAGAGTTTCACCAGTAGTTACATCTTTAAGGCCGATAATGGCTGCGATGTCACCTGCTCGTACTTCTTTTACTTCTTCACGCTTGTTTGAGTGCATTTGAACAATGCGCCCTAAACGTTCACGTTGTTTTTTCACGGAGTTGTAAGCTGTTTTACCACTTTCAACAACACCAGAGTAAACACGGATGAAAGTCAAAGTACCAACAAATGGGTCTGTTGCAATCTTAAATGCTAGCGCTGAGAACGGTTCTTTGTCGTCTGCATGACGCTCTGCTTCGTTCTCGTCTTCATCGATACCTTTAATTGCAGGTACATCGACTGGAGAAGGAAGGAAGTCAACAACTGCATCTAGAACAGCTTGTACACCTTTGTTTTTGAATGCACTACCACAAGTAGCAAGTACGATTTCATTATTAAGGGTACGAGTACGAAGACCTTGTTTAATTTCAGCTTCTGTTAATTCACCTTCTTCAAGGTACTTATCCATCAGCTCTTCATTTGCTTCTGCAGCAGCTTCAACAAGTTCTGTACGATATTCTTCAGCCATTTCTTGCATGTCTGCAGGAATATCTTCGTACGTGAAAGTCATGCCTTGGTCAGCTTCGTTCCAGTTAATCGCTTTCATCTTGATAAGATCGACAACGCCTTGGAAGTTTTCTTCAGCACCAATGTTCAGTTGAATTGGAACAGGAGTTGCGCCTAGGCGATCCTTGATCTGTTCAACTACACGCAAGAAGTCTGCGCCTGTACGGTCCATTTTATTAACGAAAACCATACGTGGAACTTGGTACTTATCAGCTTGACGCCATACTGTCTCTGACTGAGGTTCAACACCAGATGAGCCACAGAACACAACAACTGCACCATCAAGTACACGCAGAGAACGTTCTACTTCGATTGTGAAGTCAACGTGCCCCGGAGTGTCGATGATATTAATACGGTGGTCAGAGTACTGAGCTTCCATACCACGCCAAAACGTAGTAGTTGCTGCTGAAGTGATCGTAATACCGCGCTCTTGCTCTTGCTCCATCCAATCCATGGTTGCTGCACCATCGTGAACTTCGCCGATTTTGTGAGAAAGACCGGTATAGAACAGAATACGTTCACTTGTGGTTGTTTTACCTGCATCTACGTGAGCAACGATACCGATATTACGGTATTGCTCAATAGGAGTTTTACGAGCCACGGTTGAATCCTCTTATTAGAGACTTAGGGACTATTGCTATGTCTAGATTATGCGTTAAAAGCGATACTTCGCTAAAAAGTGCTTGCCCTAGAAATAGCAATAGTTCCTAGCATAAGCATAGGAACTAAAGAAGTGCTGCAAGGAAACTTGCAGCACTAAAAAGGTATTACCAGCGGTAATGTGCGAACGCTTTGTTTGCGTCAGCCATACGGTGAACGTCTTCACGTTTCTTAACCGAAGTACCTTTGTTCTCAGACGCGTCTAGCATTTCAGCAGCTAGGCGTTGAGCCATAGATTTTTCACCACGCTTACGCGCAGCTTCAACTACCCAACGCATAGCAAGAGCGTTACGGCGAACCGGACGAACTTCTACAGGTACTTGGTAAGTTGAACCACCCACACGGCGAGATTTAACTTCTACCGCTGGACGAACATTTTCAAGAGCTTCTTCAAATACAGCTAAGTGATCTTTACCAGATTTCTCAGCCATAACTTCTAGTGCAGTGTAAACAATCTTCTCTGCAGTAGATTTTTTTCCGTCAACCATAAGGATGTTAACGAATTTTGCCAGCAGTTCAGATTTGAACTTAGGATCTGGAAGGATCTTACGCTGGCCTATTACGCGACGACGTGGCATGGAATTTCTCCGTTGTCTTCTTCAGGTTTTTTCCAAAACTTTTCAGAATAATAAATAAATAGTGTTTGGCCTTACTTAACGCTTTCTTTTAAAAAAAGACGCATTAAGACTTAGGACGTTTCACACCATACTTAGAACGACCTTTCTTACGGTCGTTAACGCCTGCACAGTCAAGTGCACCGCGAACAGTGTGGTAACGCACACCTGGTAAATCTTTAACACGACCACCACGGATAAGAACAACACTGTGTTCTTGAAGGTTATGACCTTCACCGCCGATGTATGAAGTAACTTCAAAGCCGTTAGTTAGACGAACACGACATACTTTACGTAGTGCTGAGTTCGGTTTTTTTGGAGTAGTAGTATATACGCGAGTACATACACCACGTTTTTGTGGGCACGCTTCTAGTGCAGGCACGTTGCTTTTAACAACCTGCTTTACACGAGGAGTACGTACCAACTGGTTAATAGTTGCCATTAACTAGCTCCTGATTTACTTGAAAGTAAGCTTGATGAAAAATCTAGCCCTATTACACATAGTGTAAATAGGGACGCAAAATTCTATTCAGCAGTGGGATGTGTGTCAAGAAATATACAGATCTTTTTTAGCCGTCTAGAGCTCAGGATGGTCTTTTTTTAACCACACTGATAAAATGCAGCTACCAAGTGACTGATTTGGCGATCAAAACAGTCAGTTTTACGAACCCATCGAAGTCCACTTGATCCAGAGTGCTTGAAGCAAGTTGTTGTAAACCTCGGCTATAAAGATCTGTTTTTAATACCGACACATGTTTAACGGTTGAGATTTGATTGAATAACTCATGATTTGGAAGGCAAACATACACCGCATCTTCAACTAAAAGGATATGGTCCTTTTGTTGCGAGTACATCAATGCAAGCTTGAGTTTGTCTACTGATTTTACAATATGAAGCATAACGTTCCCTAGAAAGTCAGTATTTTTTGGCTCTGAGCTAACTTCTGCGTCAACTCATTCATTTCTAGCGCAGTCACATCGATCAGTAAATTATCAGTCGAGAGACCAAACTGATTGAGGCTATGTTGACACACGTAAACCTGCTCGATGTCGTAGAGGTCCATAAGCTTGAATGCAGAAATATAGTCACGTGATAGGGATTCATCAGGCTGTTGCGCTTTGAGAAGCTGTGTAACGCCATCACCGACAAAGAATACGCTAATGTCTTCACTGTAAGCTGAAGCCGCTAACAATGCGTCTAGCCCTTCCCTACCCGCGGCCGTTGTATGAGGGAAGCTGTTAAATACAAATGCTAATGTGCTCAAAACTGGACAACCCTATCTTGCGTCAGAAGTGCTTCAGATAAGCTCCCTAAGCCAGCTTGGGTAAACCCTGTCGCCAAGTTAGATGCACTCAGTTGATGTTGCGTCGCTTCTTCAGTGCTGATAACTCCACGCCTTAGCGCAGCTGCAACACATGTCTCTAAGCTAACATTGTGCTCGTCCGCCAGTTTTTTCCAAGCGGCAGCTAAATCAAATTCATCATTAGCAGGCACAGTAATGCCAGAGCCATTACTGACGCCGTCTTGATAGAAGAACACACTGTGAAGTTTGTGGCCCTGTTTCAATAGAGCCACAGCAAACTGATAAGCACTTCTTGCGGATTGTGAGCCGTAAACGGGTCCATTAACTAAGAGTGTATAGCTTAACAACCCTCTTCATCCTCTGTTTTACGTTGACGGATGTACAAGTACACTGTGTGCTTAGAGATATTCAATCGCTCAGCAACACGGTTAATCGCGTCTTTGATATCGAAAATACCTTTGTCGTACAGCTCCATCACGATTTGGCGATTTTTGGTGTTGTTCGATACTGATTTGTCTGCATTGATTTCTTCAATCGTGCGTTCAACCGTTTGGTCGACAAGTTCTTCAACATCACTAGCAAAGTTAACAGATGACGCAGCTTCGTCCGCATCTTGCGTAGGCATGAAAGATTGCAGCACTTGTGAGAATGGCGCATCTAAGTTCACGTTAATACACAGTAAGCCAATCACTCGGTCTTCACCATTGCGGATAGCAACCGTGATCGACTTCATTAGCACCCCGCCTTTAGCGCGAGTAAAATATGAACGAGAGAAGTTACGCTTAGAACCTTCAATATCTTTCAACATTTTCAATGCAAGATCGGTGATTGGCGAACCAACCTGACGACCTGTATTTTCACCATTGGCAATTTTAATCGCTGAAGTATTGAGGTCTTCTAAAGAGTGTAAAACGATTTCACAAAACGGACCTATAAGACTCGCAATACCATCAACTACGGCCTCATAAGATCTTAAGATAATTTTATCGTGTTCACTGAATGGCATGACATGGACTGATTCCATTTCGAGTAACATGTCCGCATTGACTGTTTCTGTAGTAGTCACTTATTCCTTACCTTCGTGTGAAAAATCAACAAATTTATGTAAGTTTATCAGAAAATTTTAATTGCACACCTAGCTAACATTGCAACTAGTGATTTAGAACAAGTTTAAAAATCAAATACTCATATTCAAGTCATAAAAAAAGCCCAACTTAAAGTTAGGCTTTTTATTCAATCAACGTATTTTAGTACGAGGCTTTTAACCGATATTATTGTGCAGGAGCTGCTCCAGCGTTATCGATGTTTAGTAGTTCCACTTCGAATACTAGCGTTGAGTTAGCTGGGATAGTCGGTGTATCTTGCTCACCGTATGCTAGCTCTGGCGGGATAACGAACTTGTACTTAGAACCCACTTGCATCAGTTGTACACCTTCAGTCCAGCCTGGGATTACTCGGTTTAGTGGGAATGTTGCTGGTTCGCCACGATCGTAAGAGCTATCGAACTGAGTACCGTCTGTTAGCGTACCTTTGTAGTGTACTTGAACCGTATCAGTGTCTTTTGGAGAAGCGCCTTCACCAGCCGTCATTACTTGGTAAAGTAGACCAGATTCAGTTTGCTTAACGCCTTCAGTTTTAGCGAACTCAGCACGGAAATCATCACCCGCTTTCTTCACTTCTGCTGACTTTTCTGCTGCTTGTGCTTGCATCGTTTCAGCAACACGCTTGTCTAGAGCTTCAAGAGCTGCACGTGTCTCTTCTTCGTTAAGTGCCGTCTTCTCTGCGAATACGTCTTCGATACCTTGAAGAACCATCGCTTTGTCTAGGTTAATACCTAGCTCGCTTGGCTTATCAATGCTTGTGCTTAAGTAGTTAGCGAAAGATACACCGATTGCGTATGCCGCTTTGTCATCTTCTGTTTTAAAGTTTACTGCTGCAACTTTAACTTCTTCTACCTGTGGAGCTTCTGCCTTTGGTTCTTCTTTCTGACAACCAACTGCTAGCATAACCGTTGCGGCAAGCAGTGATACTTTTAAAACTGATTTCATTGAATTCTCCAATTAATGGCCAAGCCATTGGTTATTGTGCACAAATCTAATGATTAGATTGGTGTGAATACGTTAGTTATAACAATATACTAGTCATATGTCTTTCGACACAAACCGGATTATTGGATGTGATGCGAATATTTTTCCACTCATTGCTATGTACGATTGTCATCACCTTGTTAAATGGCTGCTTTTTCTTCCAAGATGATGACCAACGCTGGGAAATTGAACCCAACGGCGCCACCAGCTTTGCGCTAAGTAGAGATGGACGCTTCGCCCTGCTCTACTCGCAACAAAAACAGCTGCTCCTTTGGGATCTTGCCCAGAACAAAGAACTGGCTCAGCTTGGTCCACAAGATCAATCCGAAAATCAAGTATCGCGTATTCGCATCTCTGACAATGGTCGCTTTGCCATTACCGCCAGTCAGATGAATTTCGCCGTTTGGGACTTATCTTGGACACAAGCTGAAGGGCTATGGTCGATTTCCGATGGCTTAATTCGCGATGTTGATATCTCTAGCAACGGTGAAAAAGTACTGCTGGGCCTGTCTAATGGCAAAGCTATCTATGTGGACTTAGTCACCGGACGCCGTCTGGAGTTCCTCGCTCACCGAGAAAAAGTTAATTCCGTCTCCCTATCTTCGAATGGGCGCTACGCATTATCAGGTGGTAACGACTATAAAGCTTACCTTTGGGATACCGAATCAGGCTTGGTATTACGTACATTCGAGCATGAACAAAGAGTCGTACGAGTTGCCTTACAACGAGATGGAGAGCTAGCTTTTACCTCCGATGGAGGTAATCAAGCGATGATCTGGGATCTAGAAACAGGTCATCCTCAAGCGCAATTGCAGAGCTGGTCTCGACAGCTGATTTTCTCGAGTGCTCGCTTTTCTGATGACGGCAGTATGTTAGTAACGGGTACGCCATCTAGCCAAGTAAGCGTGTGGAATACTCAAGATGGTAAACGCATTTCTCGCCACGACGCCGAGCCATTAAAAGATGCTCGCCCTCCTCGTGCGGTAGTGTATGATGCAGCCTTTGATGATAAGAACCGTGTGATATCGGGCACCTCTGCGGGCATTGCCCAAGCTTGGAATGTGGATTAAGAACGATGACAGAAAAGCGAGTTGAACAATTAGAAAGCCGCGTGAATGACCTAGAATGTCAGTTGGCTTTCCAAGAACAAACCATTGAAGAACTCAATGAAGCGCTTAGCCAACAACAGATGTTGATCACGAGAATGCAAGACCAAATGAAGTTCGTGGTGGGCAAAGTGAAAAATATGGATGGCTCTAACCTAGCAGACGCATCAGAAGAGACGCCACCTCCACACTATTAAGTGCGGTTCCAAATAACGAATTGGTTCTAGCGACGCACATCGCTAGTCTCTCATCCTCGATGTGTAAACACATTTCAGGACGGGACATAGAAAACTAAAAGGGCGACAGATGCTTATCTGTCGCCCTTTTGTTTATTTAGTCTGCGCTAATTTAACTAAAGCCAGTTAAGCCAATACAAGCTTAGTCATCGGCATAAATCTTCACTTCCACGCAACCGTTAGTATCAACGCTCGCGCGATACATTCCAGAACTGTTCATACCGAAATGAATATCACCTTGTCCATCGATAGCAATCAAGCCGCCTTCACCACCCATGGTTTTCAATTCACCTTGAATAATCGTTTCACAAGCCGTATGCACATCTTCCTTGAGGTAACGCATTCGTGCCGCCACATCACTGGCAACCATCTTTCTAAGGAAGAACTCCCCCATACCTGTTGTTGAAACGGCCACGTTGCCATTTTCAGCAACAGTGCCTGCACCGATGATTGGAGAATCTCCCACACGACCGTATTTTTTATTGGTTACGCCACCAGTGCTGGTTGCGGCTGCTAAGTTTCCGGCTTGATCTAATGCGACCGCGCCAACCGTGCCGTACTTTTTATCATCGGGATATTTATCAGCTTGCTCTTCATCATATTTCGCTTCAGACAAAGCAAAAATACCTTTCTCTTTCATCGACTGAAGTTGGTCATAACGACGCTCAGTAAAGAAGTAATCTTGCTCAGTGAAGATATGTTCATGCTCAAATGCAAACTTCTCGGCGCCTTCACCAATCAGCAGCACATGGTCACTTTTAAGCATCACATCACGCGCAAGCTCAATTGGATTTTTGATATGGCGGACACCGGCAATAGCCCCCGCATCCATTTCACGACCGTGCATCACAGAAGCATCCATCTCAACAAATTCATCATGAGTCAGAACAGAACCTTTTCCGGCATTAAAGTGGGGACTGTCTTCCATCACCTTAACTGAAGCAACCACTGCATCCAGAGCATCGCCACCCGACTGTAATACTTGATAGCCAGCCAAAACCGATTTTTCCAAAGCCTCGGTAATACCCGTTTTTAATTCATCACTCATTTGCTCTCGTAAGATGGTGCCTGCACCACCATGAATGGCAATTGAAAAAGGCTGTGACATACAAACTCTCCACTGACGTCGACTTATAATGTTGTGCTATCAATACCACATCCAAGGTTTGATGTCTGATAGCGAAAACCAAACTATTTACGAACGCTTAGATTTGCGGACACTAAGATTTGCAGACAATTAGTTTAGTAGACGAAAAGCCAACTCAAACAGCTAGCACCCTAAACGAAAAAAACCTCCACAAGGGAGGCTTTCAATATTCTTAAACTAAACCGTTAATTCGGTATTAGTGAGAACCACAGCTACCGCCGCCGCAGCAGCCGTCTTTTTTCTCTTCAGCGTGGTCATGGCCTTCGCCACCACAGCAACCACCTTCGTGATCATGATCGTGGTCGTGACCGCCACAGCCGCCTTCTTGGTGTACGTGACCGTGTTGAACTTCTTCTTCAGTCGCTTCACGAACCGCTACAACTTCAACGTCAAACGTTAGAGTTTGGCCAGCTAGCATGTGGTTACCGTCAACAACAACTTCGTCGCCATCTACTTCAGTAACTTCAACTGGGATTGGACCTTGGTCAGTATCCGCTAGGAAACGCATGCCAACTTCGATTTGCTCAACACCTTGGAATACGTCTGCAGGAACACGTTGAACTAAGTCATCGTTGTGCTCGCCGTAAGCGTCTTCTGGAGTAACAGTTGCTGAGAACTTGTCGCCAGCGACTTTGCCTTCAAGCTCTTTTTCAAGACCTGTAATTAGGTTGTTGTGACCGTGAAGGTAATCTAGTGGAGCTTCTGCAGTTGATTGGTCAACTACTACGCCATCTTCAAGTTTCACTTGATATGCAACACTAACTACTACGTTCTTTTCAATTTTCATGAGAGCTCCAAGGAGGTTTGGACTAAGCTCGAACAGTTGAGCTTAGGAAAAATTCTGTACCCGGATATTATGGGGATCAATTGACGAAACTCAATCACTCAGGCTTAAAAATACCGATCATTTCTTGATTCGCGTGTTCAGATTTCTCTACAGTTTTCGGTTTACGCTGTTCTGTGAAGTCACAATCGACACATTCCACCAGCTCGATATTATTTTCAATCCACCAACGGAGTGTGTCTTGAGTCTTGCAGCTTGGGCAGCTCGCCCCTGCGATAAAGCGTTTTTTCTGTTTCACGTTCATATCCTTTACTACTCTGGATTCGCAGTTCTTCCGCTCTAGCTCTATTAAAGGCAAAGCAGAGACCACGTTTATTATTAGATTAGTTATCTAGACTTTTATTTCTAGAGCTCAAGCTATATTTCTATGCCCAAGCTTCATTTCTAAGCTCAAGCATTAGTTATCACTTCAAGCTACTGCCAATAGTTTCGAGATTGGTGATCGTTTTCCATCTCGTGTCCAAAAATCTCTTCAAGCTCTTTGCGAGCCTCTTTCGCTCTTTGAGCTAACTCGGCATCTTCGTTATGCTGAGGCAGCAACTCTTTCAGCATACCATTATCCAGTTTCCTAAAATGTGCTTCTGCTCGCTTCGCTTTATATGGATGCATGCCAAGTTCGGTCAATGTTTGACGACCTAAATCTAATGCCCCAAGGAAGGTTTCACGCGAGTAGTTGCTCACACCGTGGTTAAGTAATTGATACGCTTCAACACGGCTTCGAGCACGCGCTAAAATCTTTAACTGTGGGAAGTGCTGCTTACACAAGTCGACAGTTTTCATGATTTCGTCTGGAGAGTCGGTACACAACACGATCGCTTCCGCTTTATCAGCTCCGGCTGCGCGTAATAATTCAAGATGAGTCGAGTCACCGTAAAATACCTTGTAGCCGAACTTCCTAAGGATATGTATTTGGCTGGCATCACTTTCAAGGACGGTGATACGAATCTTGTTGGCATACATCAGACGACCAATGATCTGACCGAAACGACCAAAGCCTGCAATAATCACTCGAGGGCTACGATCAACCACATCCGAAGACATCGCGCTTTCACTGATTTGATTAAGCTGACGCGCAAAGAATCGGTCTTGCAGCTTAAGCATCAATGGAGTTGTCACCATAGATAGGCTCACAACAACCAGTAAGAACGACACTTGGTCGCCGCTTAAGATGCCTTGTGCACTCGCCGCGGTAAAAATAACGAAGGCAAACTCACCACCTTGGCTGAGAATCATCGCCATGCGACTACGCGCTTTTGCAAGTGTTCCGAAGATACGAGCTAGCGCATACAGCACTAAGCCTTTCAATACGACCAGAGACGATACCGCGATAAGTATTGCGAATGGGCTTTCTGCCAGTAAACCTAAGTTTACCGCCATACCTACAGAGATAAAGAACAGACCAAGCAGTAACCCTTTGAATGGGTCAATCGCGATTTCTAACTCGTGTCGATATTCACTTTCAGCCAGAAGTACGCCCGCCAAGAAAGTACCTAATGCCATCGACAAACCAATCTGCTGCATAATGACAGCAATACCAATCACCAATAACAGCGCTGCGACGGTGAACAACTCACGAACACCGCTCATGACTACGTAGCGGAACAGCGGCCTCAACAAGAAGTGACCACCGACAAGCAAGCCAATGACACCACCTAGCATCCACAACATGTCAGCCCAACTGCCGCCCGTATTGCCAGCGAGCAAAGGCAGCATCGCCAACATAGGGATAACGGCTATATCTTGGAAAAGTAATACTGCAAAGCCTGACTGCCCCGCTTCTTTTCCACCAAGCTCTCGCTCTTCAATAACACGTAACGCAATAGCGGTCGAAGACAAAGCTAAACCCATGCCGATGACTAAGCTAGTTTGCCAAGTTAAACCAAACATACACGCGATGGCGGTAATAATCAGAGTGGTGATCAGAACTTGCGCGCCACCGAGTCCGAGAATGGGGGCTCGCATCTGCCACAGTTTTTTCGGATTAAGTTCGAGACCAATCAAAAAGAGCAGCAGTACCACCCCGAATTCGGAGAAGTGTAGAATCGCCTCTACATCACTGATTAAACCAAGTCCCCATGGGCCAATCGCCACACCCGCTAATAAGTAACCGAGTACTGAACCCAAGCCAGCTCGCTGCGCGATAGGAACCGCAACCACAGCAGCCGCTAAAAATATAACGCTACTTTGTAGAAAATCATTAGTCAGAGCCATCATCTGCTCCTATATCTTGTAGCGGGTCTCGCAACCAATTTCGATACGCTTCTGCGTGTTGATAACGCGTCATATCGGTGACATTTCGTGCCCAGTGTAAAACCAAAGGGGGTATCCAGTGCATCTGACACAAAGCAGCGGTTAGCTCGAATGGTTGCAAAATCTCTTGTAATGGATATTTATTATAGCCTGCGGCACCAAACGCCTCTTCTTTACCACCGGTAGTAATCACACTGCGCCAGTGTTTACCTTTAAGCGCACTTTGCTCACCAAACGCAAACCCCTTGCCTAATACTCGGTCAAACCACTCTTTAAGTAGTGATGGGCACGAATACATAAACAAAGGGTGTTGGAACACGATCACATCATATTCAAGCAGCAATGCATGCTCAGAAGGCACATCAATAAAGAAGTCAGGATAGATGGCGTAGAGATCGTGGACTTTGACATTCCCAAGCGACTCTATCTTTTTAACCATGATCTGGTTAGCGATAGAGGTTTGCGGCTCTGGGTGCGCATAGATGACCAGCACCTTTGGCACGGGGTTGTCTGTCGAGGGAGTATTACTCATTCCTTTGAAACATTCCTTTGAAGGCTAAACGGTGGCAAGGCCACAAGAATTTAAGCAAAAGTTACTAATATGTTATTGGCATCATAACGCAAATTGCATTGTGATCGACTTTTATCTGGTTTCAGCCTACTATGCAGGCGTCTGTTCACCTCTAATTTCTATGCTATTTCAATTATGATTACTTTCTCTGATATTCAATTGCTACGCGGCGGTAAGCCACTCCTCGACCAAGCGTCTGCCACTTTTCAGCCTGGCGACAAAATCGGTTTGGTTGGTAAAAATGGCTGTGGTAAATCTACGCTGTTCGCCCTAATTAAGGACGAACTGTCTATTGATGCTGGCTCATTCAGTAAACCAGCCCATTGGGAAATGGCTTGGGTTGCTCAAGAAACACCTGCATTAGAAAGAACAGCAATTGAATACGTGATTGATGGCGACCGTGAATACCGTGGCCTTGAAGATCAACTTGAGAAAGCCGAACAAGCCGACAACGGCACATTAGTCGCAGAGATCCATGGCAAGATTGAAACCATTGGTGGTTATAGCATCAAGGCACGCGCGGCTGAGCTGTTAGACGGCCTAGGCTTTCGCCAAGAACAAATGACATGGAACCTGACTCAATTTTCAGGGGGTTGGCGTATGCGTTTGAACCTAGCGCAAGCCCTACTGTGTCGCAGTGACCTACTGTTACTCGATGAGCCAACCAACCACTTGGATTTAGACGCTGTAATGTGGCTAGAACGCTGGTTACAAAACTACCCAGGTACACTCGTTCTTATCTCACACGATAGGGACTTCTTGGATCCTATCGTCAATCGCATCGTGCATGTTGAAAATCAACTGCTCAATGAATACACCGGTAACTACTCGTCGTTCGAAACCCAACGAGCGCAAAAACTAATTCTGCAACAAGCGATGTACCAAAAGCAGCAGAAACAAATGTCGCACATGCAGAGCTACATTGACCGTTTCCGTTATAAAGCTTCAAAAGCTCGCCAAGCGCAAAGCCGTATTAAAGCGCTAGAGAAAATGGAACAAGTACTGCCCGCTCAGTTTGATAACCCTTTCAGCTTTGAATTTAGAGAACCAGACGCACTACCAAACCCAATCATGATGATGGACGAGGTATCTGCAGGTTACGATGACAATCTGATTCTAGAGAAGATTCGCCTAAACCTAGTACCGGGCAGCCGTATTGGTTTGCTTGGTCGAAATGGTGCAGGTAAATCGACGCTGATTAAGCTGCTTTCAGGTGAACTGAAACAACAAGGTGGCGAGCTAAGTTATTCGCAAGGCGTTAAAATGGGTTACTTTGCCCAACACCAATTAGAGACACTGCACCCGGAAGAGACACCACTTCAGCACATGATGCAGATTGCGCCAAGACACACCGAGCAACAACTGCGTGATTACCTAGGTAGCTTCGGTTTCCAAGGTGAAAAAGCGCTCGATAAAGTGGCACCGTTCTCTGGTGGTGAAAAAGCGCGTTTGGTATTGGCTCTGCTGGTATGGCAAAAACCGAACCTATTACTACTCGATGAACCAACCAACCACTTGGATCTCGACATGCGTCAAGCGCTAACTTTTGCCCTGCAGACGTTTGAAGGCGCAATGGTTATCGTATCGCACGACCGTTACCTACTGCGTGCGACTACCGATGATTTATACCTTGTACACGACCGCCAAGTAGCACCGTTTGATGGTGATTTAAGCGATTACTACAAGTGGCTAACCGAACAACAGAAAGTTGAGCGCAAAGAAGCACAAGCATTGGCACCAGCAAAAGATGGCGCCAACAGTGCAGCAGCAAAAAAAGAGCAGAAACGTAAAGAAGCAGAGTTCAGAAAACTAACCGCGCCGATTCGCAAACAATTGACTCAGTTTGAAAAGAAAATGGATAAGTTGACGCTTGATCTTGAAGAGGCTGAACAGCAATTATCTGACACTTCACTTTATGAAGCTGAAAATAAGGCTAAACTGAATAAAGTACTCGCTCTACAAGCGAGCAGTAAGTCACAGCTAGAAGAAGTTGAAATGGATTGGATGTCCACTCAAGAAGAGCTTGAGCAGATGGAACTGGATATGGATAGCTTATGAGCCCAGAGCACGCACCAATATCATTAACACTGGAACGACTATGGCAATTTAGCCTTCAGTATTACAGTGTGCGCGGTGTTAAGGATGCGTGCTTAGCTTTGCAAAACCAATTCCATGGCAACGTCAATCTACTGCTGCTTCTCAAATGGCTTGATGAGCAGCAACTCTCTTTCGCTGAGGAGGAGTGGCACAAGGTGCAACAATGCTTAAGTCGCTCTGAAACCTTGCTTCATAGTTATCGAGAGCTGCGTAAACACCTCAAAGCACACGTTGTTGATTCACTCTACCGTGAAGCCTTACAATTTGAGCTGCAGCTTGAAAAGCAACAACAGTCCGACCTCGTCGACTGTATTAAGTCTCTTCAGCTTACAGCGAACCAACAATCACCGCTCGCTTTACAGTACTGTCGTTTATTAGGGGCGGAAAATCTCTACGACGCTTTTTCTGAACCAGCACCACAGCCCTAACGCATTTCCTTTTCCTTTTATTCAATCAAGCTCCAAGCTTAACTGCGCTCGCTCGCTACCATGATCGCATGCTGACTAAAACACATTTGGGGGAGTCTTTAATACGCCCAACCTTGATATTATTCAACCAGTTACCCATCGCCTGTTTTGGTCGATCATATCAGTGAAACCCTTGCGCTTATGCTAAGAATCAACCAAGCTCAAATAAAAACGTGGGCGTTTCGCTAAAAGCTCAACACTTTATCAAAGCCCATAAAAGAAGCATGGACTGTTTTTATGACAATATTTACCGCTGCCGCTGGCCTATCGAATCCACATTTACAAACCTTAGTGCCAAGATTTATTAGAAAGCAGGCGTTGTTTGCTCCTCAATGGCAGACCTTAGAAACTCCCGACGGCGATTTCCTAGACCTTGCATGGAGTGAATCGCCAGACGGTGACACGCCAAGCAATGATGATAAAAGTAACAAGCCAATATTCGTTCTATTCCACGGATTAGAAGGGAGCTTTGAGAGCCCTTACGCCAACGGGCTGATGAATGCATTTGCTAAAGATGGTTGGCTATCAGTGATGATGCACTTTAGAGGTTGCAGCGGAAAACCAAATCGCTTGGCTCGTGCATACCATTCAGGTGAAGTCGAAGATGCGCGCTTTTTCCTAAGGCATCTGCACGCGCAGTTCCCCAACAACCCCAAAGTTGCAGTTGGTATCTCTTTGGGTGGTAACATGCTGGCGAATTATTTGGCTGAGTATGCAGACGACCCATTGCTGTCGGCGGCGACCATAGTATCTGCTCCATTTGACTTGGCTTGTTGTTCTAGTCGCATTGAGCAGGGCTTCTCCAAGCTCTATAAGAAGTATCTACTCAACTCTCTAAAATCAAACGCCTTGAAAAAAGTTAACCTGCTACAGGAAAAGCTGGGGGTCACAGCGGAAACCATTAAGAAGATCACCAAACTGTATGAGTTTGATGAACAAATCACGGCGCCTCTGCATGGGTTCAAAAATGCCCAAGATTATTATGCACAATGCTCCGCACTGCCTAAACTCAAGAAGATCAAACTGCCAACTCAGATCATTCATGCCAAAGACGATCCTTTCATGACCGATGATGTGATTCCAAAGTTCGTTCTACCTGATAACATCGATTATCGACTGTTTCAAAAAGGCGGTCATGTGGGGTTCATTACTGGCAGCACACTCAAGCCAAGGTTTTGGTTAGAAGAAGCATTACCCGCCTACTATGAAAGTCTACAAGATTCGGCATAATGACGAGCCTTAGTAAATAGCAGTAAAATATAACTAAACTCACTCATTTCGACATCAATAAACCTATCCATGAACATAAAAGAGAGAAGTATTTATGATCATCCCATGGCAAGAAATTGCGCCAGAGACACTGGAAAACCTCATCAAAGAATTCGTACTGCGTGAAGGTACAGACTATGGTGACATAGAAATTTCACTGCAAAACAAAATTGACCAAGTGAAACATCAATTAGCCTCAGGAGAAGTGAGTATCGTGTTTTCTGAACTGCATGAAACCGTTGATATTCAAGTCACAAAACGCTTCTAAGCTGCGCTCATAAAGGAGCCGTGTTATAGTGGTAAACGATTGCTAACAAGTAAGTTACTCAAAAGACAAGGGTTGTCATGTCCGCTAAACATCCAATTATTGCGGTGACGGGTTCATCTGGAGCCGGCACCACCACTACCTCAGAAGCCTTCCGAAAAATGTTCAATATGATGGACGTGAAGGCAGCTTGGGTTGAAGGGGATAGTTTCCATCGCTTCACTCGACCAGAGATGGATGTCGAGATCCGTAAGGCTCGCGAGCAAGGTAAGCACATCAGCTACTTTGGTCCACAAGCTAACGATTTTGGTGCATTAGAAGATTTCTTCCGTCAATACGGCAATGAAGGCACGGGAAAAGTCCGTAGCTATCTGCATACCTTCGATGAAGCAGTGCCTTACAATCAAATGCCCGGCACCTTTACGCCATGGCAAGAGATCCCTGAAAACTCAGATGTGATGTTCTACGAAGGTCTTCACGGTGGCGTAGTCGATGGTGACATCAATGTTTCTCAACACGTCGATCTGCTTATCGGCATGGTACCTATCGTAAACTTGGAGTGGATCCAGAAATTCGTTCGTGACACACGCGATCGTGGTCACTCTCGCGAAGCGGTGATGGATTCTATTGTTCGCTCAATGGATGATTACCTTAACTACATTACCCCGCAGTTTTCGCGAACTCATATCAACTTTCAGCGTGTCCCTACCGTAGATACATCGAATCCACTGAATGCAAAAGGGATCCCAAGTTTAGACGAAAGCTTCGTTGTTATACGTTTGCGCGGCATCAAAAACGTCGATTTCCCTTACCTGTTGGCTATGATTGATGGCTCATTTATGTCACGTCATAACACGCTTGTAGTGCCAGGAGGCAAGATGAGTTTTGCTATGGAGCTCATTGTAAGGCCTATCCTGCAACAACTTATAGAAACCGGGAAAATAGGCTAACAAAACAACATTCTGGTTGATTACTTTTCATACCGTGATCATGTGCACAATTTTGCGTAAAAAATCGTAGCTTGGTCACGATTAAAATCAAGAAATAGTACCTGAAAAAGGATACTATTCTTAAACGAAACACAAGATAGCTTGCAGCACTCAACGAGTGCTCTTATCCTAGCTACGTCAATTCAGGCTTAGCTAAAATATGGAAAGCGGCAAGCATACCCTGCAGAGGAAGTAAGATATTATGGTTCTAGGTAAACCCCAAACCGATCCAACATTAGAGTGGTTCCTTTCACACTGTCATATTCATAAGTACCCTTCAAAAAGTACTTTGATTCATGCTGGTGAAAAGGCAGAAACCTTGTACTACATCGTTAAAGGTTCTGTGGCAGTTCTTATCAAAGACGAAGAAGGTAAGGAAATGATTCTTTCTTACCTAAACCAAGGTGACTTCATCGGTGAGCTTGGCTTGTTCGAAGAAGACCAAGAGCGTACTGCATGGGTTCGTGCAAAATCTCCTTGTGAAGTTGCTGAGATTTCTTTCAAGAAATTCCGTCAACTTATCCAAGTGAACCCAGATATTCTAATGCGTCTTTCAGCGCAAATGGCAAACCGTCTACAAGTAACTAGCCAAAAGGTTGGTGACTTAGCGTTCCTTGACGTAACAGGTCGTATCGCTCAAACGCTACTAAACCTAGCAAAACAGCCAGATGCAATGACTCACCCTGACGGCATGCAAATCAAGATCACTCGTCAAGAGATTGGCCAGATTGTTGGTTGTTCTCGTGAGACCGTAGGTCGTATCTTGAAGATGCTAGAAGAGCAGAACCTAATTTCTGCACACGGTAAGACCATCGTGGTATACGGCACTCGTTAATCTCGATTAACTGAGCCAAAAATTTGAAAGCCACCAAATGCGAATTTAGTGGCTTTTTTTGTTTTCTAAAGATCTAGAGAACAGATGCGGGAAGCAAAGTTAGAAATCGGACTTCACTATTCTAAAGTATCTCGAAGCGAAGCGTACCCGCATCTCTAGGGAAAATCCCTTGCTCTTATTTTTCTTTAACCATTGGTGCTTTCAAAGATCTTGTCAGCCGATGCCGCGACAAAACCTGTATATAGCTCACCATTGGCCATCGCATAACGCTTAGCGAACTCATAGAAGCCGCCAGGAATCATCTCATTGCCTTCGACAAATGAAACTGGGACTTTGTCTGCCATTGTTGATGATTGCTCTAATAATACCTCTGGAGAGCCTTTCACCTCACCACCAGATGCATTGATAGTGAAGCCTGATTCGCTCAGGTAATCATTCACTGCCTGCACTTCACCAAAAGCATCGAGTTGGTTCACACTCACCGTAAAGTGGTTTGCACCGTAGCCATGAGCCGCTAACCAAGACGCGTATTCACTCTCTTTTGCTAGCGCTTGGAAATCCGTGAAGCTCAAACCCCAAAGGCGCCCCCCAAACAAGAATTCATGACCTTGAAGCTTACTTGCGTCAACTTGCTCAACCAACTTAGCAACGATCTGTTGTAAGTCGCTTGAACACTCTTCGACCTTCAACTCACTAATGAACACTTTTGGTTGTTTTGGATCTGGATGCTCGTAATGCTTAGCCACTAACTTCTTGCTCTCAAACAAGTAGTCGCCACAAGCCTTGTAGCCTAATTCAAGGAAAGGCTTAGCCAGTGTTTCAATGCCCAAAGGGGCAACATTGAAAGTACGTAATGCAATGTGATCATTAATCAGCGCTTCATCTTCTTTCAGCAGATGATGAACTTTCTCAGCCGATGGACAAAGCCTGTGAATGTAATCGTCCCATAATGATTTAAAGAGTAGATCGGGCGTCATGGTGACTCCTTGTCAGAGGTTCTAGCAAGCTAGTAATTTGGATTAGAAAGGGAGAGGCTGGACATAGAGTCAGCAGCCATCAGCCTGTGACATACTTGTTCTATTATTATCTACCGCCCAATCTAGGTGTTGGACGTGGATGAAAAGAGGAAGTGTAATTGCTACTTCCTCTCTCCATTGTTAGCGAATGAGCCCAGTTCTATAACTCATTAGCCTAAACTACAGCTCAATACCTGGGCTAAACGTCGCTGGCAGTTGAGTTTCACCGCCTTCCATTGACGCCATTGGGTAAGCACAGTAGTCAGCCGCGTAGTAAGCACTTGGGCGTAGGTTACCTGAAGCACCCGGGCCACCAAATGGTGCATCACCACTTGCGCCTGTTAGTTGGCGGTTACGGTTAACAATACCCGCACGGATATGGTCAACGAAGTATTCCCACTCTGAATCGTCGGTTGAAACTAGGCCTGCAGACAAACCAAAGCGTGTGTCATTAGCCAGTTCAACGGCTTGCTCTAGCGATTGGCAGCGAACCACTTGCAGCAATGGGCCGAAGTACTCTTCATCTGGCAACTCAGCAATGTTGGTTGCATCGATAATCCCCGGAGAAACAAACGCCGCTTCGCCCGCTTTTGCTTCGACTAGGCTTACACCACCTAACGATTGCAGATTAGCTTGCGCGTCCAGAATGAACTTAGCTGCCGCTTCCGAGATTTGTGGTCCCATGAAGGGTGCTGGCTCAGCGAATGGCTGATCAACACGAATCTTCAAGGTAGCCGCAACGAGCTTATCGAGCAGTTGATCGCCCTTCTCGCCAACAGGAACATACAAGCGACGTGCACATGTACAACGTTGACCTGCACTGATGAAAGCAGATTGGATAATGGTATAAACCGTTGCGTCAGCATCACCGTATTGGTCACTGATCACCATAGGGTTGTTGCCGCCCATTTCTAGTGCCAGCATCTTGCCCGGTTGACCCGCGAATTGACGGTGAAGGATATGACCGGTATTAGCACTGCCAGTGAATAGCACGCCATCAAGGCCTTTAGCATCCGCCAATGCAATACCTGTCTCTTTAGCGCCCTGTACTAGGTTGATTACGCCAGCAGGAAGACCCGCTTCTTGCCACAGTTTCATTGCAAACTCACCCGTCCAAGGTGTCTGTTCTGAAGGCTTAAATACCACGGTATTACCCGATAACAACGCCGGAACAATATGACCGTTAGGCAGATGACCTGGGAAGTTGTAAGGGCCAAACACCGCCATTACGCCTAATGGGCGATGACGCAGTACGATTTGGTTGCCTGCCGCTTCACGCGAAGCTTCGCCGGTACGTTCGTGGTAAGCTCGGATTGAGATAGCGATTTTACCCGCCATCGCACCCGCTTCAGTACGAGTTTCCCAAATAGGCTTTCCCGTCTCTTTTGCGATGATTTGTGCGATTTCTTCGCTGTTCTCTTTTACTTTCTCAGCAAAATTCAACACGATCGCTTCACGCTCTGCAAAGCTCAATTTTTTCCAAACCAAGAAGGCTTCACGAGCTGCTGCTACTGCAGATTCAACCTGTGCTGGTGTTGCGCTTTCACCCTGCCACACTACTTCATTATTGTATGGGCTTACTGATGTCATGGCGTCGCCTTGACCTGCCACCCACTGTCCTGCTATCCACTGAGTCATACTTCTATCCTTAAAATCTTCGACAGATAATCGCCGCTCTTACTGAGCCAACATGCGAACGAATTCGCCTTCTTTTACTTCAAGAGCGCTTGCTACTTCAGGTGATAAAATCACTGTGTCGCTTGCTTGGTCATACGCACCTTTCGCGGCTACTGCGCGGAAGTTCTCAAACGAGGTATTGCCAATTAGGAAGTCTTTAGAGCTAGAGTGCTCTGCAATTTTCACTTGAGCTCGAATCGCATGACGCACTGATTCGATATTTCTCAGATCACATTCAACCGTTGGACCCGCATCAAAGATGTCGACATAGCCACGGTTAGTGAAACCTTCACGTTCCAGCAACTTAAGTGCCGGACGCGTATTGTCGTGTACCTCTCCAATGACCGCCTGTGCTTCCTCACTAAGTAGGTTCACGTAAATTGGCAGCTTGGGCATAAGGTCAGCAATAAAGCCTTTTTTACCAATACCCGTTAAGTAATCAGCAAGCGTAAAATCAATTGAGAAAAAGTGCTCTTGCAGCCATTTCCAGAAAGGAGAGTTACCTTCAGCATCTGATACGCCACGCATCTCAGCAAAAATCGTTTTTGAGAAACGCTCTGGATACTCTGCCATAAGCAGGAATCGGCACTTCGACATTAAACGGCCGTTCAGGCCACCACGGAAGTCAGGGCGCAAGAACAGTGTGCAGATTTCACTGCATCCGGTGTAGTTATTACCGAAAGTCAGCAGCTTCACCACGTTATTTACGCCAAGCTTTTGCGATGAGTGAACCACCTTGCTGATGTGGTAAGAGTAAAACGGAACATCCCAGCCAATTGAGGCTTCGATGCCTGTCGTACCGGCGACTTCTCCCGTTTCAGTGTCGAAGCCAACCATCAGGTAGCCTTCATCACCGGGTTCAGTCACGTCTTGTTTAGCAAAGCTGTATTCAGAATGAGTAATTCGGTTGGTTAACAGTTCTTCGTTAACCGGAAGAGATGTGAATCCGTGACCAGATTCAACCGCGCAGGTATGCAGCGCATCGTAATCAGATAATTTTATTGGGCGAACAACTAGCATCAATATTCCCTCCAGATGCAAAACAGGCCCAAAACCAGAAGCTTGGGCCTTTAGCATACGTCATGGGATCGCTCTAATGGCGATCATTCCTATGACGCCGCTCAGGCTAAACTAGCGTAGCGATTGCTTTGTCTAGTTTTGATAAACCTTCTTCAATTTCTTGTGTAGTGATAACCAGTGATGGCGTGAAACGAACCACGTTTGTGCCCGCAACCAGTACCATCAAGCCTTGCTCGCCTGCAGCTACTAATACATCACGAGCACGACCTTGCCATGCTTCATTAAGCGCAGCACCTAGCAATAGGCCTTTACCGCGAACTTCACTGAATATTTGGTATTTATCGTTAATCTTAGCTAAACCATCACGGAACATTGCTTCACGCTCTTTGACGCCAGCCAAAGTTTCAGGCTGGCTAACCACGTCAACAACCGCTTCAGCAACGGCACATGCCAGTGGGTTACCACCGTAAGTAGAACCGTGCGTACCCACTTTTAGATGTGTCGCGAGTTTAGATGTTGTTAGCATTGCACCGATAGGGAAACCACCACCTAGTGATTTCGCAGTGGTTAGGATGTCAGGTGTAACACCTAGGCCTTGGTAAGCGTAAAAGTTCCCCGTACGGCCATTACCTGTTTGCACTTCATCAAAGATAAGCAATGCATTGTGTTTGTCGCACAGTTCACGAACTGTGTTCACAAACTCAGATGTTGGAGAGATGATACCGCCCTCACCTTGCAGAGGTTCCATCATGATTGCACAAGTGCGATCAGAGATGTGCGCTTCTAACGCTGCAATATCGTTGTAAGGCAGGTGCGTAACATCACCTGGTTTAGGACCGAAGCCATCAGAGTAAGCCTCTTGTCCGCCAACGGTTACGGTAAAGAAAGTACGACCGTGGAAACCTTGTTTGAATGCAATGATTTCAGATTTCTCAGGACCGTGAACATCCACCGCCCAACGACGAGCTAGCTTCAATGCTGCTTCGTTCGCTTCCGCGCCAGAGTTCGCAAAGAATACTTTTTCTGCAAAACATACGTCTGTTAGCTTTTTCGCTAGACGCAGTGCAGGTTCGTTGGTCATCACGTTACTTAGATGCCAAATCTTGTTTGCTTGCTCAGTAACTGCGTTAACCATTGCAGGGTGACAGTGACCCAAACAGCTCACAGCGATACCACCAGCAAAGTCGATATACTCTCGGCCTTGTTGGTCCCAAACGCGTGCGCCTTCCCCTTTTACCGGGATCATTTCCATTGGGTTATAACAAGGCACCATCACCTCATTAAACAGACTACGTTCTACTTTTTTTTCCACTGTCATCGTACATTCCTTTTCGATACCGCAAGCTTCGCAAATAAGCGTACTGGTTCATAAGTGAGACAAAGATATTTTCTCTCGCCACAATCCCGCTGCAGCATTATATTTACATTTAATTAACGTTTTCAATAGTAGATTATTCTTTAGCCATCCCTAACAACTAGCTAAACGTCACTACCTATGACTATTTATGCATCAATTAATCTGTTTTATGAAGCTTTTTTTACCTAACCGTATAACCAGCAATAGCAAAGCCTTACTGGCACAGCGGTATATAGGGTTCGAGAGGAAATAAGGCGAATAATTTTGCATAGGCTAAAAACTTAGCGAAGCGAGAGATAAATGTTATAAAAAGTGATCGGCGTCAGGGGGAGAGAGGTGCGTAAAGCCCGAATTTAAACGCTTAACGAATGGGCTAATAGGTTTAACTGGCTTATTTAGACGCAGAAAGAGTCAAATTTAAACACTCAACGCGTTAAGAAGTTAGCGAGAAGCTGGTGTCCTTGCTCTGTTTTAATCGACTCTGGGTGAAATTGTACGGCATCAATCGGCAAGGTTTTGTGTTGATAACCCATGATCTCATCCATGCTGCCATCTTCAAATTCCGTCCAAGACGTCAGTTCAAAGCAATCAGGTAGCGTGCCATTTTTCACCACTAAAGAATGGTAACGAGTCACGGTTAGAGGGTTATTAAGCCCTTGAAAAACGCTCTTTCCATTGTGGCGTATTGGAGAGGTTTTACCGTGCATCACTTGTCTGGCTCGCACCACTTCACCACCAAAGACTTGAGCAATGGCTTGATGACCAAGACACACACCTAAGATCGGCAGTTTACCAGCGAAGTGTTCAATGACTTGCAGAGAGACTCCCGCATCATCAGGTGTACAAGGGCCCGGCGAGATAACAAGATGGCTAGGATTTAGCGATTCAATGCCCGCAATATCAATTTCATCGTTGCGAACAACTTTTACAGTGACCCCTAACTCACAGAAATACTGATACAAGTTATAGGTAAAAGAGTCGTAGTTATCGATGATAAGTAACATGGGTCGAAATCGTTTGCTAAATACTAAATGATTGGAAGATGTAGGGGCGGTATTGTGCAATATAAAGCAAGAAAGGCAAGTGAAAATGATAAAAAACAAACCAGCTTTCGCTGCCCTGATAACTTTACACTACAAATACATAAACGTTACTGGCAATGAAGCCAGAGTGATCCACTTTGTCTTCTCAAGACATAGATGTCTCTCATCCCTGCCAAAGTCCCCATAAAAATTAAAACCTTATAAGTTGCGCGTTTTTTATGACATAGTTCTTTTTTTGTAACAAACAACAACTCAATGAATAATTGTTTAGGTTATCATTAGGGTGTATTTACTGACTTTAATTAAAAAATGAAAGAGAACAAACTCGTTTACCTAATTCGTTACATACCAACTATAACTGTGGTTCTATTTTCGATTATCGTTTTTTCGTTATCGGTCAATGATAGCTATCGACGAACCAATCAAGAAATCACTCACATAGAATCCGATATTGTTGAAGAAAAAAAAGCCTATTTAAAATCTCAAGTCAGCTATGTCAACAAGCAGCTCAACTACTTAGAAGAAACAACAATAACCACACTACGCGACAGTATAAAAACTCATACTCTCCGCACTCACTCCATACTAAATCAACTGTACAAGGACAACCCACAATTAAGTGAACAAGAGTTTACAACCTTGGTTCGTTCGAGTTTGAAAAACTACAGATTCAATGACGGTCGTGGTTACCCTTTTATTTATCACCATGATGGAACTGTTATTTTTCACCCTGTTTTTCCTAGTATGCAAGGAGCCTCTAAATGGGAGTTTCAAGATGCTAAAGGACACTTTGTCGCTCAGGAATTAACAAAAAAAGCGATTGAAGAAAAAGAAGGCTTTCATAAATGGTGGTTTCTAAAACCGAATTCATTCGAAAAACAGTATGAAAAAATCGGCTATATCGTTAATTTCTCGCCATATAGTTGGTATATAGGTACGAGTGACTTTATTACAGATGTCCAAGCAGACATTCAAAGTGACGTGCTCGAATGGTTAAGTAAGCTTCAAATTGGTCAACAGAGTAACTTCTACGTTATCGACACTAAAGGCGATGTGCTGGCTCATACCACTCCTAGCTTTATTGGCACTAATATCCATAATATTAAAAACATACACTTCCGCACTCAAGCAGTCGCGCTGTTGGAACAATCAGATATCTATGTTAGACACTTAGCTGCCGACAACCACTCGTTAGAAAACCTTAGTTATGTCATCAAAAATAGTACTTGGGGCTGGACGATAGGCGCGAGCTTTAGTGTCACTGCATTAGAAAGACTTGTTGCTAAAAAAAATGCCGAGTTGATTGAAAAAAGAAATGATGAGCTCAATCGCTTAGCACTCATGTATAGCATAGTCGTTCTATTAGTCGGACTACTCTCATATTATGTAAGCACTCTAGTTTCTCGTCGCTTTGAATCTTATCAAGCTGAAATTCAATCTGACTTTGAAAAGCTCTGTACTGCAAACAGCACGCTGAATCACTTTGCTAATCATGACCAACTGACTGGGCTTTTTAATCGACACTTTTTTGAAGTCTATATGGAGAAAGAGCTGGTAAAGACTCAATCAGATGACGATAAATTCCTTGTCTGTTTTATTGATGTAGATAACTTTAAAAACATCAACGACTACTACGGACACAGTGTTGGGGACGAACTCTTAATACAGATATCTCAAACGCTTAAAAAAGTATGCCCTAATTTTTCAGAAGTGTTCCGGTTTGGAGGTGATGAATTTATTGTTACTTTCCCTGATCTAAACAGCCTAAAACAGGCAGAAAGCGTCATGAAACTATTTCATGATGGGCTTGCGACCAAGTATCAATGTTTTGAGCATGAATTTGATATCAGTTTTAGCTTAGGTGCCGCCGTGTATCCCGATCACGGGCGCACTGTCGATGAGTTACTCGCAAGCTCTGATATTATGCTCCATTCTGTGAAATCAGAAGGCAAAGCAAACTGTGCTATTTTCTCATCAAAAACCTCTGCGAAAAATCAACGTAAGTTTCTGATTGAAGACAATTTACTTACCGCTATAGAAAGAAGAGAAATTTATTTAGATTATCAGCCTCAGTATTGCTTACAGTCTGGGAGGTTATGGGGAATCGAAGCGCTAGCTCGATGGAAAAGCCCAACATTGGGTAACGTTTACCCTGATGAGTTTATCTCCGTCGCTGAAGTCAGTGGTCATATACGCGCATTAGGTTGGTATTTAATTGAATTAGCCTACCAACAGTATTCAGAACTCGATTTTCCAGACAATGCTCCTATATTACTGGCACTGAACTTATCACCAGTTCAAATTGGAGATACAAACTTTGCTGAAAATATCATAAAAATAACAGAGCGCTACGGTATAAACCCATCCCATATATGCTTAGAAGCCACCGAAGGCATCATGCTAAAAAATCCGGAAGAGGTAGCAAAAGTTGCGCATCAACTTCGTAGTAAAGGGTTTCACTTGGCCTTAGATGATTTTGGTACTGGGTACTCTTCGTTGAAGTATTTGTCATTACTTCCTATTCATGAAATTAAAATAGATCGTAGCTTTATTTGGCAACTTTCAGAATCGAATACCGCTCATGAACTATTAAAAAGCATTGTCGCAATTGGGCGGTCTACAGGAACAAGAACCGTCGCTGAAGGTGTCGAAACCATTGAACAACTAGAATATGTTAAACAATATGGATGTGACATTGTCCAAGGGTACTTATTTTCAAAACCGGTATCATTGGAAAAAGCTGTACAAATACGCCAATACGACCTTGAAAAAATGAAATCCATAAGTAACTAAAATATAAACCGCTACCTATAGGTAGCGGTTTATTATGACCCGAAAAGCCTTATTACTTACGACGACGCCACATTGCTAAGCCAAACAATGACATCAGCGCACCGAAACCAAACGAACCACCGACTTTAAGCTCAAGAACTGCCGGATCATGATCCGATGAACGGAAGTGATCTTGGTACTTCGGCAGATCACCTTTGTACTCTTCGTTATAGTCAAGCAACTTCGATTCACCGCCATTGATGTGCCAGTCAGTCGCATCCACCACCATGTCTTTCAGGCTGTCGCTGATCAACAGGTGATCCAAAGCGCCAACTTCGTCATTGTATGAATAGCTCCAGCTGTCTGGGTGCTTTTGAGCCACAGCATTAATGTAGCCGTAGTTCTTAGTAATCACCGCACCGTTATCACCAAACTGCTCGACGCCGTCAATGTAAGTGTTACGCGCCGCTTTGATTTGCTTACCGTATTTCTCTTCAGAGTAATCCGTCAGTACTAGCATTGGGTCTTCCATGCCGTACGAGTTCATATCACCCAGAATCACTTTATGGCCTTTGATGCCGTCTAGCGCTTCACCCAGAGCAACTGCTGCAGCCACACGGAAGTTCTCACATGAGCCTTGCTTGTCGGCGTCAACACCACCTTGGCCGCCCTGTTCAACAGGGGCTGCATCTTCCCAACACTTAGAACCTTTCGATTTAAAGTGGTTAATCGCAACGGTGAGTTTCTCTTTAGTACCTTTCACTTTAAAAGTTGGCGCCAATGAGTCACGTTGGTAGTTCTTACCGTCTTCAATCACCTTGCCTGAATCGTCTAATACTTCTGGAGCTTGTTGGCTTGGCATCGCGATAACGCGGCTATCTTTAAGCTTAACCACCTTCTTACGGTAGATAACACCCGTTGTGATTACGTCAGTACCAATTGAGTCCATCTCGTCGGTTACGCCATCTTCATTAGAGTCAACAGCTACAAAGGTATAGCGGTCTTTCTTACGCTCAATGCGGTCATTCAGTTGGTTAACAAGCTGCTGAATGGCAGAGCCTTCACCAAAACCGTTGTTCTCAATTTCCATCAAACCAATGATGTCTGCATCTAAGCGAAGAATCGCGTTCACAATCTTCTCTTGCTGCATCTCAAACTCAGTGATGGTATTCGCGCCACGGTTGTTACCGTGTTGGTTCGCGTCGCCACCAAATGGAGAGTTAAAGTAGTTCAAGACATTGAAAGTCGCGATACGTAGATCACCTTCATCCATATCAGGCTTATCAGTACGTGGGTCATTACGTACAAAGTTCTCAGCCGAGATCTGGTTAGTTGTCACTAAGCGATACTCACCGTAGCTGTAGGTCAATACGCCTTCTAGGCCAACAATGGTGTCATCGATACGGATGTAGTCTTCCGTTGAGCCATCTTGGTCAATATCGGTGCGCGCAAAATCTGGGTAGAAAGGAACCTGTCCGTCACCGGCTTTTTGATCGGTTTCAACAAAAAGACGACGGTCTGCGTTATCTTTAGTTTGCTGTTTCGCATCTTCAGAGCCAGCTGCAGATAACTGGTTCGGCTGCATGTTAATACGCTCATGCGCCAGTACCATGTTGTTACGACGACCTGCGTAATCATAACCGAAAGTACGCGTTACACGCATATCAAGCGCTTCGGTTGTTTTCACCAACATACCTTCATGGCGTTCAAGCGTTGCAGCGAAGTTCTCGTCATTGTCTAAGGCTTCAATTGCTGTCGCTTCTGGAGCCTGCTGCTCACCCTGTTTTAGCCATTGGTTGTTTTCAACTTTAAGCTGAGTATGGCTGTAGTATTCTTGAACCTTACCTTTCACACACACTACATCGCCCGCAGCCAGTTCTGAGCTTGATTGGTTAGTGTGAATAAATAGCCCTTCAGAGGTGCTTGAATTGAAATCGTCATCAAGAGCTTGCAGATAGAAGCCTTTGGTAATTCCCGTTGTCACTGCACTCACAACACCTGTGACGAAATACTCATCATCAGTGATGTACGGATAGCCATTAATAAACGGTGATGTTGCCCCTTCACCTTGGATCTCTTGAATAGTCGTGAATACAGGAGCAGAGCCATCTTGTGTACAAGCAAACGCGTCAGGTAACTCAACATTGTCTAGTGAACCTAGTCCTTCAATGTTGTCCTTTGGTAGCGATACCCAATGTGAAGCATCAAACGTCGCCGAAGGTGTTTGTTTAGCACGAACTAAAGTAACATCTTTACCCCAATCCACATCGCCCATCAAACCGACAACATCATGTATCGAACCATCTGAATTCAAGATAGCCAGCGGATCGTCACCATTGTGATTAGCAATCGACGCGTTAAGAATATCAGCCGCCGCTTTAATTTCGTCACTTGCGCTGGTGTGCGCAACCACAAGAACTTCACCGGGCGCTAAAACGTGGCCGTCTAAAGGTAAAGTGGCACCCCATGCTCCGTTACCATTCGCAGACTTCGCCAACGAGTAACCATCTAAATTAATGCTGATATCGCCATTATTAGCAATCTCAATCGCTTTGTTGTAGCTGCCGCCTTCCACATATTGTGAAATAAACAAATCAGCGTGTGCACTTGCTGTTAGCAAGCTACCAATTGCCACTGCTAGCAATGAAGGTTTGTGTAAAAGAGCCATCCGTTTCACCTGAGTTCATCGATTTATAGTTACTGCCATCTAAGGGCAGTCATGTATTTTGTGGTAACTATCCGGTTTATTTATGTAAGGAATAAGTCAGTTAGCAAGAAAATGAGGAACTTATCACTTTGAAATCTTCAATTATTTGGCACATTTTATATTTCCAACATAAATAGAAATGAGTGAGATTCTATAAACCTGAAAAGTAATTAACAAGATCCCATTCACGACATTAATGTCACCAATGTGTTACTAGATAATTCTTAAATTATCGATTCAAACAAGGGACTTACTGGGGAGGTAAAAGGAATGGGCACTAAAAAGCCCAAAGTAAACAGAGTCTACTTTGGGCTGAAATGTTTAAACGAGTCGTTTTAGTTCACCCTATGGGCGAGTAACAAAACCTACTGCTTCGTATGCTTTTTTCAGTATTACTGCAGCACGCTCAGAGGCTTTTTCAGCACCGGCTTTCATTACTGCGTCCATGTAAGCACGGTCAGCACGGATACGGTGGTATTCAGCTTGAATCGGCTCAAGCATCTCAACCAATGCCGCGCCTACATCTTTCTTAAATGGACCGTACATTTCAACGCCTTGGTACTGCGCTTCGATCTCTTCAAACGTTTTACCCGTCGCAGCTGAATAAAGACCCATTAAGTTAGAGATACCCGCTTTATTTTCCCAATCGTGGGCAATACGTGGTGGCGTTTCTGCATCGGTTTGCGCTTTGTTGATCTTCTTGATGATCGACTTAGGTTCTTCTAGCAGAGTAATCACGTTCTTACGGTTGTCATCCGACTTAGACATCTTCTTCGTCGCATCTTGTAGGCTCATTACACGTGCATTCACTGTTGGAATGTAAGGTTCTGGTACTTGGAAGATTGGCGTTTCAGGACCGTAGATGTTGTTAAAGCGAGTTGCGATATCACGCGCCAACTCTAAGTGCTGTTTCTGGTCGCTACCTACAGGTACTTGGTGAGCGCCATAAAGCAGAATGTCTGCAGCCATCAACACCGGGTAGTCGTATAAACCTACGTTTACATCATTTGAGTGACGCGCAGACTTATCTTTAAACTGAGTCATACGGCTCAGTTCACCCATTTGCGTGTAACAGTTAAGAAGCCAACCAAGTTGAGCATGCTCTGGTACGTGTGACTGAACAAATAGCGTGCTCTTCTTTGGATCAACACCGACAGCAAGACAGATTGCTAATGCATCTAGAGTCGCTTCATGCAGTGCTTTCGGATCTTGGCGAACCGTAATTGCGTGAAGGTCTACAACACAGTATTGGCAATCGTAATCATCTTGCATCTGTTGCCATTGACGTAGAGCACCCAAGTAGTTACCGATACTTAGTTCACCAGATGGTTGAACACCACTCAATACGATGGGCTTGCTCATGGTTTTAATTCCTTTGCTTGTAGCTAAGCTCGTTAACTTAGTTTCTTAACCTAGTATCTGAAAAACTTAGCTTCTTAACTTTAAAATAGAAAGCCGTACAGCTCTTCTGCACGGCTCATCCAGTGTACTCATTGATAAGTATTTTGCTAGTAGGTTAGCTAACTTTTATCCGCTTTATGCTGAAACTAGAACGACATCTAGTAATTGCGCAATATTGCCTGCGACATAGTCAGGGGTTGATACTGAAATCGGCTCACCGTGGTTGTAGCCGTATGTCAGACCAAACGAGTGACAGCCGGCATTCTTAGCTGCTTTGATGTCATTGCTTGAATCGCCAACCATCAACATCTCTTCCGCTTTTACATTGTGCTTTTCTAGCAACCAGTTCAACGCTACTGGATTCGGCTTTTTCTCTGGGAAAGAGTCGCCGCCCAACACATCAACAAAGTACTTATCGATACCGTGTTGCGCCAGAACGTCTGGTACAAATTTCGATGGCTTGTTGGTAACAAGTGCCATAGTGAAACCTGCTTTATCCAACTCAGCAAGCGTTTCTTTTACTGATGGATAAAGGTGGCTTAGCTTATGGCCGCCCTGCTCGTAGAAATCATCAAACAGGATACGCGCTTTCTTTAGCAGTTCAGGATCTAGGTTTGGATCAACCGTCAAGTTGCGGCTCAGTGAGCGCCCGATAAGAACATCAGCACCATTACCCACGTAGTCGCGAACTTGCTCTTCGCTTACAGAAGAAAAACCCAGTTCCTGGCAGGCTTGGTCGGCGGCGACGGCCAAATCAGGTACGCTATCTAACAAGGTTCCATCCAAATCAAAGGCAATCAGTTTTATTGAGCTTAATGACATCTTACTTTCCTATTTATTATGTTCGCCTTATGAGTTGAGCTCCAAGACGTAAAAAAGGGGCCAATGAGCCCCTTAATATTCAATCTATCTGTAGTTTTACGATTATGCGTTTACTTTTGCAAGCTCTGCACGCATCTCATCAATCACTTCTTTGTAATCTGGTTGATTGAAGATAGCGGAACCTGCAACAAACATGTCTGCGCCCGCTTCTGCGATTTCACGGATATTATCTACCTTCACGCCGCCATCAATTTCAAGACGGATATCACGGCCTGATTCGTCAATAAGTTTACGAACTGCGCGCAGCTTATCAAGAGTGTGAGGAATGAAAGATTGACCACCGAAGCCTGGGTTCACCGACATTAGTAGAATCATATCGACTTTATCTAAGATGTAATCAAGGCAAGAAAGTGGCGTGGCTGGGTTAAGTACGACACCTGCTTTACAGCCGTGTTCTTTGATTAACTGTAGAGTGCGGTCAACGTGCTCAGACGCTTCAACGTGGAAGGTAATCATTGATGCGCCGGCTTTAGCAAACTCAGGTACGATGCTGTCTACTGGCTTAACCATTAGGTGAACATCGATAGGAGCTGTGATGCCGTAGTCTCGCAATGCTTTACAGATCGGTGCACCAAAAGTCAGGTTAGGTACGTAGTGGTTATCCATCACATCGAAGTGCACAACGTCGGCACCGGCTGCGAGTACTTTTTCAACGTCTTCACCAAGACGAGCAAAATCTGCAGACAAAATCGATGGAGCGATTAGAAAATCTTTCATACCAAACCTCTTAAGAGTGAGTAAATTGCGAATATCACCGCCTTGTGACCTCTCATACACAAGTACAAGACTCAATCCCAAGACTATTTGGTGTGCAATTCTACCTAAGCACCTAAGCAGATCCTAGCAGTTCGAAAGATTAGTTTAAGAAAGTACCCGTGGGTCACTCAATTTAATGAGTTCGAGGATTATGCTGACTACGACAATTCTGTTGAAGCGGGTTGCTGGTTTTTCTCTTTATGGAAAAGCGCCAGTAACTCATCAACTTTATTGCGCCCTGCGCCATTACGGCTAATGGTGCGCTTCACCTTTACCACGTTCAGTTCCGCACCATGGTATAAACGACGCGTTAAGGTGGTGTCATGGTTTGAAATCAAGACAGGAATATCGCGTTCCATCGCTGCTTTTTCAGCGACATCCGCCAGTGCAGCTTGGTCATCTAAGCTAAAACCATTACCTGCGTAAGAGGTAAAGTTAGCCGTGTTCGACAGCGGTGCGTATGGAGGATCACAGTAAACCACGCAGCCTTTACGCGCGCGGCTAAAAGTTTCATGGTATCCCTCACAGACGAAGGTGGCTTTTTTCGCTTTCTCAGCAAAAAACTCTAGCTCGGCTTCAGGGAAGTAAGGTTTTTTATAAGAACCAAACGGAACATTAAAACCACCTTTCTTGTTGTAACGACACAAGCCATTGAAGCCAAATCGGTTCATGTACAAGAAAGCTAACGAGCGATACATAACGTTATCTGTACCATTGAACTCAGCGCGAACATCTAAGAACACTTCTCTACGGTTATTCTCTGGACAGAACCAACGCTTCGCTTCAGTGATATAGGTTTCAGGATCGGTTTTAAGTAGATTGTATAGGTTGATAAGATCGGGATTAATATCTGCAAGTAGGTACTGTTCAAAATCAGTATTCAGAAATACTGATCCGGCACCGACAAACGGTTCTACCAATTTACGAGCAGGTGGCAGGTGACGTTGGATGTCTTCAACTAGGCCATATTTACCACCAGCCCATTTTAGAAAGGCACGCTGCTTTTTCATTTACTGCTCTATCTATCAACTCAAAAATAAGGCTGCGGAATGTAACATATTTTGAGGCTAAGCTCAGGGTTATTTCGCACGTTCTATCTCTCGATGCACTTGATTCATCGATTTTGCCCAAGGTTCCAACTGTTGAAGTGGTTTTGATAACGCACTTGCCGCATCTCGCGCCACTTGAATCGTTGGGTAATCTTGATAAGTGATAATAAACCACTTGGTGTCGTTACGAAGTGTTGGGTAAATACGAACCTTGTTCTCAAGCTCATACTCTTCAATGAAAGATTGTACATCTTCCAATGATGTCATTGCACTCAACTGCAGGGTATAAGCGCGTGGCGAGATAGCTTGTAGCTCTTCGCGTGCAAATGAGAATGTTATCGTCTTAGTCGGTGGCGTGGACTGTGTTAAGTCAGCTTCTTCATCGACTGAGGGTTGTGGTTCCACTTTTACTGCATCTGGCTGTGGGCTAATCGCGGCACCTGTATTTTCTTCAACCACAGCTTCAATTGCACTGGTATCAACACTCTCTGGTTTATCATCAAGTAAGGCGTCAACCACATCAGAGGTGATTACGACACGCTGCTGGTCTTGTTCTACCTGACCAACACTGGCGGTCTCTTCCACCACAACCGGCGGCAGAGATGAGCTGTCATCATCAGCACCTTGGTAACTCATGTCAGCTTCGGCTTCAGAATCTAGCGTCCCGTCGACTCCAACTTGCTCGGTAGCACTTTCCACTGCCAACGTTGGAATAACCGTCTGTTCAATAGGGGCGATAATAGATTGCGCTTTATCGTCAGGCGTTGGTTGATTAAACATCCACCAATAACCACCACCAATAACAACTAACAGCAAGGCTACCACAATCGCAATATTTATAGGTGAACCAATAATAGAACGAATAATAATCCTTTTTTCCACTTTTAAGTCTCCTAAAGCCATTAGCTCTCCGGGTAGAGGCTGCGCTTTTTTAAATGCATTTCGCACCCGAGATTCTGACTCATCATCGACATATCGAATCACCAGTGACTCAAAGAAATGTTCAGCTTCTGGTTGCGAAAGATCATCGATCTCAAGGGCGATAGGTTTGTGCGGCTGACCGTAACTAAGTCGTGTTAATAGCGTGTCTAGGTGACCAGTTTGCGAGAAGAGAACGATATTGATCGTCCATTGAGGGTTTGATTGAGATTCAAGTACCAACATCCATAATTCTGATACCAGTAGCTCAGACAGTCGGTGGGCGTCATCAATGACAATAAGCACATTACACGTATCTCCATCCAGCAACCTAGCAAGGCTATCAGATAAAGAATCATGTTGATTAAAGAGTGGGTCAGAAACAATCTGACTAAGAATAAGTGCGCGGCGCTGTTGATCGTCTTGGCTTGGGTGACAAAGCAGTAAACACTGATTTTTTTCTGTCGACCATGCTTCAAGATAACGCTGAGCTAACCAAGATCGGCCAGAACCCGTTTTACCAGCAACATTTACAAAGTTTGAACCAAAGTTAGTTAAAAGCTGTAAACGCTCTAGCAACTCAACTTGAGACTCTAACTCCAATACTCTTAAATCATGAGCCAAACTCATTGGGGATCCCTACTGATAAGTTCGATCTGTAAAGCGCTACAATTGCCTAGCGTTTAGCTAGGCAACCTCACAACCGAATTTAAAGAGTACGGCAGAAATCAATCGCTTGTTTAATGATGTCTTGAGGTACATCAGCAACCACTTCAGCAGTACCAATACTTGTTGGTAATACCAGACGCAACTGACCAGACAGCACTTTTTTATCGCGCATCATGTGCTTCATAAAGTCTTCAAAAGACATGCTTTCTGGCGTATGGATTGGTAATTTCGCATTCTTGAGTATAGAAATAATTCGCTCAAGTTGCTGCTGAGAAATCAGTCCCTGTAATTGGGCGGTTTTTGCTGCCATTACAGTGCCTGACGACACAGCTTCACCATGTAGCCAATTACCATAGCCTAGTTCTGCTTCAATCGCATGACCAAATGTATGACCTAGGTTCAATAACGCTCTGATTCCTGACTCTTTTTCATCGATAGCAACCACTTCAGCCTTAATCGTACAACAACGAGCAATCGCGGTAATCAGTGCGTCTTCATCAAGTTGATACAGTTTCTCTAGATTCTGTTCCAACCAGCCAAAAAAGGCTTCATCGTAAATGATGCCGTATTTGATCACCTCAGCCATGCCCGCTGCAAACTCACGCTCTGGAAGCGTTGATAAACAGTTGGTATCGATGATCACAGATTTTGGTTGGTAAAAAGCGCCGATCATATTCTTGCCAAGAGGGTGATTCACTGCGGTTTTACCACCCACAGAAGAATCCACTTGAGAAAGAAGGGTTGTCGGAATTTGAATGAAATCAATACCGCGTTGGTAACAAGAAGCAGCAAAACCAACCAAATCACCGATAACACCACCACCTAAAGCAATCACCACCACATCGCGGCTGTAATTTCCTTCAAGCATGTAGCTCATCACTGAATTGAACGTTTCAAGGTTTTTGTACTGTTCACCATCTGGCAGCTCGAGAAGAGATGTCTGACAGCCGACTTGATCCAATAGCGATAAAATTTTATCAGCATAAAGAGGCGCTACTGTCACATTACTGATAACAACAACTTTCTGCTTACCTGATAAAAAAGAAAGGTACGCCGGGTCTTCAAATAACCCGGCGCCAATAGAGATAGGGTAGCTACGCTCAGCTAGATTGACCGTAATCCGTTCCATGGGTTTGCTCTCCGAAAAATGAACTTAACGTTCTTCTAGCATTTTTACGATCTGGTTGGCTACCACTTTTGCACTTTGGTCGTCAGTACGAACTGTGTAGTCCGCCACTTCTTCGTATAGTGCGTTGCGAGATACAGCTAGATCTTCTAGCACATCACGCGGGTTGTCTGTTTGAAGTAGAGGGCGTTTCTTGTCGCGGTTAGTGCGAGCAAGTTGCTTTTCAATTGTTGTCTCTAGGTATACAACAATGCCTCGTGCAGATAGACGGTTACGGTTTTCTTTGCTCAGCACTGAACCACCACCTGTCGCAAGAACAATACCTTGTTCTTCTGTCAGATCGTTGATTACAGATTCTTCGCGCTTACGGAAACCATCTTCGCCCTCAACATCAAAAACCCATGCGATGTCTGCGCCAGTGCGCTCTTCGATCACAGTGTCAGAGTCTAGAAACTCCATATGAAGTTGGGAAGCTAGGTGTCTACCAATTGTACTTTTGCCGGCGCCCATTGGGCCAACAAGAAAAATATTGCGTTTCTCAGCCATGTTTTTAGCAGTAATTTACAACGTTAATTCAATGACATCGCCACAAGGTAGGTCAGTACAAGTACTGAAATTAAAAGGCCCGTGGCACCGATTCCTCACAGATAATTCGTGATAAGACCCGAAATTATCAAGGTTAGGTGCCACTAATGCAACTTTATTTTTAATCTAATTGCTCATTACTGAATCACAACTTTAGGTGTAACAAAAATAAGTAGTTCACTTTTGCCTACATTTTCATAGCTACGACGGAACAATGCGCCAAGAACAGGAAGGTCTCCTAACAGTGGAACTTTATCAACTTGACTGCTCACACTGTGTTGAAAAATACCACCCAACACGACCGTTTCACCATTATTAACAAGCACTTGCGTTCCAATTCTTTGCGTATCAATGGCGACAGCTTCACCGGTGCCGGTTTTCACCACTTGCCCCGGCCTATCTTGAGTCACGCTTAAATCCAATACCAAGCGATTGTCGGGGGTGATCTGCGGAGTCACCTTGAGACTCAATACCGCTTTCTTAAATGCGACCGAAGTAGCACCACTTGAAGATGACTCTAAATAAGGAATTTCAGTACCTTGCTCAATATAAGCTGGCTTTTTATTGGTGGTAATTAAACGTGGGCTAGAAATAATCTCTGCTTTCGATTCTTGTTGGAGTGCTGACAATTCAAGATCGAGCAAGGTATCAGAGCCCAACTTGGCCACCTGGAACGCAATACTCGACGCGCTCGGGGAAGTTGCTCCTAAATTAACGTTAAGATAGTCATCAATCAAACTGCTCCCCCCGTTATCATCATACGGCGAAATGGCTGATGGGTGGTTGCCCTCTATTGAGCCACCAACGGTGAAGCTTCCGTTGGTTGAAGAAACGCCCCAGCGTACCCCTAACTCATCAAGGTTACCCTCACTGACAGTCACTATGCGAGCTTCTATCTGTACTTGCTTCACAGGGATATCCAAGGACTCAATGATGCCTCGTATCACTGCTGTATTTTCTTCCAATTCACGGATCAACAGAGAGTTAGTTCGCTCATCAATGGTAATCGAGCCTCGCTCGGACAACATACTTACCGTCCCTTCCCCACCAATCATGTCGGCAATGTCGGTGGCTTTAGCAAAGTTAATCTTGATGATTTCCGACTTGAGTTCACCTAGCTCTTCTTCCAAACGAGATTTCTCTAGCGCTTGTTGCTCTCTAAGGTCGAGCTCAGCTTTAGGTGCCACCAAGATAACGTTGCCATCAACACGCTTATCTAGCCCCTTAACTTGCAAGATTATGTCGAGAACTTGCTGCCAAGGCACACCATCTAAACGTAAAGTCAGATTACCCGTGACTGAATCAGAAACAACGAGATTGAAATCGTTGTAATCAGCAATAAGCTGCAAAACATTACGTACCGGGATATCTTGGAAGTTAATCGATATCACCTTGCCTTCTTTTTCTAAAACATTTTTCTCTATTGTCACTTCATCAATAGTAGGCCTACTTATCACTACCTCAATAAAGCGACCTTTTAAGTTGTATTCATATTGATAGTCACCAGCGATCATTGCCAACAATCGCGTACTGGGCGTTTCCTTATACACCTCAATACCTTCAACTAAGGTCGCGAAGTCCTTCACATCCAGGAGGTAAAGCTTATCGTCATTCACCTGAGTATTGAGTAACTCGATACTTAAACCTTCCTGAGCACGTTGAACATCCACCACAGCAGTGCTGGTTGCCAATTCGATAATGATGACGGCGTCTTTCCCCTTGTTGACCCTAAAATCAATATTTTCCAATTGATTTGGCAAGCTCTCGGCATAGCTGAACACGCTAACCACCAACATCACAGACACAACTAGGCTTTGTAGCCTTTTGTTTATTGACTTACTTAGTCCTTTAATCATATTTACATCTCATATCCACATCATGTGACATTGGTTTACTTCAGAGCGAGCCTAACGTTGCGCTTATGCCAACAACCTAAACCATCTGGAAGAGTTTCATTAATCTGTACGTACTGGCTCGTCACCTTAGTAACTCGACCATTGTTTAAGCCAATAAACTGACCTTTTTTCACATTGACCACGTTCCCTTTTGGGGTTTGTACTAACCCTGAAATGCTTGTTCCACTGCCCATTACGCCTCTTAAACGCAGCTTACTCAGCGGGTATTTTTCTAACTTGCCAATCCGAGAACGAGCGTTCGGCTGCCAACAGTCTTTCTTCACCAAGGGTTGATTTTGCACCATGGCTTCTTTAGGAAGTTCAAAGGGAGGACGAAAGGCGTGGCGTTGATAAGTTGCGGCCAAGAACTCCGTTTCTGGGACAAGTTTTTCTACCTCTTTTCTCGCCTTAGCTTCAACTTGCCTCACAAAATCTTCTAACGAATCCTGATTGGCTTTACAGCCTGAAAGCACAAGCAGTAATAATAGGGAAAAAAGGACGCTACTGAATTTCATCATTGACCTCCGATTTAAACTGGTAGGTATAAGCTCGAACCCTGAAGTGCAGCGTGCTACTTTCTTGACTGACTCGCTGCCAATTCACGTCATCAAAGCTGATGATGCGCGGCAGCTTAGCAATGGCCGCAGAGAAATCACCAATCTCGTGGTAGTCACCCGTCAGCTCGATGTTGAGCGGTAAACGATAGAGAAATTCCTTGTTCTGCTTTTGCCCCCAATCAATGCGCGTAAAGGTCAGCGCATTATCCAAACCAAGTTCATTCACTGAGGCCAACATGCTCGCCAACTCCTTTTGAACGGGCAATTGTTCTAACAGATAGTCGTAGCGGCTGGTTAACTCATCTAATTGGCTCTGGAGTTTAGGTAAAGCTGCAACCTTGTTCGCTTTTATCCTTAACGTTGCTTTCAAAGTCTGCTCTTGCTGCTTCATCTGCTGCAGTTCATCGTCTAAAGGCAGCACATACAGCCAAGTCCCGACACCTTGGATTAATACCATCAGCAACAGAATGACTAACAGTTGAGGCAGCAACGGCCATTCGGTGATCTCATCAGCATCGAGGTCTTGTAAGCTCACACTATTTTGCCAGCTAATCCTACTTTGAAGGTTAGCCATGATTCGCCCCCTTCTCTTTTCTGCTCGCGGTTGCGTTCTCTGCGGTTGTGTTTTCTAAAGAAACAGGGCTAAACACAAAAGAGACCTTGAAGGTCTGAAACTCTTTATTGAAGCGCTTGCGGTTATGGATAATAGAGTGCATCTCGACCCCTTTTAGAGAATCAGAACGCTCTAGGTTATCCAACATCGTGGCGAGACGAGCCGTACTGTCGCTGATACCGGCCATCTCAATCTCCTGACCATTCATCTTTATCTTGTCGACATACACCCCTTCAGGAATCAGCTCCGGCATTAGATTCATAAAGTCGGTGGTCTTATTGCGGCCAAGCTGTAAAGACTCAACCACATCAAGTCGAGTCAGAATGGCTTTGTGCTCTTGTTCCGCGACTTTTAATGACTGAATTTGTCGGTCGAGCTCTGCAATGTATTGATTGAGATAATTGAGGCGAGCTTGCTGTTTGGCTTGTTGGTCATAAAAATAGTTTCCCACCGCCCATTGCCCAGTAAGCGCGATGATGACGCCAAGAATGACCAGATGGATAAAACGCTTTTTGTGCTGAGCATGAATTTCATCGCGCCACGGCAGCAGGTTAATTTGATGCAACATGCTTTTCTCCCTGCCACTTGAGCCCACTCATCGCCATACCCGCCGCAATACCAAAGTGTTGCCAGTCCATAGGTAGTCGGTGTCTCTTCGCTACCTTGTCCTCAAACAGAGACAAGGGATTCAATGGCTCACAGCTCAGCTGAAAATGACGTTCTAGCTCTTCAATCACCATCGGCGTGCTAGCGCCCTCGCCCATCAGCCAGATCCCAGAGATAGGTTGTTGCGCATTCACTGATGAATAGAGCTGCAATTGACGCTTGAGCTTTTCAATTAAATGAACAATAAATTGATGGGTATCCTCAGCGCTACCGAACACACTCTCAATATCATCCGGGGCATCAGTGCTACGAAGGTCTTGGGTACCAAAGGCGATATCTTTGTAAAACGGTGCCGAATCTTGTGGAATAATGCCTAACGACGTTTGGTCAACTCCCACGTCCACCAGCAACCAGTTACCTTTTTCAGGATAAAGGCGTGAAGCCAACTGCCAAATATTGAGAAGCCCATGCGCCTGCGTATCCACCACAACAGGTTTAAAGCCAGCCTTAGTCAAAGCCCCCGCTCGACTGTCTACAACTTCCTTACGAGTCGCATATACCTGATAGCTACTTGTCGATCCTTTACCAAATCGTTTGTCTTCCAGCTTTACAAAATCTAAACTCAGCTCCTCGATAGGAAAGGGAGATTGATGAGCAAAGGTTTGATAAATAGAAAACTCTTTCTCTCTGTCTTCTAATTCACTCTCTATTTGCAGTACTTTGCTGATCACCGTGTTATCAGGTACCGAAATAGCGACGTTGCGACAGCCAAAAGGCAGTCCTTTCCTAAGTTCTTTAAGTTTCTTAACAGTTTTCTGATACTCCAAAGTATGGTTAGCTGTAAAAATGTCGTCCGAAATCGGCAGCTCTTTGTATCCCACTAGGGCATACAACTCCCCCACGGGTTTTAGGACCACGGCTTTGATGCTGTGATGATTTATATCTATACCTGTAATTAATGATGGACCCATGTGACCTAGCTCCTGAAGTGCCAAGCATTTCGTTGATTATCTAGGGGTTGTGATTATTAGTTAAATAAGCGTTAATAAACGAAAGCTAAGTTTTTAGCCTAGAGTACAAGGGTTTGCTGCTTATCAGCCTTAACTAATCAGGGATTATCCGGTGAAGTTCATAAAGCGATTATTCATATTTACATTGATTTGCATGATTCTTGGAGTCAGTACAATTTTCGGGTTTTATTATTACGTAAAACCAGAATTGCCTGATGTCGCCACTTTGCGTGACGTAGAACTCCAAACGCCAATGCAAGTCTTCAGTCAAGACGGTAAATTGATCTCTCAATTTGGTGAAAAACGTCGTAATCCAGTGACTTATGACGAAATTCCTCGCCACCTAGTTGAAGCTTTGATTGCCACCGAGGATAGCCGCTTCTACGAGCATCCTGGTATTGATCCAATCGGTATCACACGTGCTGCTCTCGTGGTCGCTATGTCAGGTTCAGCAAAACAAGGTGCGAGTACTATTACTCAACAACTTGCGCGTAACTTCTTCTTATCTAATGAGAAAAAGATCATGCGTAAGATCAAAGAGATCTTCATTGCGATCCACATTGAACAACTTCTTAGCAAAGAAGAGATCATGGAACTCTACGTAAACAAGATTTTCCTTGGTCACCGCTCTTATGGTTTTGGCGCAGCAGCGCGTGTTTATTTTGGTAAGGACCTGCCGGATCTCACCTTAAGTGAACTTGCTACACTTGCGGGCATGCCAAAAGCACCATCAACCATGAACCCTATCTATTCTGTTGAGCGTGCAACCAACCGTCGTAACGTAGTATTACGTCGTATGCTAGACGAAAAATACATCACTCAAACAGAGTACGATGAAGCTCGCAGTGAAGAACTTATCTCGAAATATCACGGTGCCGAGATTGAACTGAGCGCGCCGTATGTAGCAGAAGTTGCACGAGCTTGGATGGTTGAACGCTATGGTGAAGCCGCTTACACATCAGGCATGAAGGTTTACACGACCGTTGATTCAAAACTGCAAAAAGCAGCGAACCAAGCCGCGATTAAGAACCTACTTGGCTACGATGAACGTCACGGTTACCGCGGTGCTGAAAAAGTATTATGGCAAACGGCGCAATCAGCTTGGGATCAAGAACAGATCATTAAACACCTTAAGTCTCAACCAACCTACGGTGACTTAGTTCCTGCTGTTGTTACCGCTGTTGATTCGAAAAGCGCTCAAGTTTGGGTTAAGAACCAAGGCGAAGGCACTATCGAGTGGCAAGGCATGAACTGGGCACGTAAATTCCTAACGGATAACCGCCAAGGACCTGCCCCTTCTCAAGCGAAGGAGATTTTGGCTGTTGGTGAGCAAGTTTGGGTTCGCCATGAAGCAGTAACAGGCGATGAAGTATCTGAAGAGCCTACCGAAGAAGCAACAACTGAACCTGAAACACCGGTTGTATGGCGACTAAGCCAAGTGCCAAATGCAAACACCGCGTTTGTTGCCATGAACCCTAACAACGGCGCAGTATTGTCGATGGTGGGTGGCTTTAACTTTGTACACAACAAATTCAACCGTGCGACCCAATCTATTCGTCAGGTGGGTTCTGGTATCAAACCATTTATCTACTCAGCGGCGATTGAAAAAGGTTTAACACTAGCCTCACTGATCAACGATGCGCCTATCAATCAATGGGATAAGAGCCAAGGCACGGCATGGCGACCAAAGAACTCACCACCGACCTATGTGGGCCCAACTCGTTTACGTATTGGCTTAGCTCAATCTAAAAACGTAATGGCGGTACGTGTACTGCGCGAAGTGGGCTTGGATGATACTCGTAACTACCTAACTCGATTTGGTTTTGATATTGACGAAGTACCGCGCTCTGAAACCATTGCTCTGGGTGCGGGTAGCTTAACGCCAATGAAAGTAGCACAAGGTTACTCAGTATTTGCGAATGGCGGCTACTACGTTGAACCTTTCTACATCAGCCGCATTGAAACACCATTTGGAGAGACTGAATTCCAAGCGACACCGAAAATAGTGTGTAAAGACGATTGCCAACAGCCAATGACCTCAGATTCAATGGCTGATGAGTTTGCCGAGCAAGATGTGGATGCCCAAGTACAGTACGCACCTCAAGTGATCACTGAGCAGAACGCGTTCCTTGTTCGTGAAATGATGTACAGCAATATCTGGGGCGGCGGTGACTGGAGTGCTGGCACAGGCTGGAATGGTACAGGCTGGCGTGCTCAACCGCTGAAGCGTCGCGATATTGGCGGAAAAACCGGTACCACCAACGATTCGAAAGATACTTGGTACAGCGGTTACGGCCCTGGCATGGTTGCAACGGTATGGGTTGGCTTTGACAACCACAACCGTAATCTAGGTCGAACCAAAGCAAACTCTAACCTTGGTAAGAATCAAATTACAGGTGCAGAAGCGGGCGCTAAAACAGCAGAGCCGGCATGGGTTGATTTCATGGGCACAGCGTTAGCGGGTGTTCCGGCACAACGTAAAGAGCTTCCAGAAAATATCGTTCGCGTTCGTATCGACCGTGAAACTGGCTTACTGACCAACAAGTTCGATAGCTCATCAATGTTCGAGTATTTCGAGAAAGGCACTGAGCCAACCGAGTACATTACTGAACGTTTCAATGATGACATCTACTCAACGTCATCAGGTGAAGCAGTAGAAGAGCTGTTCTAGTTAGGGTTTGTTGAACCAAGTAACATGAACCAACAAAAAGGGTTGATATGTATTCATATCAACCCTTTTTTATGTCTATAATCTGATCTATCTTCGATTTAAATTAAATGACTAAACAGCTTTATCTAATTGAGTTCGGATAGCCTCAGCCAATTGCTCAAAGCGCCCCTTTAACGGAGAGCCCGGTCGGTAGGCAACAACAATGCGACGTGAAGGTGTTGGGTTCACCGCTGGAACGTAACACACACCATCTTTCTGTTTTTCCTTCGGTACCGATAGCTGAGGAAGCAAGGTAATACCTGCCCCTGCCGCCACCATGTTACGCAGCGTTTCTAAGCTGGTCGCTTTAAAGCGCTCATCATCTTTTGCACCCGCAGCAAAACAGAAGCCTAAGGCTTGGTCTCGCAAGCAGTGGCCATCGCCCAGTGCAAGTACGGTTTGTCCATTTAACTGCAGCATATCAACAGTGTCTTGCTTAGCCCACTCATGATCACACGGTACTGCGACGCTTAACGGTTCGTTATACACATCAATCTCTTTGAACGCCGCCGTTTCATCAACTGCAGCCAATACCAAACAATCAAGCTTGCCATCTTCAAGTTGACTCACTAGCTGATGGGTCTGCGCTTCATGCAGGTAAAGCTCAAGATCGGGAAAGCTATCTTTAAGATGAGGAATGATCTTAGGTAAAATATAAGGGCCAACGGTCGGAATAAAACCAATGTGCATCGGCCCCGTCATCGCTTCACCATGTCCACTTGCCATATCCTTAAAAGTCTTTACTTCATTGAGAATACGCTTGGCTTGTTCAACAAGTTGTAACCCTGATTCTGTAAATATGACCTTCCTTGGACTACGCTCGGTTAACTGAAGTCCAATTTCATCTTCTAGTTTGCGTATTTGACCGCTTAGTGTCGGCTGACTGACAAAGCACGCTTCTGCCGCTTTTCGGAAGTGTTTGTGCTCTGCGAGCGCCACCAAGTATTCAAAGTCACGAATGTTCATGATCAGTCTCTTACCTCTGGTTTAATAAGAACAAGGGGTTTCATAGAAACATTTAAAAGAAAAATGCTCTTGATAGAATTTACCTATCAAAACCATAACATCAAACGATTAGAGCTATCAAAGGATTTGTCTAATAATGGGCTCAACGAAACGAAACAGAGCAAAGAAAAACGTTAAGCTCTGATAGAACAAAATTCAAAATACTATTTAAGGAAATCAATATGTTTGCATCTAAAGAAGGTCAATCAATCCCTCAAGTAACATTCCCAACTCGCCAAGGCGATGCATGGGTTAACGTAACGACAGAAGAGCTATTCAAAGACAAGACAGTTATCGTATTCAGCTTACCAGGTGCGTTTACACCGACATGTTCTTCAAGCCACCTACCTCGTTACAACGAGCTACATTCTGTATTCAAAGAAAACGGTGTTGATGACATTCTATGTGTTTCAGTAAACGACACATTCGTAATGAACGCTTGGAAAGCAGACCAAGAAGCTGAAAAAATCACATTCATCCCAGATGGTAACGGTGATTTCACAGACGGTATGGGCATGCTAGTTGAGAAAAACGACATCGGCTTCGGCAAACGTTCATGGCGCTACAGCATGCTGGTTAAAAACGGCGTGGTAGAAAAAATGTTCATCGAAGAAGACGTACCAGGCGACCCATTCAAGGTTTCTGATGCAGATACTATGCTTAACTACATTGCTCCTGAACATAAAGAGCAAGAGTCAATCACAGTATTCACTAAACCTGGCTGCCCTTTCTGTATGAAAGCGAAACAGAACCTAATCGACAAAGGTCTGAACTACGAAGAAGTAGTACTAGGAAAAGACGCAACAACAGTGAGCCTACGTGCAATCTCTGGTCGTACTACAGTTCCTCAAGTCTTCATCGGTGGCAAACACATCGGTGGTAGTGAAGAACTTGAAGCTTTCCTAGGTTAATGACTTACCATCGATATAAGCTTAATCGTTAAGTTAACTAAGCAATATCAGCTAACCCACCCTCTTGTGGGTTAGCTATTCCAAACACTCTTATCTGAGCTTTGGAAAAGAATATAGCTTGTGACTCGCCCGTCTTTAACTAACCTATAGTTAGTAACAAGAAGCAGTTAGCAATAAAGCAGAGCTACAAGCTAAACCTAATAAAACAGAATCACAAAACTGACCCGCTATCCTGACTCACTCAAAAAATAACTAGAGTTGGAAGGGGTCGTTCACACTAAATTTAGCTATTGCGAGAAAATTATTATGAAACAAGTCAATGTAGATGTAGCAGTTATCGGGGGCGGTACGGCAGGTTTAGGTTCTTACCGCGCTGCAAAAGCACACACTGACAGTGTTGTGATGATTGAAGGCGGCCCTTACGGTACAACCTGTGCTCGTGTTGGTTGTATGCCATCTAAACTGCTTATTGCAGCGGCTGAAAGTGTACACCAAATCGAGAAAGCTCCGGCTTTTGGCGTTCACCCACAAGGTAATATCGTGATTAACGGCCGTGAAGTGATGGACCGAGTGAAGTTTGAACGTGACCGTTTTGTTGGTTTTGTTTTAGAAGGTGTTGATGAAATCCCAGAGCAAGACAAGATTTCTGGCTACGCAAAGTTCTTAGACGACAATACTCTACAAATCGATGACCACACAGTTGTGACGGCTAAGCGTATTGTTATCGCAACAGGTTCTCGCCCTGCATACCCTGCAGTTTGGAATGAACTTGGCGACCGTCTAATCATTAATGATGACGTATTCAGCTGGGATGATTTACCAGAATCAGTGGCGGTATTTGGCCCTGGTGTTATTGGCCTAGAGCTTGGTCAGTCACTGCACCGCTTGGGTGTAAAAACAAAACTATTCGGTTTAGGTGGTCAAGTAGGCCCAGTAACCGACCCAGAGATCATGGCTTACGCAGACAAAGCCTTCAATGAAGAGTTCTACCTAGATGCTGATGTAAAAATCGAAAGCATGAAGCGTATTACGACAGAATCAGGCGAAGCTCGCGTCGAAATTCAGTTCATCAATAAGCAAGGTGAACTAGAAACCAACATCGTTGAGTATGTACTTGCAGCAACAGGTCGTCGTCCGAATACAGATAAACTAGGTCTAGAGAATACCTCTCTAGAGCTTGATGAACGTGGTGTGCCAATCGCCGACCACTACACGCTACAAACATCGTTACCATCGGTATTTATTGCCGGAGATGCAAGCAACCAACTGCCTCTACTGCATGAAGCAGCAGACCAAGCACGTATTGCGGGTGATAATGCAGGTCGCTTCCCTGAGATTCGTGCAGGCCTACGCCGCTCTAAAATCTCTGCGGTATTCTCTGACCCACAAATCGCGATGGTTGGTGAAACTTACAAAGAGATCACCACCCGCTTAGGCACATGTGGTTGTTTCGCAACAGGTGAAGTGTCTTTCGAGAACCAAGGTCGCTCACGAGTGATGCTACGCAACAAAGGTATTCTGCATGTTTACGGCGAGCAAGGTACAGGCCGCTTCCTTGGTGCTGAAATGATGGGGCCAAACGCAGAACACTTGGCTCACCTATTAGCTTGGGCACACCAGAACAAGATGACGGTTTCTGAAATGCTAGACATGCCGTTCTACCACCCAGTGATTGAAGAAGGTGTACGAACAGCGCTACGTGACCTCAATGCGAAACTGCACCTAGGTCCAGAGATGGTGAAACACTGTCTAGATTGTGGCCCTGGTTGTTAACATCAGAATATTGCTAGGCAGTTAGCAGCTTAATTTGTCAACAAAGACTAGATACTAAAAAGGAAAGCCATTGGCTTTCCTTTTTCTTTTGGCAATGAGCAAACTATAGATTCCCGATTACGCTCCTTCGTCGCTTTCAGGAATGACGACAATTTTCCTAATATGGTAGGAACGAAATCCTCGGCGTCATTCCAGAACTTAGGGACAACGTATCTGGAATCTCTTGATGCCATTGCGTCACTATAAGCTTAAGCAATTACTTCTCAGCGGCAATCACAGAGATCTCAACCAGTAGCGCTTCACGAGCCATATCACCCGTTACACATGCGCGAGCTGGGGCGTGACCTTCAGGAACCCATGCATCCCATACAGCGTTCATTTCTTGGAAGTCTTTCATGTCTTTCAAGTAAATCGTTGCTGACAGCATGTGTTCTTTATCGCTGCCGGCTTGCTCAAGTAGGGCTTCCACTTTATCTAGCATCGTTTGTGTTTGTTCTGTGATGTCTTTGGTTGCATCAGCACACACTTGGCCACATAGGTAGATAGTACCGTTGTGTTTAACAATACGGCTCATGCGTTGTTTGGTTTCTTGGCGCTCAATCATCGATTTTCTCTCTCTGTGTCACCGTGATCTAATATCTTGTGACGTGTTATTATCAGGGCAACAAGCATAACGTGAATCAAACCTAAGATGACATGTGTTCATTGCAATAAAAGTGAAAAAATCCGTAACAAACTCGGCCGCTGCCAGCGTTGTATGAATCAGCTGATGGTGTTGTCGATTTTAAGTTGGGGAGTGTGGTGGGTGTTTTTCAAAGAAGACCCAAAAACCATCAATGCCATCGCCTTGATGATGGCCGCTTTCGCGTTCAGTGGGTTGCTGTCGTTGCATTGGATAATGAAGTTTGTCGTACTGCCGTTAAGGAACAAAAAGCGTTAACAGAGAGACGTTGCTAGATAAGTGATAAGGCTAGATAAGTGATAAAGGCTAGACGCCTAATTAAATGCCCCTACTTCGCAAACTATCATCATTTCCCAAACAGCAGATAGAAAAAAGCCCCAGAACCAATCGATTCTAGGGCTTTCTTAGAAAATTCTAAGAAAAAGCAGTGGTACTTTAATAGACCGGGCTTTTCTTAATTTGTTCCCAAAAAAGATCAGATTTTTGATCTTTTTTTTAGGCGCCATAAATCAATGCCTTATGCAACATTCACCTTTGCGATGACCTGTTCAACCAAGTTCACTTCCAACGCCACTTCATCACATGCATGTTGGCGAGGACACTGATCACAATCTTTCAGTACCTTCTCAGGCAACAGAGATTTTGATGTTGGTAAAAAGTCATGCTTCATAAAGAACTCTGGGGTACGAGTCAGCACAAATACCTTCTTGATCGCCATTTGTCGCGCTTTATCAACCAAGTGCTGCACAATCGCGGTGCCCTGCCCTTGGCCTTGCCAGCCAGCTTCAACGCCTAACGAACGAATTTCCGCTAAGCCAGAGTCATACACATAGAGTGATGCACAACCTGTCACCTCACCATGATGCTCTGCGACGGCAAACGAACCAATATCACGCACCAGTTCATTACGAGAACGAGGCAGGTTTTCACCCATATTCGCCCAGTAGGCCACCATGCCTTCCAACGCTTCAATATCGGTCAGACGAGCAGAACGAACCTTAACGATAGAAGTATCACGCTGTGATAAACGCTTCTCTGCTTGGTCAACCGCGTAAGCCACTTGTTGTGGTGATACACCACCTAGCGCACTACGTTTTTCAAGACACGATTCAATAGTCAGGATGTCATACACATCCTCTTCAATCACCTCAGAGAACTCTTTCATCTCTGCGATGGTTAACTCTTCTAATGCGCAGCCTTTAGCAATCGCCGCGACTACTGTTACACCAACAATGTGGTGAGCTTCACGGAAAGGAATGCCTTTCGCTACTAAGTAATCAGCCAGTTCTGTTGAGTTCGCGTAACCTTGTTTTGCTGCTTCAAGCGTACGTTCGCCGTTCACTTTAATACCGTCAAAACAGAGTGCTGCCATTTCCATACAATCATTCCAAGTATCTAAAGCGTCGAACAGACCTTCTTTATCTTCTTGCATGTCTTTGTTGTACGCCAAAGGCAGAGCTTTCACTGTCATCATCATTGCAGCTAATGAACCGTATACACGGCCCGTTTTGCCACGGATAAGCTCTAGCGCATCCGGGTTCTTCTTTTGTGGCATCAGAGATGAACCTGACGTCACGGTATCCGCTAACTCGATAAAGTTTGATTCACCGGAGTTGTAGAAAATCATATCTTCTGCAAGACGCGAAAGGTGGAGCATAGAGATAGAAGCAATCGACATTAGCTCCATCACATGGTCACGGTCAGAAACTGAATCTAGAGAGTTACGCGTTGCACGATGGAAACCTAAGTTGTGAGCTAACTCTTCACGGTCCATCGGGTAAGCAGTTCCAGCAAGGGCACCAGAACCCAGCGGACATGTATCTAGACGCTTAATCGCATCATTCAAACGAGAATAATCACGCTCAAGCATTTCAACGTAAGCCAAGCACCAGTGAGCAAAAGTTACAGGCTGAGCACGTTGTAAGTGAGTGTAGCCTGGAAGCACGGTTTCTTGATGCTGAGAAGCAACGTTCACCATTTGGCTTTGTAGGCGATCCAGTGCCAGTAGCAGTTGGTTACCTTGTTGACGACACCATAGTTTAAGGTCGGTCGCCACTTGGTCATTACGAGAACGGCCAGTGTGAAGTTTTTTGCCCAAGTCACCGACTTTACCGATAAGTTGTTGCTCAACCCAGCTGTGAATATCTTCTGCATCAGAACGTAGAATCTGTTCAGGATCTTCCATCACCTCAAGTTTTAGCTCATTTAGCGCTAACTCAAGCTTCTGTTGCTCTTCTTCGGTTAATACGTTGACCGACAGTAGAGCTTTAGACCAGGCAATTGAGCCCACAATGTCTTGCTCAGCCAATCGGTAATCAAAACGAAGAGAATCGTTAAAATCTTTGAACCGGGTGTCTGCTGCTTGGGTAAATCTACCGCCCCATAATGCCATTGTGTATCTCCTAATTGCACAGTGCTCACTGTTTTTGCAAATGATAATTCTGATTAAGATTCAGTATTTTTCTGATGGTTTAAACTTACGGCAATTCAAAATGAAAATAAAGTATTAATTCATTATTTTCACATATTTATTCACCAAGGGTTTAATCCATTATTTATTTTCAGCGTGATTCGCGAATTATATGCCATTCAATGATAAAAACCGAAGCTGATTTATTAGACTAATAGATAGAAAAAAGCCCATTCACTAATCAATAGTGGATGGGCTTTGCATAATAATGTCTATTTACTAGCCTTCCGTTATTCGTAAAGGCTAACTCATGGTTAGGATTACTTTTGGCTATTCAGAGCACGGATACGGCTTGATAGCGAGTAAAGACGGATAAAGCCTTCAGCGTGGCTTTGGTCGTAAACTTCATCTTCACCAAAGGTTGCAAACTCTTCTGAGTACAGGCTGTTGTCAGAACGCTTCTGAGTCACCGTTGCATGGCCTTTGTAAAGCTTAATAACCACTTCACCATTCACGTCTTGTGCTAGCTCTTCTGTCGCGGCAAGGATTGACTTACATAGTGGAGTGAACCAACGACCATCGTATACAAGGTGAGAAGCTTTAACACCTAGCTCTTCACGGAATTCGAATGCCGCTTTATCAAGAACCAGTTGCTCTACTGCACGCAGTGCTTCCATCATGATTGTGCCACCTGGAGTTTCGTAACAACCACGAGACTTCATGCCAACAAGACGGTTTTCTACGATATCGATACGACCAACACCGTGCTTCGCACCCTTCTCATTTAGGTAAACCAGTGCGTTGTATGGCGTCATTGTTTCGCCATCAACCGCTACCACTTCGCCTTTTTCAACTTTAAGCGTCACAGTTTCAGATTCGTTTGGCGCTTGCTCTGGGTCTACAGTCCAAGCCCAGCAATCTTCATCCGGTGCGTTCCATGTATTTTCTAGCACGCCACCTTCTGTAGAGATGTGCCATGCGTTTGCATCACGCGAGTAAATCTTGGTAAGGGAAGCCGTACAAGGGATGTTACGCTCTGCTAGGTAATCCAGACACTCTTCACGGCTTACTAGATCCCATTCACGCCAAGGTGCAATTACGTGTAAGTCTGGGGCGAGAGCAGCAAATGCACCTTCAAAACGAACTTGGTCATTACCCTTACCTGTACAACCGTGACACAGTGCGTCTGCACCGACTTTACGTGCAACTTCAACCTGAGCTTTCGCAATGATTGGACGAGCCATTGAAGTACCTAACAAGTATTTACCTTCGTAGTAAGCACCTGTTTTAAGCGTTGGGTAGATGTAATCTGCCACCATCTCTTCTTTAAGGTCAGCGATGTAACACTCAGACGCACCAGAAGCTTTTGCTTTCTCTTCGATTCCAATCAGCTCTTCATCGCCTTGGCCTACATCAGCAACAAATGCGATAACTTCGCAGTCATAGTTCTCTTTCAACCATGGGATGATTACTGATGTGTCTAGACCGCCAGAGTAGGCTACTACAACTTTCTTTACGTTAACTTTGCTCATTTTCTTTCTCCTAGTTTCCATACTGCACATGGCGGTCAGCGTTGGAAATCACTTTAATAATTATATATTTAATTTATTTATCTAAATTCTTTAGTAGTAACTCGTTGTGAGGTCTACTGAGGTAAAAACTGCGTTCCTATGCTTTTACCTGCAAAAAGTTGTGTCAGTTTTTCTGGGTATCGCCAAGTAGCAACTTCGATTGGTCGTCCAAGGTCGTTAGCGGCTTCTAGTGCGGCTTGAACCTTAACGATCATGCCGTCGGTAATCACTTTGCCTGTAATAAGGTCATCAGCTTGTTGTTGATTAAGGCTTGGAATCAGGTGACCTTTGCCATCCAACACACCACTTACATCAGAAAGCAGTACTAGTTCAGCATCAAGCGCGCCTGCAACGGCAACCGCAGCTTGGTCGGCATTCACATTCATCAGTTGGCCTTGCTCAGTCAGACCAATTGAGCTAATGATTGGCAGTGCGCCCTCATTAAGAATCGCTTGCAGGACGGTTGAGTCGCCCGGCTCCGCTTTACCTACCGCGCCCAGTTCAGGGTTCAGTTCGCTCACTTTGCATAGACCACCATCTGCAAGGCTCAAGCCAACGGCATTGATACCGTCTTTAATTGCCTGACCTTGAAGTAGTTTGTTGGCCGTGCCCGCTAGCGCGCCAGCGATAACAGGGATCTGATCATAAGGAGTAACACGTAGCCCCTCTTTCTTAACGGTTTCGAGGTTCAACTTATTCATCAAATCATCAACAAGGTAACCACCGCCGTGAACAATCACGATTGGTCGCTGTGCTTGTTGTTGGTAAGCAGAGATAGCACCAAATAACTTACTAAGTGTTTCACCACAAGATAGCGCCGCGCCACCTAACTTTATGATTAATGGTTGATTATTAAGGCTCATATCTAGATTCCTTTACACTAACGCAGTTAATGGCGCAAAACCATAACGTAAATTTAAACACTGCACCGCTTGGCTAGATGCACCCTTTAATAAGTTATCAATCGCTGAAACAACGATGATGTGCTGACCTTGTACCTTCCAGCCTAAATCGCAGAAAGGCGTCTGTTCTACATCTTGAATTCTTGGCAATGTCTCTTCGAGTAATCTCACGGCAGGCTTACCTTGATAAGCTTGCTCGAAGGCATCTTGTATCTGTTGTTCTGTCACGCCGTCAGCCAATTTCATGGTGATGGTCGCCAAAATACCGCGCTTAAAGTTGCCGAGGTGCGGAGTGAAAATTACATCACATCCTAAATGCGCCGCCATTTCAGGTTGATGACGATGATTGAAGACGCCATAAGCTTGCAGACTCACTTCACAGAAGCTATTAACCATGGTCGCCTTGCGACCGGCGCCAGTCACACCGCTGGTCGCGTTAATCACCGGCCATTGGCTCTCGTCCAGCAACTTTGCTTCAACCAAAGGTTTAATCGCCAATTGTGATGCTGTTGGGTAACAGCCCGCGACAGCGACTAGTTGAGCTTCTTTTATTTCTTGTTCATTCCACTCAGCTAAGCCGTAAGCCGCTTTGTCTAGCCATTGTTCGTGTTGATGTTCAAAACCGTAAAACTCTTGATAGAAGTTTTCACCTTTAACTCTGAATGCACCCGATAGGTCGAAAACTTGGCAATCGTTCTCTAGAAAAATTGGCGCTAGGTCGTGACTGACTTCGTGTGCCGTTGCTAGAAAAATCACATCAGACTGTTTAGCCACTTCTTCCGGATTTGTTAAAGGTTGTACTGGCATATCAATCAGGCCAGCTAACTTACCGTGCAGTGCAGCGATAGGTTTGCCCGCATCTACACTATTGGCTGAGACATATAAACCTGATAGCGTGAGCTCAGGGTGTCTGTTTATCATTAGAGCCAGTTCTGCTCCTGTATAGCCGCTTGCACCAATGATCGTGGTTTTCAACATCTCAATACATCCATTCTTGAGGTAAGTTACATTTCAAATTTGACTATTCATACTTAATTTTTAGCTATATTTGATTTCTTATGCATTAAATATGATTTAATATGTGTTTTACCGACTTATGGTTTTCCTGTCAATAGTAGAAGTGAAGATATTATGCAATTACCGAGTTTCCTTGAGGTCTATAAAGGCCTAATTTCCACCGACTCCATTAGCTCAACAGATCCAAGCTGGGATCATGGCAACGAGAAAGTGATCGAAAAAATGGCTCAATGGTTTAAAGACGTCGGCTTTAGCGTTGAAGTCGTGGAAGTCGAACCCGGCAAGCATAATATGGTCGCAAAGATGGGTTCTGGCGAAGGGGGCTTATTGCTTGCAGGACACAGCGATACCGTGCCATTCGATGAAGGACGTTGGAACTTCGACCCTCACGCATTGACAGAACACAACAACCGCTTCTACGGATTAGGCACCGCCGATATGAAAGGCTTTTTTGCCTTCGTTTATGAAGCTGCTAAGAAAATGGATTGGAGCAAGCAAACCAAGCCGCTTTATGTTTTAGCAACGTGTGACGAAGAAACCACCATGCTAGGTGCACGTCATTTCACTGAAAATGCGCCGTTTAAACCGGACTACTGCATCATTGGCGAACCCACTAGCCTAGTGCCAATTCGCGGGCACAAAGGCCATGTCGCTAATGCTGTGCGAGTAACGGGTAAGTCAGGTCACTCTTCTGATCCGGCGTTAGGCGTCAACGCCATCGAGATCATGCATGAAGTGCTGTTTGCTTTAATGCAGCTGCGTGACAAGTTAGTCAAGGAGTACCACCACCCGGGTTTCGCCATTCCAAGCCCTACTCTAAACCTTGGTCATATTCACGGTGGCGACAGCGCTAACCGTATCTGTGGCTGTTGTGAACTACACTACGATGTTCGTCCTTTACCGGGCATCAGCTTAGACGGTTTAGATAACATGCTGCGAAGCGCGCTCAAAGAAGTAGAAGCAAAATGGCCGGGCAGAATTGAGATTACTCCCCTGCATGAGCCAATCCCAGGCTATGAGTGTCAGCACGACCATCCATTTATTGGTGGAATGGAATCAGTTTGTGAAATTGAATCGCAAACCGTGAACTACTGTACTGAAGCACCTTTTCTTCAAGAGTTATGTCCAACCTTAGTGTTAGGTCCAGGCTCAATTGACCAAGCTCACCAACCGGATGAGTTCTTAAGCTTCGATTTTATTGACCCAACAATTGATGTTCTGAGTAAATCTATCCGTAAATATTGTTTCTAGTTATTACTTCCCTTCCAATATTTTCGTATACAAGCCACCCAAAAAGGTGGCTTTTATTCTGTTATCCCTGACACAGCCTGATCTTGTAATTAAATTTCACTTTTTCTCTAAGTTTTGAAAAATTTACTTCTCCCGCATTTTTAAACCTAATAATTGCAAACTTAGAATGCTTTATTTGACTAGATACAGCACTTTTCGCTAGATTGTGTACTTAACAAGGAACAATGGATGTAATTTTTTTACGAGGCAGGATGACAATGAACGAGAAATACGCCGCTCTCAAGAGTAACGTAAGCATGCTAGGACGCTTGCTAGGTAACACAATCCAAGATGCACATGGTGACGTTATCTTAGAGAAAGTGGAGACTATCCGTAAACTTTCCAAATCCGCCCGCGCAGGCAACAAAGCTGACCGTGACAGCCTAGTTGAAGAAATCAAAAACCTGCCGAACGAACAACTCACTCCTGTTGCTCGTGCATTTAACCAATTTCTCAACCTCACCAACATGGCAGAGCAATACCACACCATCTCTCGCCACTGTGAGGAGCATGTTTGTGAACCAGATGTGCTGCAATCTCTATTTTCTAAACTCAATCAAAATGACATCAGCAAGCTAGACGCGGCTCAAGCCGTTCGCGACCTGAACATTGAACTCGTTTTGACCGCTCACCCAACAGAAATCACTCGTCGCACCATGATCAACAAGCTGGTTAAGATCAACGAGTGTCTGTCTAAATTAGAATTAAGCGACCTATCACACAAAGAACGCGTGAAAACAGAACGTCGCCTAGAGCAGCTTATCGCGCAAGGTTGGCACTCTGATGTGATTCGTCAGCAACGCCCGACACCACTTGATGAAGCTAAGTGGGGCTTTGCGGTTGTAGAAAACTCTCTATGGGAAGCCGTGCCTGATTTCCTACGTGATATGGATGGCCGGCTAAAAGGTTACCTTGGTGAAGGCCTACCAATTGATGCACGTCCAGTTCACTTCTCATCTTGGATGGGGGGTGACCGCGATGGTAACCCATTCGTAACGCACACCATCACCAAAGAAGTACTGCGTCTGTCTCGCTGGAAAGCCGCTGATCTGTACCTAGGTGACGTGAACGAGCTGATTACCGAACTGTCGATGACCAAGTGTAATGATGCCGTTCGTGAGCTAGCAGGTGATGAGCATGAAGCTTACCGTGCAATCCTAAAGAGCCTACGCACTCTACTGAACAACACATTAGAAGTGCTTGACGCAAAACTGCACGACGCTGAAGTACCGAAGAAAGAAACACTACAGAACATCGACCAACTTTGGACACCACTTTACGCGTGTTACCAATCGCTGCACGAATGTGGTATGGGCGTAATCGCGGATGGTTCTCTGCTTGATACCCTACGTCGCCTAAAAGCATTCGGTGTGCATTTAGTTCGTCTCGATGTTCGTCAAGAAAGCACACGTCACTCAGACGTCCTATCTGAACTGACTCGCTACCTAGGCATTGGCGATTACGACCAGTGGAGCGAGCAAGACAAGATTGCTTTCTTAACCAATGAGTTAAGCTCAAAACGTCCACTGCTACCGCGCGACTGGGAGCCATCTGCACAAGTCAAAGAGGTTTTAGACACCTGTAAGGTGGTTGCTGCTCAACCTCGCGAAGCCTTTGGTGCTTACGTAATTTCTATGGCTCGTACAGCATCGGATGTGCTAGCTGTTCACTTGCTTTTGCAAGAATGTGGTTGCCCGTACCGCATGGACGTATGTCCATTGTTCGAAACGCTGGACGACTTGAACAACTCAGAAGCAGTAATGAAACAGCTAATGAGCATCGATTTGTACCGTGGCTTTATCCAGAACCACCAAATGGTGATGATCGGATATTCTGACTCAGCAAAAGATGCTGGCGTAATGTCTGCAGGTTGGGCGCAATACGACGCAATGGACAAGCTAGTTAAGGTTTGTGAAGAAGAAGGCATTGAACTGACTCTATTCCACGGTCGTGGCGGTACGGTTGGTCGTGGTGGTGCGCCAGCGCACGCTGCCCTACTTTCTCAACCACCTAAGAGCTTGAAAGGCGGCTTACGTGTAACTGAACAAGGCGAAATGATCCGCTTTAAACTTGGCTTGCCAGATGTTGCGGTTAATAGCTTCAACCTATACGCAAGTGCGATTTTAGAAGCGAACCTTCTGCCACCACCAGAGCCAAAACAAGAATGGCGCGACTTAATGGAAGTGCTGTCTGAAGTATCTTGCGAAGCTTACCGCAACGTAGTTCGTGGTGAAGAGAAGTTTGTTCCTTACTTCCGCCAAGCCACGCCAGAGCTAGAGTTAGGCAAGTTACCTCTTGGTTCTCGTCCTGCGAAACGTAACCCGAACGGCGGCGTAGAAAGCCTACGTGCGATCCCATGGATCTTCTCATGGAGCCAAAACCGTTTGGTACTTCCTGCATGGTTAGGCGCTGGTGAAGCGATTCAATACTCTGTCGATCAAGGCCATCAAGCGCTACTTGAAGAGATGTGTCGTGAATGGCCATTCTTCTCGACTCGTCTAGGTATGTTGGAAATGGTGTACTCGAAGTGCAACATGGAAATCGCTAAGTACTACGACCAGCGCCTTGTTGACGAAGAGCTATTACCTCTGGGTGAGTTACTCCGTGAACAGCTGCAAAAAGACATCAAAGCGGTGTTGAATGTAGAAAATAACGAGAACTTGATGCAAAGCGACCCTTGGGGACTTGAGTCAATTCGTCTACGTAACATCTATGTTGAGCCACTAAACATGCTTCAAGCGGAACTGCTTTACCGTACTCGTAAGTGTGAAACACCACCAGCAGAGCTAGAAGAAGCGCTAATGGTGACGATTGCAGGCATTGCAGCAGGTATGCGAAATACGGGTTAATTAGTGATTCCCACTATAACCTAATCAGCATTTACATCCACAAAAAGAACAAAAGGTCGCCACGGGCGGCCTTTTTGTTTTGCCAAATGACCACTGGTGAGTATTTTGTCATTTTTTTGGGTTATTTTGTCCATGTATTCTACTTTATGCTTATTATTTAGATATACTACTGCTCCGCTGCAGAAACACTCCAAAATAATAATCTGCGGCACTCGACCAATAAACTGGTCAACCTAGGTGATAAACGGCTTTGTAAGGTGACATAACCAACGATTGAGTTGGTGCTACTTGAACATAACCAATATAACGTGCCATAGAAGCACACTTGTTGTTCAAGTATTTGTTTACTGTTTACCATTTGGATTTCAGACATGTCATTACCACACGTAATTTTAACCGTTTTAAGTACACGCGATGCTACTGGTTACGATATCACAAAAGAATTCTCCGCAAGCATTGGTTACTTCTGGAAAGCTAGCCACCAACAAGTTTACCGCGAGCTCAATAAAATGGCTCAGAACGACCAGGTAACTTGCGTACTTGAGCCTCAAGAAGGCAAACCTGATCGTAAAGTTTACTCTATCACCGATGCTGGCCGTGGCGCGCTAGGTGAATGGTTTGAACAACCAACTGCACACCCAACCGTTCGTGACGAGTTCTCAGCTAAGTTAATCGCTTGTGCTGTACAACCTTCTGACGCGTACCGTGTACAACTTGCTGAACTAGTAGAAGAGTCTCGCAAACTGGTTTCTCACTACAAAGAAATCGAAGCGGCTTACTACGCAACACCATCTACACTAGACAAGCAAGCACGCCTAGAGCGTCTAACGCTTCGTCGTAACCTACTGATCCGTGAAGCATGGATTGTATGGGCTGACGAAGTACTGCTTGAACTTGGCGCTCTTGCTTAAGCTAGAAGCTAGAAGCTAGAAGCTAGAAGCTAGAAGCTAGAAGCTAGAAAAGCAAAAGGCTTGAACTCTTAGAGTTCAAGCCTTTTTTGTATCTATAGGATTTGAAATGTTACTGCCAGAAGCTTTTATAAGCGCTTGGGCTTTACTTATAGCGCAGCAACCTGTGGGCGAACACCTAGCGTATGGCAAAGTGCATAAGTCATTTCTGCACGGTTTAGCGTGTAGAAGTGGAAATCTTTCACACCTTCACGGCTTAGCGTACGAACCATATCGATCGCTTGGCTAGCACCGACTAACTGACGAGTTGTTGGATCATCATCCAAGCCTTCGAACTGCTTCGCCATCCAACCCGGTACTTTTACGTTATTCATCGCAGCAAAACGAGACGCTTGCTTGAAGTTAGAAACTGGCAAGATACCCGGTACAATCTCTACGTCAACGCCGGCCGCCACACAACGGTCACGAAAACGTAAGTAGCTTTCTACATCGAAGAAGAACTGAGTGATTGCACGGTTTGCACCCGCATCCACTTTACGTTTTAGGTTAATAAGATCAGATTGAGCGCTTTTTGCTTCAGGGTGAACCTCAGGGAATGCCGCTACTGATATATCAAAGTCGTGACGAGATTTAAGCAGCTCGACTAAATCAGACGCATACATATCTGGCGCACCACCGCCTGCTGGAATGTCACCACGCAACGCAACAATACTTTCAATGCCATTTGCCCAGTAGTCGTCGGCAATTTGAATCAGCTCTTCGCGGCTAGCATCAATACACGTTAAGTGTGGTGCAGCAACTAAGCCTGTTTGGTTCTTAATTTCTTTAATGATTGAGTGGGTACGATCACGCTCACCCGAGTTTGCACCATAGGTTACTGATACAAATTTAGGTTGAAGTGTTTTAAGACGGTGAACAGAATTCCACAAGGTCTCTTCCATCTTCTCACTGCTTGGTGGGAAAAATTCAAATGACACATTGATGTTGTCAGAAAGCTCTGCAATATTCTGATTTAAAGCGTCGATATGACTTGCGTGTGTGTATCCCATCTTACTCTCCCTGTGGCAAAAGCAACCACTAAATAATCTCAAATCCCTAGCGACGTTTAGACGTCTATATGTCTCCAGAATGAATTGAATACGATTTAATGTCAACAGATCCATTATGAATTTTTTTCAAGTAGGTCGTGAGCAAAGCTCAAGTCGATAAGTGGGTCGCAAAGCAGAAATAATGTAGAAAAAAGGCTGATAAACACATCGTGCTTTCAGCCTTATTTATCTTAGTGAATAGTATGCTATTTACGCATTTAAACAATCAATCTGAGTATTAAGCCAACCGCTCTGAGTATTAAAACAGGCTAGACATTCTATTTAAGTCAGATTGAATTGCGCCAGCTGTAACTTCACGTCCCGCACCTGGGCCACGAATAACTAATGGATTATCTTTATACCATTTGCTCTCAATCGCAAAGATGTTGTCGCAAGGCAGCAAGTTCGCTAGGGCATGCTCTTTAGATAGCGCTTCAACGCCTACCGTTGCCTTACCATTCTTCTCTAAACGCGCAACGTAACGAAGAACCTTCTGTTGAGACTGCGCTTTCTCTAAACGCTCGGCCAACTCTTCACTCAGTACAGAAGCTTTATCAAAGAAGTCATCCACTGACAGGTCTTGTAATTCTTCAGGTACCAATGATTCTACTTTGACATTTTCAGGCTCAATATCTAAACCCGATTCACGCGCCAAAATCACTAGCTTACGCATCACGTCTGAGCCATCGAGGTCAGCACGAGGATCCGGTTCCGTCAGGCCTTGTTGCCAGGCTAAATCGACCAGCTCGCTGAATGGTACCGTGCCATCAAACTGTTGGAATAACCAAGATAGAGTGCCCGAGAAGATACCTGACAGTGCAATGATATCATCGCCGCTTTCACGCAGGTCACGTACCGTGTGGTTAATCGGTAAGCCAGCACCCACTGTCGCATTGTACAGCCAGTGACGGCTGATCTTAGCGAAAGCATCTTGTACCTGATGGTAATACTCGCTTGATGCAGAGCCTGCCACCTTGTTAGCTGAGATCAGGTGGATACCTTGTTGTGCAATTTGCAGGTAGTTTGCTGCAAGCACAGGGCTTGCGGTGACATCGAGTACTACAGCTTCATCGTAACCCTGAATAGAACCCAAACGCTCTAACCAGTCGTTACCATTGTTGGCAATGGCTTCATCGTCAAAGCGCTTGCTCACAGAAGTCGCATCAATGCCTTGCTCGTCGAACCAATAGGTTTGGCTATCAACCACTGCAACCAATTCAAAGTTCATTCCACGGCGCTTTTCAAGTTCAGCCTTTTGTTCAGCAAACAAGCTTAACCAGCTTGAACCAATGTTGCCCTTACCACACAAAGCAATCGCAACACGCTTCTGCGCTTGGAACAGTTGAGAGTGAATGCCTTTCACTAGACTTGATGTTTCACTCTTACGAATCACAGCCACCAAGCTTAAGCCTGAGTTTGCTTCTGAGATAAACTCAACCGGTGAGCTCTTGAGTTGTTGGTAGAACCCATAACAATGGTTCGGGTTCTTAGTCACACCAGCACCCACCGCCGCAATCAGAGAGAAGCCTTCTTTAAGCTTAATTTCCGCTTCAATCGCGTGGTCTTGTAGATATTCCAACGCACCACCAGCGATCTCTTCGGTGTAGGCAAGGCGCAAGCAGTGTTGATCCGGTTCAAGCTCATAAGCAAGCGGCTCTAATTGAGCTCGCTTAAGACCTTCAAGGACTTCACTTTCTAAGCGGTCAAAATCATGGCCATGACCAAAGGTCAGCTGAACGATCAGAACTTCATCCAGAGAGGTAATAATTTTTGCACCGCGACCCGATGCCAGTACACGCTCTATCTGTGTAGAACCCGCCTCTGGCTGGTAGCTACAGCGCAAGCTTAAGTCCATAGCACTTTGCGCGACAGGCTGTAGCGTTCGACTATGGAGCACTGGAGCCGCCAGACGAGCTAACTCACTCGCTTCATCAAGACGAAGCAATTGCAATAAACACGCATCCGAAACTAAACGAGGATCAGCACTGTATACACCCGCTACATCACTCCAGATTGTCACGCGTTCCACTTCAGCCAAAGCACCAATCACAGTGGCTGAATAATCCGAGCCGTTACGACCAAGCAGTACGGTTTCACCTTCGCAGTTCTGAGCCATAAAGCCAGTAATCACCACGCGACAATGAGTATGTTGCGCTAGGGCTTCTTTAATCAGAGGATAAGATCGCGCACGGTCGACTTCAGGTTGCGCCCCCGCTTCTGCACGCAAAAAGGCACGTGCGTCTTGAGCAACGGCTTGTAGGTCATGCTGACACAACAAAGCGGCCAACAAACGTGAAGACCAAACCTCACCGTGTCCTAGCACCTGTGCTTTTTGCGCTTCGCTTAGAGGAGCCGTTAGCTCACCCAAAGCAGTGAATTCTTGTTGAATGGTAGCCGTCAGCTGAGCCGCAGACTCACCTTCAAGCAGCGCTTCAATCAGCTCAAGTTGGAACTGACGAAGGGTTTGTAGGCATTCATGAGCGATACGACCATCTTTGTCGAGCGCTTCAACAAACTCAATCAAGCGGTTAGTTGTTTTACCTGCAGCCGATACCACGACCAAGTCAGTAGCTGATGAGTATTCTCTAAGAATGTTGACCACTCGTTGGTAACATTCAGGATTCGCTAAACTGCTGCCACCAAATTTATGTAGCTGGCGAAAGGTTGTCATTATTAAGCCTCCCCTTCTGCGATAAAGCCTTGTGTTTTTTCAAACGCTTGCTTGAGATCGTCGATTAGGTCTTCTGCATCTTCAAGGCCAACAGAAAGGCGCAGTAATTGTTGAGAAACCCCCGCTTCTGCCAATGCTTCTTCGCCCATCGCACGGTGAGTCATCGACGCAGGGTGACAAATCAAACTTTCCACACCACCCAGTGATTCAGCCAAAGAGAATAGTTCTAACTTATCGACAAAATATTTAAGTGCTTCAAAAGAGCCCGAAAATTCAAAGCTCAGCATGGAACCAAAGCCCAACTGCTGTTTCTTCGCGATCTCGTGACCCGGATGTTCAGGAAGGCTTGGGTGGTAAATCGTACCCACCAGATCTTGTTGTTGCAGAGCCGTCAGAATTTCACATGAACTCTCTTCGTGAACACGCATACGCGCACCTAACGTACGAATACCACGTAGCGTCATGTAGCTATCAAACGGTGTGCCGGTTGCACCAATACAGTTGCCCCACCATGCTAGCCCTTCAGCGTGCTCTTCTGTCTTAGTAACTACAACGCCACCAATGACATCTGAGTGTCCGTTGATGTATTTAGTGGTTGAGTGGATAACAAAATCCGCACCCAGCTCTAAAGGCTTTTGAAACACAGGCGTCAAAAACGTGTTGTCGACAGCAACCAGAGCACCTACTTCTTTCGCTTTACGGCAAGTTTCTGCAATATCAACCACACGAACCAATGGATTCGATGGCGTTTCGATTAAGATCAACTTTGGCTTAAACGCGATCGCCGCATCCAGCGCAGCTTGATCCGATTGATCAACGAACAGAACTTTGAAGTCACCTTTTAGTGAGCGTGTGTTAAACAGACGGTAAGTGCCGCCGTAGCAGTCGTGTGGTGCAATGATAAGATCATCGCCACCTAAGAAAGCGGATACCCATAAGTTAAGTGCCGACGTACCGCAGTTAGTCACAACCGCGCCTTTGCCTGATTCAAGCTCAAACAGTGCCGTTTCTAATAGACCGCGATTTGGGTTACCAGAGCGGGTATAATCATACTTTGGCACTTCACCAAAAGCGGGAAACCCGTAGTTAGTCGAAAGATAAATAGGTGGGACAACGGCATGGTGTTGCGTGTCTGACTCGATACCAGTACGTACTGCGATGGTTGCTGGCTTCCGGCTGCTCATAGGTGCTTCCTTACAAGTTTTGCGTCTGAGAGTCACAGCTGCTTGTCGGCATTTTACGGCTGTGTTAGATATATGTTACTCACTTTACTTTCATAAACGTGAGACGTCAACACTTCTGGACGTCTATATGTCTTTGCTTATGGCAGTAAATCCCGCTAAAATCAGCACTATTAATTTATTCTAACAACTAAAGTGATGAAGGTACGCAATGGCCGACTGGAATGGTGAATACATAAGCCCATATGCTGAGCATGGAAAGAAAAGCGAACAAGTAAAGAAAATTACAGTTTCTATCCCTCTAAAAGTGTTAAAGGTTCTTACTGACGAGCGCACTCGCCGCCAGATCAATAACCTACGCCATGCAACAAACAGTGAGCTACTGTGCGAAGCCTTTCTACATGCGTACACAGGCCAACCACTGCCAACGGATGAAGACCTTCGTAAAGATCGTCCAGACGACATCCCGACTGAAGTCAAAAAACTGATGACAGAGATGGGCATCGAGTTCGAAGCGTTTGACGAAGAATAAAAACAACTCAGTCACCGCCTTCATTATTGATTCGCTATAGCTGAACCCTATTTATCACATCACCCACTACGTTATCTGTAGCTGCGCTGTGAATGATAGACATAAAAAAACCGACTCCTATGAGTCGGTTTTTTATTATTCTTTTTCGCTCAATAGAGCAACAGCTACTAAGCTACTAAGCTACTAAGCTACTAAGCTACTAAGCTACTAAGCTACTAAGGCATTAAGCCATATAGTTAGCAGGCATCTCAATACGAGCAACGCCAGACTCAACAGCCGCTTCAGCAACTGCTTTTGCTACTCGAGGAAGCAGACGCGGGTCCATTGGCTTAGGAATGATGTAACCCTTACCGAACTCCAGTGCAGTCTCGCCCGCAGCTGCCAGTACTTCAGCTGGAACTTCTTCTTTCGCTAGTTCACGAATCGCTTTAACCGCCGCTAGCTTCATTTCGTCATTGATTTCGCTCGCACGCACGTCTAGCGCACCACGGAAAATGAATGGGAAACAAAGTACGTTGTTTACTTGGTTAGGGTAATCACTACGGCCTGTACCCATGATTAAGTCAGAACGAACTTCGTGTGCAAGCTCAGGCTTGATCTCTGGATCTGGATTTGAACATGCAAACACAACAGGCTTATCAGCCATCAGCGTAAGTGCCTTAGCTGGTAGCAGATTAGGACCCGATACACCCAAGAACAGGTCAGCGCCTTCGATAACATCTTCAAGCGTGCGCTTGTCGGTGTTATTTGCGAACAGCTCTTTGTATTCATTCAAGTCATCACGACGAGTGTGGATCACACCTTTACGGTCAAGCATGTAGATCTTCTCACGCTGAGCGCCACACTTAATCAATAGCTCCATACAAGCAACCGCTGCTGCGCCAGCACCTAAACAAACGATCTTACACTCTTCCAGTTTCTTACCTTGAAGCTCGATCGCGTTAAGCATACCCGCAGCCGTTACAATCGCAGTACCGTGTTGATCATCATGGAAAACAGGTACATCACAACGCTCAATCAGGCGACGTTCAATCTCAAAACAGTCTGGTGCTTTGATGTCTTCTAGGTTAATACCACCAAATGTATCTGCGATATTCGCAACCGTATCAACGAACTCATCAATTGTGCGGTGTTTTACTTCAATATCGATAGAATCTAAACCAGCAAAACGCTTAAACAGTAGCGCTTTACCTTCCATAACAGGTTTAGAAGCAATAGGGCCAAGGTTACCTAGGCCAAGAATCGCTGTACCGTTAGAGATAACAGCAACCATGTTGCCTTTACCTGTGTACTTATAAACGTTATCGACATTCTGTGCGATCTCGCGAACAGGCTCAGCTACGCCAGGGCTGTATGCCAGTGCTAGGTCTTCTGCAGAGTTTGCAGGCTTCGTCAGTTCTACGGCAATTTTGCCTGGAATTGGGAACTCATGATAATCAAGAGCTTGCTGACGGAATTGTTCTTGAGGCGATAAAGATTGTTCAGATGATAACGCTTGAGAGGATTGATCTTGGCGGCTGTCTTCAGACATAGGTGTAGGTTCCTAGGATATTATTATTTGGGGGATCTTGTTCATGTTAATGGATGTACTTCAAAGTTCCTAGGTGGTTGAAGCATCTGTATCATTAAAAAACGAGATTTCACTACTAATAAGACCAGTGGGCAGTTGAAATTACTGTCGCCTGCTCAACTTTAGAGCGAATTTCGAGGAAGGAGTGTTGGGGTAAGCGATGAAATAAAATTTACGCCAGTAACCTACCACTTTAAATGACCTAATAATGAAATACGATTCAGTATTTTTTCAAATTTCTGGCAACAAAAAAGGACACCGAAGTGTCCTTTTTATGTCTAAATAGCGAGAATTACTTCTTGCTAGAAAGAGCACCGAAACGCTTGTTGAAGCGATCAACACGGCCGCCTGTATCTACGATACGTTGCTTACCAGTGTAGAACGGGTGACATTTGTCACATACGTCTAGGTGGATTGATTCTTTTGCTAGCGTTGAGTTGAACTCAAATGTGTTGCCGCAAGAACAAGTTGCAGAAACTGCTTTGTATTCTGGGTGGATACCAACTTTCATGGGAAAACCTCAATTAGGCCGTGTCGCCATCCGATTCTAAGCCGGACACCACACGTAGTTAAAAAATAAATAAAGACACCGCTGTATCACTAAACCGCGATAAAGCCATACCTTTAAGGCGCAGTATAGTAATGAATCTGTGAGGTAGGATCAACTGATTTGATACATTTTTCACCAACACTGTCCTTAAACCTTCTATTAAGCGTTATTTTCTGGCTCCAGTAGCATTCAAGCCTCAAGTAAGCTCTGTCATCTAAACTGCTCCTCGAATTTAACGCCCTTATCCATTAGACTGTTCGCTCTCGTCAACTCAGATAAAGCCGTCCCTTTATGCGTCCAATGATTGCCCGTGTGGCACTGCCTGTTCCACTCGACAAGCAGTTCGATTACAAGATTCCTAGCCACCTATTTCCGATTATTGGCGGTCGAGTCTCTGTGCCTTTTGGACGACAAACCTTAACAGGCATTGTTACGGCTCTGGTTAACGAATCTGAATTCGAGTTAGACAAACTCAAGCCGATTAAAGCCTTACTAGACAACCAACCCGTTTGGCCGGAATCGGTCTACTCACTTTTGGTATGGTGCAGCCAGTTCTATCAGTATCCACTTGGTGAAACCTTGGCCAACGCACTACCAAGCGCCTTACGAAAAGGCAAAGCTGCAGACTTCGCGACGCTTGTTGAATGGCAACTGACCCCATCAGGTAGAGATCAACTGATGCAGGGCTTTGGCCGTGCCGTCAAACAAGCCAAAGTAATGCACATGCTTGAGCACGGCCCAGTTCCCCATCAAGAATTCATCGATGAAGAGGTGGGCAGCGCGGTACTCAAGACACTAGAAGAGAAGGGCTGGATTGAATCGGTAGAGAAAAAGCCAAAACGCCATGCATGGCCTGTTGATCTCGAAAACGATCAAGATAAGCCAAAACTCAATGCAGAACAGGCTATAGCAATAGCGACTGTAAATAGCCAAACCGACTTTGGTTGCTTCTTGCTCGAGGGTGTAACTGGCTCAGGTAAGACCGAAGTCTACCTGAATATGATCAAGCCGATTCTCGACCAAGGAAAACAAGCGTTAGTGTTAGTGCCCGAGATCGGTCTAACCCCTCAAACGATTAACCGCTTTAAGCGACGCTTTAATGTACCAGTTGAGGTTATCCACTCTGGGTTAAACGATTCTGAGCGACTGAATGCTTGGTTATCGGCGCGCGATAAAATAGCGGGCATTGTGATCGGCACTCGTTCAGCTCTGTTCACACCGTTCGCGGATCTGGGCATTATCATTGTCGATGAAGAGCACGACGCCTCTTATAAGCAGCAAGATAGCCTACGCTACCACGCTCGTGATGTTGCCATCATGCGTGCTCATAAAGCGCAGATTCCGGTTGTGTTAGGCTCGGCGACTCCGGCCTTTGAAACGCTGCACAACGCTCAGATCGGTAAATACAGTTACCTCACCCTGACCTCTCGTGCAGGTGTCGCTCTGCCGACCACCAATAAAGTGTTGGACGTTAAGGGTGAATATCTAGAAAGTGGCTTGTCTGCATCGTTAATTGCTGAAATGCAAAGACACCTCAAAGCAGGCAACCAAGTGATGTTGTTTCTCAACCGTCGTGGGTTTTCTCCCGCATTGATGTGTCACGATTGTGGTTGGACAGCGGAATGTAAGCGTTGTGATGCCTACTACACCTACCACCAATACAGCAATGAGATGCGCTGCCACCACTGTGGTTCACAGCAGCATATCGTGCATCATTGCCAAGGTTGTGGTTCAGCAAACTTAGTGACAGTAGGTGTTGGTACCGAACAGTTAGAGGCTCAACTGGGTCAACTATTCCCTGAATACAAAACCATTCGTATTGACCGAGACAGCACTCGCCGCAAAGGTAGTTTAGAAAGCGCGTTAGAGTCGATTCGTAAAGGTGAATACCAAATTCTGATTGGTACACAGATGCTTGCTAAAGGGCACCACTTCCCAGATGTCACACTTGTGGCATTGCTGGATGTTGATGCCTCTTTATATAGCAGTGACTTTCGCGCCTCTGAGCGATTAGCTCAGTTGTTTACTCAAGTCGCAGGTCGAGCAGGACGAGCCAGTAAGCCGGGGGAAGTTATCTTACAAACTCACCATCCAGAACACGGCTTATTACAGGCATTACTGCACAAAAACTATAACCACTTTGCTCAAACTGCATTGGCAGAGCGTAAACAAGCGATGTTGCCACCTTATACCTTCATGACTCTATTTAGAGCGGAAGCCAATGACACTCGCTTAGTGGAAGAGTTTTTGCGTCAAGTGCGCCACACATTGGAATCGCATCCGTTATTTGACCAATATTGTATGGTGCTAGGGCCAACCCCTGCACCACTGGCCAAACGAGCAGGTAAATCGCGCTGGCAGCTTATTTTACAAACACAGACTCGCTCGTTGATGCAAAAGCTATTAATGAGCGCCAAGCCAGCAATCAATATGTTACCCGCTGCGAAAAAAGTCCGTTGGTCACTCGATATTGAGCCGCAAGATCTGAGCTAAACCCACTTGGGTTAAAACTAATGATAAGTTTGTTCACAAATATTTCATATTTCTCGTGAGCAACTTCACACTAGTCATGTGATTTTTGTTAATCTAGCCGTAACTTTACATGGGTGAAACGAATAAAATATTGCAATAAAAAAAGTGTTAGCAACACTTTCACAATATCTATTCGATTACATTTATTATTCATGCCTTAGATACTTAGGCAACAAAGGAATTAAAAAGAGGGTTTAATTTATGGCGACAATGAAGGATGTTGCCCAGCTAGCAGGCGTTTCAACAGCCACGGTATCACGTGCATTGATGAACCCTGAAAAAGTCTCGGTTTCTACTCGTAAGCGAGTTGAGACAGCAGTACTTGAAGCTGGATACTCACCCAATACATTAGCTAGAAACTTACGTCGCAACGAATCAAAAACCATCATCACTATTGTTCCTGATATCTGTGACCCGTATTTCGCAGAGATCATTCGTGGTATCGAAGATGCCGCAGTAGAAAATGACTACCTCGTTTTACTGGGTGATAGCGGCCAACAGAAGAAGCGTGAGTCTTCATTTGTTAACTTAGTATTCACCAAACAAGCTGACGGCATGCTACTACTTGGCACCGACCACCCGTTTGATGTCAGTAAGCCTGAACAAAAAAATTTACCGCCGATGGTGATGGCGTGTGAGTTTGCCCCAGAGCTTGAACTCCCTACCGTACACATCGATAACCTGACCTCAGCATTTGAAGCGGTAAACTACCTAGCTCAGCTAGGTCATAAACGTATTGCGCAAATCTCTGGGCCAGTATCGGCAACGCTTTGTAAGTTCCGTCAACAAGGCTACCAACAAGCGCTACGTCGCGCTGGAGTATCAATGAATCCAGCCTACAGCACTGTCGGTGACTTTACCTTTGAAGCCGGCGCTCAAGCAGTTCGTCAATTACTCGCTCTTCCTGAACAACCTACAGCGATCTTCTGTCATAACGATGCGATGGCCATCGGTGCAATTCAAGAAGCGAAGAAGTTGGGCTTGCGCGTACCTCAAGATCTATCGATTGTCGGCTTCGATGATATCCAGTTTGCTCAATACTGCGATCCGCCGCTAACCACTATTTCTCAGCCTCGTTATGAGATTGGACGCCAAGCAATGCTGATGATGCTCGACGTACTTAAAGGCAACGATGTACAAGCTGGTTCACGCCTGCTTGAAGCTAAATTAGTCGTTCGAGGCAGTACTGCGCCACCTCGAATGTAGTTCTCATAAATACCCTTATAACTCTGCGGCACATTTTGATGTGCCGCTTCCATTTCTGCACTGTTATCCTCGCTCAATCTGGATTACCATGAGGGCAGAATCACCAACTATTGAATTGTCTTGTGGCTAATAGAGATTATGTAAAGCGCGGTCGTGGCACGAAAAAACCGACCAAGAAACAAGCCCCTCGCCGTAAACCATGGCGCAGTGGTCTTTTGGCGATCCTCCTTGCCGGTGGTTTTGGTTACGGACTTTACCTATTGAGTAATGATCCTGAGCCGCCAGCACCGACTCCAGTGGTAACCAAACCAAAGCCTAAGCCGAAACCAACAAAAGTAATTCCGCCGCCTCCAGAGGAGAAATGGGATTACGTTGAAACCTTGCCAAGCCGTGAGATTGAAGTAAAAGCCAAAGAGCAACAGATCTCGAAAATCCCTTACATCATGCAATGTGGCGCTTACAAAACCTCAAGCCAAGCTGAAGCACGTAAGTTGGATATTGCTTTCCAAGGTATCTCAAGCTCAATCCGTAAAAAGGATGGAAGTAGCTGGTATCGTGTGGTTCTAGGACCATACAAGTTGAAGCGTGATGCAGAGCGAGAGCGCCATAAGCTGCAACGAGCGAAAATCGAACCTTGTGCTATTTGGAAAGACACCGAGTAGTTATAGATTTAGCCGCAGAAGCAGAAGCAGAAGCAGAAGCAGAAGCAGAAGCAGAAAAACCAAACACCGAAAGCCTCCCATTGTGGAGGTTTTCTTTTATCCACACCCTTTAGCCAAATTTCCTTACAACTTCCGCCGATAAGTTGCGCGACATCACTCGACCTTCCTTGAATTATCCGAGCACCATCCTCATATACTTTTTATACCCAAAGATAAGAAATATTAAGAGGCCCTACTCGTGACTACCATTGTATCTGTACGTCGTAATAATAAAGTCGTCATCGCGGGTGATGGACAAGTATCTCTAGGCAATACTGTAATGAAGGGCAATGCCCGTAAAGTACGTCGCCTATACAACAACAAAGTACTGGCTGGTTTTGCTGGCGGTACCGCAGATGCTTTCACGCTATTCGAAAAATTTGAAAGCAAGCTACAAATGCACCAAGGCCACCTAACCAAAGCTGCCGTTGAGCTGGCGAAGGATTGGCGTAGCGACCGTGCTCTACGTAAGTTAGAAGCACTGTTAGCAGTAGCGGATGAGACCGCTTCCCTGATCATCACAGGTAACGGTGACGTAGTTCAACCAGAGAACGACCTGATTGCTATCGGTTCGGGCGGTAACTTCGCTCAAGCAGCAGCCACTGCACTATTAGAAAATACAGATTTAGATGCGCGTGAAATCGCAGAAAAGTCGCTGAACATTGCGGGCGATATCTGTGTATTCACCAACCATCACCACACTATTGAAGAACTAGAAAGCACCGTTGAGCTACCAAAGCCAGAGTAACGACCGCTTCCATCAATAACGTTGTATTCAACAGTGATTAAAGAATTAAGGAAAAACCATGTCTGAGATGACTCCTCGCGAAATTGTTCACGAACTCAATCGCCACATTATCGGCCAAGACAACGCTAAGCGCTCAGTAGCTATCGCTCTTCGTAACCGCTGGCGTCGTATGCAGCTTGAAGAAAGCCTACGTGTTGAAGTATCGCCAAAAAACATCCTGATGATTGGCCCAACGGGTGTCGGTAAAACTGAAATTGCTCGCCGTCTAGCTAAACTCGCTAATGCGCCCTTCATCAAAGTAGAAGCGACTAAGTTCACCGAAGTTGGCTACGTTGGTAAAGAGGTTGAGACCATCATCCGTGATCTAACGGACGTTGCGATTAAGATGACACATCAACAAGCGATGGAAAAAGTACAATACCGCGCTGAAGAACAAGCTGAAGAACGTATTCTTGATGCCCTTCTACCACCAGCGCGTGATGCTTGGGGTCATAACGAGCAATCAACTGAAGACACAACATCTTCAAACACTCGCCAGATTTTCCGTAAGAAACTGCGTGAAGGTAAGCTAGACGACAAAGAGATTGAAGTTGATGTAGCGGCGCCACAAATGGGTGTTGAAATCATGTCACCTCCAGGCATGGAAGAGATGACTAACCAGCTACAAGGCATGTTCCAAAATCTCGCTGGCGACACCAAGAAAAAGCGTAAGATGAAAATCAAAGACGCATTCAAAGCACTAACGGAAGAAGAAGCTGCGAAGCTTGTGAACCAGGAAGAGCTAAAAGAGAGCGCGATCTTCAACGCTGAAAACAACGGCATCGTATTCATCGATGAGATCGACAAAATCTGTAAGCGTGGCGACAGCTCTGGTCCAGACGTATCTCGTGAAGGTGTTCAACGTGACCTGCTCCCTCTGATCGAAGGCAGCACAGTATCAACTAAGCACGGTATGGTTAAAACTGACCACATCTTGTTTATTACTTCAGGTGCATTCCAAGTGGCTAAGCCATCTGACCTGATCCCTGAACTGCAAGGTCGCCTGCCAATCCGTGTTGAACTTGAAGCACTATCAGCACATGATTTCAAACGTATTCTTACTGAGCCAAAGGCATCACTGACAGAGCAGTACATTGCCCTGATGAAAACAGAAGATGTCGGCATTGAGTTCACTGAAGATGGCATCAACCAAATTGCTGATGCAGCATGGCGTGTGAACGAAACCACAGAAAACATCGGCGCGCGTCGTCTGCACACAGTCATGGAGCGCCTAATGGATGAGATTTCATTCGACGCAACAGACCGAGCAGGCAGCAAATTGGTGATTGATGAAGCTTACGTAATATCTAAGCTTGGCGAGCTCGTAGAAGACGAAGACCTAAGCCGCTTCATCCTGTAGCACACCAAACTCCAACTTATTGCTCTATCTCAAAGAAATAGCAGCTAATAAGCGAATTCAAGGCCCACTTTCGAGTGGGCTTTTTATTACCCGAAAAATGGGCGTATACTCAAATCACAGTATGAAACGAAGACTTACAAAGAATTAGACCTACGATGAAACAATCTCTACTGATTTGGCTTGATGCCGCACGCCCAAAAACTCTGCCTCTCGCACTTGTCTCTATTCTTACAGGAAGTAGTTTAGCGTTCGCTGGTGGTCATTTTTCTTTATCAATCGCACTATTGGCTTTTTTAACCGCCACTCTATTACAGATTCTGTCGAACTTAGCCAATGACTATGGCGACGCGGTAAAAGGCACAGACAACGAAAACCGTCTAGGGCCAACACGTGCAATGCAATCTGGCGCGGTGACCGCGAAAACCATGAAGCAAGCGATCATCCTCAACATCGTATTTACCATGCTCGCTGGGCTGATTCTTATCTTTCATGCCTTAACCTCGATTGAGAGTATCTTATCTTTCATTGCGTTAGGCGTATTAGCCATTGTTGCAGCCATCGCTTACACCGTCGGCAATAAACCTTATGGTTATATTGGCCTTGGCGACTTATCGGTATTTATCTTCTTCGGTTTGTTAGGCGTTTCAGGGACTTATTTCTTACACACTGGCCATGTTGAACCAAGCCTGTCTCTGCCTGCACTAGGCTGCGGATTGATGGCGGTTGCGGTGCTCAATATCAACAACATGCGTGATATCGAAAACGACAGCGAATGTGGTAAGCGCACCATGGCGGTTCGTCTAGGGCAACGCAAAGCCAAGCACTATCATTTTGCACTGCTTGGGCTCGCCCTTGCCTCTTTCGCTATCTACCTACTGATTCAAGAAAAACCGGTCTGGATCAGCCTGCCGTTTTTACTGAGCATTATTATTGTTTATAAGCACGGTAAGGCCGTTTGGGAAACCGAAAAGCCAGCGCAGATTGCACCAATGATGCCCGTGATAGTGAAATGTTCACTGGTCACTAACCTATTGTTTGCAGGGGTTGTCGTAGCTCAAACTCTATTGAGTTAAATGAGACTAATCATTGCAAAGGGATCAAGCACCGATATACTCAAAGTAAGCTCATTGTTCAAAAGGTATACTAATGGAATACAACACTTCAGCACTGTGCGACATATATTTGGATCAAGTTGATGTCGTGGAGCCAATGTTCAGCAACTTCGGTGGACGTGCATCCTTCGCAGGACAGATCACGACATTAAAGTGTTTTGAAGACAATGCTTTAATTCGCTCCGTATTAGAGCAAGATGGTTTGGGACGTGTGTTGTTAATCGATGGTGGCGGCTCACTGCGTAAAGCGCTGATCGATGCTGAGATTGCCCTACTTGCTGAAGACAATGAGTGGGAAGGTATTGTGGTTTACGGCTGCGTACGCGAAGTCGATGAACTAGAAGACATGAACATTGGTATTCAGGCTTTAGCTTCTATACCTGTAGGTGCGAGCCAAGAAGGTGTCGGCGAATTGGATGTACCTGTCAACTTTGGCAGCGTGACCTTCTTACCGGAAGATTACCTCTATGCAGACAACACTGGCATTATTCTTTCGGCAGAGCCTTTGGATGTAGAACTCGATCTGGATGTTGAAAAAGAAGAGGTCGAGTAACTCACTCAGCTTCAAATAATAAAACAAGCCAAAGAACACAAAGCATAAGAATACAAACGAAAACGCCCGCTACTCAGTAGCGGGCGTTTTTTTAAATCTGAAGAGTCGATTACTCTACATCATCCATTTTACCTAGAAGGTTACGGATGCGATCTTGCCATGCTGAATGCTCTTCCTGCATTTGCTGAGTTTTTTGCTCTAGCTCGTGACGGCTTGCTTTAAGCTCACCAGCTTCTGTTGCTAGTGCTTGTTTCTCTTCTTTAAGCTCTTCCACTTCCATTTGAAGAAGTGCAATTGTATCTACTGCTGTTTGAATTTTTGCTTCTAGCTGCTCTAGTACTTCAAAAGACATTCTGGCCTACCTTTAAGTTATCCGTTTGATGGTGAAGGTTCACTCCACTTATTTCCCCATTCTACTCAGCAGAGCAAGGATAAACACTCAATATATTCGATATTTTGCGCCATTCGATGAAAAAAACAGCGCTTTTTACCGAATATTGACGTGAGTGATTACCGCCACAAGGGCAAACCGATTATTTTGATGAATAATAACTGTTTTCCACTGCGAATTGATCGAGAGCAATCTCCAAAAAACAAAAAAGCAAACGTTTCCTTTGGGATATGGTAAAATTCGCCGCGAAATTTTTATTCCCCCTTTGATAATTTTGGAGTCCGCATGAAACGCGATTTAGCAATGTCATTCTCTCGTGTCACAGAAGGTGCAGCACTCGCTGGTTACAAGTGGCTTGGTCGTGGCGATAAAAACGCTGCAGATGGCGCTGCTGTAGAAGTAATGCGTAGCCTACTAAACAAAACCGAAATTAGCGGTGAGATTGTTATCGGCGAAGGCGAAATCGATGATGCGCCTATGCTATACATCGGTGAAAACGTCGGTGTGGGCGGCGATGCTGTCGATATCGCCGTAGACCCAATTGAAGGGACACGCATGACAGCAATGGGCCAATCAAATGCATTGGCGGTACTTGCTGCAGGCGAAAAAGGCAGCTTCCTTAAAGCGCCTGATATGTATATGGAAAAACTAGTTGTTGGCCCTGGCGCTAAAGGCGTAATTGACCTAGAACTGCCACTAACAGAAAACCTAGAAAACATCGCTAAAGCGTTAGGTAAAACACTCGATACCCTAGTCGTAACCACACTTGCTAAGCCTCGCCACGATCAAGTCATTGCCGACATGCAAGCTATGGGCGTTCGTGTATTTGCCGTGCCAGACGGTGATGTTGCAGCTTCTATCCTAACGTGTATGCCAGACAGCGAAGTAGACGTCATGTACTGCATCGGCGGCGCGCCTGAGGGTGTCGTTTCTGCTGCGGTAATTCGCGCACTCGACGGTGACATGCACGCTCGTCTTCTTCCTCGTCATGAAGTAAAAGGCGATACAGAAGAGAACCGCAAGCACGGTGAGCTTGAACTAGAGCGTTGTGCAGAAATGGGCGTAACAGCGGGCATCGTCTTAAAGATGGAAGACATGGCACGCAGCGATAATGTTGTGTTCTCGGCAACAGGTATTACTAAGGGTGATCTTCTAGAGGGCATCACTCGCACAGGCAATATCGCAACCACAGAAACTCTGCTTATCCGTGGTCGCTGTCGTACGATTCGCCGCATCAAATCTATCCACTACCTAGAGCGTAAAGACCCAGAAGTAATCGGTCACATCCTGTAGACCTAAACTAGGTTCAACAGAACATTCGAAGGCTGATACCAAGTATCAGCCTTTTGTTTTATTAGTGCACCAGAATCTCACCATTTGCTGTCGCTAGAGTAAAACGCTGTCTATATAGTAAATCCCCATCAATATAGTAAATGGTTTGCTTTATAAACACCTTGCCTCATAATAGTAAGGTTGATGAGGTAGGGATAGTATGAAAACAAGCGACAAAATCTTACAGACCATTAAGCGTCAAGGCGCGGTAACCGCGAAACAACTGTCAGAAGAATTTGGCATGACGACAATGGGTGCAAGGCAACACCTGCAAAGCCTGGAAGATGACGGTATTCTTACGTTTCATGATGTGAAAGTAAAAGTGGGCCGCCCGACTCGCCACTGGTCCCTGACTCAACAAGGCCATAGCCAGTTTTCAGACCGACATGGTGAACTCATCATTCAAGTGATTGATGCCGTTGAAAGCCTATTTGGTAAAGAAGGGTTAGCTAAGGTTGCTGCCGAGCGTGAACAACACACACTCAAGCAATATCAAACCGCACTGTCTGACTGTGATTCGCTCATGAGTAAGCTTGAAAAACTCACACAGCTTCGTGAAGACGAAGGCTACATGGCTGAACTTCAAGAGCATGATGAGCACTACATCTTAATTGAGAACCACTGCCCCATCTGTAAAGCAGCAACTCGTTGCCCTAGCCTATGCCAATCTGAACTCAATGTTTTCACTGAACTGCTCAAAAATGAGTGTCATGTAAGCCGCACTGAACACATTATTGCCGGTGAGAGACGCTGTACTTATACCTTAACGCCCACGCCTTTATCGTAATACCAAGTGCTAAGGGCTAGTCCCAACCCACCGATTCCGTCTCAATATTGAGAAAACGAGAATAGACTGAAATTTGTACAGATTTATTTCTTAAGCTTAAAGCATATGAAACACGCTTAATGCTAAGGAAGGAATCATGGCACAGCCACAGCCAAATCAAAAACTGCCCCCCTTTGATGAACTGGTCCAACTCGCCAAAAGCGATCCGAAAGCATTCAATCAATTCAAACACGAAATGTGCGAGCAGATGATTTGTTCGGCCTCGGAAACTATGCAAGACAGGCTACGCGCTCAGCAAAGTCACATCGATTTGGTGGTCGGTCGCTGTAAAAATCCACATCATGTTAATGTCGTGCTCATGCAAGAGCTTCGCTGTCAGGTCTGTAAATTCCAAGATGCTCTCGAAGGTCGCTGCAGTTTTGAAGAACCTCAACCTGAAAATGTCGTGCCTTTCAGGCCAAATACAGAACCAAAAATGTACTAACCGTTGAAATGCATTAGCGACAAAAACACATTAAAAGAAAAATGCCTTTAAAAAAGAAAAAGGGAGCAAAATGCTCCCTTCTTACTGATGAATCATCCAATCTTTAAACTGGATCTTCACCGTAATCATTACGACCTTCTGTGCCTTTCAACAAACCACACTCAATCAGAATCCATAAGCCACACACTAACGCTGCAACGGTCGCAACCATATGGATTGGCGATACCGGCTCAGTGGTAGTCGCAGCCATTGGCGAAGCCAAACGACCCAGTACTAGGGGCACATTTAGTAGTAACCAGTAATTCGACTTATTGCGATCGTGCCAGCGCTTAGCGGTGACCGCAAGATCTGGGATCACTAGCAACAATAGGAATACTGGTAGCAGGATGTAAGAATAAGCAGGGAACAACACAGAGATACCAGAAGCAAAACCAGTAATCGCTATGTAGTAGAAAATATTCCAAATCCAGTAAGTCTTACGACCAATTCTCCCTTTGAAAGAGAGCAGTAAATCTTTCATCGACATCTTAAAACACTCAAAAATTAATACGCTACCAAAAAGTTAGCAGCAAATAGTTAGTGAATCACTTTTAGTTAGTTGATTATTTTTAGCTAGTTAATCACTTTCTGAAAGCAACTTTTATCCATATCCCGTATGTTGACCGTTAGGCTACGGATATGGCTTGCCTGTTCTTGTAAGGTTTGCATTAACAAACGCGACAATTCTCTTTTCTGTTCTTCAGTACGTCCAGAAAGTAACTCGAAGCTAATATGAACAAAATCTACATTGTCCTCTTCATCACCGACCAACCAGTTATGACAGCGCAGTGAACGAGACTTCACAGAAGGTACATCAAACAAACCACAGTTTAATGTAACTTGATGAAGGTCTTCCAGTAAACCTTGGATATTCACTCGCTCATCCACTGAATTTGAGTACTCTAGAACTAGATTCGGCATTATTACTTCCTATTGTTAACGCAATCGTTTGTCCCTTAATAGCAACTAACGATGAAAAATCCGAGAAGTTAGCTATTATTCTGTCTGCCGGATCACTGATATTTGCTCAAAATCTACTCTGACCATTGAGTAAGATCCAAGAAAGTCATGACCACAGTCATGATCTGTTGATATTATTCTGTTATATTATTTCGTAATAAAGTTTACTTTTTTACATTCGATTTATTTAAATACTTTGGAGATATTCCTATGCGTCATCCTGTAGTTATGGGTAACTGGAAACTAAACGGCAGCAAAGAAATGGTTGTTGATCTACTAAACGGTCTTAACGCTGAACTTGAAGGCGTAACAGGCGTAGACGTAGCAGTTGCTCCACCAGCACTTTTCGTTGATCTTGCTGAGCGTACGCTTACTGAAGCGGGCAGCGCTATCATCCTAGGTGCTCAAAACTCTGACCTAAACAACAGCGGTGCATTCACTGGCGACATGTCTCCAGCAATGCTTAAAGAGTTCGGCGCATCTCACATCATCATCGGTCACTCTGAGCGTCGTGAATACCACGCTGAGTCTGACGAATTCGTTGCTAAAAAATTCGCATTCCTAAAAGAGAACGGCCTAACTCCAGTTCTTTGTATCGGTGAATCTGAAGCACAAAACGAAGCAGGCGAAACTGTAGCTGTATGTGCTCGTCAACTTGACGCTGTTATCAACACTCAAGGTGTTGAAGCTCTTGAAGGCGCTATCATCGCTTACGAACCAATCTGGGCTATCGGTACTGGTAAAGCAGCTACAGCTGAAGATGCACAACGCATCCACGCTCAAATCCGTGCACACATCGCAGAGAAATCTGAAGACGTTGCTAAGAAAGTTGTTATCCAATACGGCGGTTCTGTTAAGCCAGAAAACGCAGCAGCTTACTTCGCACAACCAGACATCGACGGTGCTCTAGTTGGCGGTGCAGCACTTGACGCGAAAAGCTTCGCAGCTATCGCTAAAGCAGCAGCTGAAGCAAAAGCTTAATTTAAACTTCACCGTTTAGATTAGATGAAAGGTCAACTTAGGTTGGCCTTTTTTGTGCCTGCCGTTTGTGAAAACTCAAACGAAAGGCACAAAAAAACCGCTGAACAATCAACGGTTTTTAATATTTTTTAAGCGAGCACTAAGCTTGGCTTAGAATAACTCTTCTGCAACGCGGAACAACTCAGAACGGTCTGGATTCTTCATGTTCTCGATGCAGTCGATGATATCGTGGTGAACAAGAGCTTCTTTCTCGATACCAACACAACGACCACCTTGGCCTTCTTGAAGAAGGTGAACAGCGTAGTTGCCCATACGAGAAGCTAATACACGGTCAAATGCAGTAGGACGACCACCGCGTTGAATGTGACCAAGAACGGTTGCGCGAGTCTCACGACCTGTGGCCGTTTCAATCTCTTTAGCCAATTCGTTCGCGTCCATCATTAGCTCAGTTAGAGCGATAATTGCGTGCTTCTTGCCTTTCGCAATACCATCTTGGATATTGCTGATTAGCTGATCTTTATCTAGGCCAGTCTCAGGTGTAATGATGTACTCACAACCACCCGCGATTGCTGACATAAGCGTAAGGTCACCACAGTGACGGCCCATGATTTCAACAATAGAAATACGTTGGTGAGAAGAAGACGTATCACGTAGACGGTCGATTGAATCAATAACAGTGTTAAGCGCAGTTAGGTAACCGATAGTGTAATCAGTACCCGCGATATCATTATCGATTGTGCCTGGAAGACCGATACATGGGTAACCCATCTCAGTCAGTTTCTTAGCGCCCATGTAAGAACCGTCACCACCGATAACAACAAGAGCTTCGATACCGTGCTTCTTAAGGTTCTCGATGCCTTTCTCACGAACAGCTACGTCTTTGAACTCAGGGAAACGTGCAGAACCTAAGAAAGTACCACCACGGTTGATCACGTCAGATACGCTTGAACGGTCAAGCTTTTCGATACGGTCTTCCACAAGGCCTTGGTAGCCGTCGTAAATACCGTAAACTTCAATGCCAACTGATAGCGCAGTACGAACTACACCGCGAACTGCTGCGTTCATGCCTGGAGCGTCACCACCACTGGTCAAAACACCGATCTTCTTAATCATGCTCACCCTCGATTTTTGGGAATCTATTATTCAATTCTTGTTCTTGCTGATTGTATATCAACAAGATTTTAAATCTATATTTGTACGTTATGTTACATTTCCTCAACAGGAATAGCACTTAAATCACGTAAAATTATGTAACATTTCTACTTCTGTAAGAGTATTACAGTTTTACTCAATAACTTTGTTGATTCACATCAGAATCAACATTAATTGTTACTAAGGTGATTTTTGAATCACCTTTGAGTTAGCAATTTTTACTCACTCTAGTTCAAAAGCCACTCACTTGCCATTTGCAGCCTGATTTTTAGACGCATTACCATGAGTGAAATTTCTGCTGCTTCTCTGGTCCAAATACGACCGAATATGGGTCTTGATGAATTAATACATCAGCATCAGGGAACACTGAAATAAGCTTGTCCTCTACTTCGTCAGAAATGCGGTGTGCTTCAATCAGTGGGATATTATCTTCGAGTTCTAAATGCAATTGAATGAAACGAACAGGCCCAGAACGGCGCGTTCTTAGTTGATGTACACCAAGTACCCCTTCCACACTCAACGATGCCTCTTTAATTTGCTTGAGCTCTTCATCGGGTAGCTTGTGATCAAGTAGAGATTGCACCGCTTCCATCGCCATTTGATAAGCACTGTAAAGAATGTAGATGCCGATACCAATCGCGAATACCGAATCTGCTTGACCGATACCAAACCAGCTCAGTGCTAGCGCCAGCATAATCGCCGCATTCATATAGAGGTCAGATTGATAATGCAGTGAGTCAGCCGCAATTGCTTGGCTACCCGTTTTGCTCACAACATGCTTTTGGAATCGAACCAAACCGAAGGTCATGACCATTGCGAACAAGCTGACATAAATACCAATTTCAGGAGAGTTCAGCTCATGCGGTCGGAAGAAACGTTCAATACCGTTAAGAATAAGGAAACAAGCAGAACCAGAAATAAACATCGCTTGTGCTAATGCAGCAAGAGATTCGGCCTTGCCATGACCAAAGGTATGTTCTTTATCAGCTGGCTGCAGAGAGTAACGAACCACCACAAGGTTGACGACAGAAGCGGCGATATCCAACAGTGAGTCAACAACAGAAGCTAATAAACTGACTGAGCCTGTCACCCACCACGCCGCAACCTTCACAACCAATAATATGGTGGCAATGATGGTGGCAGCCCAAGCGGCGAGCGTAACTAAACGTGCGTATTCTTGTTTCATAAATTGGCTATAAAGTGACTGATAGCACAAAGTATAACCCGCAAAACACCGATTGAATATGACAGCTAGGATCTAATACATTCATTTTAAAGATCAAAAAAAGCGGCACTAGGCCGCTTCTTTCTAAACACTTTCAATCAATCCAGCGTTATCAAACCATGAATTACTTATCTTTGTTCATGCGTTTTTCCATTTTGTCCGCACATTTAGCCATGCGATCTTGCTGGATTTCTTTCAGTTGAGTCTTCTGTTCAGGTGTTAGTACGCTCATCATTTGGTGTTGCTTCTTCAGCATGGTTAAACGACGCTCTGTTTGCTTCTCTACCATTTGGCTTGCGAGGTCGTTTGCCGCCGCTTCATCAAAAGTATCGGCTAGAACTAAATCTTGAACTTTCTCGTGGTGCGCTTTCATCTGCGCCATCTTGTCCGCTTTATTACCTGAATGTTTTGCTTTCATCTCAGCACGGTTCGCTTCACGCATCTCTTTTAGCTCTGCTTTTTGAGCATCCGTCAGATCCAGTTGACGCATCACTTTTTTGTCAAAGCCGCCACACTTGCCGTGCATACCTTTGTGGTCACCTTTATCGCCACCGCCATATGCGAACGCGCTTGCTGTACCTAACATAAGGGGAAGTGCCGCAGCTACTAGTACAAGTTTCTTAGTCATTTTCATAATTTTTGCCTCAATTCGGTATAATCAGTCATGTGTTGCGTTTGTTTTCAGCGCTTAGATATAGATTAGCCTTTCCCTCGTAAAGCGACGTTTAGAAAGCGTAAAGAATCGTAAAGAGTGAAAGTTAACGAATAATTAGCAGTATTATTAACCTATAAACAACGATTAAGGCTTCCCAATGGCGAACATTCTTCTTATTGATGACGACACCGAGTTAACCGGCTTACTTAAAGACATACTGAGCTTTGAGGGATTCACCGTTTCCGAAGCCAACGACGGCTATGCGGGGCTGGAAGCTATCAATGATGAGATAGATTTGATTCTTTTGGACGTGATGATGCCGCGCCTTAACGGTATGGAAACGCTAAAGAAACTAAGAGAAAATTGGGAAACACCAGTACTGATGCTGACAGCTAAAGGTGAAGAGATCGACCGTGTTATTGGCCTTGAGCTTGGCGCAGATGATTACTTACCAAAGCCTTTCAGTGACCGAGAGCTGCTCGCTCGGATTCGTGCCATCTTACGTAGAACGCAGATCAACACCGCACCTAAAGCAGCCACTGATAAGGTTCAATATCAAGACATTGAAGTTTTTCCAGGTAAACAAGAAGCTTATTGTAATGGCCAGCTTATCGATCTTACCACCACAGAGTTTGCTTTGCTGAGTCACCTAATCCAGAACCCGGGGCAAGTGATCACCAAAGAAGCGTTGAGTTTGGATGTACTGGGCAAAAGGCTTGCAGCATTTGACCGTGCGATAGACATGCACATATCCAACCTGCGTAAAAAAATTCCAGAACGCAGTGACGGTAAATCTCGCATCAAGACATTACGAGGCCGTGGCTACTTATTGGTAGAGGAAGATTAATGCGTATCCCTAAAATCACCAGCTTATATGGACGTATCTTTGCTATCTTTTGGTTCACCATGTTACTGGTGCTTTTGTCGGTACTGTCACTTCCCCATTTAGACCCCAGAGTGGCGCGCGATGTGCCCGCCGATCATCTCGATAAACTCGAACGTATCGCTAAATTCACAGAGAAACGCTACGCCAAAGAACCTAACCTGGGAAAAATAGTGTTCCAACTTGAGGCACCGCGTAGCCGTAAGGATTCTCGTGCTCGTATTTACCTAACCGACCTTGAGGGCGCAGTCCTTACGTCGAAAAGGCACTCAAATTACAAACTTAAAGCCATTCGCAACTTTGTTACCTCGATAGATAACCCTGAAATACCCAAGCAAAAGTTATACGGACATTACATGGTAGCAGGGCCGGTCCCTATCACACTCGCTGGAGAAGAATTACTGATGTATGCCGGAGTAAAATGGAACCAACCCCCTCCATTTTTGCTGCGCTTATTTGATAAACCTTTACAGCTATTGCTTGCGGTAATGCTAGCAAGTACCCCACTGCTATTATGGTTAGCTTGGGCATTGAGCCAACCTGCCCGTAGGCTTGAACGCGCAGCACAACGTGTGGCTAAAGGCCAATTCGAGGTGGATCCAACACTCGAAAAAGGCACCTCAGAGTTCAGACAAGCGGGTGAGAGCTTTAACCAGATGGTAGAAGCGGTTAATCAGATGATTTCGGGGCAACAACGCCTACTTTCTGATATCTCACACGAGCTACGATCGCCATTGACCCGCCTACGCATGGCGAATGCACTGGCGATTCGTAAACAAGGGGAGAGCCAAGAATTAGAGCGTATTGATACTGAAGCACAGCGTTTAGAGCAGATGATCAGTGAGCTACTGACGCTATCACGCATGCAGGTCGACAGCCATATAACTCGAGAGGTTCAGCCTATTTCGAGCTTATGGGAAGAGATCTTAAAAGATGCAGAATTTGAAGCTGAACAGATGGGTAAATTACTGACGTTTTCGGAGATCCCAGACCGTTCTATTTCGGGTAATCCTAAGCTACTGATGAGTGCCTTGGACAATATTACGCGCAATGCTATCTACTACGGTAAAGACCAAGTCGATGTACAATTCCATGTTGTCCAAGATCAGCTGACGATTTGCGTCAATGATAATGGTGATGGTGTACCGGAGGATGAACTGGATTCTATCTTTAGACCTTTCTATCGAGTTTCAACAGCACGCGACCGAAATTCCGGCGGTACAGGGCTTGGCCTAACCATTACAGAGAGTGCGATTCGTCAACACAGTGGAACCATCACTGCAAGTCGTAGCCAGCTCGGTGGATTACAACTCAAAATCACCCTGCCTATCCTGCCAGTGTAATACCCCCACAAAGATCACAGTTGATAATGATTTCCATTATCATTATGGTAAGTCCTTTAATTAAGGAGGATTTACCATGTCACACTCTTTTCCTGCTCTACCCTACGCCTACGACGCCCTAGAACCTTACATTGACGCTAAGACGATGGAAGTGCATTACAGCAAGCACCATAGAACCTACTACGATAAGTTTGTTGCGGCAATTTCTGGCAGTGAACTTGAGCAGCAATCTCTGACCGAGATCTTCGCTAACATCTCTCAGCACAGCCCTGCCGTTCGCAACAATGGCGGCGGTTATTACAACCATATTTTATATTGGAACTGCATGGCTCAAGATGGCGGGGGTGAACCGGCAGGTCAACTTGGCGACGCGATCCAAAGTACTTTTGGAAATTTCGAGACGTTCCAAGATCAGTTCGCTCAAGCGGCAATCAATACCTTCGGTTCAGGCTTTGCTTGGTTGGTAGTAGAAGAAGGACAACTGAAAATCATCTCGACCTCAAACCAAGACAACCCGTGGATGGATACCATCGCCAGCAACGGTGAGCCTATTCTTGCACTGGATGTCTGGGAACACGCCTACTACATCAGCTACCAAAACCGTCGCCCTGATTACATCAACGCATGGTGGAACGTGGTGAATTGGAATGCGGTTTCTGAAAACTACGCACAAGCACTCGCGAATAAAGCGTAAGCTAATGGTGGTGAACTGTACTCACTCAGCTTGCCACCGTATACTCTGGCTATCTTTGATTATTCTTGTGAACCAACATGTTTGATATCGCTCTATACGAACCTGAAATTGCGCCCAATACGGGTAACATCATCCGCCTATGTGCTAACTGCGGCGCAAACCTGCACCTGATTGAACCGCTTGGCTTTGATTTTGAAGAGAAGAAAGTTCGTCGTGCTGGCTTGGATTACCACGACCTAGCGCGTGTTAAGCGTCACAAGAACCTAGAAGCCTTTCTTGAGTATCTAGAGAATGAACGCGAAGGTGACTTCCGCATCTTCGCTTGCACGACCAAAACTACGGGTCACCACGTGGATGCGAAATTCCAACAAGGTGATGTGTTGATGTTTGGCCCTGAAACACGCGGTCTGCCTGCTGAGTTCATCGAAAGTATGCCAATGGAGCAACGTATTCGTATCCCAATGATGCCAGATGCACGTAGCCTAAACCTGTCTAACGCGGTTGCTATTATTGCATTCGAAGCGTGGCGACAAATGGGCTTTGAAGGCGCGGTATAATACCAATCTCAGTAAATAACCGCTCACACGGCCTGTTACCTGTTCCTGCTAACAATAGTAAATAGCTAACACGCAATAAAAAAGGCTCTTACCGTTATCTCTTTCTTGCGAAGAATAAAGGTAAGAGCCTTTTCTGTTTCTGGTCTTTTATCTTTCTATATAAAAGAAAGTGTAAAGCGGCGGGGTTAGTTTAAGCGATTACGATCGTTGTCGTCGTCTTTCTTCTCAAATTCACCCTCAAAGGTGTTGCCGTCTTTTGATTGATCTGATGGGTCGCGATTGAATGGGTCTTGTCCAAATGGACTCTGGCCAAAACCAGCTTGGCCACCCGCATGAAAGCCGCCAGACATATTGCTAACCACCATTTTTTCCATCATTTTCTTGGCAATCATGGCTCTTGGTGCAGGCAGCAATACCAACATACCGAGTGCGTCCGTCATAAAGCCAGGAGTCAGCAGCAATACACCTGCAACCGCCAGCATCACGCCTTCAAGAATCTGTTGTGCCGGCATTTCACCTTGTTGCAGTCGACCTTGCACAGACATAAGTGTCTGAATGCCTTGGCTACGAACAAGCGATGCACCAACAAATGCAGTAATCAAAACCAACGCAATAGTTGGCCACAATCCTAAGAAGCCACCAACTTGAATAAATAGCCCAATCTCAATGATGGGTACGAAGATAAATAGTAATAATAAGATAGGAAACACACGCCCTCCTTTGTTACATCCAGTTTACGCTGAAAGCCCTATCAATCTCAAATTTATCCTGTAAATAAGCGTGTTTATTGACCGAGAATAACTTTGCAAAATATTGACGAAACAAAACCGAAAAAGGTGATCAACTTAATATTTTTATGCGCTAAGTACAGTATTATGTGCCACATAAGTCAGGACGGATTTATCAGCCCAATATTCTAGCGAACGGAGTATTTGCACACAGAATAGGCTAATAACTAACTATATAATCAGAATAATTCTCTAAGGATCCTGTTATGGCTAATCTATCAGAAGCTCAAGTTGAAGCTCCTCAAGCTACTCGTCTCGAAGAAGATCTACTAGGTCAACGTCATGTTCCGGCTGATGCTTACTACGGCATCCACACTCTACGCGCAGTTGAAAACTTCAACATCTCAAATGTAACGATCTCAGATGTACCTGAATTCGTTCGCGGCATGGTGATGACAAAGAAAGCAGCGGCTTTAGCAAACAAAGAGTTAGGTGTAATCCCAAGCGAAGTAGCTAAATACATCATCGAAGCTTGTGACCTCATTCTAGACACTGGTAAGTGCATGGATCAGTTCCCATCGGATGTATTCCAAGGTGGTGCTGGTACTTCTGTAAACATGAATGCTAACGAAGTAGTGGCAAACGTGGCTCTTGAACTTATGGGCAAAGAAAAAGGCCAATATGAGTTCATCAACCCAAATGACCATGTAAACCGCAGCCAATCAACTAACTGTGCTTACCCAACGGGTTTCCGTATCTCAGTTTACAACAGCGTTCGTAAACTGATTGACGCTATCGAATACCTAAAAGGTGCATTCGAGCTTAAGAGCCAAGAATTCAACACAATCCTGAAGATGGGTCGTACTCAACTTCAAGATGCAGTACCTATGACGGTTGGCCAAGAGTTCCACGCTTGGGCTGTAACCATCAACGAAGAAATCAAAAACCTAGAATACACTTCAAAGCTACTGCTTGAAGTTAACCTAGGCGCAACGGCTATCGGTACAGGTCTGAACGCAGCACCGGGTTACCAAGGCTTAGCAGTTAAACACCTAGCGGAAGTAACTGGCCTAGAGTGTGTCGCGGCTGAAGATCTTATCGAAGCAACATCTGACTGTGGCGCATACGTAATGACGCACGGTGCACTTAAGCGCCTAGCGGTTAAACTGTCTAAGATTTGTAACGACTTACGTCTACTCTCTTCAGGCCCACGCACTGGCTTCAACGAGCTAAACCTACCTGAACTGCAAGCGGGTTCTTCAATCATGCCAGCTAAAGTAAACCCAGTTGTACCTGAAGTAGTAAACCAAGTTTGCTTTAAAGTTCTAGGTAACGACAACACGGTTTCTTTCGCAGCAGAAGGCGGTCAGCTTCAACTGAACGTAATGGAACCTGTTATCGCACAAAGCATGTTTGAGTCTCTAGACATTCTAACAAACGCATGTGTGAACCTACGCGACAAGTGTGTAGACGGCATTACTGTGAACAAAGAAGTGTGTGAATCTCACGTATTTAACTCTATCGGTATCGTCACTTACCTGAACCCATACATTGGCCACCACGAGGGTGATGTTGTTGGTAAGATCTGTGCTGAAACAGGTAAAAGCGTTCGTGATGTGGTTCTAGAGCGCGGGTTATTAACCGAAGAAGAACTTGATGACATTTTCTCTGTTGAAAATTTGATGCATCCTCAGTATAAAGCAAAACGCTACGAATAACGTTAGCGAAAAAGGGCTCCAAACGGAGCCCTTTTTTAGGCTCCAGTACGGTTAACCATGTTAATTTTGTGGTTTTTCTGTTGGTTGCACTTTTGCGAAATAGAATCTAAACCATAGAACTATTATGTGAACATTCCAGCGGCGAATGTTCACATAATAAAATCTAAAATGAGGTGTTACTTATGATTGCAGTAGAACTATTTGTCGTCCTGCTCTTTATCTTTTTGGGGGCCCGAATTGGCGGTATCGGTATTGGTTTTGCCGGTGGTGCTGGTGTTATTGCCCTTTCACTGATTCTTGGCGTTCCAACAAGCCAGTCTTTCATCCCGATCGACGTAATCTTGATCATCATGTCGGTTATCACCGCAATTGCTGCTATGCAGGTTGCTGGCGGTATGGACTGGTTGGTACAAATTGCAGAAAACTTTTTGCGTAAACACCCTGAACGCATCACCTTTTACGCGCCGATTGTGACCTTTGTAATGACACTAATGGCAGGTACTGGTCACACAGCATTCTCTACGCTTCCTGTAATCGCAGAAGTAGCGAAAGGCCAAGGCGTGCGTCCTTCTCGTCCACTGTCTATCGCAGTTGTAGCCTCTCAAATTGCTATCACAGCTTCGCCAATCTCGGCTGCAGTTGTCGCTTTCGCAGCAATGCTGGCGCCATTTGGTGTTGATTACCTAACGCTATTGATGGTTTGTATCCCAACAACCTTCATCGCTTGTATGGTTGGCGCGGTTGTTGCTAACTACATGGGTAGCGAACTGAAAGACGATCCTGTTTACCAAGAACGTCTAGAGAAAGGCCTAATCAAACTGGCGACAGAAGAGAAACGTGAAATTCTACCAACAGCGAAGAGAGCAACGTACATCTTCCTAGCTGCGATTGGTTTCGTGGTTTGCTACGCAGCGGCTATCTCTAGCTCTGTTGGCCTAATTGAAAACCCAGCGCTTGGTCGTAACGAAGCGATCATGTCTGTGATGCTAGCAGCAGCAGCGGCTATCGTGATGTTCACTAAGATTGATGCTGCGAAGATTTCTTCAGCGCCAACATTCCGCTCTGGTATGACAGCATGTGTTTGTGTACTTGGTGTAGCTTGGTTAGGTTCAACGTTTGTAAACGCACACGTTGCTGAGATCAAAGACGTAGCAGGCGCTCTACTGGCTGACTACCCATGGATGCTAGCTCTTGTTTTGTTCTTCGCTTCTATGCTGCTTTACTCTCAAGGCGCAACAACAGTTGCACTAATGCCAGCTGCTCTAGCGATTGGCGTAGCACCACTAACAGCCGTGGCTTCTTTTGCTGCAGTAAGTGCACTGTTCGTACTTCCAACTTACCCTACGCTACTGGCAGCGGTTGAGATGGATGACACAGGCTCAACGCGTATTGGTAACTACGTTTTCAACCACCCATTCTTCATTCCTGGTGTGGTAACAATCAGTACAGCGGTTGCACTCGGCTTCGCATTTGGCGGCCTATTCATCTAGTAATCACTAATGTTCTAAACTAAAAAAGGAAGCTTCGGCTTCCTTTTTTGTTTTCTGCTCAATGTGTTATTTGATACACGTCAAATAACCGTTATAAAATTCAAAAACCAACCAAAAATAAAGTTTGAATAAAATTCCAGGATTATTCAGACCACTAATTAGGAATGCCTATTAAGTCAATCTTCCTTTGATTTACCGCCATCCCCATCGAATATTAATCCAAGCTAACTAACCAAAAAACCTTGCCGATTTCCAGCCATTTTCCAACTCATTCACTAGCCATTATTTTTGTGAACAGCACCAAACTTAAATACCGAAGTAAGGAATAAAATAACCGCAGCTAAATTAAATTCAACTTCATTTGGATTAGTAAATATATAAACGAAATTAATTTAAGGTGAGCAATTTTATATCGTTGAACACCTTATAAACATCAGTATATTTACAGTCTATAAATCATTAGTCGCTAATTCACATCACTTCTAATTAAGATGATGTAAGGAGATAGCCATGACAACTCAAACGATACCAAACGAGAAAAAAAAGGGCGGCTTCTTTGCCAACTTTAAATTCCCTTCTGCCTACACCATTCTATTTATTCTGATTGCGTTCGTCGCTCTGCTTACCTGGGTTGTTCCAGCAGGCCAGTACGACCGTGCAATGAATGAAGAGTTAGGTCGAGAAGTACCCGTAACCGGAACCTATCAAGCGGTAGAAGGTAATCCTCAAGGCGTGATTGATGTACTGCTAGCGCCGATTGACGGTTTCTACGACCACAATAGCTATGAAGCCGCAGCAATCGACGTTTCACTGTTCATTTTAATCATTGGTGGCTTCTTAGGACTAGTAACCAAAACAGGTGCCATTGATGCTGGTATCGAACGCGTTACCGCCCGCTTAGAAGGGCGAGAAGAGTTGATGATACCGATACTGATGGCATTGTTTGCCGCTGGCGGTACTGTCTACGGCATGGCGGAAGAGTCATTACCATTCTATACATTACTAGTACCAGTAATGATGGCTGCTCGCTTTGACCCTCTAGTTGCGGCTGCGACGGTATTGCTTGGCGCAGGGATTGGGGTGTTAGGCTCTACCATTAACCCATTCGCGACCGTTATTGCTGCCAACGCCTCTGGTATTCCATTTACCGACGGTATCGCGCTGCGTATTGGAATGCTGATTATTGGTTGGGGTATCTGTGTCGCCTACGTCATGCGCTACGCAAGAATGGTACAAGCCGATCCAACAACATCAATTGTTTACGATAAATACGAAGAGAACAAAGCACACTTCCTTGGCAACGCAAGTGGTGAAAAACTGGAGTTCACCGCGACTCGCAAACTGATCCTGGCCATTTTTGGTGGCTCTTTCGCTGTCATGATTTACGGTGTATCCGTTGCTGGATGGTGGATGGCAGAGATCTCCGCGATGTTCTTAGCTGCGACTATTATTGTCGGTATTGTGTCTCGTATGAGCGAGGAAGAGTTCACAACTAGCTTCATTGACGGTGCTCGAGACCTACTGGGCGTTGCGCTTATCATAGGTATTGCACGTGGTATCGTAGTCGTAATGGACCGCGGTATGATCACCGACACTATTCTTTTCTCGGCAGAACAAATGGTGACTGGCCTTTCTTCAGTTGTCTTCATTAACGTGATGTTCTTCTTAGAAATTCTACTGTCATTCTTAGTACCTTCGACCTCAGGCCTGGCAGTACTGACTATGCCAATCATGGCACCATTAGCCGATTTTGCTGGCGTAGGTCGTGACCTTGTTATCACCGCTTACCAATCTGCATCTGGCTTGGTCAACTTAATCACTCCAACCTCTGCAGTGGTAATGGGCGGCTTGGCGATTGCTCGTGTCCCTTACGTGCGCTGGGTTAAATGGGTGATGCCATTAATCGGAATCTTGATGGTGTTCTGCATCGTTGTACTAAGTATTGGTGCGCTTATCTAAAAACTACACACCACCTTCTCGTTCAAAGCCGCTTTCTTAGCGGCTTTTTTATTGCTATCGCCCCCAGAGCCAGTCCCCAAAACAACCTCACGAGCTGCACACACTCTATTTAAAGCCTCTCTATGGTCAACCTCATCAGCCAACCTTAAACAATCCAAGGACACCTTCGACAAAGAGTAAACCAACGTTTTAATATTGATGTTAAGGCTAATAAAAAACAATCCATTCCTCTCCATTATATTTAGGAAATATTTAGTCATTTATTAACGTTAATTATATTTAAAGTTATTCCCCCTGTAATAACCAAAGGAAAAATAAAAGCCATTTTTATAGAAAATCAACTTTAAACACCCCATTATAAAATGTGATCACAACAGCTTTATTCGCATTTACTTTGTTAATAAATAATTAATTTCACATCCAAAATTAAATATCTAAATAGAAACATTGCATACTTCCAAGCTAAGTACATTCTTATCAATAAATTTATTGTGCATATAATCCCTAACAATTTTGATTCTAGGAAGGTTCATCAAAAAAGCGTGCATAAAGTTCCCTAACCGCTAACTATTTAGAATGTAATCGCCATGACTAAAAGTGCATAAAGTTTGTTAAAACCCTTAATTTCAAAGGGCTGCGGGATAAAAAACGATTTGTGATAGATCTCTAAGAATACCTGACTAGCAGGCGTAATATTAATTCCAGACAAGAGATATGAATAAAATAATTCATTATTCTCCACTGAAAATAAATAATTACTCTTAGCGATAAAAGTAATTCAAATATATAAGAGAGAGACGATCATGAGTAAGTTCTATGTAGGTTCTGAAATAGGTCAATTGCGCCGCGTTCTAGTTCACCGCCCAAGACGCGCACTGACTCACCTAACACCCTCTAACTGTCACGATTTACTATTTGATGACGTACTGGCTGTTGAGCGCGCAGGTAAAGAGCATGACGCATTTACTAAAACGCTACGTGATCAGGGTGTTGAAGTTCTTCTTCTTACTGACCTACTAGCAGACACACTAGCAGTGCCAGAAGCGAAAGACTGGCTACTAAGCTGCCAGGTATCTGATTACCGTTTGGGTAAAACATTCGCAAATGATGTGCGCTGCTACTTGGGCGACTTACCAAACTTAGAGCTAGCAAAAATCCTAACGGGCGGTCTGTCTTACGCTGAGATGCCAATGAAATCATCTTCAATGATGCAAGGCATGCACGCACCAACTGACTTCATTATCGAACCTCTACCAAACCACCTATTTACTCGCGACACATCTTGCTGGGTATACGGTGGCGTATCTATCAACCCGATGGCGAAACCTGCTCGTCAACGTGAAACCAACCACGTTCGCGCTATTTACCGTTGGCACCCAACATTCGCAGGCGAAGACTTCATTAAATACTTCGGTGATGAAGAAAACATCAACTACGACAACTCAACAATCGAAGGTGGTGACGTTCTTGTTCTCGGCCGTGGCGCGGTTCTTATCGGTATGTCTGAGCGTACAACAGCACAAGGTGTTGAACACTTAGCGTCTAGCCTATTCAAACACGGTCAAGCGACACAAGTTATCGCAATGCAACTACCAAAACACCGTTCTTGCATGCACTTAGACACCGTGATGACTCACATGAACGAAGATACGTTCTCTGTTTACCCGGAAGTGGTAAGTAAAGACGTGCAGTGCTGGAACCTAACTGGTGATGAGTCAGGCGCTGTAAAAGCGAAAGAAGAAGGCTACTTCGTAACGGCTATCGAAAAAGCACTTGGCGTAGACAAGCTAAACCTAATCACAACTGGTGGCGACAACTTCCATGCAGAACGTGAACAGTGGAACGATGCAAACAACGTTCTAACGGTTAAACCCGGCGTCGTTATTGGCTACGAAGGCAACACATACACCAACGAAAAATACGACAAAGCAGGCATCACGGTTCTTCCGATTCCAGGAGACGAACTTGGTCGCGGTCGCGGTGGCGCACGCTGCATGAGCTGCCCAATTGAGCGTGATGGTATCTAATCACTAAGACGAAACGGCCAAGTTAAACGATCTTAAATAATCTCAACTTGGCCAAAATGAGAGAACACAATTATGACTAAGCAAACTGTTGTTGTTGCACTCGGCGGTAATGCCCTACTTCGTCGCGGTGAGCCGTTAGAAGCCGATGTTCAACGCCGTAATATTGAAACGGCTGTTAAAACCATCTCTGAAATCGCGAAAGTGTACAACGTGGTTCTAGTGCACGGTAATGGCCCACAAGTTGGCTTACTTGCTCTGCAAGGTTTGGAGTACAAAAAAGTAAACCCGTATCCGTTGGATGTATTGGGCAGTGAGACTCAAGGCATGATCGGCTACATGCTGATGCAAGAGTTCAAAAACTACCTGCCAGACCGCAACATCTCATGCATGTTGACGCAAATGACCGTTGATCCAAATGATCCTGCATTCGCAGATCCAACCAAGCCAATTGGCCCGATCTACGAAGAAGCAGAAGCGCGTGAGTTAGCGGAGAAATTCCACTGGATCGTAAAACCTGACGGCCAACATTTCCGTCGCGTGGTACCAAGCCCACGCCCTACCGGCATTGTTGAGCACGAAGCGATCACACAGCTTATCGATGCGGGTCACCTCGTAATTTGTACTGGCGGTGGTGGCATCCCAGTGAAAAAAGAAAATGGCAAATTAGTCGGCGTTGAAGCGGTTATCGACAAAGACATGTCAGCGGCTTTCCTAGCGAAACAATTGGATGCGGATGCGCTGCTTATTTTGACCGATGCTGACGCTGTTTATCTTGATTGGGGCAAACCGACTCAACACGCACTGCGCAGTACTACACCAAGTGAATTGGCGAAGTTTACATTTGATGCAGGCTCAATGGGGCCAAAAATTGAAGCATCGTGCGAGTTCATTCAGCAAGGCGGCAAAGTAGTGGGTATCGGCGCACTCGAAGATGGTTTGCAAATCCTGCAAGGCCAAGCGGGCACCAATATCACCAAAGGTTAATGCACTAACGAGTTTTATCATCTTGAAAAACTAAAAGCTTGAGAACCTTAAATCTTGAGCGCTTTTAAAGCTTACGAAAACAGAATCAAACGAAACAAAACCGAACAACTTTAACTAAAAATTGAATCGCGCTTTCTTGAATTTTATTTCCCTGTAACAAGGAAGCGCCTAAATCTAAGAAGGAATACATCATGGCTTTTAACCTACGCAATCGTAACTTCCTAAAACTACTAGATTTCACTCCACGCGAAATTCAACACTTGTTAGATCTTTCTATGGAGCTAAAAAAAGCGAAGTACAACGGTTACGAACAGCCAACACTGACTGGCAAAAACATTGCGCTTATCTTTGAGAAAACCTCAACTCGTACTCGCTGTGCATTCGAAGTAGCGGCATTCGACCAAGGTGCTCGCGTGTCTTACTTAGGCCCATCTGGCTCTCAAATTGGCCACAAAGAATCTATGAAAGATACAGCTCGCGTTCTAGGCCGTATGTACGATGGCATCGAATACCGCGGCTTTGGTCAAGAAATCGTTGAAGAGCTAGGCGCTTACGCTGGCGTTCCTGTATGGAATGGCCTGACTGACGAATTCCACCCAACACAAATCCTAGCTGACTTCCTAACTATGACGGAATACGGCCGTGGCAAGCAACTGCATGAAATCAAGTTTGCTTACCTAGGTGATGCTCGCAACAACATGGGTAACTCTCTAATGGTTGGCGCTGCGAAAATGGGTATGGATATTCGCCTTGTTGCTCCAAAACAATTCTGGCCACAAGAAGAGCTATTGGCTGAGTGTCGTGAGATTGCAGAGCACACTGGCGGCAAAATTACACTAACAGAAGATGTTCAAGAAGGCGTGCAAGGTTGTGACTTCCTATACACCGACGTTTGGGTATCAATGGGCGAAGCAAAAGAAGCGTGGGCTGAGCGTATCAACCTAATGATGCCTTACCAAGTCAACATGGACATGATCAAAGCAACGGGCAACCCACATGTGAAATTCATGCACTGCCTACCGGCTTTCCACGGTGAAGATACAACAGTAGGTAAACAACTTGCTGCTGAATATCCACAGCTAAAAGACGGTGTTGAAGTAACAGATGAAGTGGTTGAGTCTGAATACTCTATCGTGTTCGATGAAGCAGAAAACCGCATGCACACGATCAAAGCAGTAATGGTTGCGACATTAGGCAGCTAAGAAATTAAGCAGTTAAGAAGTAAAAAATTAAGAAGCTAAGCACTCACTTGTTCGAAATACATTGATGAGTTAAGTGCAATGACAGGGAAATGCGGGTGGCGTTCTTGGGGTTTTGACCTTGAATAAAACTCGCATTTTTTTTCATGCGGTTGAAGAGATAACTTCCTGGAAAACCCTGTAAGTCTCAGCCCCAACAAAGACTTAAATGGGAGTTTAAAATGGACGTAATCTCGCATAAAAATCCATTAAATGAATACTTTACAGAAAGTATTGCATGGCCTTTTTATCTGAGTATAATCCTCCGCAATTTGTCTTAAGAGAGCAAAAAATGAACCGCAATTTTTTCGCACATGATTGTCAGCCAATACGCCTTAGAACGGCGTTGGTGTCATTTTTATTTTGCTCTATTGATCGTTTCGAAGCCTCCTATTTTTAGGGGGCTTTTTTTTGTCCGCAATTTGACTGTATGCATAGAAAAAGGAAGACCCGTTATGGCGCATTCGTTATTTAACAAGCACATCATCTCCATTCCAGAGCTATCTCGTGATGAACTGGAGCTTATCGTCGATACTGCAGCAAGACTCAAAGCAGAGCCAAACCCTGAGCTGCTGAAAAATAAAGTCGTTGCGAGCTGCTTCTTTGAGCCTTCAACTCGAACTCGCCTTTCATTTGAAACCGCAGTTCAACGCCTTGGTGGCACAGTCATCGGCTTTGATAATGGCGGCAACACATCCCTGGCAAAAAAAGGCGAAACACTTGCTGATTCCGTTCAAGTTATTTCATCTTACGTGGATGCCTTTGTAATGCGTCATCCACAAGAAGGTGCAGCACGCTTAGCGTCTGAATTTTCTAACGGTGTGCCAATTGTGAATGGTGGCGACGGTGCAAACCAACACCCAACGCAAACCTTATTGGATCTGTTCTCGATTTACGAAACGCAAGGCACGCTCGATAACCTCAATGTGGCTTTCGTCGGCGACCTAAAATATGGCCGTACCGTACACTCATTGACGCAAGCACTATCAAAATTCAATAACGTGCGTTTCTTCTTTATCGCGCCAGAAGTGTTAGCGATGCCTGATTACATCTGTGAAGAATTGGAAGAGATGGGCATCCAATACAGCACCCACAGCAGCATTGAAGAAGTGGTGCCTGAACTGGATGTCCTGTACATGACTCGCGTACAGAAAGAGCGCTTTGATGCGTCAGAATACGCGCACATGAAGTCGGCTTACATTCTAACTGCCGATACCTTGAAAGATGCACGCCAGAACATGAAGGTGCTTCACCCATTACCACGCGTCGATGAAATCACAACCGACGTAGATAAAACGCCACACGCTTACTACTTTGAACAAGCTGAAAACGGTGTATACGCTCGCGAAGCCCTATTGGCCCTAGTTCTAAACGACACTTTATAAGCAGGAGATACAGTCATGGTTAAACAAACTCAGCTACAAGTAGAAGCGATCCGTAACGGCAGCGTGATTGACCACATCCCTGCTCATCTTGGTATCAAAATCCTAAAACTGTTTAAGCTACACAAAACAGAACAACGCATCACCATGGGATTGAATCTGCCATCATCTGCGCTTGGTCATAAAGATCTAATCAAGATTGAGAACATCTTTCTGACCAAGGAACAAGCCAACCAATTGGCTCTGTATGCGCCGCAAGCGACGGTAAATCAGATTGAAGAGTACAAGGTGGTTAATAAGCTAACATTAGCACTGCCAGACCAAATCAACAGTGTGTACTCTTGCCCTAATAGCAACTGTATCTCGCACGGTGAACCCGTTGAAAGTAGCTTTAAAGTGCAGCTAAAACAGGAAAAAGTACAACTAAAATGTCACTATTGTGAAAAAGTATTCTCTCGCGAGATCATGAGTGAAATCCGCTAGCCCTTAGCGCTCTTACCTCCGTAAAGGAAACAGCTCAAATTACATGGATATTTATTCCCAACCCGGAATAAATATCCACTTACCCAAAGAATAAAATTCCACAAAAAAAGCAAATGACCAGAATTTTGTTTGGTGATCACCTTCAAAAAGATAACTATTCTTTAGTGGTAGACTGAATGAATAGAAGATCATACATCACGCATACCCTTCCTATTTATTTCGGGATTCATCGGTAAGCCCTAATTAACA